>CALEYW010000039.1 GCA_937927945.1 uncultured candidate division WPS-2 bacterium | reverse complement strand
CCCCATATCACCCGCCCGGCCTGGTCTACTTTGAAGTGCCCGCGGGGTGGTCCACTCTCAACTGCCCGCCGGGGTCGACGGCATTCTCAAGAGCGTCACCGACGCACCGACTATTATCGCTGGAGACCTTAATCTTTCGGTCCATCTCAAAGACGGCCTTATGGCTGCAGCACAGTTGGATCGACTCGCAAAGAAACAGTTTGCCGACCTGTCGTGCGAGCCCTCATGCGCAGTAGGCGTAGGTCGTTGCACGAAGCGACATACCATTACGCGAAGTACGAAGGCCGTTGAGTGCCGGATCGACTACATCCTTGCTAACCCGGCTGCGGCGGGTCGCATGCGATCAACGCGTACGATCGATGACACCAATGTCCGTAAGTTCAGCGACCACAATCCTCTTATCACCGACATCGCGCAAATGTTCTGACTGCAAACTGCGAAAGCCGTCCTCGTAATTGGCGGTGGCGCCAATTAGTTAAAGTATCACGAGTTCCCGGGGGATGAGTGGTGGACCGGTGACGTTTGCTCGCGGAGCATCGGCTGGCGCTGCTTCATCAGGCTAGTTCACGGATACAGGCCGCCGGGCGAGGCAGACCTTGCCGCGCCAGGGACGACCGCCGGCCCGGATGAGCCCCCTGCGATCCTAGCAGAAATCCGCCGGCAGATAGGTGCGGTCAATAGCGGCGTGTTCTTCGTCGTCCCGATTGGGGACCTCGAGCCGGTGCTTGCCCAGGCCGGCTTTCCGTTTCAACGCCCAGGCCATGAGTTCCAGGTCAGCGACCGAGATTCAGTGCCTCGCGTCAACCTCACGGCCCCACCATTCGGACGGAAATGCCCCGGACCCGACGCGGTCGAACCAAAGCTTGGAGCTACATGCGGTTGGCGTGGAGGACAGGGTGGCGCGCTTTGCCGTCGCGCCCCTGGTGGGCGCCGGCAAGCTGCCGCCCCGTCCCGGTTCCAAAGAAAGGCTCTTATGATCGTACTCTCGCGCCTTACCAGCTTTTCGCCGATTCAATGTGAAATTCAGGCCTCACGGTCGATTCAATGTGAAATGGCGATTCATTGTGAGACAGCGCCGTTCTGACGTTCTGACGTTCTGACCGTTTTAGCGTTCTAGCGTTCTGAGTGATCTGATAAGCTGTCCGATTTCTTGCAGGTGAGAGTCCTGCCGCAGTCGTTGGTTCGTTGGCTGTGTAGCTATGGCGTACGCGTGGACGGTGACGGAAGCGCGGGAACGACGCCGGATAAACGTTGCCCCAGATCCAGACCGTGGGCGCGCGCAAGAGTGCAGCCCGTAATGCAAATGAACCTTTACAGCTTCGTAAATTTCAGCCGGGCGATTATGCTGGAAGAGTCCGGTGTAGGGTGGTTCCGCCGAGCGTTTAGAATGGGCGCGAAGGCCAGCGGCTCTCGATGGATGACGAACCATTTGAAGTCGAGGGCGGAACCCGGAGTATAGAGGGCGGGATGCACGCACAGAATCGGACGGAACAGATGAGACCTCTCCTCGTTGCGATCTAACCCGTCGCATAACAAAGGGTATAAGGCGATCACCGAAATCCCGATGGACGCGAGACAGAGGAGTCGGAGGAGGTTGTAGTACCGATGATGACACGGACAACACAACCGCGTCGTAGGGAAGGACCTCTGCTTCTGTCACACTCTTCGATGTATGAGGTACCGCGCGATTGCCACGTGCTATAAACGCGCCGTTAGACAAGGTACGAGTATTACAGCGAAAGTTATACCGAGCAGCTAAGACGAATCCGAAACGCAAGTTCGGAGTTTTGTACGACAAGCTATGCCGGGAAGACGTGCTGCGACGCGCGTATGGACAAGTCAAGGCGAACGCCGGTGCCCCTGGCATCGACGGTCTCACCTTTGACGTCATTGAGAAAGACATCGGACTCGCCGCCTTTCTCGGCGATCTCCGCACACGTCTCGTAGCGAAGCGGTACAAGCCGAAGCCGGTCCGACGGGTATTCATCCCGAAAGCCGACGGAAAGCAACGACCGCTTGGGATTCCCGTCATCGCCGATCGCGTCGTTCAAGCGGCAGCCAAGTACGTTCTCGAACCAATCTTCGAGGCGGACTTCAAAGATTTCTCGTACGGCTTCCGGCCGCAGAAAAATGCCCACCAGGCGTTGGGAGAAATCTACAAGTGGCTCAACTACGGTTGCCACTACGTGGTCGATGCGGACCTCAAATCGTATTTCGATACGATCCCGCACGACCGGCTGCTGAAAGCGGTCCAGGTACGAGTCATCGACAGGGCACTTCTCAAGCTGCTCTCAATGTGGCTCAAAGCCGGCGTCATGGAAGACATGCAGGTGCGCGCCGTAACCACCGGCACGCCGCAAGGCGGAGTGATCTCACCCCTCCTTGCAAATCTGTATCTTCACTGGCTCGACCGATATTGGGATCGCAAGGCCTACGGACATCGCTCGCACGATGCTCACATCGTGCGGTATGCCGACGACTTTGTGATTCTCTGTTCGAAGCGCCCCGAGTTCTATCTCGGCGAGGCCAAGTCGGTCTTGGATCGTCTTGGCCTCACGCTCAACGAGCAGAAGACTCGGCTAGTGAACGTTTCAAAAGAACCGTTCGACTTTCTCGGTCACCGCTTCGTGCGGCGGCCCTCAAAGCGGACCGGCAAAGTTGGAACGTTCTACTTTCCGACGCCCAAAGCGATGTTGTCGGTCAAGGAGCGGATTCGCGATATTGCCCGTGGTGGACAACATCGGAATCTTCCCGATCTCATCAAGGAGCAAGTCAATCCGCTCCTTCGTGGCTGGGGAAACTACTTCAAGACCGCAAACTCGCGGATGCACTTTAAGAGCATCGATAACTACGCAACGTACGTGCTCACGATCATGCTGCGTCGACGCGGGAACTTTGGGTGTACGACCTGCGGACAAACATGCGTTTCACGCTGGTAGAATTTCCGGCCGCGCTCGACTTTGGAAGGGCGGGGGCGACGATTTCGGGCATCGTGAGTGCTCCTTGCGGTGTCGTTGCGATGTGCAGCGATCCTAGCAAGGCGCTCCTGACACCGTGGTGTCAGGAGCTCGAGCCGTCGGGCGTCAACGCGAGCCATCCCTCCTGGAGGACGATCGTGCGCGACGGAATCGTGCCGGTCTGGGAGTCGTCCGGAGCATCTTCGGCGGACCACGTCTGGGTCTCCGTCGACGCGCCGAGCGTGAGCCACGACCAGTCGTAGCCGCGGATTGCCGGATGCGGGATCGCGAGCGGCACGGAATTGCGGATCAGCGGCGTTACTCCGAATGTGACGGCGAGCCGCTGCAGTGCGGGCACGTAGTGCTCCGGAGGCAGTTGCAGCGTGACGACCGGCAACACGCCCGTCGTCGCCGTGATGGTGCAGTGGGGATCGAACAGCACGATCGCGTCACGCGCCTGCTGCGCGTCGACCGGGAGCGTCTCGGCGGCGGGCGTCCGGACGTGCGTTCCCGCCGCCATCCGCGGATCGGGCGCGTTGAGCGTCGCGAAGTCGCCGGCCCCGTCACCGTCGAGGTAGTAGCCGACGAAACCGTCTTCGCCGCTGGTGACGTCACCGAGCTCGACACCGAATTGCAGGCCGTGCAGCGCGGCGTCGGCGCGCGCCGTCCCGGGCGCAGCGACCGCCGCCGCGAACGCCTGCCAGCCTTGATCGAGCGGCGTCCCGCCGCAATAGTTCAGGCCGAAGCGCGCTCGCGCGAGCGCGAACGGTCGCGAGACCAGGAGCGCGAGCGACGGATCTTCGCGCAGCTTCGGCGACGTGATCGTCTGCGACGCGAGGTCGAGCGCGCCCATGAGCGCCTGCACGTACGCGCGCGGGTCGGCGACGGTCTGCACGCCGGCGATGAAGTTCGCGAGATCGGCCGACGCCGGCTGCGGGTCGACGTTCGTTCCCGGCGGCGGCAGCCAGAGCGGTCCGCGCACGTTGAACGACCCGGCGGCGAGCCCCGCGCCGTCGTAGACGAGCAGGTTGTCGTCGACGTGGTTGTAGACGAGCCAGCCGAAGATCGGCGTCGTCGTCGGGATCGCATTCGTCGGCGTGGCGCCGTTCGCCGCGATGAGCTGCGCGTCGAGCCGCGCCGGCGGCGCGAGCCGCGGCGGCAGCGCGAGGGTACTCGGATCGTTCTGGTCGCCGGCGTCGAGCGCCTCGCTCGGAATCAGGTACGCGACGTTGACGTCGTTGGTCTGGCCGTAGACGTCGACGATGCGCAACTGGGAGAAACGCGCGAGCCCCGCACGCAGCGGGTTGTAGTCGAGCTGCGGGTCGGCGGAGAGCGAGCGATATCCTTGCACGAGGTCGCTCACCGCCTGCGTCAGCTCCAGCTCGCGCGGCGATCCGGCGAGCGGATCGTTGACCGGAAGCTGGATGACCTGCATCCGCTGCAGAAACGTCTGCGTAAAACCCTGCAGCGCCTGCGCCATGACGGGCAGCTTCAACTGCAGCGCGGCCTGGAGGAGCGGGACGACGGGATCGTCGGGCGCGGCGTCTTCGAGATACGACTTCGCCTGACGGACGAGCGGCGTGTCGATGCTGCTCGCCAGCGGCATCGTTCCGGAATACCGCTTGCGCGTCTGGTCGATCGGCGGCAGCGGCTGCCCGGCTCGCGGCACGAGCTCGGTGTCGGCGTCGGTCAGCGTGTAACGGCTCGTCACCGCCGCGGGATCGTACGGGATCGGGTCGCCGTTGCCGTCCTGCAGCGTTACGACGGGGCTCACCTCCGCCTCCCATTCGAGGAACAGCGGGATGAACGGCTGCACCGTCCATTGCTGCAGGCCGACCGGCGACGGGAACGTTCCCGTCAGGACCGCAGTCCCGCCGGCCGGCGGCGACGCGGTCTGCGCCGCCTCGATCGCCGCGATCGCCGCCGGGAGCTGCCCGCCTTGCACCCCGAGCTGCTGCGCGAGCCATGGCGCGAGCGCGGCGTCGCCGAACGCGGCGTCGGCGACCAACGCGCGGACGAACGGGAGCGTCGCGACCGCCGGCAGTCCGACAGCCGCCCCGGCGGCGTCGAGCGACGAGCCTCCGTACGTGAGGCCCGAGAGCAGCACGTCATCGCGGCGGCACTGCAGCAGACCGTTCGCGAACCGCCCGTCGCCGCCGTAACGCGGGTCCGGATCGGTCGCGGCGCCGGCGAGGACGACGACCGGATCGTGCGGCGCGTAGAAGCGCGGCGCGGCCTGCGCGACCGGCTCGAACGCCGGCGCGAGCACCGCCGCGAGGGTGTCGTGCGCCGCCGTGACGGCCGTCGTCCGCTGCGCGATATCGCCCTGAGCCGCCGTGCACGCCGCGACCTCGCCGCGCAGAAACGTCGCGGCCGCGGGTCCGGTCAGGCCATATGGGACGACGATGTCGCCGGGATGTTCGACGATCATCATCTTGATCCAGTCGGCGAACAACTGGGCGCGGGCTGTCTGGTCCGCGAACACCGCCGCGTCGAGTGCGACCTGCTTCGCGTTCAGGTCGGTCAGCAGCGCTCCGGCCGACGGGTCGAGGTTGAGAATCGACGCGTTCGCGACGCCCGCGAGCTGGTCGCGCGAGATCGTTCCGGTCGCGCTCTGCGCCGGGTCCGCCGTTCGCACGACGCTCCAGAGCGTGCCGCCGGGGAAGGCCGAGAACTCCGCCCGGTGCAGCGCCTCGTCGCTGCTCGCGATCGTGTTCCGATCGTGAAAGCGCTGCAGCGCGCCCGTCTGCAAGAGCGTCAGAATCCGCTCCGCTTCCGGGTACTGCCCGCCGAGCGCACGCGCGAGGAGCGCCGAGAACGCCTCCGCAGTCGTGTTCCCGACGGCGACCTGCACGTCGAGGTTCCGCTGCATGACGTACTGTTGCGTCAGGTCGCCCGGCACGGCGCCCAGCACGCCGAGCAGCACCGACGACTGCGGGATCTGCGTGTCGGCGCGCGCGTCGTACGTCCACTGCAGCTCGCTCTGCAGCGCGGCGACGAAGTCTTTCGGCGTGTTCGACGTCGCGGCGAGCGCCGCGACCGGATCGCTCTTCGCGGGATCGGCGTACCAGCCGATCACGGCATAGGAGAGCGTCCGTCCCGGCGCGGCGGCGAGCGGGTCGAGATCGTCGCACGGATCCCAGAAGCCGAACACATTCTGCGCGAAGGCGTACGTCGCGGCGAACGCGACGTGCCCGTATCCCAGCGCCGTGTGCGGGAACGCGTACGGTCCGCTGCCGGGCGTGTACGTTTCGAGCGGCGCCGCGGTCCCCATGGCGCGGAACGGTGCCGGATGCTCGTTCGGCTGCGGTACGTACGGCACCACCGTCGGCGATTGGCGCAAGCTCGGGTCCGGGTCGGGCGTCTCCTGCGGTGGGGTCAACGCGTTGCCTTCGAGCACCCATCCGCGCCGCGTCAGCGTGACCGTCCCGTTCGCCGGCGTCGCGACGGTGCGCACGACGACCCACCGGTCGGGCGCGTGCGGAAACGTCAGCGGTCCGTCGTCACCGGCAGAGGCGTGCGTCAACGCATCCGGCAACGCCCAGTGCAGGTGGACGCCGGGCTGCAGCGCGTCGGCGCCGCTCGCGCTGTCGAAGGCGCGCGCAAGGAGCTGCTGCGCGATCGGCGGCGGCGTCCCGTGCAGGTTTCCGTTCTCGTCGAAGTAGGCGATCTGCTCGAAGTGCGGGCGCAACTGCGCGAAATTACCGGTTCCGTAACGGTCGAGGTTGCCGACGTCGTCGTTGCCGACGAGCAGCCCTTGCAGGTCGACCGGAACGACGAGCGACCTGGTCTGCGCATCGGCCACGTCAGCGTCCTCCCATCGCACGCGGGGCGGCGAGCGCGACGGTCACGCTCTCCACGCCCTTGATCATCTCGACCGCGAACTCGCGCGCGGTGAACGCGCGCGGCTGTCCTTGGCCGTCGTCGTTGCCGTGCGCGCCGTTGAGCGGACCGACCATCGCGCCGGCGAGCGCGGCGACGTCGAGCACCGCTGCGGAGCGGTACGGAACGGTCACCGTGACCCCGGCGCCGTTCGTCATGAGCGGGTTGCCGGCATCGGTGCCGGTGATCGCCCGCAGCGTCTTCGCTCCGGTCGCCTTTCCCGAGTCCTCGTCGGTGTCGACGCCGAAATGCACCGCTTCGGCCGGCTCCGAGAACACGACCTGATCGACCGGCGCGATGCCGGCGAACAGCACTAGCAGCACCGTCGGCAGCAGATTCTCTCGGCGAACGACCGGAACGACGGTGCCCTGCGCGCTGCCGACGACGCGCATCGTCGGCCAACCCTTCACGACGCCGGAGCGCAACAGAATCCCCGACATCACGGGAAGACCGGTCTCGTCCGCGCCCGCGATCGTCGGCAGCGCGGCGGTCAGGGCCTGCGCGTCGACGGCGAGCTGATCGGAGGCGCTGCGCCCGACGCTGAACGCGCCGGCGAGGAGGCTCCGTTGCCAGCGCTGATCGACGACGAACAACCGCAGCGATTCGGGCGGCAGCAGGTTCGGATCGGCGACGATTGCCGGCAGCGGGACCCCCGTGAGCTGCCACCAGGCGGTCAAGGACGCCACGACGTTTGCCGGCAACGGCGGCACGGCGGCGGCATCATCGCGCAGGCGCCGCTCGAGCAAAGCGTGCACGGTGTGGGTGCGGCGGCGAAGGCGCCTCATCGCGGATGCGCTCCGAGCGTCTCGGGCGCGTAGATCGCGGCGATCAGCTCGGCGGCGATGCGGCGCACGTCGGACGTCGTCTCGAGGCCGAGCGCCTCCGTGACGGCCGCGTGCAGCGCCGCTTGCGCCGACGCGTCGGCGGCCTGCCGCTTCCAATCGTAGAGCGCCTGCGAGAACGCGGTGTCGCGCAGCGCCAGCAGGCGGCCGAGCTGCCACGCCGCGGCGTAGCTCGCATCGAACATCGCCGTGTCGGCGTCGTCGTATCGCAGAAGCGCGTCCGCGGTCGCGGCGCCCTCCGGGGCGTTCGGGTCGCCGATCGCCGGTTGCGCGGTCGCGTACGGCACGCAGGGACCGCGATACCACGCGATGCTGCGCTCGCCGAGCCGCGTGCGCTGGTTGACGGGGAGATAGCCTTGCGCCAGCGCGGCGTTCAGCGTCGTCGGCGGCGGCGCCGAGGTCGGCGCAGGTGCCGTAATCGTCAGCGGTCCCGTCGAGAACGCCGCGTTGTCGAAATATCCCGCGAACGTCTCGGCCGGATCGTGCGAGACGAAGGACCACGACCTCAAGCTGATGAGCCGCACCGCGGTGAACGCGGCAAGCGCTGCCGGCACGTCGCCGGCCGCGTTCGGAAGGAACGGCCCGAGGCCCTCGAGCGAGACGAGATGTGCGGTATACGAGCGCGTACCGGTCGCGTCGCTCTCGATCGCGCGGTTGCCGACGATCAGCGAGACATGACCGGGATCGTCGAGCGGGTCGTCGTCGGTCGACGCCTCGATCAGCTTGCGCGCGTGCGCGAGTAGCGGCAGGTCGAGCAGCGTCGGCGCGAGGGCGCAGAAGGTCGCCCGATCGACGTCGATCGCGTGCAGCGGATCGGTCCACGACTCGCCGAGCTCCGGCGCGAACGCGGCGTCGGCATCGGCGTATGATGCGGTGGCCGCCGGCAGCGAACCCTGCGAACGCGCCAAGTCCGCGACCGTCAACGACTGGAGCGGCGGCGGCGCGTAGGTTTCGCTGTCGAAGAGCAGCACGGCGAGCCACGGCGTGCCGAAGCTGTCCGCCTGCACGGCACGCTCCCAGGGCAGCGTCGGGCGCACGCACGTGACGTGCGGCAAGCACTGGCCGAACTCGCCGGATCCCGTCGGCGGAAACACCGCACCGAGGTGGGACCCCTCGACGGTGAAACGATCGCCGGAAACCGCGATCGTGCGGACGAACGCGAAGGTTTCGTCGAATGCGGGGTTCGCTCGCGTGTCCGCCGCGTGCTGCGTCACCGTGAGCGTGTACGAGCCCGCCTCGAGCGCGGGGATGTCGTACTGGAAGAATTGCACCGTCGGGTCGGTCGTCGACACGTTACGTCTCTCCGAGCGTGCGCAGCAACGGCGGCGCGGTGTTGGTGAACGTTGCGGCCGTCTGGGTCAGGCGGCCGCCCGGCGTGACGCCGAGGCCGGCGGCGAACGCTGCGACGGCGAGCGCGTTGCGGCGAGCGACGTAGGCGAGGTCGTCGACCGTCGCGGTCACGCGGTCTGTGGCCGCCTGACCCTGCGCGTGCGTCGTCGACGCGGGGAGCATCGGCGACGTCCAGCTCCAATGCAGGACGTGCGGGTCGTTCGCGAACTCGAGCCGCGCCAGCGCGAGGGGCTGCGGCAACCCCGCTTCGCTCGGGCCCAGCTTCGGCGCGAGACGAACGCCGGTCAGGGCGTTCGCGATCGGCGCGACGTTGCTGTTGATCGTGCTCGTGGTCGGCTGCTGCGCCAGCGCGATGGACCACGCCGTGCCGGCGACCGAGCCGGTGACGGCCGTGACCGTCAGCTCCGGCGTGGGATCGAGCGGCGCCGGCGCGATCCCGCGCAGCGAGACCGTGTGGTCGGAGAGCAGGTCGGCGTTGGTGACACCCACCGGTCCGACGTCGAACCCGGTCGCGTTCCAGGTGCCGTCGATCGGCGTCCAGGTCGGCTGGCTGCTCTCGCCGGTCGCGAGATACCCGGCTTTCGCAGGGATCGCGGTTTCGGTCGTGAGCTCGAAGGTCGCGCCGTCGACGACCCACGTCACCGGCGCGGTACTCCCGGCGGACGGGTCGATCGTTTTGAGCAAACCTTTCGTCACGCGCGCGCGGCAGACCGAAACGTCGGTGGTCGGCGTTGTGCCGAGCGCCCGCAACGCGAGCGCATGAGCGTCCAGCGCCGCGTTCGTGCTCGGCGGGAAGAAGCCGGTCTTGAAATCGGCCCACGAGATCGGCGTCTTCTCGGAGGTGTCGGTGTTCGCGCCGAAGCTGACGGTGAACGAGATGATGTCGAGGTCGACGCGCGCGTCGCCCTGGAACGGCGGGCCCCAGAAGTGGATGTCGACGCCGACGTGGATCGTCATCTCGACCGACGTCAAGAGGAGGTCGATCGTGAACGACGCGCCGATCGAGATCCCGACCTCGGCATCGTATGCGAACGGCCGCCACGCGATGAGGAAGTCGGCGTCGGCATCGAACCACGCGCGAACCGGCCCGCTCTCCCAGACCGCCTGCAGGCTGCCGCCGGCCATGAGCGCCGCCGACGTCAATGCGAAGTAGTACGTGCCGTCGATCGTGAGGTCGCCGTTCGCCCAGTGCGCGCTCAGGCGTGGGACGCTCGGATAGTACGACGGCGCCGCGAACGCAGGGTGGTAGCCGCCCAGCGTGTACACGAAATCGCCGGCGCGCGCGCCGCTTGCCGCGTCGTCCTTGAACCACGCGCCGAACGCGAACCCGCCTTGCAGCCGGCAATCGGGATCGAGCACGTACGAGCTCGGCGCGAGACGCGCCAGCGCGAGGACGCTGCCGCGGGCCGGATCGACGGTGACTTCGACCGGGAGCTCGACGTAGGCGAGCGGGTTCTCCGCGCCCTTCGGCAGCGACGCCGCGCCGACGCCGAGCAACTGGAACGTGATGCTCGAGCCGAACTGGATCACCAGCAGCGCGAAGCCTTCGACGACGCCGAACGAGGTGAACCGCAGGCCGGCGGCGGCCCATTTCTCGCCGTACGCCGGCTGGATCACCGACTCGAGCGATTGCAGCACGTCGACCGGCGCCATCCCGGCGAGCGGGTTCGGATGGTCGGCGTCCGCCATCGCCGCCTGGATGAGCGGGAACGTCGCCAGGTCCTGGACCGACGGAACCGTGAGCGATCGGTTCAGGCCGAACGCCGCGCTCACGCCGCGCACGAAGCAGAACGGCGGCCCGCCGAGCGGCTCATCGAACTCGCCCCAGACGAACAGCGACGGCTCGCCCTGGATCGTGCCCCAGCTCCCCGCCGCGCCGATCGAGAGCGTCTCCGCAGCGAGGATTGCGCCCCCGGAGTAGGCGTGGCCGCCGTCGTACGCGGCGTTCTTCTCGATGAGGAACTCGCCGGCGATCGTGAACGCGTCGCCTTGCAGCGCGAGCGCGAGGCCCGACAAGTCGACGCCGATCGTGTCGTCGCCGAACGTCCCGTCGATCTGCAGCCCTTCGAAGTCGAGCGTCAGACCGTCGAGCGCGAAACCGCCCTCGATTCCGAGCGTGACGGTCCCGTCGCTGTACCCGATCGTCAGGCGCTCGAGGTGGATCGGTCCGATCGACTTGTCGACGTGGATGCCGAGCGTCGCGGTCGTCGATGCCTGGGCCGCCTCGGAGAGGCTGGGCTTGTCGCCGTTGCCGTTGCCGTCGTCTTGCTTGGAGAGCGGCAGCGCGTAGACGTTCGTGTCCGGGCCGAGGACGAGCGAGATCGCGAGCGTCGCGCCGGCGGCGAGCGGCAGTTGCGCAACGGCGAAGGCCGTGCTCGGCGGCAGCAGCGTGCCGAGCGCCGTTACCGCGTCTTCGTCGAGGGCGGCGTTCGCGATCGCGAGCTGCACGCTCTTCGCGCCGAAGTCGACGTCGACGGTGACGCCGGGCACGGTGAGGCCGGTGTGCACGAACGTCAGGCCGACCGCGACATCGATCGTCACGAGGCGGTTCGTTCCGTCGCTCGCGGCGAGCGCGGTGATCCGATCTGAGGTCGCGGAGAAGCCGTTGCCCTTGCCGCTCAGGTCGTGGTGGATGGCGATTGTGTGAACGACGGGACCGACGTTGTCGGAGAGGTCGATGCCGAACCAGCCGGCGATCCGCGCCAGCGTGATTCCTGCGCTCGAGGTCAGCGAGACGTCGACCGCGTCGCCCTGGGCCGCCGCGATCGCGAGCACGACGTCCTCAACCGTGATCGTCCCGGTAATGGAAAACGTCTTCTTGCCGTCGTCGCCCTTCGCGAACGAGACGCTCGCGTCGAACCGGCTCGACTTCCCAAGCGCGAGCGCGCCGCCGAGCGTGCACGTCCCCGACTGCGTGCCCTCCGCGGTCAACGACACGGTGTCGAGCGCGAGCGTTCCGTTGAGCCACGGCAGGGAGACGCCGAAACGCGACGCGAGATCCGCCATGATCGTCCCGAGCACCCACGGCTTCGGCGGATCGAACGGCAGGGGATCTTCGACGACGGCCGCGTGCGATCTCGGCAGCGCACCCGGCGGCGTGATCGTCGTCATCGACGACGGTAGCGGCGGCGGGTTGTTCTGCGTATACGCGGTCTCGCTCTCCGAGTTGGTGATCCGCGGCGGCGTCCACATCCAGGACATAGAAAAGTCAGCCGGCTGTGGGATGAAGATGATGTTGCCGTCTTCGACGTACGGAATCCGGTCCGGAATGTAGGGGGCTATGGGCGGAATGCTGATCGTTTGGGCATCGGCGAACGTGAAGGTTCCCGACGGGTCCGATGGGTCCGACCAGGACGTGCCGATCAGATAGGACGGGAGCGGCGTAATCGCCGGCGCTTCCGTCGTGAGGGTCACCGTCGTCGGTTTCTGATCCGCTCCGATCCCGCCGCCGAAGGTTGCGGCGATCGAGAGCTGCCCGCTCGCGGCTGTCTGCGTGAAGGCGAACGACGTTGCGGTCGGCTCCAGCACGGTCGTCCCGGCCGGCGTCGTCGCGGCGAGGCCCGTCAACAGCCGGGCGGGCGTGGCGGCGATCGTATACGTGACCGTCGGCGGTCCGGGAGCTTGGGACGCCTGCGAGCTCGGAGGGTTGAAATCCCACGCCGCGATCCCCGACGTTACGGTCAGCGTGAGCGCCGTCGGCACGACCGCGATCGGCAGCGTGGTCGTCGACGAGAACCGGTCGTTCGTTGCGACGAGCGTGACGATCGCATCGACGGTCGTCAGCGGCAGATCCTGCGCTCCCGAGAGCGGTACACCATGCGCGTACGCCGTCTTCGCGATGCTGTCGTCGTATGCGATGGAGACGGCGGTCGCGAACTCGCTGTTCCACGTTACGCTGATCGCGCTGTCGTACGGGAACGGTTGCGCCCCGGCGGCCCCACTATTCGAAGTTTGGCTGATGTAACCGGAGATCGTCGGCTGCGGAAGCGTCAGGAGCGTAAGCGGGAGCGGCTGCTCGATCGTCTCCGGAAAGGCCGGGAAGCCCTGGATCGAGACGACGACGACCGCCGATGATCCTTCGAGGCGGGTGACGACGTCGCGGATCTCGACGACCAACGTCTCGTTCGGCTGCAGCGCGGGCTGCGTCCCGGTGGCCGTCGAGGTCAACGTCCAGAGACGATTCCCATCCGCGCTCGGCTGCGGCGTCACTTCCCAGGGCGAGTCGGGCGGATCACCGGCGATCGCGCACGAGATCTGCTGCGCGAACTCCGGCGTCGTCATGGCGGCGGACGCCGGTGAGATCGGCACCTCGATCGTCACGGTGCCGCCCTGGGGCAGCGGCGCCGGCCCGTTCTGGAAGTTCAGCCGGATGGTGTTCGCATAGTCTTTCGAGTCCGAGACATAGAGGGTCGTTGTCGTCGCGTCGAGCGTGCCAGAGAACGAGTTGTCCTCGGGGCTCACCACCGGCGCGCTCATGCCGAGCGTCGCGGCGTTCTGGACGGGCCCGACGTACCAGTCGACACTCAGATCGAGCACGTGCAGCGCGTTGCTGCTCTTCACGACGAGGCCGTAGACGGTGAAATCGACCGTGTCGTCAGGCGCCAACGTGTCGTTCCCGGTCGGCACGAAGCCGAGATACGTGCGGCTTCCGAACGGATACGAGGCGACCGCCCAGCCGTCGGCGGAGATCGCGAGCTTCGCCGCGCCCGACTCGTCGTAGTTCTCCGGGAAGCTGAGATACCACCGCGTCGCGCCGTCGGTCGCGCGCGCTACGTCGTCCTCGCTCAGCGGCGGCCCTGCGACGAGCGGCAGCGTTCCCGGCGACTGGTTCGTGAGGCGAATCGTGTACTGCGCGCTCGTGTCGTCCTCGTGAATCACCGCGGGGTTCCCCGCCGCGTCGAGCAGCGCAAACGATGGGGCGGGCACTAGCGCTTCACTTCGAGAAGAGACCAGGTCGGCGCGACGTAGATGCCCGGAGCCCAATGGAGGATGAGGAGGGGCGGCACCCACAGGGCCTGACCGAGTTCGAGCGCTTCCGTTTTCCAGAAGATGACGAGCCCATTGCCGGAGGCGACAAAATAATAACACGGGCCCCATCCCGTCACGTCGTCGATCGTGTGTTCGCCGCCGAATTGCAAGGTCGTGGGCGCACCATCGCCGATACCCGTCCACGTCGTGCCCGGGAGAAAGTCTTCGAACCGCTGCATCGTGGGCGTTACCGGAATCCGTAGCGGGTCCTTACCGAGGCCGGTTCCGAAGATTGCCGTGAACGCCGGTCCGGTCGCCGCCGTGAGCGTCGTCGAAAACGTCGGCTTGCCTTTGATCGACTGCTCCGTTCCGTTCACCGTGACCCGAAGGTCGGTCAACAAGCGCGTGGGCGCGATGTCGAAGGTGTATACCACAAGCACCGTAGCGCCGTCGTCGAACGAATACGCGGGGACGTTTGCCCTGACGGTGAACGTCGGCGCGACCGGCGTCACGCTGATCTGCAGCGGCGTCACGGTCGGGATGCCGCCGACATTTGACGCCGTCACGGTCAACACGGCATCGACCGTTGCGTCGGGGAGCGCGTGCGTCCCGATAAACGGGAGGCCGTCTCCTTTGCTCGAGAGCGAGACGGGCGCGATCCCGTCGTCGTAGTCGAGCTCGAGCGTGGTCGCGTAGGTCGTGGTCCAGCGGACGCTCAGCGGGCTGTCGAAGGCGACCGTTCCGGCGGGCACGATCTCGCAGTCGA
The DNA here is from genome assembly GCA_937927945.1 of uncultured candidate division WPS-2 bacterium. Classification (GTDB taxonomy): domain Bacteria; phylum Vulcanimicrobiota; class Vulcanimicrobiia; order Vulcanimicrobiales; family Vulcanimicrobiaceae; genus Vulcanimicrobium. The sequence goes on along the minus strand of CALEYW010000039.1, from coordinate 11,857 downwards.
GGACGGGCGATGCCGGGAGCGCGGAGAGGAGCAGGGGAAGGTCGACGCTCCCGTCGTCGACGGCGGCGAACTTCGACCATCGAACGGTGATGTGCGCCTCGCCCGGCGGCAGCGGCGAGATGATGTTGCCGAGCGCGATTTGGAGCGTCCCGCCGGCCGGGAGCGCGGGGCTGCTGGTCGGCGAGAGCGCAAAGCCTGCATTCCCGTTGGGAAGGCTCTTCGGCTGCGGCTTCGTCCACGTGAAGCCTTCCGGCACGAAGAGGACATCGCACGAGATCTGGGCGGCGAACTCCGACGTGGTGACGGCCTCGGTTCCGGGGGCGCTCAGAGCAGTGATCGGCACTTCGATCTCCACCGTCCCGGCCGCATCGAGTGGGGCGGTTCCGTTCTGCAGCGCGACGATGATGGTGTTCGGATACGACTCACCCGGTTGCGAGACGTAGACGGCGCTTTCGTGGTCCTTGTCAGCCTGGATCACCGCCGACAACGTGTCGCGCACGGACGGGACAGCGACCGGAACACTGAACGGGACGTCGGATTCGGCGGCAGGATTGCCCGAATACCACGCCGCGGTAAACGCGAGCGCCGCGGGAACGCTCATCGGGACGGCCAAGCCGCCGAACGCGAAGTCGACCGTAGCACCGGGTGCGAGCGTCGCGTCGTGATCGGGGCGCACGAATCCCCAATAGGTGCGCGCATGAAACTGGTACGGCGCCGCCGCCCAGCCGTCGGAGGCGAAGGTGAGCGCGCTGATCGTCGCCTCCGGAAGCTCGCTTGGAAACGGCAGGTACCAGCGCACTGCGCCGTCCGTCGCGACGCCTGCGGCGTCCTCGTCGGCCGGGCGGCCGGCGACGAGCTGCAATGCGTCGGTGCCGGCGTTGTGCAAACGAAGGGTCAGCGCGGCGGTCGTCCCCGGCACGAGCGTCGCGGGATTGCCGTCGGCGCCCAACAGCTCGAACGACACCGTGGGAGCCGTTGCACCCGCCATGGGCGCCGACTTTACGCGCCTTGCTTCGGGTCCCTGCAATGCAGCCCACCGAGCGTTGCGGTCGACGACGGCAACGCCGCGACCGGTGACAGTTGCTGCAACGTTTCGCTCGCGTCCGACCACATCGCGACGTTCGGGGGTGCCCACGCGAGAATCGGGACGTAATTGCCGCCGCCGGGCAGCAGGACCTGGACGACGTTCGCTTCGGCCGAATACGGCGTCGGGGGTGTGTCGGCCAGCGTGCAGTTCGTAGCGTCGGTAAAGACGATCCACGGGGTGGTCGGATCGTCTTGCGGGTCGACCCACGACGTCCCGACGAGATACGACGCGAGCGACGGAATCTCGGGAGCTGCGGCGGTGACGTCGATCGTATTTGGATTTTGATCGACGCCGCGCGCGAATGTTGCCGTGACCGAGACTTGACCGCTTCCCGCGCTCTGCGTGATGGTGCACGACGTCGCCGTCGCCGCGAGCGCCGTCGTTCCGCTCGGCGATGTCACCTGAAATCCCTGTACGAGCGCCGCCGGAGATGCGGCCAGGGCATACACGATCGTGGCGGGCCCGGCCGTAAAGTCCCAGGCGCCGATCCCGGACGTTACCGTCAGCTCCAGCGTCGGCAAGCTCACGAGCACCGGCAACACGGTGCGGGTCGTGTTCAGGCTGTTGCTCGCGATGAGCGTCACCTGCGCGTCGACGGTCGTGTTGGGCAACGCGTGACTCCCCGAGAGCGGAAGACCGTCCTGTTCGCTCGTGTAGATAACGTGCGAGATGCCGTCGTCGTACTCGAGCGAGAGCGACGTCGCGAACGTCGTCTCCCACGACACGCTGATCGTGCTGTCGTAGGGGAAGGGTTGGGCGCCGGTCGTCCCGGTTACGCCCGAATTGACGAAGACCGGGGCCGGCAGAGCGCGCAGCACCAGCGAACACTCCGGAGTCGTGTCCGCAAAGCCGTCGAAGCCGACGATGGAGATGGTCACGACCGCCGGGAGCGCCGGGAGGGGCGAGACGATGTTGCGCAGCTCGACCGCCAGCGACTCTGCCGGCGCGAGCGCGGACGCGGTCGTGCCCGGCGTCAGCATCCAGGCCGCGTTGCCTTCGGTTTCGGGCTGGGTCGTGGTCACGGTCCACGAAGAATCCGCCGGTTCGGTAGCGATCGCACACGAGATTTGCGCCGCGAAGTTCGCCGTTGTCACCGCGCTCGGCGCCGGAGCGATCGGCACCTCGATCGTGACGATGCCGTTGTTGGGCAGCGGGGTCGGCCCGTTCTGAAAGATCAGCCGAACGGTGTTCGGGTACGCATCCCCGCCCGCGGAAACGTAGACGTTCTCCGTTGTGGGGTCGACCTGCACGGTGAACGAGTTGGCAGCTGGGTTCATGACGACTCGCGCGCTCATCCCGAGCGTCGCCTCGAAGGCGGACGGTCCGGCGTACCAGTCGACAGTGAGGTCCAGCGTCCGGAGCCGCTCGCCCGTCGTCACCACGAGACCGTCGACCGTGAAATCGACCGCGTCGTTCGGTGCGACCGTCAGGCCGGCGTTCGGGACGAAGCCCCAGTAGGTGCGGGTGTTGAACGAATAGGGCGTGATCGTCCAGCCATCGGCCGAGATCACGAGGTTCGCGAGCATCGACTCGTCGAGCACGGAGGGGAACGAAAGGTACCAGCGCGTCGCGCCGTCGCTCGCACCGGCCGCACCGTCCTCGCTCAGCGCCGGTCCGGCGACGAGCGCCAGCGGCGACCCAGACGCGTTGGCGAGGCGGATCGTATACGTTCCGCCGGTCTCGTCGTCGTGAATGACGGCGGGATTTCCCGCCGCGTCGAGGAGCGCGAAGGACGGCGCGGTAGGCTTCTGTCGCGGGGATCCGGCTGCGTGGGTCATTACGCGAACCGCTTCAGCGGCCGCGGTCTTGCCCAGGTCGACCCTTCGGGCGCCGCGGTGAACGCGAGCGACGATTGGAGAATCAGCGGAGTGGTCGTCCCCGGCGCAACCGTGGCTGGACCGCCGCCGGCCGTCAACAGCTCGAACGATAATGTCGGAGCCGCCACGCCCATGGCGCCGAATTGCCGCGGGTCGCGTCGGGTCCCTGCAAGACCGCTCGGCCGTCGGCGGATGCCCGGGGCGATCCGGGCGCCCCCGCAAACGACCGGTATCGAGCAGTTCGAACCCGCGCGCCATGAACTCGAGAATGTGCTGGAGATCGCGCCGTAGGCGGGCGGCGCAAACTGGGCCGGCCGCTCGGGTTCAGCTGAGCCCGGGAAGGATTCAATGTGAAATGATAACCCAGCGGGCGATTCAATGTGAAATGGCGATTCATTGTGAGACAGCGCCGTTTTGACGTTTTGACGTTCTAGCGTTCTAGCGTTCTGAAGCTGACTCACAATTAGGGCCCGGTTTTGGGCGATAATTGTGAAAAGTCGGGGAATTGTGAAACTCTCCCCGGTGATCGCGTCGAGACGGCGAAAAAGCCTTGATAGATCAAGGGTTTTTCGTTTCGTCCCGTCGCGCCCGAAGACGTCTAAGATGCAACGACATCGTCTCGCATTTCACATTCAGCGCGCAACGATGAACCTGGGGCGTGACGGGTTCAAAGCCAAACGAAAGGGAGACCCAATAGCAAGGGCTCCGCATTCGCGGGGCCCTTGTTATTGGGTAGTTTCTATTCCGCGGAATGCTTGGGTGACGAGGTCGTCGCCGTATTCCTCCGTCAGCGGCCCGAGCTTCAACAGCAGGCGGTAGTAGACGGGCCCGAAGATGACATCGACAAGCAAGTTGGAGTCGACGTCGGGGCGTATTTCGCCCGATGCCTTTCCGCGTTCGATGTCCGCGACAGTAGATGCACGTCGGCCGCTGATGTGGCGGTCGTAGAGGTCGCGCAGCACATCGGGCTCGCTCTGGCCCTCTGCGATCAGCTCCGCCATCACCTTGCCGAACAGCCCGTTGAGCTCCGCGACGAGCCGCTGCATCTTCGCGCGAATGGCGCCCTCAGCGGTCTTGGCATTCGGCACCTCCGGCGTTGCGGCGAGGCGTTCATGAAACATCGCCATGATCAGAGCGGCCTTCGTCGGCCACCATTTGTAGAGGGTCGGCTTGCCGACCCCCGCCCGCCGCGCGACCTGCTCCATCGTGAGATCCCGGGCCGAGGTCTCCTGCAGCAGTTGGTACACGGCGTCCATGACGGCGGCGTGAGATGAGGCGGCCTCGCTGCGGGGTCGTCCTACACGTCTCGGAGCCGAAAGATCCGCCATCGTCCTTATCTTATCGAAACGTCCCGGAAAGGCAATTGACTTGCGTTCGTATTTACTTTACGGTACGGAAGGTAAATATATAGCACGACCCCCGTATGCGGAGACGAACATGCCTTTCACGCCGGAACACGCCAAAGCTGCCTGGTCCGAATCTCGCCCGGCGAGTGCCGAGGACACTGCCGTGCTGGCCGCGCTGCGCCCGTTGCTCGAACCCTTCAAGGGGCGCCTGCAGGGGACGGCCGCCCGCCCGGCCTTTGACGACATCATGGGTCACACACCCGACGCCGACGGCGTAGAGTACGAGACCGGGATGGTCGCTGGCGTCCCGGGTTGGTGGTGCCGGCCGCGCACTCCGCGAGACGGGGACGAAGCCATCCTTCATCTCCACGGCGGCTGGTATGTTTGGGGCTCCGCAACCGCTTACCGCAAGTTCACCGGGCACATTGCTGCACGGACCCGCACCGCCGCATTTGTCGCGGACTACCGGCTCGCTCCGGAGCACCCGTTCCCGGCCGGACTCGAGGACGCGCAGAAGCTCTACGCCGGGCTCGTCGAACGCGGATTCCGCCGGATCGCGCTCGTCGGGGACTCCGCGGGGGGCGGTCTCGCCCTTGCGCTGCTATCGCTACTCGCCAAGGACGCGCCGGGCGGGGTGAAAGCCGCGGCGGCCGTGCTCCTCTCCCCCGTCACCGACCTCACGCTTTCCGGCGCGAGCTGGGAGACCCGCGATGCGACAGACCCGTATTTCACGCGCGGCCAGGCAGCGCAATTGATTGGTCTCTACCTGAACGGGCACGCTCCGACCGATCCGCTCGCCTCGCCGCTTTTCGGAAACGTCGCCGGACTGCCGCCCATCCGCGTCCATGTTGGCGACGCCGAGATGCTTCTGGACGACTCGCTCCGCTACATCGAGCGCGCCGTCGCCGCCGGCGTCGACGCCCGCGTCGACGTGTGGGAAAGCATGCTCCACGTCTTCCCGTCCGGCATTGGCCGGTTCGGCGCGGCAACTCTCGCTCTGGACGAGATTGGGGCGTTCCTCGCGGACCGGCTCGCGGCGTAGTCTCCGACCCTAGCCTTCGAACGTAAAGGTCCCACCGAATCGATGCCGCCGTCGCGCAGAACGTTGCGTGGCAATTCCAGCGGCGCTGGGCGTTGACGGCGCGTCCGCGGATTTACGGGGTCGGCCCCTGTTGCCGCGCCCTGGGAGGGCGACGGGACGCCGCGATTCGCCAAGCCTTCGAGGGATTCAATGTGAAATGATCGCCCGGTGCTCGATTCAATGTGAAATTGGCGATTCATTGTGAGACAGCGCCGTTTTGACGTTTTACCGTTCTGACGTTCTAGCGTTCTAGCGTTCTGACCGTTCTAGCGTTCTGACGTTCTAGCGTCCTGAGTCTGTCTTACGCGACATTGCATCGATCGACGGCGCGACGGTCCGGCCCGAGTGAACGGGAGCGAATCTCTCACCTCGAACGCGGACACATCTTCTACGCGGAATCCGGCGACGACCATTTTTTGGGTCTATTTGAATCAGACGCTCAGCAACGGCGCCACGTCGTCGGGCCCTTCGGTCGCCGTCGTCCCCGTCCGCACGATCGTCCCCCGCTGCATGACGTAATAGCGGCCGGCGATCGACCAAGCGAAATCGAGGTGCTGCTCGACGAGCAGGAGGGCGACGCCGAGCTCGCTGCGGATCAGCCCGAGCACGCGTTCGATCTCCTGGACGATCGAGGGCTGGATCCCTTCCGTCGGTTCGTCGAGCAGCAGCAGGCGCGGCTTGCCGATCAGCGCTCGCGCGAGCGCCAATTGCTGTTGCTCGCCGCCGCTGAGCACGCCCCCCTTGCGGCTCCGCAGCCGTGCGAGGGTCGGAAAGAGATCGTAGAGCGGCGCCGCATCGGCGGTCATGCTCGGTTTGCGTCCGTCGAGCGACGATGCGCCGACCGAGAGGTTTTCCTCGACCGTCAGCTGCGGAAAGATCCCGCGGCCCTGCGGAACGTACCCGATCCCTAAGCGGGCGCGCCGGAACGCCGGGAGCCGGATGATATCGTCGTCATCGAAGGCGATGCGACCGGCGTTGGCAGCGTGCAGGCCGACGATCGTGCGCAGCAGCGTCGTCTTGCCGACGCCGTTGCGGCCGAGCAGCGCGACTGCTTCGCCGGCCGCTACGGTGAGCGCGATCTCCGAGAGGACCTGGCTCATCCCGTAGGCGGCGCCGACGCCCTCAACGACCAGCAACGTCGCCCTCGCGCGGGCGGCCGAGGTAGACGGCCGCGACGTCGGGGTTGCGCCGGATCTCGTCGACCGACCCGTGCGCGAGCATCCGCCCCATGTTCAGCACGCTTACCGGCGCGTCGAGCTGCTCGACGAAATCCATGTCGTGATCGATCACGATCACGGCGTGACGTCCGGCAAGCGAGCGAATCAGTCGCGCCGTCGCCTCCGCTTCGCCGTGAGTCATCCCGGCGGCGGGTTCGTCGAGCAGCAGCAGGTCGGCGTCGGAAGCGACGACCATCCCGATCTCGAGCCACTGCCTCATCCCGTGCGCCAACTCCGCCGCGAGCGCGTTCCGCCGTTCGGCGAGACCGATGATCGCCAGCACCTCGTCGACCCGCGTCCGCTCGGCGGCCGTCGGCTTGGCGCGGAAGGCATGCCAGGCACCGCGGTTCTGCGTCACCGCGACCCGGAGATTCTCTTCGATCGTCAAGGCGTCGAGCACGCCGGGCGTCTGGAATTTCCGGCAGACGCCAAGTCGGACGATCGCATACTCCGGGACGGCTCGGAGGTCGTTGCCCTTGAACACGATGCGGCCTGACGCCGGCCGGACGCGACCGATGATCGTGTCGAGCAAGGTGGATTTGCCGGCCCCGTTGGGCCCGATCAAAACGTGGACGGCGCCGGAAGCCAGCGCGAAGCTCAAATCGTCGAGCGCGGTGTAGCCGTCGAACGAGACGGTCACGTGCTCGACGGAGAGCAGCGGTGACCCCGAATCGATCATTCGACCAGCGCCGGCGGCGTCACGGGCCGCAAGCGCAGCGAGCGCGTTCGCACGCTTTGCATCAAACCGACGATGCCGCGCGGCGCGACGGTGACGACGAGGACGAAGACCGCGCCGACCACGTGCAGCCAGAGATCGGGAAACACGCTGCTGATCCAGTCCTTGCCGAAGTTCACGATCAGCGTCCCGACGATCGCGCCGAGCAAACTGTTCCGGCCGCCGACGGCGACCCAGATCACCATCTCGATCGACGGTACGACGCCGAACATCGCCGGCGAGATCACACCGAGGTCCAACGTGACGAGCGCACCCGCGACCCCCGCGAGGACACCGGCGATCGCGAACGCGATCACCTTGAACGGCAGCGGATCGTACCCGAGGAATCGGACGCGGTTCTCCCCGTCGCGCACGGCGAGCAGTACCTTCCCGAACAGGGAGCCCTGCAACGCGCGCACGGCAACGAACGTCACCGCGACGATGCCGACCGTCACCCAGTAAAGACCGAACTGGGTCCGTTGATCGCCGAGCGCAAAGCCGAACGCGCTCGTGAAGCCGGTCAGCCCATTGAAACCGCCGGTGTATTGCTGCTGGCTAATGATGAACGTCGTCGCCGCCAGCGCGAGCGCCTGGGTGATGATCGCGAAGTACGATCCCGTCACCCGGCGGCGGAACACGAGATACGCGAGCGCCGCGGCCGCCGTGCCGGGGATGATGACGGCCGCGGCGATCGCAAACGCGGGGTTGCCGAATGGGGTCCACCACCAAGGCAGCGTGTTGAGGCCGGACCATTGCATGAAATCGGGCACCGCGCCGGGATCGGCGCTCGCCAGCTTCAAGTGCATGGCGACCGCGTAGCCGCCGAGGCCGAAGAAGACCCCCTGTCCGAGGCTGAGGATCCCGCCCGTCCCCCAGATCAGCGAGATCCCCATCGCCAGGACGGCCAGCGCGAGAAAGCGGCCGAGAAGCGAGAGCTCGTAGGCCGGCAGATAGAGCGGCGCGCAGGCGGCCGCGACGAGCACCAGCACGAGGCCGAGCTCGCGGCGTATCACGTCTCCTCGAGCGCGCGAGAACCCTGCGAGACGATCCCTCGCGGCCGGAACTGCATGAAGATGATGACGCACAGCAAGAGCAGGACGTCAGAGAAGCTTTGACTGGTGGCGATCTGCGCCGTCGCCGAGAAGACACCGATGAGGAGCGCCGCTACCAGCGTTCCGGTCAAACTCCCGAGGCCGCCGACGATCACGACCAGGAAGGCGTACACGATGTAGCTTTGGCCGACCGTCGGCGTGACCGGCGCGATCAAGGAGAGGGCGGAGCCGGCGAGTCCGGCGACGCCGGTGCCCAGCGCGAAAACCGCGAGGTCGACCAGCCGCGTGTTCGCGCCCAGCGCATCGGCGATCGGGCGATTCTCATGAACGGCACGGATCAGCAGCCCGAGCCGCGTCCGCGCGATGATCAGCGCGACGGCACCGAGCACGACGGCGGCGAGGACGATGATGAACGCGCGCACGCCGGGGATCGAGAATCCGGTCATGACGGTACCGCCGAGCGAGAGCGTGCCGCTCAGCCACGGTGGGGCCGTCACCTCGACGCCGATGGGCCCGAAGATACTCCGCGCCGCCTGCTGCAGGATGAGGCTCACGCCCCAGGTGGCGAGGAGCGTGTCGAGCGGACGCCCGTAGAGCCGGCGGATCAGCGTGATCTCGAGCAGTGCGCCGAAGAGCGCGGTGCCGACGAACGCGACGACGAGGCCGACCGCGAAGCCGGCGCCCTTGCCGAACACGGCGATGGAGAGATAGGTGAGATAACCGCCCATCATGAGCATCTCACCGTGCGCCATGTTGATGACGCGCATCAGGCCGAAACTCAACGCGAGACCGAGCGCCGCCAAGAGCAGAATCGAGGCGACGCTGATCCCGTTGAAGAGTTGCCCGGCGACGAGCGTCGTTTCGCTCACGTCATCACCGCGGCGCCGCTCGCAGGCACAGACCTACAGGACGCAGGTTTTGCCCGGGAACGACAGCGGGTCGTATGGTACGGGGAGGATCGGTCCTTTCGACTGCCAGAGAATCTTGAATTGTCCGCTCGGCTGCAACTCGCCGACGTAGCCCGTCTGCACGAGGCTCTGATTGCCGGCAAATTTCGTCTCGCCGAGGCCAACATCGCTGTAGGCGAGTGAGGTCGCCGCCTTGCGAACTTTTTCGGGATCGAAGCTGCCCGCCTTTGTGACTGCAGCGGCCCAGGCATAGACGTCGAGGTAGCCGTGCGCCATTGGATCGTCGACCGGGGAACCAGGATACTTCGCCTGATAGGCGGCGACGAATTTCTTGTTCACCGGGTCGGGCAGCGATTGGAAGTAGTTCCACGCCGCGTAGCTGCCTTCGAGGAGCGACGGACCGATCGCCTTAGCTTCCTGCTCGGCGATGCTGAAGGACATGACCGGCAGTTTCGCCGACGGCAGCCCGGCGGCAGCCATCTGTTTGAAGAACGAGACGTTACTGTCGCCGTTGAGGGTGTTGAAGATGATCTGGGGTTTCGCGACCTTGATCTTGTTGATGACGGCACTGAAGTCGCTCCCGCCGAGCGGCACGTATTCCTCGCCGGCGACGGTCCCGCCGTCGTGGACGATGTGCTTCTTGAGGATGAGGTTCGCCGTGCGCGGGAAGACGTAATCCGAGCCGAGCAGGAAGATACTCTTGTATCCCTTCTGTTCGGCCCATTGCAGTGCCGGCAGGATCTGTTGGTTCGGCTGCGCGCCGGAGTACATGATGTCGGGTGAACACTCGTTGCCTTCGAACTGCACCGGGTACCACAGCAAGCCGTGGAATCGTTCGAAGACCGGCAGCATCGCTTTGCGGCTGGCCGAGGTCCAGCCGCCGAACACGGTAGCGACTTTGTCCTGCTCGATAAGCTTCTGCGCTTTCTGCGCGAACATCGACGGATCGGAGGCACCGTCCTCGACGATCGGGACGATCTGCTTGCCGAGCACGCCGCCCTTCGCGTTGATCTGATCGATGGCCAGCAGCGTCGCGTTCTTGACCGTCACCTCGCTGATCGCCATCGTCCCGGTGAGTGACTGCAGGACGCCAACATCGACGGTACCGGCTGCCATCGACGAAGAGGGGTATAGGACGGTCGCGCAGAGCGCGACCGCGACGATACCGACGATCGCGCGCCTAACCGAACGGCGAGATGCCATGAAATGATCCTCGTTTGCAAGAAGAAATGCGATGAAGTCACGGGGCTTCGCGAACCTCCGTCGCAATCGGTTGGCCCCGTGTGACACTATTTCGTTCACGCGTTAGCGATAGGTCCGGGTTTGGGGGACTGGCTGCAGTGTTCCCGGGGGGGCACCGAGGGTGGTCCGCGAGAACGTTCTCGTCGCTCGGCTCGCGGCCGAGCTGCGCGAGCTCGAGCAGCTCGTCGTGCGGTCCCGCGAGTGCCTGGTCGACGAGCGCGGCCTCAACGAGATGGCAACTGGGATCGCTCGCGAAGCCCAGGTCGCCGATACGGTCCGGTCCGCGGCGCGCCGCAATCGGCCGCCCAGAGGCGCCAAGCCTCTCAAGAAGGATTCAATGTGAAATGATCGCCCTATGGTCGATTCAATGTGAAATGGCGATTCATTGTGAGACAGCGCCGTTTTGACGTTTTGACGTTCTGACGTTCTAGCGTCTTGGCGTTCTAGCCGTTCGCGTCCGCCGCGCTCTGACGGTTCGGCGATCGCCGACGGCGTGCTTGGGGCGGCTCGTCGGGCGGCGATTGCGGTCGCATCTCCAGTTCCGGCGTTGGATCGCGTGCAAGGGCGGCCTTGAAGAAACGATACGACCACTCTTGCCCGAGCTTGCGCGACTCGACGTAGACGATGGGCACAGTCGGATACCGCACCTGAAGCCGCGCGGCGAGATCGGCCAAGTACCCCGCCGGCGCGTGCGGGTGTCGGAGCAGCGCCGAGTACGTGCCTTCGACGACGACCGCGGCCGCAGGCAAGAGAGCGAGTTCGGCCATCGTGTAGCTGAGCTGTGCTTTCACGAGCGAGTTGGCGAAGTCGTCCATTCGCTTGCGCTCGACCGCGGCGTACGAGTCACCCATCGCGACGGCGTAATCGCCTGCCTGCAGCGCGCGGCGCTCGACACGGACGGCATGACCGGCGAAGGTGTACCCGTAGCGTTCGCGCGTGTCGATGAAGATCACTGAGAGAGGCGATGCCGACGCGGACGGGATACGAACGCCGGGACGCGCGGATGTTGCAACCTTTTGCGTCTGCCAGAGGACCATCCGGCGACCGCGTGCCGTCGTCGTAACGAATTGGGAGCGCCGGTTGACTCCGCGCTCGAGCACAAGGTCGATCGCGACGCCACGCCGCGCGCACGAGCGGACGCCGACCCGCTCTAGGATCTCGAGCGCGTCGACGTCGACGGACTCTGCGGGATGACAGTACACACGTGCCGTGCGCGGCCACGAGTCTTTCACCTTGAGCCACAGGCCGCCGTCGATCGGGAGATGCACCAGAAACGGCAGCTTGCTCGTGGGGTCGGGATTGCGCGCGACGATGAACTCGTCCACATACGCGGGCTTCCTGACCGTGCGAACGGGCTCCTACGCGTCGTCAAGGACGCGGCGACGTCCGTTG
>CALEYW010000038.1 GCA_937927945.1 uncultured candidate division WPS-2 bacterium | reverse complement strand
GGCTCAGGGACGACCACAAAATTTCAAACGGTCATGTTGCCGATCCCGGATTCGCCGGGACAAACGCTGGTGTTTTACGTCCCGGTGGACGGCGGGCAACTCGCGGCGCCGCGGTTCCGGTTGCCGCGCTTGCCCTGACGCTTGGTAGCGCCCAGTACCAGGTGACCAACATCCCTTCTCGACCCTGCGCCGTCGTGCGAACCTCTTCAGATGGAACGACGCACCCTCTGCGCCACCTACGCCGACGGAATCCGCATCGTCTACCTCAACGTCGCTCCGATCGCGGCGAATCACGTCGCCTTCGTGGTGAACTATCGGTCCGCGGCCGAACGCGTGCGCCGCGAGAGCGGCCCGCTTCGTCAACGGCACGATCTGGCGTCGCATAGAGGAGCGCTACGATGATCGCCAATATTTCACGGTACTGGTGGCTGGTCGCCCTACGCGGCGTGCTGGGGATCGTGTTCGGTATCTGCGCCTTCGTGTGGCCCGGGATCACGCTCTTGGTGCTGATCGCTGTCCTCGGGGCGTACTTGTTCGTCGACGGCGCGGTCGCGCTGGCGCTGGCCATCAAATTCCGCCACGAGCGCGAACGCTGGCCGATGCTGCTGCTCGAAGGCGTCCTCGGTATCGCGGTCGGAGTAGTGACCTTTTTCTGGCCCGGCATCACCGCGCTCGCCTGGCTTTACACGATCGCCGCTTGGGCCATCGTCACGGGCGTCCTCGAGATCGTGCTCGCGATTCGGCTGCGTCGCGAGATCGAGGGTGAGTGGCTGGTGATCCTCAGCGGCATCCTCTCGATCGCCTTCGGCGTCCTGGTGGCGGCCTTGCCGCTGGCCGGCCTGCTGGTCTGGGTCTGGCTCGTCGGCGCCTACGCGATCGTCTTCGGCGTCCTGATGCTCGCGTTGGCCTTCCGCTTGCGGAAACTCGGTTCGTCGACGGTGACGCCGACGGGCTTCTCGACGGCCTGCAGAACATCATGAACGTCGAGCGCATGACGCAGCGCGTGCAGGAAGCGCTCGACCAAGCCTATCAGCGTGCCCTGCGCGAGCACCACACGCAAACGACGGTCGAACACCTGCTCTCGGCGCTGCTCGAACAGGAGGACGGAATCGTCCCCGCGATCGTCCAGCAGGCGGGGATCGATCCCCGCGACATCGCGCGGCGCGTCGAAGACGAACTTCGGCGGCTGCCCCGTCTTCAAGGTGCGAGCGCCGACCAAGCGCACGTCACGGTCGCTCCCGAACTCGCGCGGCTGCTCGCCAAGGCGGACGAAGAAGCAAAGGGACTCAAAGACGACTACGTCTCGGTCGAGCATCTGTTGCTCGCGATGGTCGGTTCGAGCAGCGCCGCCGGGCGGGTGCTGACTGCTGCGGGACTGACCCGCGAGAAGCTGATGGCGGCGCTGAAGGAGACGCGCGGCAACCAGCGGGTGACGAGCCGGAATCCCGAAGGCACGTTTCAGTCCCTCGAAAAGTACGGGATGGACCTCACCCGGGCGGCGGAACGCGGCAAACTCGACCCGGTCATCGGGCGCGACGAAGAGATTCGGCGCGTCATCCAAGTCCTCTCGCGCCGCACCAAGAACAACCCGGTGCTGATCGGCGAGCCCGGCGTCGGCAAGACGGCGATCGTCGAAGGGCTCGCGCAGCGCATCGTGCGCGGCGACGTCCCTGAGGGACTCGTGGGCAAACGGGTGATCTCGCTCGACATGGGCGCGCTGATCGCGGGCGCGAAGTACCGCGGCGAGTTCGAAGAACGGCTGAAGGCCGTGCTCGCCGAAGTGACCGGTTCCGAGGGCGCGGTGCTGCTGTTCGTCGACGAGGTCCACAACGTCGTCGGTGCCGGCCGAACCGAAGGTTCGATGGACGCCGGCAATCTGCTCAAGCCGCTGCTGGCGCGCGGCGAGCTGCACATGATCGGCGCGACGACGCTCGACGAGTACCGCAAGTACATCGAGAAGGACGCGGCGCTGGAGCGCCGGTTCCAGCCGGTATTCGTCGATCAGCCCACCGTGGAGGACACGATCTCGATCCTGCGCGGGCTGCGCGAACGATACGAGATCCATCATGGCGTGCGGATCAAAGACGCTGCGCTGGTGGCCGCCGCCGTGCTCTCGAACCGCTACATCACGGACCGCTTCTTACCGGACAAGGCGATCGACCTCGTCGACGAAGCCGCGGCGAAGCTGCGCACCGAAATCGACTCGGTGCCGAGCGAACTCGACGATTTGCAGCGCCGCATCATGCAGCTCGAGATCGAGCGCGAGGCGCTGCGCAAAGAGACCGACGCATCCAGCAAAGAGCGCCTCGAGAAGATCGAGGGTGAGCTCGCCAACTTGCGGGAAGAAGCCGACGCCTTCAGTGCCCGCTGGCAGGCGGAGAAGCAGGCGCTCGGGCGCCTGCGCGCACTGCGCCAGCAGATCGATGCGACCAAACTGGAGATCGAACAAGCCGAACGGCAGTACGATCTCAACCGGGTCGCCGAACTGCGCTACGGAAAACTCGCCGATCTCGAGCGGCAGCTCGCCGGGCTCGAAGGCGCGGTCGAGACGAACGGCAGCGCGCACCGCCTGGTCAAGGAAGAGGTCGACGAAGAGGACATCGCCGAGGTGGTGAGCCGCTGGACGGGCGTTCCCGTCTCGAAGCTGCTTGAAGGTGAGAAGCAGAAGCTCTTGCATCTCGCCGAGGAACTGCACCGGCGCGTCGTCGGTCAAGACGAAGCGATCGAGGCGGTGAGCGAGGCGGTGTTGCGCGCGCGCGCCGGACTCGCCGATCCGAACCGGCCGATCGGTTCGTTCATCTTCCTGGGGCCGACCGGTGTCGGGAAGACCGAGCTCGCGCGGGCGCTCGCCGCGTTCCTGTTCGACGACGAACGCGCGATGATTCGCATCGACATGTCGGAGTATCGGGAAAAGCATACCGTCGCACGTTTGATCGGCGCCCCGCCGGGATACGTGGGCTACGACGAGGGCGGGCAACTCACCGAAGCCGTCCGCCGCCGGCCATTCTCCGTCGTGCTCTTCGACGAGATCGAGAAAGCGGCGCCGGACGTCTTCAACGTCTTTCTGCAGATTCTCGACGACGGTCGCCTCACCGACGGGCAAGGCCGTACGGTCGACTTCCGCAACACGATCATCATCATGACTTCGAACATCGGCAGCGATCGAATCCTGGGGTTCCGCACCTCGTCGGAGACGGATTACGCGTTGATGCGCGCTACCGTGCTCGACGAGCTCCGCCAGAATTTCCGCCCGGAGTTCCTCAACCGCGTCGACGACCTCGTCGTGTTCCGGGCACTGAGCGAAGAGCAGCTCGAGCAGATCGTCGAAATCCAGCTCGGCCGCCTGCGCGAGCGCCTCTCCGACCGGCACATCACGCTCGAGCTGAGCGCGCAAGCACGCCGCCACCTGGTTCGCTCCGGCTACGATCCGGTATACGGCGCGCGGCCGCTCAAGCGCGCGATCCAACGCGAACTCGAGACGCCGCTGGCGCGCATGATCCTCGCCGGCGAACTCCACGACGGCGACCAGGTGGTCTCCGACTACGATGACCGTGCGGGCGTCCTGACGCTCGCGGTTCGCCCATCGGCCGCGTTGCACGCGGCGACGGTATAGCGCGGCATCCGCCGCGATCGAAAGGGACTTCTCATGGCAGCACCCGTTGTCGGCATCGACCTGGGCACGACGAACTCCGTGATCGCCGTGATGGAAGGCGGGGTGCCCACCGTCATTCCGAACGCGGAAGGAAGCCGCACGACGCCGTCGGTCGTCGCGTTCACCAAGACCGGCGAACGGCTCGTCGGCCAATTGGCGAAGCGTCAGGCGATCGTGAACCCTGAGCGCACGATCGCCTCGATCAAGCGCCACATGGGGACCGACTTCAAAGTCAAGATCGACGGGCGCGATTACACGCCGCAAGAGATCTCGGCGATGATCCTGCAAAAGCTGGTGAACGACGCGTCGACGTATCTGGGCGAGCGGGTGAACAAAGCCGTCGTGACCGTCCCGGCGTACTTCAACGACGCGCAGCGTCAGGCGACCAAGGACGCCGGCCGGATCGCGGGCCTCGAGGTCCTGCGGATCATCAACGAACCGACGGCCGCCGCGCTCGCCTACGGTCTCGACAAGAAGACGCACGAGACGATCCTCGTCTGGGACTTGGGCGGAGGCACGTTCGACGTCTCCGTCCTCGAAGTCGGCGACGGTCTCTTCGAAGTGAAGTCGACGAACGGCGACACCCATCTCGGCGGCGACGACTACGATCAGCGCATCGTGCAGTGGCTCGTCGAATAGTATCGCCGCGAGAACGGATTCGATCTGAGCCCGGACCGCCAGGCGCTGCAGCGACTCACGGAAGCCGCAGAGAAGGCCAAGATCGAACTCTCCAGCGTCGTCCAGACGACCATCAACCTGCCGTTCATCACCGCCGACGCGACGGGCCCGAAGCACCTGGAGTACACGCTCACCCGCGCCAAGTTCGAAGAGCTCACCGCCGATCTCACCGAGCGCTGCATCCAGCCCTTCAAGAACGCGATCGCCGACGCGAAGCTCGATACCGCCAACATCAACGAGGTCATCCTGGTCGGCGGCGCGACGCGCATGCCGGCGATCCAGCAGCTGGTCCGCAAACTGACCGGCAAAGAGCCGAACCAGTCGGTGAATCCGGACGAAGTCGTGGCAATCGGCGCGGCGATTCAAGCCGGCGTGCTCTCCGGCGAGGTACGCGACGTCGTCCTGCTCGACGTCACCCCGCTCTCGCTCGGAATCGAGACGGTCGGCGGCCTCACCCACAAGCTGATCGAACGCAACACCACGATTCCGACGCGCAAGTCGGAGATCTTCACCACCGCCGAGGACGGTCAGACCGCGGTCGACATCCACGTCGTCCAAGGCGAGCGTGAGATGGCGGCCGACAACAAGACGCTCGCGCGCTTCCGGCTCGAAGGGATCCCGCCCGCCCCGCGCGGCGTCCCGCAGATCGAGGTCACCTTCGACATCGATGCCAACGGCATCGTCAACGTCAGCGCGAAAGATCTCGGCACCGGCAAAGAACAGAAGATCGAGATCACCGCAACGACCAATCTCTCCAAAGACGACATCGACCGGATGGTGCGCGACGCTGAGGCGCACGCCGCCGAAGATCGCCGCAAAAGGGAAGAAGCCGAAGTCCGCAACCAGGCGTCGAGCCTCATCTATACGACACAGAAGACGCTCGCAGACGCCGGCGATCGCCTCCTTCCGGCTTTGCGCAGCCAGGTCGAATCGTCGCTCGCGGAACTGCGCCGCATCTCGGAGAACGGAACCGCGGAGCAGCTGAAGAGCGCGGTGGCGCAAGTGCAAGAGGCCGCGAACAAGATGGGCGAGGCCTTGTATCAAGCGTCCGCCGCCGGCGGCGGCAGCGGGTCGCGCGCGGCGGGCGCCTCCAACGGCGCCGGCGCAGGAGCGAGCAGCGGCGGCCCGAGCAGCGGCGGCGAGGACGTGATCGACGCCGAGTTCAAGGAAACCCCGTAGCGGGCGGGCGAGTGGAACGCGAACCGGCCGAAGCGCAGGCCGAATCGGCCCGAGCGCCCGCCGAACCGGAGCCGGCGGAAGATTTTCGCGCGAAGTATCTCTACGCGGTAGCCGAGAACGAAAACACGAAGAAGCGCCTGCAGCGCCGCTCCGACGACGCCGTGCGGGCCGTGAAGAAGCGGGTGCTGGTGAAGTTTCTCCCGGTCTTGGACAATCTCGAACGCGCGCTGCGGTACGAAGACTCGGACGAACTGCGCGCGGGCCTTGCGGCGACGGTGCGCGGCTTCGAGGCGGCGCTCGAAAGCGAAGGCGTGACGCCGGTCCTGACCGCCGGTGCCGGAGCCCACTTCGATCCGAACGTCGCCGAGGCGATCGGGACGCGGCCCGCGCCCGACCTCGCCGACGAGACGGTGCTCGACGAGGTGCAGCGCGGATACCTCGTCGACGACGAACTGCTCCGGCCCGCGCGCGTCCTCGTCTCGAAGAACGCATAGCCTGCCGCGCGATGCCGGTCAGCTACAAGGAGTATTACCAGATTCTCGGCGTTCCGAAGTACACGACCGAAAAAGAGATCAAGGCGGCGTATCGCAAGCTGGCGCGCAAGTGGCATCCCGACGCCAACCCAAACGACGTAGAAGCGGCCGAAGAGAAGTTCAAGGAGATCCAGGAGGCCTACGAGGTCCTCGGCGACCCCGAGAAGCGCAAGAAGTACGACGCGCTGGGACGCGATTGGCAGCGCGCGTCCGATCAGGCCGAACATCAGCAGCCGCACCGCGCGCCGTTCGGCAGCGAGTACGCCGGCGACGGGTTCTCCGACTTCTTCGAGACGTTCTTTTCCGGGGCCGGCCGGCATTCGACCACGTTCACCGACGTGCCGCGCCGCGGAGGCGATCTCGAAGGCTCGATCGAGGTGTCGTTGCGCGACGCGTACGTCGGCGGGACGAAGAGCGTCTCGCTCCAGCTCGACGACGTGTGCCCGACGTGCGGCGGCACCGGTGTGGTGCAGCGGCGCATCTGTCCGACGTGTCACGGCACCGGACGGGTCACCACCACCAAGACGCTCGAGGTGCGCATCCCGCGCGGCGTGCGTGACGGTCAGCGGCTGCGCCTCCTCGGCCAGGGCGGCCGCGGGATGCACGGCGGCCCACCCGGCGATCTCTACCTCACCGTTCACGTGCAGGAGGACCCGACGTTCGAGCGGTTCGGTGACGATCTCAACGTCGAGCTTCCGGTGCGCGCGTACGATCTGGTGCTCGGCGGCGAGGTTCGCGTTCCGACGATGACGGGCGCCGTGCAGATGCGCATCCCGCCGGGAACCCAGAACGAGCAGTTGCTGCGGCTTCCCGGCAAAGGGATGCCCCGGCAAGACGGCGGCTCCGGCGACGAATACGTCCGCGTGATCGCCCGCCTTCCGCAGAACCTCGGCGAGCAGGAACGCACGCTGTTCCGCGAACTCGCCGCGCTGCGGCCCGGCGACCAGCCGTAAAGCGGGGACTCGCTCGGGTCGGGTCCAACGGTGGCGCATGATGTTCCGTCGTGCCGCTTCGCTCCTGCTCGTCCTCTGCTTCTTCCTCCAGTCGCCGGCAGCGTACGCCGCGCCGTCGGTCGTTCTCGCGACGACGACGAGCACGCAGGACACCGGCCTGCTCGACGTGCTCGTTCCCGCGTTCGAGCACGCGTCCGGATACCAGGTCAAAACGATCGCGGTCGGTACGGGCGCCGCCCTCGCGATGGGTGAGCGGGGTGACGCCGACGTGCTGCTCGTGCACGCGCCGAGCGCCGAGGAGGCCTACATGACGAAGGGTCGCGGCCTCGCTCGCGCGCTCGTCATGCACAATGCGTTCATCGTCGTCGGGCCGGCCGCCGATCCCGCTCACGTGCACGGTGCGGCCAGCGCGCAGGCGGCCTTCGCCGCGATCGCACGCGCCGGTGCTCCCTTCGTCTCACGCGCCGACGACTCCGGAACGAACATCAAAGAGCTGGCCCTGTGGAAGGCCGCGGCGGTGACGCCGGCGGCGGCGTGGTACGTGAAAACGGGCAGCGGCATGGCCGACACGCTGCACGTCGCCTCGCAAAAGAATGCGTACGCGTTGACCGACGACGGAACGTTCCTCTCGCAGCGTGCGACGCTCGCCATCGTGCCGCTGGTGGAGGACGTGCGCGACCTGCGCAACATCTATCACGTCATCGTCGTCAAACCGTTGGAAGGCCGGGTCGCGAACGAGCCGGGTGCGCGCGCGTTCGCAGCGTTCGTGACGTCGCCGGCCGGTCAAGGCATCATCGGGACCTACGGCCGCGAGCGGTTCGGCCGGCCGCTGTTCACGCCCGACGCCGGCGCGGAGCGCTGATTTGGTCGGAATCGCGGCGCTGTCGCTCGCGATTTCGGCGGTCGCGACGGTGGTCGCCGCGACCTTCGCGATACCGGGCGCCGTTTGGATCGTGCACGGCGCGTCGCGCTGGAGGATGGTGCTGCTCGCGCTGTTCACCGCGGGCTTGGGACTGCCGCCCGTCGCGGTCGGCCTCGCCGTCGCGTTCGCGTTCTGGCGCAGCGGACCGTTCGGTGTGCTCGACCTGCTCTACACGCCGACGGCGATGGCGGTCGCGCAGACCGTCATCGTCATCCCGCTCGTCGGGACGCTGGCGGTCGTCGCGCTGCGCACGGCCGATACGACGCTCGCATTGCAGCTGGCCGGCCTCGGCGTTCCCACCCGGCAGCGGTTCGGACTGCTCGCGCGAGAGGTCGCACCGGGGCTCGCCGCAGCGCTCCTGGCCGGCTTCGGCCGCGCGCTGGCCGAGGTCGGCGCGGCGCAGATGACCGGCGGAAACATCGAAGGGCAAACGCGCGTGCTGACGACGGACACCATGCTGTCGGTGGGGAAAGGCGAGTTCGGCGCGGCGTTCGCGTCGGTCGCGGTGCTGCTCGGCATCATGGCAGTCGCCGCGGGGGTCGCCATGACGCTGCAGCGCCGATGGGCGTGATCGCGCGCGGTCTCGTAGCGCGGCGCGGAGCGTTCGTCCTCGACGTCGCGACGTTCGCGGCCGACGCGCGCGGTACGGCCGTGCTGGGCCCGAACGGCGCCGGGAAGACGACGCTGCTGCTGGCGCTGCAGGGCTTGATACCGGCGCACGGTGACGTCGAGCGCCCGGCGCGCGCGGCCGCGGTCTTCGCGCGGCCGGCGGTGCTGCGCGGCAGCACGTGGTGGAACGTCGCGGTGATCGCGGCGTCGGTTCTCGGAGGTTCGCCCGCGCAGGCTCGCAACGCCGCGCAGGCGGCGCTGCACGACGTCGGACTCGAAGCGGCGGCGGAGGCCGACGCGCGCACGCTTTCGACCGGCCAGCGGCAGCGCCTTGCGCTGGCGCGCGCGCTCGTCGCCGAGCCGCACGTGCTGCTGCTCGACGAGCCGTTCGCCAACGTCGATGCCGACGCGCGGCCGGCCTTGCGGGCGCTCGTCGCCGCGTACGTCGCGCGGAGCGGATGCGCGCTCGCCATCGCAACCTCGTCGCTCGCGGACGCCGTGTCCTTGTGCGGCGACGCCGTCGTGCTGCGTGAGGGATGTGTGGTGCACGCCGGCCCCGTCGCATCGCTGCGCACGGCGGGAGACGCGTACGTCGAGGCGCTGATCGCCGAGGCTAGCCTGCGAGTCCGCGCTCCGTCCGCATGAGCGAGCTGATGAGTGCCGCGAGGAATTTTCGGTCGGCCGCTTCCGTCGGCTGATCGTCGAACATCAGGTCGTGAAACGCGCGCGCAAAGCACGTGCCGAGCAGGGCCTCGGTGATCACCGCCGGATCGGCATCCGTTGCGATTCTCCCGGCACGTTGTTGGTGCCGCACGTACTTGAGCAGCGGCGGTGAGACGCGCGGTGCGTCGTGTTTGCGCAAGATCAGCGCGCGATATTTCTTGAGCAGGTCCGGCTCGGCAAAAAGTCCGGCGAGAAAGGCCGCGTTCTCGCGATGGAAGCGTAAGAACTCCAGGCACACGTTCAGCAGGACCGCTTGCGGATCGGGGCGTTCCGCAAGCTCGGGCAGGCGCTGCAGGGCTGGAAGTGCGGCGATCAAGCGACGTTCGAACAGTGCGAGAAACAACTCGGCGCGACCCGCGAAATAGCGATACAGCGTGCCTTCCGCGCACCCGACTTCCGTCGTGATCGCGCGTGTGGTCGTCCCGGAGAGCCCTCGTTTGCGCAGCACGCGTTCCGCAGCATCCAGGAACTCATCGCGCCTGTCCATCTTGACATGCCTCTTTTACCGTGCGAGAATGAGCACCTGCTCATAATGAGCAAGTGCTCATGTTCGGGAGAACAGCATGACGACGCCATCGAGCCTGCTCATCGCCGCCCACGTCATCTGCACGACGCTCGGCTATAGCGGGCTGATCGTCGCGAACTTCGCGCTCGCGGTCGTGGCGCGCCGGCAGGAGGCGCAGTCGACGGCCGCCGCGTTCGGGGCCGTCGTCACGATCGAACGTCTTTTCGGTCCGCTGCTCGGCGTCGGCGTGCTGCTCGGGATCGCAACCCTCGTTGCGTTGCACCTGCCCGGATCCGCACCGTGGCTCATCGTGACCTACGTCGTCATCGTGGTCGGACTCGCGCTTCAGGGTGCCGTCGCGGTCCCATTCCATTTGCGCCATCTGCGAGCCGCAGAGACGGGCGCTACGTTCGCGGGCGAAGACGCGGCGCGCACAGCGACGTGGATCGCGATCGCCTTCGCCGCAATGTTCGTCTTGCTCGTGACGCTGATGGTCGCGCGGCCGTATGCGATCTAGAAGCGGGCGCGAAATGTCGCTCAGCCTTGGCCGAGGTTGATCCGGGCCCAGAGCGCGGTTTCGTCGGCCGCTAGGCGCGCGCCGCGCACCATGTGGCGCAACCGCCGGCCGGCGGTGAATCCGCGCGCGATCAAGAGCCGCGCCGCAGCCGGCTGCTGCGTCGGGACGCAGACGCGCAGCGCGACGTCGGGCCGCGCCGCGAGTGCCGCGTCGAGCAGCTCCCCAGCGCGTACGGCGTCGCTCGCGATGAGGGGGCCGATCGTCTCCGGCTGCGCGACCGCGTAGGAGCCGTCGTCGCCCGCGATGACGTGGTTGTCGGGGCATTCGAACAGCGGCTCGAGCACGGATCGGCGATCGGCGCCGAACGCCACGCGGTCTCGCGCGAGCATTGCGCTGCGCTGGGCTTCGGTCGCGGGAGGCGGCGCGACGGACGTGCTCCCGGGTGTCGCGGGGCGGGTGAACACGACGGTCTCGCCGTCGTCGACGAACCCCGCGCGCGCGTAGAGCGGCTCGCCCGCCGGGGTCGCATCGAGGTGCAGCGAGTCGATGCCGCACTCGTCCGACCAGGAGATGAGCGCCTCGAGCAACGCGCGCCCGATGCCGCGGCCTTGCGCGCGCGGGTCGACACCCATGAAAGAAACGTAGGCCGCGTTGCGGTAGTCGATCCCGAACACGCACCCCAGCGGCGCGTCGCCCTCGGCGGCGACGAACGTCGCGACCGCCGGAGTGTCCAAGTACGAGCGCAAGCGCGCCGCGTGTGACTGTTCGAAGCCGTATGCCGCGCGCAGCGCGAGGTCGAGCGGCTCGATGTCCGTCGCTTCCAGAAGCCGAGTCGTAAGCCGGTCGCGCCGTCCGATGCCGTGCGTCATCACCCACCAGCGTTCGCTGGCGGCGGCGCTCGTCCGTCCGATGGCCGCGGTCACGTTCGAGCCGCCGCTCGTTCGCGCCGCAGCAGGAAGGGCAGCGGGATCGAGACCGCCGCGACGATGGCGATCAAGCGGATCGCGTCGGCGTACGACATCACCGCTGCTTGCTGGCCGACGAGCTGCGCCAGCGCGTTCAGTCCGAGTCCCGCGTGGCGTGCCACGAACTCCGCGACGGGGGGATTGCTCAGCACGGTCGCGTCGCGCAGCGCGTCCTGATGGAGCGCGAACGCACGGTCCGCAAACGTGACGACGCCCGCCGTCGCGACCGAGCCGCCGATCTGTTGCGCCAGCCGCACGATCGCCAGTGACGGCGGGACGGCTGCGGGATCGAGCGCGCGCAGCAGCGATACCTGCAGCGGAACGAAGATCAACGCCAAGCCGATGCCGCCGAGGATCTGCGTCGGCACTTGCGATTCGAAGCTCGCTGTCGTCGTCATGACGCCGGCTTGCAGCCACGAGGCGATCGCGTAGAGCGCCAGCCCGGCCGCCGTCGCGGCGCGCAGGTCGAGGCGCGGGCGCGAGACGATCCAAGCGGTGAGCGGGAAGAGCGCGAGGATCGTGCCGGCGCGCGTCATCACCATGATCCCCGAGAGCGTCGTCGTGTAGCCGAGCGAACTCTGCGAGTACTGCGGTTGGATCACGAAGACACCGTAGAGGCCGAAGCCCACCGCGAAGCTCACCAGCGCACCGGCCCAAACGGTGCGGTTTCCCAAGACGCGCAGCGCGACGGCCGGCGTGCGCGTCCCGCGCAGCTCCCACAGCGCGAAAAGGGCCAGGCCGACGACGGCGACGGCCGCGATGACGCGGATGCCGTCGTCGGCGAACCAATCGTGACGCTCACCCTCTTCGAGCACGTACTGAAACGCGCCGAGCCCGACGGCGAGCAACGCGATGCCGGGCACGTCGACCGGCGCGCGCGGCTCCCCGACCGGATTGCGAACGTAGCGCAGCACGAGCAGCGTGGCGATCAGCCCCGGAATGAGATTGATGAAGAAGACCCAGCGCCACGAGAGCGCGTCGGTCAAGACGCCGCCGAGCGTCGGCCCGATGGTCGGCCCGATCGTGGCGGCGAGCCCGAAGAGCGCTTGGCTCAAGCCGAGCTTCGCCGGCGGAAACGCATCGCGAATGATCTGCTGTGCCGGTACCATCAAGCCGCCGCCGAACGCCCCTTGCACGAAACGGAACGCGATCTCCGTCGGCACGTCGGTCGCGATGCCGCACAGCAGTGAGGAGAGCGTGAAGCCGGCGATCGAAATCGCGAAGTATTGTTTGCGGCCGAGCAGCGACGAGAGCCACGGCGAGAGCGGGATGATGATGACGTTGGCGATGATGTAGGCGGTGATGAACCAGGTGCCTTCGTCGATCGACGCGCCGAGGTTTCCGTCGATCGTCGGCAGCGAGACGTTCACGATCGTCGTGTCCGCCAATTGCAGAACGGCCGCCAGCATCACCGCCGAGACGACGACGACGCGGCGGAGTCCGTACTCAGCGGTCATTTCCGCCTCGCTTGCGGAAAGCAAGTGACCATGGGGAGATATATACCTCAGTGACTTGCCAAAAGCAAGCCACTGTGCTACGTTCGGTCACGGGAGAATGGCAAAAGTCGATCTTAGCGCGATGCCCTGTTCCATCGCCCGCTCGCTCGACGTGATCGGCGAGGGGTGGACGATTTTGGTGTTGCGCGACGTGTTCCGCGGCATCCGGCGCTTCGATGAACTGCAGCGGGACCTCGGGATCGCGACGAACGTGCTGACCGCGCGGCTGAAGCGGCTCACCGACGAAGGCCTGCTGGAGCGGCGGCGCTACGAGCAGCGGCCGCCGCGCTACGAGTACCACCTCACCGCGAAGGGACGCGATCTGTACCCGGTGCTCATCGCGCTCATCAGGTGGGGCGACAAGTACCTCGCCGGCCCGAGCGGTCCGCCGCTCGTGCTGATCCACGAGGCGTGCGGAAAGCCGACGGTCCCGATTCTCGTGTGTCCGGAGTGCGGCGAGACGGTAGGCCCGGGCGCCTTACGCTCTCTTGCGCGGAAGGACGAACGCGCTCAGCGCGCCGGCTGAGCGTACGATTGGCGCAACCCGGCGCGTCGGCTACGCGTTTCCGATCGTCTTGCCTCCGTCGATCTGGATGACCGCGCCGGTGATGAAGTTCGCCGCCGGCGAACAGAGCCACGCGACCGTCTGGGCAACCTCGCGGGGATCGCCGAGACGCCTCAGCGGAATCGCTCGCAACATGGCCGCGCGCTTCTCGTCGGGAATGTTCTCTAGGCGATGCGTTTGAATGGGCCCAGGGGCTAGCACGTTCACACGAACGTTCGAGCCGCCGTAGTCGAGCGCCGCCGTCTTTGTCAAGCCGATAACACCATGCTTTGCGGCGCAATACGCTCCCATGCCGGGCGCCGCCTGAATGCCCGCACAGGAAGACATATTCACGATGGCCCCTCCGCCGCTTCTCGACATGGCTTGAATCTCACGGCGCATGCAGAGGAACGTGCTGCGCATATTTCCACGTACCGCTGCATCGAAATCATCGTCGGAGAGGTCCGCTAGGGGTTTCGGCATGTGCCCGCCACCGGCGTTGTTGAACGCGGCATCTACGCGGCCATAGATGCGAAGGGTTTCTTCAACAAGGCGATCGACCTCGGCCGCATCGGTGACGTCGGTCGGAACCGCCGTTGCCGTACCTCCGGCGGATATGATTTCGCCGACGACGCGTGCGAGGCCGCTTTCGGTACGCGCGGCAAGCACGACGCGCGATCCGGATTCACCGAAAAACCGCGCAGCCGCCTCACCGATGCCCCGGCTTGCGCCGGTGACGATCACAACTTTGTGTTGTAGTCGATAGTCTTGCACTACGGTGTCACCGCCATATGAGAGCTGAAAATGAGCAGGTGCTCATGTTTCGACGTTTGAAGGTGTTCCGTCGAGTGAAGATCGACCAAAAGCACGCGAACCGCTCATCGGCAACCGAGCGCGAGCTGCAGCGCTTCGAGATCAGCATAGCCGGATCAACGCCGAGTGCCGACGATGAGTAGCCCGCCGCCGCTCGCTCGCGCTTTGCGCAGCGGGCTGTTGTTCCGCCAGCCTTCGCTGGGCGCGGCGGCGCTGCCGGAGTCCCTCTTCGTCGAGACGGCGGTGCGCTGCGACACCGCGGATCGCGCCTATCGCTCCGCGATCGAGGACGTGCTCGCTGCCGCGGACGCACGCGAGGTGCTGGGGACGATGAGCGCGTTCCGGGCGCACGTGCGCGACATCCGGGCCGCCGCTCGGACCGAGATCGGAACGCTGGTCGCACGCGTCGCCGGAGCGCCGCCCGACTTCGATCCGCTCGACGTCGTCGCGCCGAGGATCGAGGGACTCTCCCACGTCGATGGCGTACGCTTGGCCGACCTGTGCGATCGCGCGCGGCTGCGGGTCGATGCGCTGCGCGCCGAAGCGAACGCGCGCATCGCGCCGCATCTTTCGGAGGGGGCACGGGAAGCGCTGGCCGCCGCGAAGCGCGCGCGAATCGACGCGTTCACCGGCGCGGTGCACGCGCAGCTGGCGCCGCTCTCCGCATCCCTGGAACGCTTCTCACCGACCGTCGAAGCGCTGGCGATGCTCGCCGACGGGTGGTACTGACCGGATCACTCCGCGTTGGTGAGGACCATCCGGAAGCGGGCCGCGCCGCTCATCATTCGCCCGTAGGCTTCCTGCGCGCGGGCTGACGGCATCGTCTCGATCATTGGACGCACGCCGCTCAGGATGATGAGCTTCACGTCGACGCCGAGGCCGCCGATCTCGCCGGACTCATTGCCGCTCCGCTCGCCACCGTCGCGAGGATCACTCGCGCGCCGCCGCGTTCGTTGAGCTTTGCGCGACGTCTTCGGTCGCGCTGTCGATGTACGCGGTCGCGCCGAGTTTGTGCGCGAGCGGTTCCTTGTCTCGCGTACTGCACGCCGAGGTGTCCCAGTCCTCCGATTCCCAGCACCGCGACGAGGTCGCCGGCTCGAGCGCCGCTGTGTCGCAGCGCGTTGTACGTCGTGACCCCCGCGCAGAGCAGCGGCGCCGCCTCTTCGAACGTCAGCTCGTCCGGAATGGGCGCCAAGACGTTCGCCGGCGCGATCATGTACTCGGCGTACCCGCCGTCGTAGGAGATCCCCGGGATCTCAGGTTGCGGCAAGTGATGAAATCGCCGTGCATGCACGACTGGCAGGTACCGTCGTGCCCGCCGTGCCATCCGACACCGCTGCGGCTCATCAACGATACGAGCACCGATGCCGACGGGCGTCCGTTCTCGAGCCGCTCGCTGCGCGAGTGCCTGGACGCCGGCGCGGAGCGATTTGGATGGAGCCGGCGCGACCCGCGGCCCGCATCGATGCGGGACGGACGCCTGCTGGTCGGCCTCGGAATGGCCGCCGCAACGTACCCGACCCATCGCAGCGCGGCCGGCGCCCTCGTCCAGCTCCGTGCCGACGGCACCGCGGTAGTGCGCAGCTCCGGCGTGGACATCGGTACCGGCGCGTACACGGTGTTCACGCAGGTCGCGGCCGAAGGGTTGGGGCTGCCGGTGGAGCGTGTCAGCATGGAACTCGGCGACAGCACGTATCCGAACGCGCCCAACGCGGGCGGTTCGCAGTTGACCGCGAGCGCCGGATCGGCGATCAAACTTGCCGCCCTCGACGCCCGCGCCAAACTCCTCGCGCTCGCCGGCGGCGACGCGGCGGCGGTGCGCGGCGGACCCGAGACGATCGCCGCGCTCATGCGGCGCGCCGGAGTCACGACCATCGAGGGGACCAGCGACGCGAAGCCGGGTGAGCAGCAGACGACGTTCGCGCAACACGCGTTCGGCGCGCAGTTCGCCGAGGTTCGCGTCGATCCCGATCTCGGGACCGTGCGCGTCGCACGCTTCGTCAACGCGTTCGCCTGCGGCCGCATTCTCAACGAGAAGACGGCCAAGAGCCAGTACTTGGGGGGCGCCGTCTGGGGGATCGGCATGGCGCTCCTGGAGCATACCCGGTTCGACGAGCGTTCGGGACGCATCATGAACGCGAACCTCGCCGAGTATCTCGTGCCGGTGAACGCCGACGTCCCCGCGATCGAGTCGATCATCGTGCCCGAGGACGACCCGCGCGTGAACGAGCTCGGCGTGAAGGGGATCGGCGAGATCGGAATCGTCGGCGCGGCCGCGGCGATTGCGAACGCCGTCTACCACGCGACCGGCAAGCGCGTGCGCGACTTGCCGATCACGCCGGAGAAGCTGCTGGGCTAGCTACTCACCACTGGGCCGTTCACCCAGCGTCGCGACGCGCACCGTGCGGCGATCCCCGTTCGAACCGCTGACCGCGATCAGCGTGCCGTCGGGTGCGATGGCAAGGCTGGCGGCGAGCAGCGGTTCGTCGGCGTACCGCCGCACCGTCGCGTGCACCGCTTGGGAACCATGGAGCCGTTCGCGCAACCGCTCGACGATGACGTAGAGCACCGGAACGACGATCAGGTTGAGCAGCGTCGAGAGGATCATTCCGCCGAAGAGCGCGGTGCCGAGCGAGTTGCGGCTCGCGCTCCCCGCGCCGGTCGCCGTGACGAGCGGGACGATCCCGAACACGAACGCGAGCGACGTCATCAAGATCGGACGCAGCCGCGTGCGCGCAGCCTGCTGCACCGCTTCGGCTGCGTCGCGGCCGCTGGCGCGCAGCTGGTTCGCGAACTCGACGATCAGGATCGCGTTCTTGCTCGCAAGCCCGATCAGCATGACGAACCCGATCTGCACGAACACGTCGCTCGGAAGGTGGCGGAGGTTCACCGCCCACAGCGCGCCCAAGATCGCGAGCGGAACGGCGAGCAGGATCACGAGCGGGTCGAGGAAGCTCTCGTACTGCGCGGCGAGCACGAGGAACACCATGAAGATCCCCAGCCCGAAGATCAGCGCGGCGGCGCTGCCTCCTTCGATCTGATCGAGCGTCAACCCGGTCCACTCGAAGCGCGTTCCGGCCGGGAGATGGTCGGCCGCGAGTCGCTCCATCGCGGCGATCGCGTCGCCCGAGCCGACACCCGGCTTGGGTTGGCCGTCGATCTCGATCGAACGGAACAGATCGTAGTGCGTGATCGTCGGCGGCGTCTTCGCGTTCGTCACGTGGACGAGCGAACTGAGCGGCACCATTCCGCCGCCGCTCGAGCGCACGTACGCCGAAGCGAGATCGTCCGGCCGCGACCGAAATTGCTGGTCCGCCTGCACGTAGACGCGGTACGACCGGTTGAGGTAGTCGAAATCGTTGACGTACTGGGAGCCGAAGTACGCCTGCATCGTGCCGAAGACGTTGTCGATCGGAACGTGCAGCGCTTGGATCTTCTCACGATCGACTTCGAGCGCAAGGCGGGGCGAGTCGGCGCGGAACGTCGTGAACACCGCGTTGAGCGCGGGATCGGTGTTCGCCGGGCCGAGGAGTCCGTAGGTGCTTGCCGTCAGCGCCGGAATCCCGACGTTTGCGGTATCGAGCACCTCGAACTGAAAACCGCCGAAGTTTCCGACCCCTTGGATCGCAGGCGGGTTGAAGATGTACGCCTGTCCGCCGGGCACGCCGAAGTAGAGCGGCTGCAAGCGCTGGATGATCGACTCGTACGTATGCGCTTGGCCGGCCCGCTCGCCCCAGGGACGCAGCGGCAAGAAGATCAGCGAGTGGTTGGACGCGGGGCCGAAGAAGTTGTAGCCGTCGATCTGGAACGTCCCCTCGATCTCCGGCGCGTTGGCGCGCGCGATCGCTGCGATGCGGTCGGCGAAGCGCCGTTCCCCTTCGATCGAGGTCCCCTCCGGCGTCTGGATCATCGTGACGAGATAGCCCTGGTCCTCGTCGGGGATGAAGCCGGTCGTCGTCGTTTTGAACGTATACGCCGTCAGCGCCAGGGCGGCGACGAAGACGCCCACGACCACGAACCGCCACGCGACGATGTGCGGCAGCACGCGCCGATACAGCCGCCGCACCGATTCGATCGCCGCGTCCACCGGCAACAGGAAGCCCGGCGTCGCGCCGACGGGGCGTGAGAGCAGAAGGGCCGAGAGCGTCGGCGTGAGGGTGAGCGCGATGAAGAGTGAGATCGAGATCGATGCCGCGATCGTCAGCGCGAACTGTTTGTAGAGCAGCCCCGTCGATCCCGGGAAGAACGCGACCGGCACGAACACGGCCAGCAGCACGAGCGACGTTGCGATGACGGCGCCGGTGATCTCGCGCATCGCCGCCTCGGCGCCCTCGAACGCCCCCATCTTCTTTTCTTGCACGAAGCGCGCAATGTTCTCGATGACGACGATCGCATCGTCGACGACCAGCCCGGTCGCTAGGGTGAGACCGAAGAGGGTGAGCGTATTGATCGAGAAGCCGAGCGCCTTCATCAACGCAAACGTGCCGACCAGCGAGATCGGGATCGTCATCAGCGGGATCAGCGTCATCCGCCAGTTCTGCAGGAAGAGGAAGATGACCAGGACCACCAGCGCGATCGACACCGCCAGCGTGATCGTGACTTCCTTGATCGACTCGGTCACGAAGAGCGTCGGGTCGAACGGGATCACGTAGTGCACGCCGGGAGGAAAGGTCTTCGAGAGCTCGTCGAGCTGCGCGCGCACGGCTTTCGCGCTCTCGAGCGCGTTCGCGTCGGGCTGCTGCGTGACGCCCATGCCGATCGTCACGGCTCCGTTCCAGTTGGTGAACGTCGAGTAGTCCTCCGCCCCGAGCTCTACGCGGCCGACGTCGCGGACCCGGACGGCGCCTCCGTCCGGGTCGGAGCGCAGCACGACGTTGCGAAACTGCTCCGGACTGCCGAGCCGCCCGCTCGCGCTCAAGCCAATCTGAAACGGCTGCGTTTTGCTGGTCGGCGATGCGCCCAGGGCTCCGGCAGCGACCTGGACGTTCTGGGCGCTCAACGCCGCGACGACGTCCGGCGCGGTGAGGTTGTTCTGCGCGAGCCGGTGCGGGTCGAGCCACAGCCGCATCGCATACTTGCGGCTGCCGAAGAGTAAGACGTTGCCGACGCCCTTGACGCGTTTGATCGCGTCCAGGACGTGGATCTCGGTGAAGTTGCTGAGCCAGCCGTAATCGTACTGGGGGTTCTCCGAGACCATGCCGATGCCCAGGATGAACGCCGAGCTGCTCTTCTCGACGACGACTCCGGTGCGCTGCACCTCGGCAGGGAGCCGGCCGGTCGCGCTGAGGACGGCGTTCTGCACGTCGGCCTGCGCGAGATCGATGTTTTTCGTGAGATCGAACGTCGCCGTGATCGTGACGGAACCGTCGGCATTGCTGCTCGAGGTGATGTACCGCAGGCCTGCGACGCCGTTCACCGCTTCTTCGAGCGGCGTCGTGACCGACGCCTCGACGGTGGCCGCGTCGGCGCCCAGGTACTGCGCGGTCACAGTGATGACCGGCGGCGCGATCTTCGGATATTGGGAGATCGGGAGCGTCGGAATCGCGACGAGTCCGGCGGTGAAGATGATGAGCGAGCACACTGCCGCGAAGATCGGGCGGCGCAAGAAGAAGCCGATCATGCCGCCGCCTCCTCGCGAAGCGCCGCACGCAGCGCGGTCCGTCCGCGACGCAGCCGTGTCCGTACCGTGCTCGCCGGTACGCCCTCGCGGGCGGCGATCGCACGCGTCGTGAGACCGTCGACGTCGTGCAGCATCACCGCTCTCCGCTGCGCTTGCGGCAGTCCCGCGAGCGCGGAGCGGATGGTTCGCGACCGTTCGCGATCGAGCACCGCTGCTTCGGATGGGGGCGCGACGCCCTCCCCAGGCGCCTCGGCGACCGCGACTGACCGCCGCCCACCCGCAGCGATGTCGAGCGAAACGCGCAATACGATGCGCAAGAACCAGGGCGGGCCTCCGCCCGGTCGCAGCGACGCGCGGTAGCGCAGCGCTCGAACCGACGCTTCCTGGACCGCGTCCTCGGCGTCGGCGCGCGTGCGCACGACCTGCAAAGCACGCCGCATCGCGGCCGCCCGCACTCCGGGATCTTCCAGAAAAGACAACTCCGAAGAGCCCTCTTCCCCGTTACGGATCGTCAGTAGTGACGACGGTCGCGTAGGCAGATGATGCCGGGGAGCGCGATTGCGTTCGATTGTGTTCGGGGTGATAGAAAGCTGCATTGGTCACCATCGCGGATTGTCAGTGCTACTGACGGTCTATCACACTGATCGCCGACGTAGGGTTGCGGCAGGCTGCGATAAGGTAAATGCGCGGCGGCCGGGAAGAATGCACGTATGGCACAGCGCCGGACGCAGGCGGCTCAGGAACGCTGCCGAGCCGAGGGGTACCCCGAGGCGCTGATCGCGTGCCCCGACTTCGTCCTCTCGACGCTCGCCGTTTCGGTCACGCATCTCGTCGAAACGGCGATCGAGCCGCTCGGCTTGCGCATGCGACACTATCGTTTCTTACGGATGCTGCTGCAGGGGGGGCCTCAGCGGCAGAGTGCGGTCGGGGCGGCGCTCGGGATCGACCGCACGTCGGTCGTTGCGCTGATCGACGAGCTCGAAGCCGGCAACTTGGTGCGCCGTGAGCGCGACCCGGACGATCGCCGCGCGTACGTGGTCGTGCTGACGGCCAAGGGGCGTCGCGCAGCGCAGCGAGCGGTCGAGAGCGTTTCGGTCGCCGAAGCGGCGATGTTCGGACCGCTCACCGCGACGGAAAAGGGCGACTTGCAGATCCTCGCGACCCGCCTGCTCGCCGAACGTGGGCCGATCGCCGACCGCCACCGCGAAGAGGCGCTCTCTCTGCGCGAGCGCGGGGCCGCCCCGCCCCGCGCGCAGCGGATGAAGCGCGTCTAGCCGGACGCGATCATACGGTTGCGGTCTGCCGGCGCAGCTCCGCGCCGAGCTGATCGAGCAGCTCGCCGCAACCGTGTTCGCGGTCTTTCGGCTGGTCCAGGCTATCCAGGAAGGCGCCCTGTTCGGTGTACGTGAGCCGTGTGCCGGCGCCCGCCGGCTGCAGCTCCAGGGTCGCAACCGAGATCGAGATGCGCGTCCGGTCGAGGTCCATCGTGTAGGTGCTGACGATGCGTTGGTCCGGGACGATTTCTTCGTACCGGGCCTCGTACGTGTAGACCGGGCCGCCCGGCGGGCCGCCGAGGTTCCGCTCTCGTCCACCGACCCGGAAGTCTAGCTCGTACTTGGCGTTTGCGTCCGTGGGGTCGCCGAACCAGCGGGCCTTGACCGCAGGATCGGAGCAAGCGGCAAACACACGCGCGGGCGATGCGTCGTACGTGCGCTCGATCACGAACGTGGCGTGTGCGGTAGATCGTTGAGGCATCCTGATCTCCTGAGTCTCGGCGGCTCGTCGGCCGTCCGCAGGGCTGCTTTTTGGTTAAGTACGTACTTAACTATCACGTCCGCCCCGGCGCTGTCAATCGCGTTTCATACGCGTGCAAGGGTGCGGCGCGGGCGAGACGCGGATCGTCCGAAAGGCTCGACCGAATGACCGGTCCCGCAGGACGCGCGCAGCTGGTACGATGACGCACGACTTCCTCGTCGACCCCGCCCGGCAGCGCTGCGCGCTCCCATGTTCGACTTCAGTGCGGGCGACCATTCACACGGAAAAAGAACACTTGTGAACGCGGAACTCAGCGTCGATCCCAGGACGGTACTTCGGCGCACGCCTTGGTACCGAGGCCGCGTTCGCGGTCGGCGGCCTGACGTGTTTCATTCACTCGGCTTCGCATTGCGGCATCAGCGAGGTCGATGTACTCTTACCGCGACACGCCGTCGTCTTCGTGCTGGAAGGCCAAGCCGAGCTCGTGCTGGAGGAGTCCTGGGATGGCCTGCGCCGCGAGTCGCGTCGCTCGCACGGCATCGATCACTGGGTGTTCCCCAGAGGGTTCGACAGGCTTGGGTATCCCTTACGTCACTGGGAGACCCATGCGTATGGCACACTCACGATCTATAGTCGTTTCGATGAGGCTTGCGCACCGCGTTCGGCTTGATCCGAGTCCGGCGCAACAGGAGTACTTCCGCCGCGCCTATGGTGTCGCGCGATTCGCCTACAACTGGGCGTTGGCGGAGTGGCAGCGGCAGTACGCCGACGGCCAGAAGCCCTCGGATGCCGCGCTGCGCAGACAACTCAACGCGCTCAAGGACAAGCGGTTTCCCTGGATGCGCGAGGTGACCAAGAATGCACCGCAGCAGGGAGTCAAGAACCTCGGCCTCGCCTACGCCAACTTCTTCGGGGATCTCAAGAAGTACCGACGCAACGAGCTTCCTTGGAAGCGTGTGAGGGTCCCGACGTTCAAGATACGGTGTCGCTTGTCAAGTGGTCGAGTAGGACGGATCAAAGGGCCGCCCGGATTTAAGAACACCGTAGGCGAGGGTAAGCAGCTTACGCATCGCGGCTGCAATGATGCTCATGTTGGCTTTTCCACGGTCGCGCAGGCGATCGGTGAAGCGTTTGATTACGGGGTTCCATTGAATAGCCGTGATCGCCGGGAGGTACAGGGCGTGGCGAAGCTGTGCATTGCCCGTCTTAGACAGACGGCTGCGCCATTGAATCGAGCCGGACTGGTAATGACGCGGCGAGAGTCCGGCGAAAGCGGCGACCGCCTCGACATCGCGAAACTCAGCAATGTCGGGCATTTCGCCAAGGATGCGAGCCGCTGTTGTCTTCGCGATTCCGGGTATCGACGTCAAAAGAGCGCGTTGTTTTCGCAGCGGTGGGTGGTCCTTAAAGAGCTGCTCGATTTCGCGGTTGATCCGTTGGATTTCAGCACTCAAGCGTTCAATCATGGATTCGATGGAGACCCGAACCGCCTGCGTTACGGTCGGTTCTTGAAGACGAGTTTGTTCTTTAGCACGCATCCGCGTAAGGCCCTCGTATCGCCGCACAAGGCCTTGCAATGCAAGGATTTCCGGCGCGGGTGGGATCCACTGATCAGGTGCATGCATGCGGCAGAAGCGGGCGATCATCGCCGCGTCCACCGCATCGGTCTTCGTGCGAAGCATCTCACTCTGGGCAAACGCCTTGATCCGACTGGCATTCACGATGCTGACTACGTGGCCAGCCTGATGCAATGCCGTCGCAACTCGTTCGCTCCAGCCGCCAGTAGCTTCGAGACACGCATGGACGCGTTCCACCTTGCGGTTCTTCAACCACTTGAGCAACTGAGCGATGCCAGTTGCAGAATTCGGTACGCTCTTCAATGATGATGTCTTGTCTTGAAGGAGTACCGTGTGTAGGTCCTTCTTGCCAACATCGATGCCGAGAATGTCCAAAGACTCGCTCCTTAAAAAAGCCGCCATCTCTCTTCGACCATCCTGATCCATACAGGCTCTGAGGCCTACGATACGGTCCGATCTCGCGAGACGGCTGAGCGTGGGCCGGTCATCAATCTTGAAAGCGAGCTCGATGCCCAAGAAAAAGGTGGATGTCCCGGCCCACCGGGTCGACACGTCATTGGACGCGACCCTCCGAAGACATATCAGAAAAAGGGCTGTCACGACCGGTTCCGGGCGGATAACGGTCCTGATAAGCACCATCCCGATGCCGTGCGCACCGATCGCAAGTGCGTGCGGCTCCCGATCGTTGGATGGGTGGCGATGCGCGAGGAAGTGCGCTTCGCCGGGCGGATTCTCTCGGCAACGATTTCGCGAGCGGCTGATGGCTGGTATGCGAGCTTCGCGATCGAGATGGAGTACCAGCCTGACCCGCGCAGCGATGACACGGTGATCGGTGTCGATCTCGGGATCACCGCGCTCGCGACGCTCAGCGACGGTTCGAAAGTATTCGCTCCCAAGCCGCTACGGAGGTATCTCCAGAAACTGAAACGGCTTTCTCGTTCGCTCACTCGCAAGCAGCGCTGTTCGCGTCATCGTGCCAAGGCGAAAACCAAGCTCGCACGACTGCACCGGCGGATCGCCGACATTCGCACCGATGTGCTGCACAAGCTCACGACGAGCCTCACGCGCTATCGCACCATCGTCATCGAAGACCTCAACGTTTCCGGCATGCTCGCGAACCGGACTCTTGCCCGTGCGATTGCCGATGCTGGGTTCTTCGAGTTTCGACGGAAATTGCAATACAAAGCCGAGATGGCCGGCTCGACGGTCGTCGTCGTCGACCGATGGTTTCCGTCCTCGAAGCTCTGCTCGGCATGTGGAGCGAAGAACGGCGCTCTTACGCTCAGTGAGCGCATTTGGACGTGCGCATCGTGCGGCACTTCCCACGACCGCGATGTCAACGCGGCGCGCAATCTCGCACGATATGCGGGGAGTTCACCCGCGTCAGCCTGTGGAGCCGAAGGCACTGGCCGCGAAGATGACTTCGCGGTGAAACCGGCGGCGTAGAAGCAGGAAGAAATGCCTGGAATACGTGTCCATGCAAATCAGAACGGCAACGATATACCGCAACGATGAAGGCCCGTACTTCACAGCGATATATGTTCTGCGAACTGGAGCATCCCATATTCGCTCGCGTGCTCGGTGACGGTCTCGGCGACTTCGATCTCGGCTTCTTCGCAACCGCCGGCGTGACGATAGCGTTCTTCCTTGCCGACGCTGCACGATCTTCTCGAGCAGGTCGTCGTTCTCCACCTTCTCGCGTCGCAGGCCTACCGCGATGTGGGTCCGTCGAACCTCGCGCAGTTCGTGAAGGTCGTCGAACAGTCGCTCACCCTGGTGGCGGCATTCGGGCTCGCCGCGGGTGCCGTATGGCGACTGCCTCTAGCGATTCCGCTGGTGTGCTGGTACGGCGCTACCCTCATCGCCTTGCTCGTCCTCGTGCCGCTTTTTTGGCCGCATACGACAGCGCTCGTTCCACCCATGGTGTGCATGGCGGCTCTGTCGGCGGCCGGCTTCCGTCTGGAGGTGTCCGGTGCGAAGGTTGTTGCGCTGATCGGTGCGCTCGCGGTGGCTCTGGTTACCTTGCGTGGATTCAAGACCGAAATGCAGTACTACGCCGCTGCGCCTTTCGTTCGTGCGATGACCAGTCGGCCACAGGAAGAGGCCCTGGCGGTTCGGGACTTGAGAATATACACGCGAGAAGGCGATGAGGTCGTGACCGATGCGCAATATCTTGCGGCAAAGGCCGATCGCGACACGCCGCCGCTACTCGTGGACAGCTCGTTCGTTCGCATCAAGACCGGCTCGCTACGGAGCGCCGATCTCATCGCCGCGACGTTCGGGGTGAGGGCCGTCCTGTTCTACACCGGGCGGCTTGCCTCAGTTGTCGCGTATCGGCGTTGGACCGCTCAGCACTTCCGTCGCGTACGGACCTACGGCCCGGATCGCGCGTTGTGGATTCGCGTTTAGAGCACCGGCGTGGGTGTCGGCGTCGGCGTCGGTTTTCGGAGTCGCTTCAAGAGCGGACTTCCGGGTTCCGGCGTCGGTCTGGGGGTCGCGGTCGGCGTCGGCGTCGGCGCCGGAGTCGGGGTAGCGGTCGGCGTCGGAGCCGGCGTCGGGGTGGGTGTCGGCGAGGGGGACGGCGTCTCGGTGGGCATCGGCGCCGGCAGCGGGGATCGCCGCCACACGGGGATTGATGACGTCGCCGGATCTTCTCCGCTGATCGAAAATGTCGCGACGTACGGTGCGGAGAGCGGCTTCCCGTTCTTCGTCGCCGGCGCGTACGTCGACGACGCGGCAATCTCGAGTGCCGCCGCTGCGAGGCGGCGATCGGTGACGGACACGATCGAGGCTTCCTCGGGGCTTCCGTCCGCTGCGATCGTCACGCGGACGCGTGCAACGCCGCCGTGACCGATCGCGAGACTCGAAGTACCGCGGGTCAGCAGGCGGGGCGGCACGTCGGGTACGGGTGCCGGCGTTCCGCGCGGCGACGCCGACTCGCTCGGCGCTGCGTGCGGTGAAGGCGATGCAGCTCGGGGTTCGGGGGTCGGCCGCGAGGTCGCGGTCGGGGACGCGTGGCCGCCCGAAAGCGCGCCGTTGACGGCGGCAGCTATGCGGCGTATTTCCCCGTAGTCGTCACCGGGAATAGCAGCGATCTCTTTGCGTCCGGAATCGCAACTTGCCGTGCGGTTCGGCTTCAGGCGGATGAGGAAGTAGACCTGACCGCCGTTGACGTACGCCGAGGTCTGCTGCACGTCGCTCGATGCGGCGCGACAGGACGCGATGATGATCTGTCGACCTTGGAGTGGGGCGGTGTAGGACCACGAGATCTCATTGGCGGCGACGTCGACGGTCGCTTGCGCGTTCACCGGGGGCTCGTTCGCAACGTGCAAAACGTGATACCAACGCCACGTTTGGGCGAGGGCCGCGTCGGCCGTCACGAGCATCACACCGAGGACGACGGGAACGATCCGGCAGATGAGATGCAACGGCTGACGCGACACCGGCCGGTATCCGTCACAACCGTAGATCCTTCCCGCCAGCGTTGCATTCCAGGTATGCGTCGGCGCGCTTGCCCGTTCGCACGAATGTCCCCTGAGCAAAGGACTTTCGTCGCGCTTCTCTGCTGTCGAAGCCGTCTACCATAGTGAATATATTTAGAGTACACTAATGTGGTACGAACGATTCCGCGTCGACGACGGATGTGGCGATTCAGCCCACATACCCAACGCATTTGCGTTCTTGTTTGAGCTCCGGCCGAGCATGCACTTGCCGCTCGCTGCATCGCCGGACGATGATCGAGGCGCCTCGAATTCGCTGAGTCGTTCGATTGCGCAGTGACGCACCTTCGTCGGTCGCGATCGACGTATGGGATCCATCGTCCCGCTCACATCTCTTTCACGAAACTGCGACAGCTCAATTCCCCGCAATCACCAGAACAGCGGTACGCATATTATGAAGAAGAAACTTCTCGCAACGAAAAATGGGTCGGGCGCCGAAACGCGCAGCGGTCAGATGCCGACGCCCGCCCTGACGCTGCCTGAGCGACCGTCCGACGCCGCTCAGAGCGAGCGGCGCATCTCCGTCCTTCCGCCGAAGACCGTGATCGACGCGTTGAAGGCCGGTGCTCCTCCCTACGTGCCGATGGTGTTCCACGGCGGCCCGCTCATCACGGCACCGGAGTTGGTATCCCTATACTGGGGGCAGTTCCAGCAGGCCGAGATCGACGGCATGCAGGCGTACTTGGCCGGCTTCGCCGCATTCCTGCGCGGTCAAGGCGCGCCGCTTCGGCAAGAACCGGTCGTCGAGCAGTACGGCGTCGTCGGCGGAACGCTCGGTGCGACCTATCACGTCGCGACCGCGCCCGCGCAAGCGTCGGATGCCGATGTGCAGCACCAGATCACGACGCTGCAAGCGCAAGGCCATCTGCCGCCGTTCGGCCCCGAGCGACTCTTCCTGGTCTTCACGAACGGCATCCAATTCCAGGACTACGGCACAGTGTGGTGCGCGTATCACGGATCCTGGGGGAACGCGCAGTACTATGCGCTGTGTCCGTTCCCGCAGGCCGGCGGATGCGGCGCGAACCAGCCGCTCCAGAGTTGGCAGAGCGTCACCTCGCACGAGATTCTGGAAGCAGTGACCGACCCGAGAGTGGGTTCGGGATGGACCGAAGGCAGCGAAGAGGGAGGCGACACGTGCGCCTGGCAGGAGCTGGGCGTCCCGTTCGGCACGGTTCAGCGGTTTGCCGACAATCGGCAACAGGCGTGCTCGGTCTGGACGATCGAGATCGGGAAAACCTCCGTCGTCTCGTGGGGCCCCGAACGGCTCGACATCTTCGTCGTCGGCACCGATGCCGCGCTCTACCACAAATGGTGGAGCCCCGCCACCGGCTGGGGCCCGTCGATCGGCGGCTACGAATTTCTCGGCGGCGTGATCGTCGGAAGTCCGATGACCGTCTCGTGGGCGTTCGAGCGGCTGGACATCTTCGTCATCGGTACGGACCAGGCGCTGTACCACAAATACTGGAGTCCGAGCTCGGGCTGGGGCCCGTCGGTCACCGGTTACGAGCGGCTCGGCGGCGTCGTCGTCGGTTCCCCCGCCGTCGTGTCGTGGGGTCCCGAACGGCTGGACATTTTCGTGCGCGGGACCGATTTGGCGCTGTACCACAAGTACTGGAGTCCGAGTACCGGTTGGGGTCCCTCCGTCAACAACTACGAGTACCTCGGCGGCGTGTGCGTCGCGGATCCGGTCGCCGTGTCCTGGGCGTTCCAACGCCTCGACATCTTCGTCGTCGGCACGGATGCTGCGATCTACCACAAGTACTGGAGTCCGAGCACCGGCTGGGGCCCCTCGGTCACCGGCTACGAGTACTTAGGCGGCATCGTCGTCGGCATGCCGAGGGTCGTGTCGTGGGGTCCGGAACGATTGGACATCTTCGTTCGCGGCACGGACTTGGCTCTGTACCACAAGTACTGGAGTCCGAGCACCGGTTGGGGACCGTCGGCGACCGGCTATGAAAGTCTCGGCGGCGTGTGCGTTGCGGACCCCGTGGCCGTCTCCTGGGAGTTCCAACGTCTCGACATCTTCGTCATCGGTACGAACCAGGGACTGTATCACAAGTATTGGAGTCCGAGTTCGGGCTGGGGACCGTCCATGACCGGCTACGAATTCCTCGGCGGCGTCATCCTCGGCGCGCCCGCCGCGGTGAGCTGGGCGCCTGAACGTCTCGACATCTTCGTCGTCGGCACGGACAGGGCGCTCTATCACAAGTATTGGAGTCCGAGCTCGGGCTGGGGACCGTCGGTCACCGGTTACGAGCGGCTCGGCGGAGTGATCGCCGCGCCCCCGCAACCAGCCATGGAGCCGCAGCCGCAGGCGGCCGAAACGCCGGCGGCGTCTGCGGAGCAGCGGCCCGAAGCGATCGAAATGCCGGCGTCCGCGAAGCCGTCGGACGCGATGCAGGCCCAGGAGACGGAAATGCCGCGGGCTGCCGCGCAGCCCTCGGCGGCGCAGCAGCCGGAGGCGAGCGAAATGCCGCTTGCGGCGGGGCGAGAAACATCCGCACAGCGGCCTAGCGTGGCCGAGATGCCGTCCGCGCAAGAGTCGCAACGGCAACAGTCGGCTGCGGCGTCGCGTCCGGATGCCGGCCAGATGACGGAAGCGCAGACCCCGGAGTTATCGAGGGTATAGCACGATGCTCGAATCGCATCAGAGGGGCCGCATGTCCCTCTGGTGCGATCGAGCGCACGCATCGAGGCCGAGGATCGCGTCAGCCGGCAGCGTCGAGCTCGAAGAACGGCATTCGCGCGAAACGCGGATCGCGAATCTCCGCGAGCAACACCGCAACGCCCAGGTCACCTTTGTACAAACTCTCCGAACGGTTCACGAGTGTATGGGTCTGCCGCGTCGCCGCGTGGCGAGCGGCGACGGCGAGCCGTTCCGCACGGTCGAGCCAGCGTCGCTCGCCGCTGTGGTTGTACATGTTCAGCAGCGCGTACGCCTGGCCGGCGAGCCCGCAGCAAAGGCTTTCCTGGCCGTGCAGCGACTCCGCGACGTTCGTCGCGGTCCGCTCGGCAAGCGTCGCGTAGGCCGGATCGTGGAACATCACGTGAGCGAGGTTCCACAGATGCACGAACCCCGCGCTGCCGTTGCACCAGCCGGGCATGAAGAACGGTCCGTCGGCGCGCGGCGCAACGTGCCACGGAACGCGCACGCCGTTTCCCGCCGGCCGGGCGAACGCCGCCAACTGCGCGAGGCGATCGGCGATTTCGGGCAGCGTTCCGCGGCGCCGGACGCGAAGCCACGAAAGCAGCGCGTATAGCATCCCGGCCCAGCCGTGCGCGATTCCCGTGTATTCGATCTCGACCGTCTCGGCGATCGGGCCGTGCGTTCGCACCGCTCGGCAGAGCTCGTCGAACAGCGCGTCGCCGAAGAGGATCAGCGCATCGGGACGCAGGTATTCCGTGTCGGGCAGTGCTTCGAGAAGCAGCGCCGTCGCTTGCAGCGCCCCGGCGCGGCCCAGCACGAGCTCCGTGCGCGCGCACCGTCGTGCCGCGGCGCGTATAAACGCATCGATCGACTGTTGCGCTGCCAGGATGTTTCCCGCACCGAGCGCGATCAACGCCGCGACGGCGTGGACGCCGCTCTCCGTGTGGTACGGGGTCGCCTCGCCGATGATCTCGCGCGTCATCTCGAGTTCGTCGCTGCAGTAGCTCCGATCGGAGGCGAGCTCGCGCGACGCGCGTTCGCACCAGGCGCCGGCGAGCGCGAGCAGATCGGCGTCGCCTCGCGCGCACGCGATACGCCACAGTGCGTATGCCGTTCCGGCCGCGCCGTAGGTGACCGAGGCGGTCGGTGCTTCGAGGAAGCCCGTCGCAAAGAGCGGCGAGTCGCGTCGCAGCCGCACGACGAACGCGTCGATGAAGTTGTCGTGGTCGTGCGCGCCGGGAGCGAACGTTTGCGTGTCGTCCGCGCGCGCGGACAGCGGAGCGCTCGAGACCGCGGCGGCGAACTCCGCCACCGACGCATACCGCTCAGCCGGATTCTTCGCGAGCGCACGGGCGAGGACGCGTTCGAGTGCGGGCTGCGGAAGAAGTTTCCGGCTCGCGAACGGCACCGGACCCTCGAGCGCGATCTGCTGCAGCAGCGCGGTGCGCTCGATCGAGAAGTCGAGGTAGTGCTCGCCGGTCATCAAGAGATACGTCAGCGCGCCGAGAGCATACTGTTCGCCGACGGTGGTCGATTCGCGCACGCCGTGCCGATCGAAGGCTTCCGGTTCGAGGAAAAACGGCACGCCGGCGCGAGCTTGGTGCGGCCGATCGCCGTCGCTCGCCGCGTGCGCGATCCCGAAGTCGATGACCGTGACGCGCCCGTCCGGGCCGATCAGCACGTTCCGCGGATGGACGTCGGAGTGCACCACCCCTCGAGCGTGAAGTCTCGCGTAGGCT
This sequence comes from uncultured candidate division WPS-2 bacterium, assembly GCA_937927945.1. Taxonomy (GTDB): domain Bacteria; phylum Vulcanimicrobiota; class Vulcanimicrobiia; order Vulcanimicrobiales; family Vulcanimicrobiaceae; genus Vulcanimicrobium. The sequence goes on along the minus strand of CALEYW010000038.1, from coordinate 2,384 downwards.
TCGAGGATCCGGACGCACAGCTCGCGGAGAGCTTCGGTACCGGACGCGCGCAACGACGCCGCGGCACTCGCGGCGTCGATTCCGTCGATCCATTCGACGATGACGAACGCCCGGCCGTCGTGGGAGCCCGCGTCGAGCACCCGCGGGGTGACGCTCCCGTCGAGCCGCCGCAAGATCTCGGCTTCGTTCGCGAGCTGACGCTGCGTCGCCTCACCCGCGTCGCGGCGCGCGATCTTCAACGCACCGCGGACGCCGTCGTCGAACGCGACCGCATAGAGCTCGCCGTCGTCGGTGATTTGCAGCGGACCGTTCACCGTAGCACCGGCGACGCGTTCGCCGGCTTTCAGCGTGATAGCGATCGCGCTTGCGGCGGGCGAATTCACTTCGACGAGGAAACCGGATGCGACGAGTCCTTGCAAGACGGGGTACGCGTCGACCAGAATCGTCTCGGGATCCGCTTCGGCCGACTGCGCGTAGGCGATCACCGCTTCGGCGACGGTCTTCGGCGTCGCGAATTGACGGAGCAGCTCGGCGAAGTCGCGGTCCACGAGCCGCGACGGCGAACGCGACAACGGCCGCGTCACCGCGACGTCGCCGGCTTCGGCCGCGATTCGCCCGCGCACGTCCGGCGTCAGCGTTTCAACCGGAACGAGCACCACGTCGGCAGGCAGCACGAGCGCGTCGGTTATCGCCATGAATCTAGCTCGCGCGCGCCCGGCGCCACGCGACGTCGAGCGGCGTCCACGACACAGGATCGACGCCGTCGAGCGCGACCCGCGCGAGCGCGAACGTCTCGGGCGAGATCGATCGTGCCGGTTGCGCCTTCGCCCGCAGCAGCCCGTCAGCGAGACGGTTGGTAATCCACAGGCGCCAGCTCTCGCGCTCGGGAGAAGACGAGCGCGCGGGCGGATCGCAGCCCCACGAGAGCAGGCCGTCCCGGGCGATGGGGCAAGTGAACGGAACGCCGTGCGCGGCGACTCCCCGCAGCGCGCGAGCGAGCGCGCTCGCGGCGCGTTTGAGGGCCGTGCGCGTGGCGAAGTATGCGACGACCTTGTCGGGACGCAGCACCCCGTAGACGTCCGCTCCGATTTTGAACGTCGTGGCGTCCGACTCGGTCAGCGTCGCGACGATCGCGGAAAACGCGTCGCGGAGCGCGTCCGGCGCTGGGCTCACGTAGAGCTTGTACGATTGCTGCGCGCCCACTTTCCCGAGGACGTCGCGCCGGTACCATGAAAACCAGCCGTCGTCCGGACGATCGGCGTGCTTGGCGTGCCAGACTCGGCGCACGGCGTCGCCGCCCGGCAAGCCGTCGCGAAAGCGCAGAAAGTCCGCGACGGAATCGCGCCGCGGCAGCGTGCTACGCCAACGCGCCGATGCCGGCTCCCTGCCGTAACAGTAGAGCCGCGCGGAGAGATCGTTCGCCTCATCACCCTCGCATGCGGCGCCGTACGCGATCGCATGCCGCGAACCGCGCGCAATCGCGGACGTTGCCGCATCGTCGAAGCGTTCGACGACGGCGTCGAACGCCGGCGGACCCCAAACGAACCCCGCCGGCGTTTCGATCTCGAGGACGCCGTCCAGCACGAGCCGTGCGAAACCGGCGTCCCCCAGGTCGAGATATGACTCGCGCTTCGCATCTCGCGCGCGCTTGTGCCGAAAGGCGTCGATCGTACGAAGCGTTGCCGCGTCGACCACGGTGAGCAACGGTCCCGGCGTGTCGCGACGCCGCAGTACCCCCGCCGCGCTCGTCTCCGACGTGCGCCCCCCGAGGTAACGCACGTCGCGCGCGCACAGCGAGGTCAACGGCACGAACTCGCAGTGTGCGCTAGTGCGCAACGCCGCAGCAGAGATCGAACGCAGCACGGGTACCGGCACGAAAGTGGTTAGCCCCCTCCTCCACGGCGCTTCTCCGCCTCTTGCGAAGCCTTCTCGACGGCGTCGAGCTGCTGCTGCAGCTGTTCTTTGAGTGCTGCCAGCTGTTCGGGATTCGCATTCTGCAGCGGTCCGGTCGGATCGAAGCTCGCACCGCACGGTTGGAACGTCGCACCGCATTGCGAGATCGGGCCGCAGAGCGTGACCGGATGCGACCCGCACTGGCAAACGCTGATCGCATTCGTGAGACATCCGCAGTACGTGACGGGATGCGAGAGGCAGTAGCAACCCGTCGCCGGGTGCGTGAGGCACGCGCAGATCGTCAGCGGATGCGAGCCGCAGTAGCAGATGGAGACCGGGTGGGTCAGACAGCACGCCACCGTCGCGGGGTGCGTCAGACAGCACGCCACCGTCACTGGGTGCGTTACGCACAGACACCCTCCGCTGCCGCCGGGGCCACCACCGCCACCGCCTCCCCCCTGTCTCTTATACACATCTGACGCTGCCGACGA
>CALEYW010000037.1 GCA_937927945.1 uncultured candidate division WPS-2 bacterium | reverse complement strand
GCGGCGGTCAGCACTGCGGCGGCGGCGGTCAGCACTTCGGCGGCGGTGGTCCCCAGGGCGGCGGCGGTCCCCACGGTGGCGGCGGGGGCGGCCACGGTGGCGGAGGCGGCCACGGCGGTGGCGGCGGTCACGGCTGATCGCCGGCGGCGGCAGTCAGCGCGGGTCGGGGAGCGGCGTGATGCGTACGATTTCGTCGGCGCGGACCGTGCGCGGCGGCGCGGCCGGCAGCAGTCGCGGCCGGACTAGGAATAGTATGGTCGACAGCCGCACGATGTCGCCGTAGAAGACACCGTGCCGAGTTGCGACTTCGCAGAACCGTCCAGCGTTGACGGCAATCTCGGCTAGCAGCATCGAGTCTAAGCGGCGGTTCTGGTCGCCGGGACGGCGCAGCGGGCCAGCACGGCTTGGGTTCGTGCGGCGTCTCGCTCATCGACGAGGACGGAAAGGTCGCCGGTGCCTGCGGCGAGGTGGACGAAGCTGATCGCCGCCTCGGCCATCGCGGCGATAACCGAGCTTATGGACGGCAGCCCCACGTCCTCGCCGGTGTGTGATACCGAAACGCACGCGCAGTGCGTCCGCAGGCGTAAGGCGACGTTGAGGGACTGCACGGCCTTGCCCAGACCGTCGAGATCGTGCTCGTCGAGGGCGAGCGCGCAACCGACCTCGTTGACGGCGACCATCGAAATCTCGATGCGTGCGGCGGAGAGCCGGGCGAAAAAGTCCGACTCGCAGCGCTCGCGCGTAGCGAGATTCCCCTCGGTGATCGTTGCGAAACAGACGCGAGGACGCGTGTGTGTTTGAACCATGGAACGGTCCGATTGTATCGCCGGCCACCCGAGGATGCGATTCGTCTTCCAGATGATCCGCGGCTGCGCAACCCCGCCGAACGACTCAGATCGGCATTACGGCGAGCAGGGTTACCGGCCGGCTTACGCCGAGCCGATCGACTGTGCGTGGCGAAACGGGTTCAGCGGATCCCACGCGTGCTTCACCGCGACGAGCCGCCGATAGCCCTCCTTGTAGTAGAGCTCGGGCCAGTCGAGGAGATCCGTGTCGCAGTAGTTGACGAAACAGCCGTCGGTGACCGGCCCGTTTGCGATCGGGACGCCGCCCGTCTGCGTAGACGGCCTCGTAGAACGACGCGATCCAGCGCAGGTTGGCATCGTCTTGATCGTGCTGCGTCCAGTACGTCTGGTACTGCAGCTTGAGGATCGACGAGCGCTGCGCGACGGCAGTCGCGCCTGGCGGCACGGCGTTGACTGGCCGCCGTAGGAGTCGACTTGCAAGAGCGCCTGCGAATTGACGAAGGACGGATACTTCAGGTTCGTCCAGATCGCGTCGATTTGGTCGTCCGGGAACGGCTTGGTCATGTAGGCGGACTTGTACTTACCGCGCTGGTTCGGTCCCAGGGCGCGCTGTGCTCGGCAAAGAACGTACCGTAGTTCCGCAGCAGCCGGGCGAACTGCCCTTCGTCCTCGATGTCGGACCAGTTCCACGCGAGGCTGCTCAGGTACGCGTCTCGCGACGCCTGCGGAAGTTCGGCGGAGAACCAGTAGCGCGTCACGACGCCGAAGTTAGCGCCGCCGCCGATGTGGCCCCAGAACAGATCTCGCTTCAGGTGATCGACGGTGAGGCCGTGCTTGCGAGAGAGCAGGCCGTAGCCGCCGCCGCAGATATGGCCGCCGGCGCCGACGGAGTAGCAGGATCCGCCGGGGATCGTCACACCGAACTCCCGGTAGAGCGCCGTATAGACGTTCCAGAGCGTGCAGCCGCCCTCGACGCAGTAGGCGCCGCCCATCGCACCCTCGCGGTAGACGGCGTTCAACGGGCTCAGATCGATAATGACGCCGCCCGGATTGTTCGAGACGAAGCCCTCGTAGCAGTGCCCGCCGCCACGCACCGTGACGCGCTTGCCGGCATCGAGCGCGTCCTGCACCGCACGGCGAACCTGTTCGGCTGAGCCGCACAGTTGGATGTACGCCGGCGTGCCGGCGAACCGCTGGTTGAACCCCGTCGACAGTGCGACGTACCGGGGATCGTCCGGCCCGACCTTCGCGCCGGGAAACTCCGAATCGCTCGCTGCGCTCACGTACACCCTCCTCGAGCGCCGCTACGCCGCGCAGCCCGATCGAACCTCGCCCCGGAGGCGCTAGTGCGATTTCGGAGGGGTGAATCCGTCGGTGAGCGTCTTCATGAAGGCGACGATATCGTTCTCCTCTTGGTCGGTGAGGCCCAGAGCTCCGATGGTCTTGTCCATGTTGGCCGAATCTTCAGGCGCGGGCCAACAGGTCACATTGACCCCAGGTGCACCTTCGGAACACCGCGGCAGCGTGTCTCGCGTGTTGTAGAAGTGAACGACGTCTTTCAAGTTCTTGAAGTAGCCGTTGTGCATGTACGCCTTGACGAAGCCCGGATTCGGGCGCATGTCGACGTTTCGCAACGTCGGAACTTTTACTTTGGCCTCGTACTGAGGAGCCAACTTTATCCACGCGGCGTTCGGATTGTTGGGGCCGGTCAGGAAACCGCCCACGCCCGTATCGATGAATGCACGGCCGCCGGGGTTGACGACGTAGCCATATCGGTCCGGTTTGTTCTCGCCGTAAAACGCGAGGGCGGGATTCTTCGGCACGCCGAGATTGGAGGACGTTTCGTCGGTGAACAACGGCCGAACGTCGGCGGCCGTCGTGTGCTGGTTGCTCCCGGTCCCGTTTCCGTCGAGATGACAGCTATTGCAGTTCGCCTTCCCGCGGAACAGATCGTAACCGCGCTGCTCCTGCGGCGTGAGTTTCACGTCGCCGGCCAGAAAGGCGTCGAACTTCGAGGAGAACGGACTCACTTCCGAAGATCCCTCGTACGCCGCTATCGCATAGGTCATCTGATCGAACGTCACGCGCGAGCGGCCGCGATCGACCGCACTCAAGCGGAGGACCGCCGGATTTTCGTTCGGCTCCAGGCTCTTCGCGTTCATCTGCTCGAGCGGGCCGCCGGGCACGCTGCAAATCTGGTCGACACGCGCCGGCCAGGCGATCGCGAACGCTTGCACACCCCAGACCTTCTCGAAGAGCTTTCGATACGGACTGGCCGCCAGCCGGCGGACGGTGCACGCCGTGTCGGAAGACCCCATCTCGACGGGATTGATCGGCGGCCGCCCGGCCTGTTCCGCGGCAGCGCTCCCCGTGCGCCACCCGGTCGCGCGCATATCCCAGAAGTTCCCGCCGTAAAAATTCTGTTGGGCCGCATCGTAGTGGAGCACCGGCGCATAGACGGCATACGCGGCACTCTGCGGCTTACGCTGGCTGAAGCGGTACCGGACCGATCCAGGATACGCGACCGTGGTCAGGTTGAACGCCTGGATCGCGCCGGTAAAGCCCGTCTGCGGCATGTGACAGAACGCGCAGGCCTCGTTTCGGTTGACCGAGAGCTGCCGGTCGAAAAAGATCAGCTTGCCGAGCAGCTCGATGCGGTGCGAGCGATCGAACTGCGAGAGATCTTTCCCGCGGATCCCTCCAAGCGTTCTCGACTCTTCCCGATCGATCTGCGCCACGATGTCGGAGAGCGTCGCCCCTCGCGGCGCGCTCCGCTGCGCCGCAGCACGCTGCGCCGCGAACGTACCGGCTTCCAGTGCCGCGAAGACCATCAGAACCAAAATCGCTCGTCGCACCGTCGTCGCCACCTCTCCGCGCATGTGCGACGATCAACGCACAGCAGGAATGCTCCTTCGATTGTACCGCCGGGCAGCCGGCGAAGCAAGGCAAACACCTGCTAGACCGGTACACCGCCCTCGATCTCTACGATTTCGTCGGCGGAGAGGCGCAGCTCCGCAGCGCCGATCCAGCCATCGACCTGCCCCGCGGTACGCGCGCCGACGATCGCACCCGTGACGACCGGATCGCGCAGCGTCCAGGCGATCGCGACCTCGCCGGGTGAGGCACCGTGCCTCGCGCCGACCGCGCGCAGTCGTTCGACGAGTGCGAGATTCGCGGAGAGCTTCGGCTCCTGGAACTCGGCATTGCGCGAGCGCCAGTCGGTCGGTGGGAGCGCGGCGGCGCGTTCCCGGGTCATCGCTCCGGTGAGAAGACCCGACTGCATCGGCGAATACACGATCACACCGATGTCGTGCGCGCGAACGTACGGCAGAATCTCTGTCTCGATCTCGCGGCGCAGCAGTGAGTACGGCGGCTGGAGCGAGGTGATGCGCGCGATCGCCTCTGCGCGCTCGAGCTCGGCGACGTCGAAGTTCGAGACGCCGATCCACCGCACTTTCCCCTCACGCTGCAGCTCCGCAAGCGTCGCCCAGCCGGCGTCGATGTCCTCGATGCGATCCGTGGGCCAGTGCACCTGATACAGGTCGATCGCCTCGACCCGCAGCCGGCGCAGGGAGGCTTCGCATTCGCGACGCAGCGACGCGGGGTCGAGCGATTCGATCATGCCGCCGGCGCCGTCCGGGACCAGAGCGCATTTCGTGAACACGTAGGGACGCTCGCTCGCTGAAATCCCGGCGAGCGCACGCGCGACGACTTCCTCACTGTGGCCGAGGCCGTACGCTGCGGCGGTATCGACCCAGTTGATCCCCCGGTCGATGGCGCGGCGGATCGCTACGACCGATTCCGCGTCGTCCTGCGGTCCCCAGCCGAATTTCCAGTCCGCTCCGCCGATGGCCCAGGCGCCGAAGCCGAGTCGCGTAATCGAGAGATCGCTGTTGCCGAGTGTTCGCTTTTCCACGAGGCTCTGCGACTCCGGAAGACTCGAGAAAGGTGCGACGATTGGAAGATCGCTCAACACGATCGAAAGATCGGACGCGCGCGACATATCCGCCAGAGACTCCGGGACATGGTTGAGCGGAGCCGCAAGCGTACGCGGGTAGGAAGCGGCCATCATGACCACCATTCCTCTGCTCCGTACTGCCGTCGTCGCGAGCCTCGCCCTCGCCGCGACGGCGTTCACCCTCCCTCGGCCGGCAGCGGCCGACACCGCCTCGACGGCGGCGATCGTCGCCGGCGCCGCCGCGATCGTCGGCGGCCTTCTGTACGACGCGAACAACCGGCCCTATTACGAACGCGGCGGTCGCCGCGTCTACGTCAGCGGGCCCGTCGCCCGGGAGTACCGCAATCACGGCGGCCGGTACCGCGATCCGCGCGGCTACTCGCACGGTAACGGCTACCACCACCACCATTAACGCCCGTAGTCTCGACGAAAACAGGGAAGAGGGTCCCGTCTGCGGGACCCCCTTCGACGGATCGTTCTTCGCGACCAGAAAACCGCCGACGAGTCCGATCGGACCCAGTAATCCGACACCGATCACCTTGCCGACGTAGTTGCCGAGGAGATCGCCGGGAACTGCGCCTACGCCTTCGCGTGTCGCATTGCTCTTCGTGACGACCTTGATATGGATCGGACGCGCGTCGAGCAAGAAACGCTTACCGTCGTAGTCGTTACCGCGGCTACGTGACCGTAGACGGTCGCATCGGTAACCCTTCCGCTGCCGCCCGTCGACGTGACGTTGGAGATCTTGAATTGATCTCCGACATAACTCAACTAGTGTCCTGACCCGTAAGTAGCCTGGCAGTTCTTGATCTTCCTCAGGATGGTG
>CALEYW010000036.1 GCA_937927945.1 uncultured candidate division WPS-2 bacterium | reverse complement strand
CGTCTCGAGCGCCGGGATCTCACCGAAGACGACCGTCTCCGCGTCGCGCGACGCGCCGTCGACGCTCTCGAGCCGGAGCTCTTCGGGAAGCTGCAGCCGCACGCGCACGTCGCGGCCGCGGTCGGTGCCCTCGTTGTGGAGCGTCAGGCGGCAGGCGGTGGTGCGGTTCGGGCGCAGCACGTCGTCGCTTTCGAGCTCGAGCTGCGAACCCGCAACCGAGAACCTCGGACGCGAGGACGCCACGTGCACGGCAGAGCCGAGCGGGATGTCGGCGAGCGTCGCCGTGCGCAGCGTCGCGCGAACGCGCAGCTGGCGCTGATCTTCGAGCGCGTCCGCGACGCGCGCGTCGAGCCGCAGTTTGCGCTGCACGCCCGGTGGCAGCTTGTCGAGATGGACGGCGCCGTCGTCGGCGATCGTCAGCTCGGTGTCCTTTTCGGTCACCTTGAGCCCTTCGAGACCGTCGTCGGCTTCGAGCTGAAGGCGGACGTCGGTCGCGACGTCGGTCCCGATGTTCTCGAGGTGGATCGCGAACGTCGCGGTGTCGCCCGGCCCGATCTGCTTCGGTGTTTCGCGATCGATCGTGTTGAACGCGGCCGGAAACGCCGGGCTGGAATGCACGGTGACGGTGCGCTCGAAGGCGCGCTCGCCCTTCGACCACTCGACGCGCGCCGCAAGCGCGAGTTCGTGGCCGTTCGCGACCGGCGAGCGGACGACGCCCGCGATCGCGACCGCGACGGAGCGGCCCGGCTCGATGTCGCCGAGGTCGAACAACCCCGGATCCCGGTCGCGGTCGACGCTCGGCGCGTTGTCGACGCGCCGGGAGCCGCCGGTGTAGGTGAGCCCGTCGGGCAGCTTGATCTTCACCTTGACGCCGCGAGCGCGCGCCGTGCCGACGTTGCGCACGCGCGCCGTCAGCTTCACGCGCTGGCCCGGGACGACTTCATCCTCGCAATCCGCTACGAACCCGGTCTCGTCGCTGCCGAAGGAAGGCCGCGAGGGGATCTTCAGCGTGACCGGCGCGAGCGCGAACTCCGCCAGCTCTTGCGTGCAGATCGACGCGTTGGCGACGATCGGAGTCGCGTCTTCGAGCGTCGCGTCGACGCGGACGGTGTAGTTGACGTCGAGCGTCGCGCCGGGGCCGAGGGTCGACGCGACGATCGTCGGGCGCGAGAGGCCGAACGGCTCCGCCTCGGAGAGGCCCGGCGGAGTGCGGCCGTCGACGCGCGCGCTGCCGGCGACGTAGGTGGTGTTGGCGGGGACGGGCAGCAGCACGATGACGTCGTGCGCGCTGCTCTGGCCGGAGTTGTGGATTTGCGCCTTCAGCTGCAGCTCTGCTTCGGGGACCGCCTCGCGCACCGGGGTGAGGGAAAGCTTCGTCGTCGGGCCCGCGAGGGTCGGCCGGCTGCGCACGACGAGCCGGATGATGTTCGACCCGATCAGCGGAACTTCGAACGACGCGATCGCCGCCTGGAGCGTGATCGGCGTGCCGTTCTCGATCGTCGGGGCGACGCTGTATGCGAGGGAGATCTTTCGCTCACCGCCCGGGGGGACGTCGCCCAGGCTCGCGCCCGAACTTTGCAGGAGAGAGGTGAGGCCGCCGTGTTCGTCGATCGCGGTGTCGTCGATGCGCGCGGTGCCGACCAAGTACGTCAGGCCTTCGGGTAACCGGAAGCGGACGCGAAACCCGGTCGCGGTCCCGCCGCCGAAGTTGCGGAACGTGAAGTTCGCGTGCACGGTCTGCCCGGGTTCGACGACGCGGCCCGGCGACACCGTGAGCGTCCGAAGCCCCTCCGGCAACGCAGGCGTGCCGGGTGCGAAAACGTCCGTAAGCGTACGCATATCGCGGTGCCGTTGCGCCCCGAACGATCGACCAACCTTTCAAGTAAGCGGTGTCGTATGATGCAGCACACTTTGAACGAAAGGCGGCAAGGCGGCGGTCACGAACCGGCAACGACATCGAGGTAGGCTGCGATGAGTGACATGGCTGCACCGACCACCGAAGAAGTCCGGCTTCGACCGATCAGCGTCGCAGAGTATCACCGCATGGGCGAGACCGGAATCCTCGGCCCCGACGAGCGCGTACAGTTGGTGAACGGGCGAATCATCGAGATGCCGCCCATCGGCCCACGGCATGCGTCCCGGGTCACCACCCTCCGCCGTCTCTTGGCGGCACGATTCGACGGTCGCGCTACCGTGCGAGAACAGCAGCCGCTGACGCTCGACGCGCGCTCCGAGCCCGAACCCGATATCGTCATCGCGCGTAATTCGCCGGAAGACTACGAATCGGCCCATCCGACGGCTGCCGACGCGCTGCTCGTCATCGAGGTCTCCGACTCGACGCTGCCGACGGACCGCGGGGAGAAGCTGGCCGCGTATGCGCAGAGCGGCGTGCCCGAGTACTGGATCGTCAACCTCGTCGATGGCGTCTTGGAACGGTATGCGGAGCCGGACGGTGCGACGTTCCGCGAGCGCCGCGTCGCCCGTTCCGGCGAGCGCGTCGCCCCGCGAGCGTTCCCCGACGACGCGATCGCCGTCGACGATATTCTTCCGTTGCGCCGCGCGTAGCCTCAGCCGAGCTCGAAGGTGGTGATGCCGAAGATACGGCCGTGCGGAAGCGCCGGTGCGATCTTGGTGTACATCCGCGCCGTCTCGAACATCGGCCGCATGCCGTGGCGTTCCGCCAGCGCGATCGCGGCGCCGTTCACTTCGGGCGTATCGAGGTAGAGCGGGCCTTCGGCGCGCGCCGCCAGCGCACGGAACAGGTCCTCTGCGACGGCGTCGGAGTCCGCGAACAGCGGCCCGATCTTGAACCCGCTGCAACAGGGACGTAGGACCCCGTAGCCGGTGAGCTCACCGTCGTTCACGACGCCAAGCGCGACGGAATTCGCTTGCGCGATCCATTCGCGCAGAAACGTCGGCCGCGGCACGGGGAAGAGTGCTGCGTCGTAGGCCGCTACTTGTTCGAAGGGCATCGTCTTGAGATCGACAACGCCCGCCGGCGCTGAACTGCCGACGCTCACGCCCTCATGCCGAATGTTGCGATGCGCCAGCCGAAAGCCGGACTTCTGATAGCTTGCCTGTTGCGCGACGACGCCGTCGAGCCCGATGGTGCGATCGCCGAGGTAGGACATTGCGGCGTTCCAGATGCGCAGACCGAAGCCGCGCCCACGGAACTCTGGGCGCACGATGTAGAAGCCGATGAAGCCGAAGCCGTCATCGTACGCGACCGCCGATACGCAGCCGACCGGCTCGTCATCGAGCAAGGCCGTCCCGGATTCCAGCCTTCGCGCGCCGCCCACTCGATCGCCAGGTCCAGCTCCGGGCACGTCATGCGGCGCACCGTAAGACTGAGTTGAGGACCGTTCATCCCGGCCTCCGCTTCGTGGGTTGCGAGGGGGACACCCGGCCGTCACGAATCCGTAGCGGCACCGAGGAACCGTAGCGTGAGTGACATGGCAGGCAACACCACCGAAATGGTCCGCTCGCGGCCGATCACGGCCGACGAGTACCACCGCATGGGCGAAACCGGAATCCTCCGGCCCGATGAACGCGTCGAACTGCTGAACGGGCGGATCGTCGAAATGCCGCCGATCGGGCATCGTCACAGCTACGGCGTCATCGCCCTCGACGCTCTGCTGCAGCGGACGTTCGACGACCCCGCCGTGATCGTGGCCCAGGGACCGATTCGACTCGACCGCTTCTCCGAGCCCCAGCCGGACTTGCTCATCGTGCGGGGGCCGATCGACCGGTATGCGACTCGACATGCGACGCCCGACGACACGCTTTTGGTCGTCGAGGTGGCGGAGTCGACGCTGCGCTACGATCGCGGGGAGAAACTTCGCGCGTACGCGCGCATGGGGATCGCCGAATATTGGATCGTCGACGTCGCGCGCGAACGCCTGCACGCCTTCACCGAGCCCGACGGCGAGCGATACCGCACCGAGTCCGTCGTGGAGCGTGAGGGCCGAATCGCTCCGCGCGCGTTTCCGGATGATCTCATCGCGCTCGACGACATCCTCGTTCCTCGACGTTGAACGTGGAACAAGGCGCCGTGGACCGAGGCGTGTGCGGCGCGCTCGACGACGCCGCGGTACGGCGCTCGTTCTATCCACGCATCGCGGCTCGCGGGTACCAGTACGCTCACGAGGGTCGCGTGGTGGAAATCCGCGTCGAGGACGAGGGGCATCAGCTCTTCGGGAAAGTCGCGGGATCGCGCCGGGAGCCGTATCTCGTGTCCGTATCGATCCGACACGTCTCGAATCGGCGCGTCTCGACCTCGTGCGCATGCTCGTGTCCGTTCCAGCGCTCATGCAAACACGCGGCGGCGGTGCTCTTCGCCGCGATCGATCTTCGGGACGACCGCGACGACCATGCCGCAAACGACCGCGGCGACCGGCGTCTCCGACGCGATCCGGAAGTCGAGCGCTGGTTGCGCGCGCTCGCGCCGACAACCGAACGTGCGGCGGAGCCCGCGCAGCATGTCAGCTACCTGCTGAACGTCAACGCGCGACGTGAACTCCTGGTCGAGCCCGCCATCGCGGAAAGACGCTCCGACGGAACGCTGCGTGCGTTGCGCAACCTGCCGCTCGAGCAGCTCGCGCGGTCCGCGATGCGGGCGGCGACCGCCGACGACGTCGTGATCGGAAGGCTCTTGGCAGACGCGGCATCGGTCAGCGACCGCAGTGTGCGCGGCGGCCTGCGCACCGAGGCGCTGGCAGTTCTGCTGCGATCCGGCCGTGCCCGCTGGCATTCGTCGCAGATCCCGCTTCGGCTCGGCGAACGACGCGACGGTACGATCGCGTGGACGCTTCACGACGACGGTACGCAGTCGCCGGAGGTGCTGTGTGCGGGTCAGCCGGTGACCTTGTTCCTGGCGCGCGAACCCTGGTACGTCGATCCGGCGACGGGAGAGGTCGGCCCGTTGGAACTCGGCATCGATCCGTTCGAGGCGATGACGATCCTGCGCGCCCCGCCGCTCCGCGACGGTGACGCGGCGGACGCCGCAACGCATCTCCGTCGGTTCGACATCGCACTGCCGCGAACGACGATCGACGTTCGCGTCTGCGACGACCCGCCCGTCGTGACGCTTCGGCTGAAGCGCACCGCCGAGCGGAGCGGAGCGTGGCGCCGGTACGGCGATCGCGTTCATCGCGAACCCGCCATCGCGCAACTCGCGTTCCGCTACGGAACCCACGAAGTGCTGCCCGGTATCGAGCCCCAGGAAATACGAGAATCCGCTGCCGGAGCGCTGGTCGTTCGGCGACGCGACCGCACCGCGGAAGACGGCGCCCTCCAACGCCTCGCCCAATGCGGTCTCTTGCGTTTCGGCGGTTGGATCGCGGCGGAGATCGGCGCGGATGCCGGCACGTTCGCGTTTCCCGACACCGCGCAACCGCAAAGCTGGGCGGAATTTCTCGTCGACGTCGTGCCGGCGCTGCGCGAAGACGGCTGGCAGGTGACGGTCGCCGACGACTTCCCGGTCGCAATCGTGATGCCCGACGGCCCCTGGGACCTCGACCTCACCGAGCGCACGCGCGATGACGACTTCGACATGGACATCACGGTCGAGGTCGATGGCCGTTCCATTTCGCTCGTCCCGCTCATCGTCGCAGCGCTCGCGCGCTCGCGCACGCTGCTGGATGGTAACGGCACGGTCGTCGTCGGCGCGCTCGGCAAGGGGCGCCATCTCGCGCTTCCCGTCGAGCGCCTGCGCCGGGTCATCGCGACGCTGGTGGAACTCTTCGATCCGAAGCGGCCACAGGGCCGCATCGGCCTCGCGCGCGCCCTCGCCCTCGACGATCTCGACGGAACCCTGCGACTGCGCGGTTCCGGTGTCGAGCGCCTTCATGCCGCAACGCGCGCGCTGCGCGGCGTCGACGCGGCGCCGGCGCCGATCCCCGCCGGCTTGCGCGCGCACCTGCGCCCGTATCAGCACGACGGCCTGAGCTGGCTGCAGCGCTTGCGCGAACACGGCTTCGGCGGGGTTCTCGCCGATTCGATGGGACTGGGCAAGACGCTGCAGACCTTGGCGCACGTGTTGGCGGAAAAGGAAGCGGGACGGCTGGATCAGCCGGTGCTGATCGTCGCGCCGACGAGCGTGCTGCCGAACTGGCGCGCCGAAGCAGAACGCTTCGCACCGTCGCTGCGCGTGCTTGTCCTGCATGGCGCTCGCCGAGCCGATCGCCACCACGAAATCGACACCGCGGACATCGTCGTGACGAGCTACGCGCTGCTGGTACGCGACGCCGACGTGCTCCTCGGTCGATCTTGGCACGCCGCAGTCCTGGACGAAGCCCAGAACATCAAGAACCCCGCGGCGAAGGTCGCGCAGACCGCGTACCAATTGCAGGCGCGTCAGCGCATCGCGCTCACCGGCACGCCGATCGAGAACCATCTCGGCGAGCTGTGGTCGCTCTTCGCCTATGTCGATTCCGCGATCCTCGGCGAACGCGCGGCGTTCAATCGCGCCTTTCGCACGCCGATCGAGAAGAACGACGACGCGCCGCGCCGAGCGGCTCTGCGCGCGCGCGTCGCTCCGTTCATCCTGCGACGGACCAAGGAGCTCGTCGCGCGGGAGCTGCCACCCAAGACGGAGATCGTGCGCAGCGTCGAGCTCGGCACCGCGCAGCGCGACCTGTATGAAACGATACGTGCCGCGATGCACGAGCGGGTGCGATCCGCGATCGCGAAGCGCGGGCTCGCCAAGAGTCAGATCGTGCTGCTCGACGCGCTGCTCAAGCTCCGCCAGGTCTGCTGCGATCCGCGGCTCGTGAAGACGCAGCGCGCGCACGCGCCGGGCGCCGGCGCGAAGCTGTTGGCACTGATCGCAATGCTCGAGGAGCAGCTGGACGACGGCCGGCGGGTGCTGGTCTTCTCGCAATTTACGAGCATGCTCGCGCTGATCGAGGACGAGCTGCGCGAACTCGGCCTGCCCTACGCGCTGCTCACCGGCGACACGCGCGATCGCGAGACGCCGGTCCGGCGCTTCCAGGCCGGCGAACTCCCGCTCTTCCTGATCAGCCTCAAGGCCGGCGGGACCGGATTGAACCTCACCGCCGCCGACACCGTGATCCACTACGATCCGTGGTGGAATCCAGCCGTCGAGCGGCAGGCCACCGACCGCGCCCACCGCATCGGCCAAGACAAGCCGGTCTTCGTCTACAAGCTCGTCTGCGAACGCACGATCGAAGAGCGCATCGTCGAACTGCAGGCGCGCAAGGGAGCGCTAGCGGCCGCCCTTCTCGACGGCGATCTCAGCCACGACGTGCTCGACATGGAAGAGGTCGAGCGACTCTTCAGTTGACGCGAAACGCGTACGCTGCGGTTCAAGGGGCCGCTCCGATGAGAGCAGCGATGAGGCGTGCGGCGTCGCTCGCGACGCGTGCGTCGGAACGAATCAACTCAGCGCGACGAGCACGCCAATCGAGACTGCGCACGTGATCAGCGAGGGCCGCACCCTCGATTTCGCCTTCGTCGATCCGCAGTTCGAACGCGTAGCCCTTGACCTGGGACGTAATCGGACAGGCGAGCATGAGACCCGTGCGCTCGTTGTAGCTTCGCAACGAGAGAACGAGCGCGGGGCGTCTGCCGCCCTGCTCGTGCCCAGCCCGTGGATCGAACGAAAGCCACACGAGATCGCCGCGATGCGGAACGTACCTCACCACACTTCGCGATCGCTGGCTGGCGCGTCGATCCATTCTTCGTCGCGGTGCAACGTCTCGGGCGTGATCGACGCGATTAGCGCGTTGACATCAAGGCGATCGCTTCGAGCGATACGCAGCACGCCGCCTTCGTCGCTGATCGTGACCGAATCGCCCTCGCGGAGTCCCGCAGAGTCGAGCGCGGCCTTCGGTAGGCGCAGAGCCAAGCTATTGCCCCAACGGGAGATCGTCGCGCGCATTGTAGATACATTGTATATCCACCGAAAACCCTCGTCAAGCCTCCAGGCGTTCGCACCATGATGACGTCCCACGGGCTGCATGGGTTTCTGACCGCAGTTGTCAGCGGACCCGAGATGGTGATGCCCAGCGAATGGTTCCCGGTCATCTTCGGCAGTGACGGGCCCAGCTTCACCGACCGAGATCAGGCCGAGCGTATTTTCGGCCTCATCATGCGCATGTACAACGAGATCGCCTTCACACTGGCCGAGGAACCGGAATTCTTCGAACCGATCCTGCTGGCCAAAGGTGGGAAGGGTAGCCGTTCCTACGGCATGTCTTGGTGCGCGGGCTACATCGACGGCGTACATCTCCGCAAGGATGCGTGGCTACGGTACGAAGGCGATCCAGCCGTCGGCGAAAGCCTCGCCGTCATCGTGGACTTGGTGAATGACCTTCCGGGCGAGACTCTCCCACGCGGCATCCGTCGCGCAGACGTCCCCGACCAGCTGTTCGAGGCAGCATTTTCCATCCACACGTTCTTTCTGGACAAACGCCGCCGCGAACGCACCGTGCGTCGTTCATCGCCCCGAGTCGGCCGCAACGCCCCGTGCCCGTGCGGAAGCGGCAAGAAATTCAAGGTCTGCTGCGGGGCGGCGTAATGGGACCGCGTCGGGTCGCAGTGGGCCACCCGTATGGCACACGCACTTGCGACGATGGTTCGCATGGGGATGCATCCGCTCGACGCGACCTACGCCGTCGTCGACGTGGAAACGACGGGGTTCGACCGGAACCGAGACCGCGTGGTCGAGGTTGCCTGCGTCGTCGTCCGCGGCGGGATCGAGGTTCGCGCCTTCTCCTCGCTTGTGAATCCTGGCCTACCGATCCCGGCTCGCGCGACCGAAGTGCACCATATCACTGACTCCCACGTTGCCGCCGCTCCGGCGATCGACGAAGTGGCGCCGATTCTCGAGCGAATGTGCGCCGGTGCGATCGTCGTTGCACACAACGCCGCATTCGATCGCGGCTTCTTACCCATGCTCGCGGACCATCCGGGTCTCTGCACGCTGCGCCTCGCCCGGCATGTGGTTCCCGAACTGCGAAGCCACGCGAACCAGGCGCTGCGCTACGCCCTCGAGGTGGCGCTGCCGTCCGATCCCGGCGAGGCCCACCGCGCGTTCAGCGACGCGCGCGTCACCGCGGCGGTGCTCGACGTGCTGCTCGAGCGCTATCTGCGGATGGGATACCCCGCCGACACCGACGCGCTGCTCGCTTTCGCGAAGTCGAAGATCACGTTCCCGCGATTCCCGTTCGGCCGCCATCGCAACGTACCGCTTCCGCAAGTTCCCGGCGATTATCTCCAGTGGATGCTGCGTTGCAGCGACCCACCGTTCGATGAGGACATCTGCACGACCGCAACCGCCGAACTGCGCCGACGAAGCCGTGGCTACCGCGAGCCGGTGAGCCAGGCCGTCTAACTCCAGGGTTCCACCTCGGAGCCTAGGGCGCATTTGCCGACCGCAACGCGAGCGCAGGCAGGTCATCCGGGATTCACGAAGCGGCAATCCCCTCGAGGTACGGTCGGATGAGTGACATGGCAATCGAGTACAAACTGCGAGAGTTCACGGTCGAGGAATACCATCGGATGGCCGACGTCGGGCTACTTCGCGCGGAAGAGCGTGTCGAGCTGCTTGACGGTGCGATCGTTGAGATGAGCCCGATCGGGGTTTCGCATTGGGACCGCCACGCGCGTATCTCCGCGTACCTCATCGAGACGCTCGGCGCCGACGCGCTCGTCGTTCCGCAAGGCTCTTTTCCGCTCGGCCGTACGAACGAGCCGCAACCCGACCTCGCCGTTCTCGCCCGGCTCGGCTACGGTCAAGCCGGGCGCGGCCCGACTCCAGAGGAAATCTTCGCCGTCATCGAGATTGCCGACTCATCGCTGAGCAAAGACATCGGACCGAAGCTCCGGCTTTACGCGCGATTTGGAATTGCCGACTACTTCGTCGTCGATCTCGAAGGCGACGCCCTTCTCCACTATCACGACCCGCACGACCTCGGCTATCGCAGCGTACAACGGCTCCACGCAACCGACACGTTTACGATCCATCATCTTCCGCACATCACCCTGTCGGCCGCACCGTTCCTGAAACCGCCCGACGAATCGTAGACGCAGCGAGAAAGGGATAGCCGGCCGGCTATCCTAAGACGCCTTTTGTCGCATCGCTTTTCGCATTGCATCATGCTTTGCGTTGCGCCCGCGATTGCCGATTTGCGCGACGCAAATCTGAAAGGGCCTGCCGATGCACTCCCCGTTCCGCAGTACGGCGATCGCCGCTTTCGCGACACTGCTCTTCGCCGTCCCCGCGCTTCCCGGGATCGCCGACGGCGGGGACTTTGCCGCCGGCAGCCGCGTTGAGGGCAAGATCGGATCGCAGTGGAGTCGCTGCACCGTCGTCGGTGAACGCCGCGCCACCGGCGGCTACATGCTGCGCTGTGATGCGCACCCCGATCAAGAAAACGTCTTTACCGCGGCCGACGTGCGGGCGCTGCTGCACTGGTAATAGCAAGATCGCGATAGCGCGGCTGCCACCTGAGCGCAGGCGGGACATCCGGCAGTCACGAAGCGGCAATCCCCGCGAGGTACCGTCGGATGAGTGATATGGCGATGGAGTACAAGTTGCGAGAGTTCACGGTCGACGAATACCACCGGATGGCCGACGTCGGCGTACTCCGGGCGGAAGAGCGCGTCGAGTTGCTCGACGGTGCCATCGTCGAGATGAGCCCGATCGGCCATCGTCATTGGCGCCAGCATGCTCGCATCAGCGCATACCTCGCTGCGACGCTCGCCAACTATGCCTTCGTCGTGCCGCAAGGCTCGTTTCCGCTCGGCCGCAAGAACGAGCCGCAACCCGACCTCGCCGTCCTCGCCCCCCTTCATAGGGGCGACGCGGAGCGCGACCCGACGCCAGACGAGATCTACGCCGTCATCGAGCTGGCCGACTCATCGCTGGGCAAAGACACGGGGCCGAAGCTGCGGCTCTATGCACGATTCGGCATCCCGGACTATCTCGTCGTCGATCTCGAGGGCGACGTCCTCATCCACTCTCACGACCCGCACCAACTCGGTTACCGAAGTGAAGACCGCCTGCACGCAGCCGACAGGTTTACGATCTCTCACCTTGCGCACATCGCGCTGTCCGCCGCGCCCTTCTTGAGATCAACCGACAAGCCTCCGTCAACCTGAGCTTCACTTCGCGCCGGGGCCAAGGCCGGCCATGCGATGGCCACGAATCGGCAATCAACCCGAGGTAGGCTCGAATGAGTGATATGGCAATCGAGTACAAACTCCGCGAGTTTACGGTCGACGAGTACCATCGGCTCGCCGAGATCGGCATGCTTCGCCCGGACGAGCGCGTCGAGCTCCTCGACGGTGCCATCGTCGAGATGAGCCCGATCGGCAATCGGCACTGGGGCCGTCATGCTCGCATCAGCCCGTACCTCGCTGCGACGCTCGCCAATGATGCCGTCGTCGTTCCGCAAGGCTCGTTTCCGCTCGGGTGTAAGAACGAGCCGCAACCCGACCTCGCCATCCTCGCCCCTCTTCAGTGGGACGAAGCCGAGCGTGGCCCGACGCCGGAGGAGATCTACGCCGTCATCGAGCTGGCCGACTCATCGCTCGGCATAGACACGGGGCCGAAGCTCCGGCTCTATGCACGATTCGGCATCCCGGACTATCTCGTCGTCGATCTCGATAACGACGTCCTCATCCACTACCACGACCCGCACGAGCTCGGTTACCTCACCGAAGACCGCCTTCACGCTACCGACACGTTCGCGATCCGCCGCCTTGCGCACATCGCGCTATCGGCCGCGCCGTTCCTGAGATCTCCCGACAAACCGTAGATCCTAAGGGAAGCGTCAGACCTGCGCGAGGACCGGCGCGGGGTGCGCCTCGACGATCTCATGAGCTGCGGCGATGGGGCGTTCGAGCCAGCGCCTGCGTGCGGGCCGAAGGACGACGTGCGCGAGAAGCGCGGTCAGGAAATTCATCACGATGATCGCTTCGAAGACCGGGATCCAGGAGTGGGTCGCGTCGTGGAGCAGCGCGGCGACCGGCCCGCCGAGGACCGATCCGACGCCGAACGCGATGTAGAGGACGCCGTAGTTCGTCGTCGCATGGCGCGTCCCGAACGTATCGGTAAGCGTCGCGGGGAAGAGCGAGAAGATCTCGCCCCAGCCGAAGAACACGACGCCCGACATCAGCACGAACACCGTCGGGTCGTTGCGCGTGAAGAGCCACGCGATCATCGCCAGGCCCTCGAGCGAGAACGCGATCACCATCGTCGTCTCGCGCCCGATCCGATCGGAGACCCATCCGAAGAACGGCCGCGTGAAGCCGTTGGTGATGCGGTCGATCGAGAGCGCGAGCGGAAGCGCGGCGACCCCGAAGACCAAGACGTCGGCCATCCCGAAGTCCTTCGTGAACGCCCCCATCTGCGAGATGACCATCAGCCCCGACGTGCACATCATCGTCATCATCGCGAAGAGCACCCAGAAGAGCGGCGTCTTCACCATCTCGAGCGGCGTGTAGTCTCGCGCGCTCTCGCGGTTCGTTGAAGCCTTCACGCCCGTGCGCAGCGCGGCGCGGGTCGCCGCATCGGGCTGACGCAAGCGGAGGGCCGCGACAATTCCGACCGCGCCGAGGATGATCCCGAACTCGAGGAGCGCGTGCCGGTAGCTCGACGCGGCGATGACGTGGGAGATTGGGATTGTCGTGAGGATCGCACCGGAGCCGTAGCCCGCCGCGGCGAGCCCCGTCGCCAGGCCCCGCCGATCCGGGAACCACTGCACCATGTGTCCGACGACGCCGACGTAGATGATCCCCGTCCCGATGCCGCCGAGAACGCCGTAGGCCAGGTACAGCTGCTCGACGTTCCCGGCGTACGCGCTGAGGACCCAGCTGAGCCCGGTGAGCGCCGCGCCCGTCGCGAGGAGCGCGCGCGTCCCGAACTTCTCGATCAAGAAGCCCTGAAACGGTGAGAGGAACGCCTGGAGCAGCACCAGCAGCGAGAACGTGACCTGGATCGCGGGGAGGCTCACGCCGAGCGCCGCGGTCAGCGGCTTCGTGAACAACGCCCAGACGTACTGTGGGCTCGAGATCGCCATCATGCAGATCACGCCCAAGACAAGCTGGCCCCACCGATTCTTCATGACAGTAATTGTACGGTCCGCAGTGCCGCCGACGCATTACGCAGCCTGCGCGAACACGGCGTCTACGATGCGACATGTGTCGTTTGCAAGCAATAACATGCAGAGCGAGCGAAAGCGGGACAAAACGCGTCGTTGCTTCTGTGACTGTCCGGCGTAACTCTGCGCTGGCTAATCCCTTTCGGGATCACACGGCCCAGCAGCGGCCCGCGGCGACACCCGTGTGGCGCGGCCAGCGGCGCAAAGGCAGGGCCGCGCATCGCGAAGGCGGCCAAGACGACGTTCACGAATCGGCAAAGCCTTCGAGGTCCGCTCTGATGAGTGACATGTTGGCAACAAGCAGCGAGCACGTACGACTTCGGCCGATCACCGTCGACGACTATCACCGCATGGGCGACGCCGGCATACTCCGCCCGGACGAACGCGTCCAACTCACACCGATCGCGGTCGAAAGCTACGCGCGTACGCGCAGAGCGGAGTCCCCGAATACTGGATCGTCAACCTCACTGACGGTGTGGTGGAGACGCACACCGATCCCGACGGCGATCGGTATCGTACCAAACGTATCGTGCGGCGCGGTGAGGTCGTTTCGCTGCTCGCGTTTCCCGACGACGCGATTGACGCGGACGACGTGCTCCCCGAGCAGCGCCCGAAACGCCGTTCGTCGCACGAAGTGTAACGGCGCGTCGGGTCGAACTGCTGCGGCGTGGAGAATGGAACTGCACGGAACCGGCCCTGTCCTTGCGGGAGCGGCAAGAAACACAAGCTCTGTTGCCTGCAAAGCGAGCCGGCGGCACGCTATGAATTTGCGGATCGGGAGAGCATGCTTCAGGCGCTCGGGGAGTTCGTGCGCGCGTCGGTCGACGTCGCGGATTCGGTAGGCGATTTCCTGGGAGAACGCGACGAATCCGAGCGCGATGACGTCCTCGAGCTCGACCTCGTCCAGGACGCCTGGTTCACGTGGGCGATCGTGGATGATCCCAAGGCCGACGTCCTCGCTCGCTTCCAGCGCCGCTACGCGCGGCGGCTCACTCCGGGACAGCGCCGCTACCTCGATTGCCTCGCTGCCACCCGGATGCGCGTCTACACGGTCGTCGCGGTCGATCCCGACCGGGCGCTGCACCTCCGGGACATGCTGGACCGCGAGGACATCACCGTCACCGAGCGCCGGGCGACGCAGGATCTGGTCCCCGGAGACGTCATCGCCGCCCGGCTGATCGGCGGCAAGACGCCGGGCACGATCGAGCTCGAACATCCGGTGATCCCGTTCAGACAGCTCGATGCGGAGCCTCTTCTGAAGGACATCCGGTCATTGCGGCGACGGCTTCGTCGCGAGAACGAGGATCTGGCGGAGGAGATGCTGCGCGTCGCGATTCCCATGCTCGTGAACGAGTATTGGATCGATCGCCTCGAGGCAGCCGCCGATCTGCGCGCGCGGGGATTGAGCGCGCTTCAAACAACGGATGGCGATCCGATCGCCTTTCACGCCGTGACGTTCGCAGTTCGCGATCGCGATGCGCTGCTAGCCTGTCTTCGGGCCGATGAGCGGTTCAGCCCGAGCGATGAGAACGGCTTCGCATGGATCGAGCGGAACGGCGGCCAACGGCGGGTTCTCGGCGACGTGCAGCTCACGCGCAACGAGCTCCGCTGCGAGGTCCTCTCTGCCGAACGCGCGGCGCGACTTCGCGACGAACTCACGCTCGTCGCCGGCGAGCATGCCACGTTTCGCGCCATCGAGCCGATTGACCCAAGCACCGTAGAACGCACCCCCGAATCGGCCGACGCCTCCGAGATCCCGGCCGAGATCCAGGCGCAGATCCTCGGCGAGTTTTACGCAGACCACTATGCGACCTGGCCCGACGAACCAGTCCCGATGTTCGGCGGACTGACGCCGCGCGAAGCCGCAACGCGGCCGAATCTTCGGCCAAGCCTCATCGCGCTGCTTCGCGACATGGACGCCTCGAGCGAACGTCAACGTCGGGCTGGAGGTTTTGGCTACGATTTCACGCCGGTGTGGCGCGAACTCGGCTTGGAGCGATCCCGTCTCGGTCCGAAATCTATCCGGCGTCCCTGAGCCGGCTGCGAAGGACGAAAGAGCCCTGTCAAGGTTGGCCATCGCGCGGTCACGAACCGGTAACACCGACGAGGTACGGTTGCGTGAGTGACATGGCGGCATCTACGGTGCTCAGCGTACGGACCCGACCAATCACGGTCGACGAATACTACCGCATGGGCGCAGTCGGCATATTGCGGCCCGACGAGCGCGTCGAGCTGCTGAACGGGCGCATTGTCGAGATGCCGCCGATCGGACCGCGTCACAACTATGCCGTGGCCGCGCTCCACGCGAAGCTCCTGATCATGCTGGGCGACCGCGCGGTTCCTTTCTGCCAAGGCCCGGTCCGCCTCGACAATTTCTCTGAGCCGCAGCCCGACATCGCGGTTGTCCGCGGACCGCGCGAACGCTACCTTGATGCGCACCCGACCCCGGCCGACGCGCTGGTCGTGATCGAGGTTTCGGATGCGACCCTGACCTATGATCGCGGTGAAAAACTGAAGGCCTACGCAACCGCCGCGATTCCGGAGTATTGGATCGTCGACATCCGCCACCAGCGCATCGACGTCTACACCGAACCTGACGTTGACCGATATCGGTCGCATGCCACCGTCTCGCGTGACCAACGTCTCGCATCGCGCGCGTTCCCAAACGACGCCGTCGAGGTGAACGAGATCCTTGGAACGGATTGACCTTCCGGATTCAGCCGGGGTCGAGATCGCGAACGTGCGCGGGCCGGCGCCAACGGATGGCCGGTTCTCCGTCCCCGAATACTGGATCGTCAACCTGACTGACGGCGTGGTTGAGACGTACACCGATCCCCACGGCGATCGGTATCGTACGAAACGTATCGTGCGGCGCGGTGAGGACGTTTCTCCGCTCGCATTTCCCGACGACGCGATTGCCGCGGACGACTTACTCCCGCAGCGGTAATCACCCCGAGGTTGGGTCGGATGAGTGATATGGCGATGGCGATCGAGTATAAGCTCCGAGAGTTTACGGTCGACGAGTACCATCGGAACCGCCATTGGGGCCGCCATGCTCGCATCAGCGCGTACTGGCCGCGGCGCTTGCCGGCAATTCCTCCGTTATTCCGCAAGGCTCCTTTCCGCTCCGCCGCAAGAATGAGCCGCAGCCCGACCTCGCCATTCTCGCCCCGCTTCATTGGGACGAAGTCGCGCGCGGCCCGACGCCCGAGCAGATCTACGCCGTCATCGAGCTGGCCGACTCGTCGCTCGGCAAAGACACGGGCCCGAAGCTTCGCGTCTACGCACGATTCGGCGTCCCGACTACATCGTCGTTGATCTCGAGGGCGACATCCTCATCCACTATCACGATCCGCACGAGCTCACACCGTGCCTCGAAATCTTCGGCGAGGCTCATCGCTAGGGCCGTGCGGTTCGCCGGGTCCGCGGCCATCGGTGCGCTTAGATATTCCGCAACGCTAGGTTCGTTCCGCGCCTTGACCCGCAATACGAAGAGCAGCGACAGCAGCGCGCAAAGGGTCAACGCTAGGGCGGCATCGATGAGCGGTCCGGGCGCAATCATGTGCCCATCCTTGGGCACACCGAACAGCACAAGGGCGCTTGATCCGCCGGCTGCCAATGCCAGGACTTGTGTTGCCTTGCCCTCGACCGATTTCGCGCCCGTCGTCAGCGCCTCATAGTGTCGCTTCGACTCGTCGAGTAAAAAGAGTGCGGTTGCCGGATCGCTTGGTTGTCCTGGAAATGCCGCAAGCAGCGTCGTGTACGCACATTCGAGAGGTCACTCGCCTAGCCGCCGCCTTTCTCGTGGGCGCTTAGGAAGCGTGGTCGTGCCCAGACTCGACGCGACCGTAGCACACGTGCTACAATGCGACCCATGCCACAGGAAATCACTCAGCGCGAATTGCGCAACGCCAGCGGCGAGGTCATGCGTGCCCTCGACGCGGGCGAGTCTTTTGTGGTTACGCGCAACGGCGTTCCCGTCGGCGAGCTAACGCCACTGCTACGCCGCGGCTTCGTTCCCAAAGCGGCCGTGCTCGCCGCTTTTGCGAACGCACCAGCCATCGATTCCCGGCGGCTCCGGGCCGATCTCGATGCCGTAGCGATCCAAAACCCTACGCCGCGTGCCTGATCGCCTCCGCGGCCTCATCGACACGTCGGTCGTAATCGACCTGGAACGAATCGACGCCGACGGTCTCCCTGATGAGATGACGATCGCGGCCGTAACCCTCGCCGAACTGGCCGCCGGACCACACGCAACAGAAGATCCGGACGAGCGAGCTCGACGCCAGGAGCGCCTCCAGCGGACCGAGGCAACGTTCGCACCACTACCATTCGACGCCAATGCGGCTCGAGCGTACGGCCGCGTCTACGCTGCGGCGGCTGCGGCCGGGCGCAAGGCCCGCGGACGGCGAGCTGTCGATCTGCTGATCGCCGCCACCGCGCTTGCGGCACAGCTCCCGCTCTACACGCGCAATCCCGCGGACTTCGAAGACCTTACCGGTCTCGTCGACATCGTGACCGTTCACGCAACGGCCGCGGATCCGAGCGCGAAGTCACCATCCGCAGCGGCTCGTCGAACTCGCCCAGAACGCACGTAACCGCTCCACGAAGCGTCGCGGCACGGCGTGTCGAACCGCTGCGACGTGGAGAGTGGAGTTGCTCGGAACCAGCCCTGTCCGTGCGGGAGCGGCAAGAAACACAAGCTCTGTTGCCTACGAAGCGTGCCAGCGTCACGCTACGAAATTGCCGACCGGGTAAGCGTGCTGCAATCGCTCGAACAGTTCGTGCGGGCTTCGGTGGACATCTGGGCTTCGGCGGACGATTTCCTGGGCGGCCGAGCTGAATCCGAACGCGACGACGTCCTGGAGCTCGATCTCGTGCAGGACGCTTGGCTCGCGTGGGTGATCGTGGACGATCCCAAGGCCGCCGTCCTCGCTCGGTTCCACCGCCGCTACGCAGGGCGGCTCACTCCGGGTCAGCGCCGCTACCTCGATTGTCTCGCCGCCACCCGGATGCGCGTCTACACGGTCGTCGCGGTCGACCCCGACCAGGCGCTGCACCTCCGGGACCTGCTGGACCGTGAGGACGTCACCGTCACCGAGCGCAGGGCGACGCAGCAGGTGGTCCCCGGGGACGTTATCGCCGCCCGCCTGATCGCCGGCAAGACCTTGGGCACGACCGAGCTCGAACATCCGGTGATCCCGTTCACGCAGCTCGATGCCGAGCCTCTTCTGAAAGACATCCGGTCACTGCGGCGACGGCTTCGTCGCGAGAACGAGGGTCTCGCGGAGGAAATGCTACGCGTCGCGATCCCCATGCTCGTGAACGAGTATTGGATCGATCGCCTCGAAGCAGCGGCTGATCGACGCGCACGGGGATTGAGCGCGCTTCGGACAATGGATGGCGATCCGATCGCCTTTCACGCCGTGACGTTCGCGGTGCATGATCGAGATGCGCTGCTCGAACGTCTTCGTGCTGCTGAGCGGTTCAGCCAGAACGACGAGAACGACGAGAACGGCTTCACCTGGCTCGAGCCAAACGGCGACGAGCGGCGGGTTCTTGGCGACGTGCAGCTCACGCGAAACGAGCTCCGCGGCGAGGTTCTCTCTGCCGAGCGCGCGGCGCGACTTCGCGGCGAACTCACGCTCCTCGCCGGCGAGCACGCCACCTTTCACACCATCGAACCGATCGACCCAAGCACCGTAGAACGCGCACCCGAACCGGTCGACGCCCCTGAGATCCCGGCCGAAATCCAGGCGCAGATCCTCGGCGAGTATTATACGCGCCACTATGCGACCTGGCCCGACGAATCGCTGCCGATGTTCGGCGGACTGACGCCGCGCGAAGCCGCAACGCGACCGAGTCTTCGGCCACGCCTCATCGCGCTGCTTCGCGATATGGACGCCTCGAGCGAACGTCAACGTCGGGCTGGAGGATTCGCCTACGATTTCACGCCGGTGTGGCGCGAGCTCGGCTTGGAGCGATCCCGCCTCCGTCCGAAGTCTATCCGGCGTCCCTGAGCCCGGCTGCGCTCGTCCGTTCTCGACGCGGCTGCGTTCCGACAGCAGCCCCAAGGACCCCAAACCCCCAATTCGGTTGCGGGTCCGTCACCGTTCGCTCACGAATCGGCAACGCCACCGAGATAGGCTGCGATGAGTGCCATGGCTGCACCAATCAGCGAGCACGTTCTGCTTCGACCCATTACCGTCGTCGAATACCACCGCATGGGCGACGCGAATATCCTCGGCCCGGACGAGCGCGTCGAGCTGCTGAACGGACGCATCATCGAAATTCCGCCGATCGGCCCAAAGCATGCCTATGCGGTCACCGAGCTGGACGAGCTCCTGAACGCGACGTTCCGTGATCGCGCGGTCGTGCGGGCTCAGCAACCGCTCACGCTTGATTCCCACTCGGAGCCGCAACCCGATCTCGTGCTCGCGCGAAGGTCGTCGGTCCGCTACAAATCCGCGCATCCGGCGGGGCTGACGCCCTGCTCGTCATCGAAGTCTCCGACTCGACCTTGGCCACTGAGCGCGGCGAGAAGCTCGCCGCCTACGCACGCAGCGGGGTGCGCGACTATTGGATCGTCAACATCGTCGATCAGGTCGTGGAACAACACGCCGACCCGGCAGGCTCACCCGGAGCAACTGGATCTTCCAACATTTCGATACGTCATCAGCGGTTCGCTTACGCTCGTCTCCAATGCATCACACCTGATCTCCTTTCATGGCACACCGCCACATGGTTGGCACTTCAGGATTCGGCGGATCGGCCGTGCGCCTCCGGCACTGGCCTTCCGGTCAAGCGCGTTCCTGGGGCTTGACGCGATTCCGTCACGGTGGCATGATTCTGTCACGATGAACGCTGCGGAAGTCGTCCTTTAGGCAAATCTTCCGCCACGACGCGTATCCGTACGTCGTCTCGATCCCTAACCACGGCCGCAAGGACATCCCCAAGGGGCTCCTCGCGACGCTGATCAAGCAGATCGACGGAACCTGGAACGGACCTCACTCGTGATCTACACCCTCATTCTCGAGCGCGGCGAGGAAAGCTGGGGCGGAATGTGCCCGGACCTGCCCGGCCTGCTCGTCCTCGGCGATACGCGCGAAGACGTCGTCGCGCAGGCGCCCGATGCGATCACCGACTATCTCGACGCCTTGCGCGATCTCGGCAAGCCGATGCCGCACCCGGGTGAACTCGTCGAGCAGATCAGCGTTTGAGTATGGCTGCCACAGCGAAAAGCGACGCTGAACGCAAGCGCGATCAGCGCGACCGCGCGCGTGCCGACGGGTTGTGTTCGATCTGCTGCGCCGCGCCAGCGCGCGCCGGGCGACTAACGTGCCGCGGCTGCGTGAGCGCGGCCTACGAGCGCGTGAAAGCAGCGCGCGCCGCGCGGCGGGCAACTCCAGGATGATCGTCGAGATCGCGGACAGCGGGTCCGCATACATTCGCTACCGCGT
>CALEYW010000035.1 GCA_937927945.1 uncultured candidate division WPS-2 bacterium | reverse complement strand
GGCGTAGAAGCAGGAAGAAATGCCTGGAATATATGTCCATGCAAATCAGAACGGCCTCGCTCAAGCGTACGTCGGGATGCATCAGCAAGCGCTTGCGGAGAAGTGGTTCGCCGCTTCGAAGGCGCACTGGAGGGGGCACCGGCCGCTGGCGCTGCGGGATCTCGGCTAGCCGCGCATCATCCCTATCGACGCGACCGTGTGCGTGAAGCATTTCAACCCCGGTTCGATGGCGACACGACCGGGCGGTTTCCCGCGCTGTTCACGCTGGGTTCAGGTTCGCCCGCCATACGTAGGACATGCAGATGATCAACAAGGTCCCGCGGGTAACGCTCCTTTTCTGGATCATCAAAGTTTTCGCGACGACGGTCGGCGAGACGGCAGCAGACTTTCTTGCGACGTCGCTGCGCTTCGGATTGGCGAACACGTCCTATCTCATGAGCGGCGTCTTCTTGATCGCTCTGCTCGTCCAGCTCTCCTTGAAGAAGTACGTACCGGGAGTTTACTGGACGGTCGTCGTGTTGATCAGCGTCGTCGGTACGCTCCTTTCGGATACACTCGTCGATAAGCTCGGCGTCGGTCTGAGGACCAGTACCATCGTCTTTGCGATCGCGCTGGCGGCGGTCTTCTTCTTCTGGTGGTTCAGCGAAAGAACGCTGTCGGTCCACAAAATCCACACCACCCGGCGCGAACTCTTCTATTGGGCGGCTATTTTGTTCACGTTCGCATTGGGTACGTCGGCCGGCGATCTCGTCTCGGAGGCCTTCGGCCTCGGGTACACCACAGCAGCGCTCATCTTTGCCGCAGCGATCGGCGTCACGGCGTCTGCGTACTTCGTCCTCAAAGTCGACGGCGTGTTGGCGTTCTGGATCGCCTACGTCTTGACTCGCCCGCTCGGAGCATCGATGGGCGACCTGCTCGCGCAACCCGTAAAAGATGGGGGCCTGGGTTTCGGCACGACGACCACGAGTGCGGCCTTTTTCGCGGTCATCATCGGCTTGGTCATCTATCTCACCCTTGGGCGCAAAGACGATCTCATGCGCCGCGGCATGAAAGGCGCGTCGGCCTCCTAAGCCAATAGGCGGCGCTACGGCGAATAAAAGTCCCAGGCGCGGTTGAACGTGTGGCCGTTGCTGTCGGTGCCGGTAACCTGCACGCGGTGGGCTCCCGACTGCAGTGGTGAACGCGGCCCGTACGAGAACCCGCGAGGATTGCGGATCGCGTCGTTCGTCACGTTGAGGTCGTCCAGCGTGATTTTCATCGAGTTCGGATCTACGGTTCCGCCGCCGAACGTGGCTTCGATCGTCGGAGTCCGCGAGGTGGCATGCGCGCCGCGATCCGGCACCATGGTCGCCAGGTTGATCGCGCCGAAGCGGATCGATCCCGGAACCGGCGTGACGACTTCGTTCGGCGGCGGTGCCGGCTGCGAGTTGTTGCCGTTCGTGTTGATCGCGACGAGGTTGTTCGATCCGTCGTAGTTGACGGTCGCGCCGAGCGCTTGCGAGACGAAGCGGAGCGGAACGTAGGTCGATGCGCCGATGATGAAGGGCGCGACGTCGACCGTCTGCTGCTGGCCGTCGACCGTCGCCTGCGGCGAGCCGATCCGCAGTGAAATCGTATGGCCGCGGCCGGTCGCGTTGATGACGCCGCTCGCGTAGACGACGCTGGCTCCGAGATTTTCGAAGACGCCGCGCAGCGGGACGAAGACCCGGCCGGCGCGTTCGGTCGGCGGCGGGTTGAGGTTGAGCGCCGAGCCGTTGACGGTGACATTGACGGGGCCGGCCGCGATGGCCGGCAGGGCGGCGAGCGCACCGATCGCGACGGCCGCGCAGAATCCGATCGTGCGAGACATGAGGGATGGCGGCATAAGTGCGGTGACCTCCAGAGAACGAGTTGCCATCAGGCTGCTTACCCGTTCTCGTGCCTTCCTAGCACGAAGTACCCGGCTGGTCGCTTGACTTGGATGCACGAGAAGCTGCATACGGAGGACCGCGATACGGTCGCCCGGAATGCACGTCGGTCGCGCCGGGGGGATTAGCTCAGTTGGTAGAGCACTTGCATGGCATGCAAGGGGTCAGGAGTTCGAGTCTCCTATCCTCCAGTTTTGGGAAGCCCGCTCCGGCGGGCTTTTTCATTTCTCCACCAGGCTTGCGGTGCACGGCGTCTTCGCGTACGCTGGTGCGCGCGGAGGACGCTGGGCCGTCGCGGCGCGCAAGCGCCGAGGAACGTCCGGGCTCCATTGGGCAGGGTGCAGGATAACGTCCTGTCGGGGCAACTCGAAGGAAAGTGCCACAGAAACATACCGCCTCCGCGTCTGTCAAAGGACGCGGCGGTAAGGGTGAAATCGTGCGGTAAGAGCGCACGGCGTCCCACGGTGACGTGGGCGCGGGTAAACCCCATCCGGAGCAAGACCGCTCGATCGTCCTGAGCTTGTCGAAGGACCCGCCTGCCCGGCGGAACGAGCACACGTCGCACCGAGGCCGGCCGTGAGGCCGGCCCCAGAGAGATGACGGCCACCGCCCTAAGCTTGTCGAGGGGCGGCTACAGAATCCGGCGTACAGGCGTCCTCCGCGCTCCCCGCCCGCGACGCGCGCAACCCGGCGGGGTCGTTGACCGGTCTAGGAGAATAATGTCGACCGTGGCCCACTTCAGCAAAGATCTGACCGTCGAGCAAGCGTTCAAGACGCATGCCGGTGCCCGCCGCGTGTTCGCACGCTTCCATCTCGGCGGCTGTTCGAATTGCGCGATCAGCGAAACCGAGACCATCGAGCAAGTCAGCGAAGGCTACGGCATTCCGCTCGGCCTGCTGATGGACGACCTCGAGAAGCTGTTCGATCAGCCCGCACTCGAGGTCGGCGACGTCGTGCGTCTCCCCGACGAGATTCGCGCCAAGATCCCGCAACTCGCAACCGTCCCCGAGTTCGGCAAGGTGACCGATTTCGCGGCCGGCGCATACACGGTCGAGTTCGGCGAAGTGCGGCTACAAGGTCTCGCCGAAGACTTCCTCAAGGTCGACCCGGCGACGGTTCCGGCCTAGCATTCGCATCCACGAAAATCGCAAAGGCTGCT
>CALEYW010000034.1 GCA_937927945.1 uncultured candidate division WPS-2 bacterium | reverse complement strand
GCAGCAGCCGTGTCACAGGAGGATTTCGTGCGTACCCGCATCATTCATCTCATCAATCCGAAAACGGATTCGGCTACGACCCGCCCGCTGTATATGAATCGAGCGCTGTACTCTCCGCTTGCAGGGTTACTCGCAGTTGCCGCATCCACTCCACGCGATCAGTACGAAGTGGTGCTCACAGACGAGAACATCGAGACGATCGACTTCGATTTGAAGCCGGACCTCGTCGGGATTTCCGCGATGACGAGTTACGTCAACCGCGGCTACGAAATTGCCGACCAATTCCGCGCCAAGGGCGTGCCCGTCGTCATGGGCGGCGTGCATCCGAGCTTCATGTCGCAGGAAGCGCTGAAGCATTGCGACGCTGTAGTTATCGGCGAAGTCGAGCTCGTGATCGACAAGCTGCTCGATGATCTCAAACAGGGATCGATGCGTGGACCCTATAAGTCGGACACGCTGCATCCGATGGTCGGGATGCCGATGCCGCGTTACGATCTTTTGAAGAAGAACCGCTACGTGAACCGCACTTACGTCCAGACTTCGCGCGGCTGCCACCAAGGCTGCACGTTCTGCGCGGAGCCGCTGATGAACGGCCTCAAGTTCCGCTATCGGCCGGTCGACGAGGTGATTCACGAGATGGAGAACTGCGGTGCGCGCACCATCTCGATCAACGACGCCGACTTTTTCGGTACGCCGGAGCGTCCGAAGGAAGTAATGCGCGCGTTGAAGGGACGCGGCATCCAATGGCAGGCCGGCGTCACCTCCAAACTTGCGCAGGACGACCGGATGCTCGAGCTCGCGGCTGAAAGCGGCTGCACGATGCTGAGCATCGGCTTTGAGTCGATCTCTCGCGCGACGCTCAAAAGCGTGCACAAGCATGTCAATCGGCCGGAGACCTTCGCCGCGCTGGTGGAGAAGGTGCACTCCTACGGGATCATGGTGTTCGGCTTATTCATGTGTGGCTTCGACGGCGACGATTGCTCGGTTTTCGACGAAACCGTCAACTTCAACATCAACGCCGAATACGATGCCTGTGCCTATTCGGTGCTTACACCCTATCCGGGCACGCTCACCTGGTACGAGATGAAGAAGGCGAACCGTATCGTTTCCTTCGACTGGTCGATGTATGATCAGGGGCACGTCGTCTATCGCCCGGCGCAGATGTCGGCGGACGAGCTCCGCCTCGGCCAACGCGGCGCTTATAGGAACTTCTATTCGACATCTTCAATCGCCAGCCGATTCCCGCTGCGCGGTAAGCGGCATCGCGTGCAATGGCTGATCTACAATCTTTTCATGCGCAAAGCCGCGCAGACCGATAATCATTCAATCGCGCCGCCAACGGCGGAGCCCGACGTTGCTCCGATACCTCCTATCCTGCCCGTCAAGCGCGAATGGCGTGCGGCCGTGATGGACGCAGCACGCGGACCGGGACCACACTTGAGCTGAAGCGACGTCGAACAAGGAACAAGAACTTGCGGACGGCGCAGTGTCTGCTAGCGGCCACACAGATCCGCCCGCAGAGATTGCGGAGCTGGGTGGGGAAAAATCGACCCGGACGACCCGCCAGGAGGGGTTCTGGACAGGAACCTGTTTCACCCTGAGTGGTGGTGCCTCACCCTTTCGGCCCCGTCTGCGCGACACTGCTGATGGCCACAGGGACATTCCGGAGAGACGGCAGCGTCGGCGCTCTCGCACTGCTCACTGCAAAAATTTTTCCCTGAAACGACCTCGCACTTGCACGGTCCATGAAGGCACTTCATAAGCATTTTCCCTTGATAATTTTATAGCGAACTTTCTTTGTCGATCGATGTTTCCACGTTGACCGGACCCAGCCGATCGCATTGCCATTCTCCGTCTCTACCGACGGTTCTTGTTTGCGGCAATCCGGGTGTCGCGTGGGAGTTGGGCTATGCGGAGCGCAATCGATCGCGATCGCCGAATTCCAGGTAGTCCGGCCTATCTTCGTCGTGGCCCCGAATCTGATTGGTGCGGATAAAA
>CALEYW010000033.1 GCA_937927945.1 uncultured candidate division WPS-2 bacterium | reverse complement strand
GGGGCGGTTCAAATTTCGCGAGCGTAAGGGTTCAATTTCTCGCGAGCGTTCCCAGGACAAGGAAGCGAGGACGTTCAGCAAACCAGGCCTTCACCAGCGGATGCTTATGCGTTGCATAGTTGTCCATGATGATGTGCACGTCGAGCTTCGCCGGCACACTGCTCTCGATGTGGTCCAAGAACTGCAAGAACTCCGTGTGCCGATGACGCGGCAAGCAGCGCTCGATCACCCGTCCGGTCAGCGTGTCAAGCGCCGCGAACAGTGTCGTTATTCCATTGCGGATGTAGTCGTGCGTTTGCGCGGCGGGCAAGCCTGGACGCAGGGGAAGAATGGGAGCAGTCCGCTCCAAGGCCTGGACGCTGCTTTTCTCGGCGACGCTCAGCACAATCGCGTTCGTCGGCGGGTTGATGTACAGTCCGACGACATCTCTGAGCTTCTCCGCAAAGTGCGGGTCGCGACTGAACTTGAACGTGCGGATCCGATGCGGCTTCAACCCGTGAGCAAGGAGAATCCGTTGCACGGTGCTCCGGCTAATGCCAAATTTCTTCGCGAGGGTCCGCGAACTCCAGTGCGTCGCGTTCTTGGGCGGCGAAGCCATGACCGTTTGCGTCAACTCCTCGATGGTCTTTGCCGTGACGAGTTTCGGCCGGCCAGGGCGCGGGGCGTCGGCCAGGACACTTTCCACGCCTCGTTCGAGGAATCGTGCGCGAATCTCCATGACGCCGTTCCGGGAGATGCCCACTCGCTTGGCGATCTCCGTGTGCGGCAGCCTCTTTGCCGCGTCGAGAATAACCTTCGCGCGCAGCACCGACCGCTGTGCGGCAGGAGGGCGTCTCGGCAACTCAACCAGAAACCGACGATCCTTCGGGCGAACAGCAAGGCGTATCGCGGGACGATTCGGTATGTCGTTCAGTATACTTCGAACGCCTTATAAACCGGGACTTTTTCACGGGGCCGTCTCCAACGTCCTGAGAACCGATTCTCGCTTAACTTGAGATAAGTAGCCGCGCACGCAATGCAGCGTTTTCCTCACGTAGGTGCTTGGTTTCGGCTGCGTCCGCGGCGACTAATGAGAAGCCGATCTCGCGGGCCATGCCTGCTAGTGCGTCGAATTCCTCGGGCGAGTAGGGTTCAGCACGCGCGGGTAGCGCCGCAAGCACAATGCCGGTCAGTACGCCGCGCACGACCATCGGAAACGCGACGTCCGCGTCCACCAATCCGGGAAATGCAGCCCGAAGCACGGGCTCGCGAGACGAGCGCAGGCGCACAACAACGACATCATCTTCGTGATACCGACGTCCACTATGGAGCACGGATTGAAACGTTGCGTTATCACTGCGCAACATAATGTCGCAATCGGAAACGCGCGCAAAGGTGCGCAGGGTCCACACCGTTGCGTCGAACAGCCGACGCGGCTCCGCGATGAGCTGGGCCTCGCGCGAAAACTGATGTAGCGCCTTGACGGATCGATGCCGGCTAGCGAATATAATCTCGTCGGCGAATCCGTCGACCCAACGATGGAGCCAACGCAAGCTGACCCCGATGATGACCGCGAGGGCCATCTCGAGTGTCACGCCCTCAACGTGCCCGATGGCGCCGGCCCAGCGCTCGACGGCCCATTCAACGGCGATGAATACCGGTAGGACGATCGATGTAATCATTGCAAAGACGACTGCGCGATTCACGACGAAGCCGATATCAAATAGCTGGTCGACGAGGATCGCATACGCCAGCCCCGTTGCCATTATGAGAAGCGACAGCGCGTCGAGAATCTCCATCCAGCTGGCATAGCCGCTCCCGTAGCTGCCCGTCGTGACGACGTTGTAGAAGTTGGCGAACTCTCCAATGATGATAGAACTGCCCACAACAGCAAGTCGCCGGCGGTCGGCGCCTTGCACCGTATTCAAGCCGGCGATCAAAACGAGTATCGCATAGAGCAGCAGCGCCGCGTCCAGGATTCCGCCGCTGTTGGGGCTATCGACGAATGCCCACAGCAAACCGTATCCTCCGAGCGCGGCGATGCCGACCACCTGGTACAGCGCATCGGCGCAGCAGAAAATCGCCCCTGTGATCACGAGGCGTCGAAGAAGCGGTGTCTGGACGCTGAGCGATCCCAGCAGGATGATCAGCGGAAGCATCGTGAGCGCCGTGAACGGACCCTGGACCGCCACGAATGCGGGGCGCCACCAGGCACCGATATGTGGATCTGACATTGTGGAGGCGAAGAAGCCCGTCAAAGCAAGAAACGTCGCCAGGGCGAAGCCCTGTACGGTTTTCCCGCGGAGCAGCAGCACCGTCATCCCGAGCAGGAGGGCGCATGCACGGAAAATGAGCATGAGTCGGCGCTCCACGGGAACGGGAGGATGCGACTGTGCGCGCAGTTCGACGACCCTGCCACCTTCAACATCCTGCACACGAAGGGACGTTGATTCTGGCTGTGACCAAAGCCGCGTTGCGAGGGTCGGCTGTACGGAGCGGATGAACTCTCCGACGTGTAGCTCTGAACCATTAGGTACCGAGGTGACGGAATATGTGTCGCGTACGCCCAGTACCGGCGTGATGGCGACGCTATACGTAGCAACCCGCGGAGCTGTCCAGATATCTGCCACCGCGGCGCTGATCAGGACGGCAATGGCCGCCACGACGATGAGCCGTACCGAAGAGAACTTCACGTGAGAACCTTCGCCGGGAGGAGCAGGCGCTCCGTCTGTCGCCCATCGGCTCTGCGGGTGTTCCCGTGTGCGGCCCCATGCCGGTCCGGGAGCAAAACGTCACTTGTCAGCCTATCAAAAACGATTCAATTTGACATGATGATGTCAACCTCCATTCAATGTGAAATGACGATTCACTGTGAGACAGCGCGTCGCTGGTTGTGGGGGCGATCATCGTTACGAGGCCGTGCTCTGAATCTCAACGCCGTTTGCGACGAACGATGGGACGTCGAGTTGGAACAGAGTGACACTGCTGCTTCCGGGACGAACGTCACGGATCGAAAGCCAGGACCGGCCCTGTTCGTGAACCGGGCAATCGTGGAGCGGTACGGGTGTCGACGTGACGCCGCCCCGGTAATCTGGGCCCCCGCTCCCGGCTGTAACGCCGCGCGAGTCGTTTCGCGGCGCGACCAGCCTGCTGGCAAATCGCTACATCTGCGCGTGGAGGCGGAGCCCGTAGATCGAAACCGGGCCCCGAGCCGCGTTGTACCCGGGATTCACGAGACGCTGATAGTCGCCCGAGATCGCGACACCTTTGCCGACGCCAAGCTTGTAATACGTCTCGAAGATGCGCTCCGGGGCGTATGACAGATTGCCGTCCCCGATCGTAATGCCGAGCCCGCCGGCCGCAAAGTACCGTTGCCCTGGAACCGAAAGCGCATTGACCACGCCGGCGATCCCGATGGAGTCCTTCGGCCTCTTCCAGAGGGCGCCGTCGAGTGAGAAACCGGCGGATACGGAGCGGTCGATTTCCGTATAATCGAAGGCTTCGTACGTACCGTTCATGCCGCTGATACGGCTGAAGAAGCCGACGTGCGGCGCGATCTCCTGTTGGATGTTGATCCCCCCGCCGAACTTCCAATGTTTGTTGGTACGGAACTGCGCGAGATCCGGCGGATTGCCCGTACCCGCGGCAGCCGCCGTCGCGTCCGAAAGGGGCGCCATAAAGCCGTTGTCACCGTACACGAGCGCCTTCAGGCTTCCGGGCCGTCCGCCGAAAAGCGACGTGCGCTGCTCGAATTCGAAGACCCCGGAAAACTGGCGCAGGAAGGACGTCGAGATCGCCGATTGGTTCGGCACCGCGGAAAGCTGAAAGATCCCGGCGCGCACCGTCGAGCGCGAGCGGGTCAACTCCGCGCCGCAGCCGCGCGTGAAGCCCCATGCGTCTGCGGCATAGTCCCACGCTCCCATGTCGATGAGCGACCAATTGAGAAAGTCGTTTTTGGGGTCGTGAGCGTACGCGTTGCCATCGAAGACATCCGTTGCCGAGAACTTGCCGAACGTCAGGATCAAGTGATCGGCGTCGATCGGCTCCCCCAACTGGTTGATGTCCGCGTCGAGGTGTTGCTTTTCACCGCCGAGGTTGAAGGTCTGGCGGATGAAGTACCGGTGAAGGCGCCCGTACGGTTTGTGCTGCCCGAGCTTGAACGCCTCTCCGTTCACATAGCCGGCGGAGCCGAACGAGCCGTTATAGGTATCGTTCGGGCCGGGTGAGCCAATACCGAAGCCCTGATCGATCTCTTGGTTGACGTAGAACTCGCTGCCTTTCCAAAGGCGGCCTCCGAGGTATACCGTGAAATCGAACGTCTTTGCGGTATCGGGGGCGGAGCTGAGGCTCTGCGGGCCGGAATATGCTGCCGGAAACGCGCCGTGGTATAGCTGCACGTTCGTGGTTTGCACGTGGACGCTCCAGCGTTCGGGGTGCCCAAGCTCTGGCAACGTTGACGCGTCCGCCCGCGGCTGCGCGGTCACCATCGGCATCGGCATCGGCGCCGGCGTCGGGCTGGGCATCTCTGCTGTGGTCGAACGCGCGAGCGCGGCGATTCCGCACGCAGCGAAGAGTGTCGGAACCAAGGCGATTCCGAAGGAGATCCGGGTTTTCACCGGTTGCATCAGGAGAACTCCATGACGGTTGAAGGTGGACGTAAAGGATAGAGGATCGGCCTGTGCGCAGCGCCGGAAGGTCGCCCGATCATACTAGACTAGTGCCCTGGATGCATTGCGATCTGCGCGACGCGGACGATGACCAGAATAACCGCCAAGATGAGGTATGCCCGCAGCACGATGAGCCAGAAGCGATTGAGGGCGGTCAATCTGCCGCTGGGAAGTTCGGACAACGGAGGCATGCGCCATGTGGACCGTTGAGACACGTCATATGTAACGTCGTCCCTGCCTTCCGGTTTTGCGACGGCCATCCAAATGCCGATGCCGATCGCCATGGCGGTACCAGCCAGGAGAATCATGACGATCTGCTGTTCCGTGATGGTCGGAAACAGGACCGACGCGGTGAGGATGATCGAGAGCATGACCATGATGGCGATGACGACGCCCGTAAAGAGATTGACGCGGGTCGTGTTTGCCCAGGGACCGAGCACGGCCTTATCGTTGGAAAGCAACAATAAGAAAACCGTCGCGCTCGGAAGTAAGACCCCAGCGAGGCTTTGCACCGCATTCGTGAGCAGACCGAGCGGAACGCCCGGAATGATGACGAGCGCAGCTGCCACGACGATCAGGCCGAGGTAGACCGCATAGAAGCCCGGAGCGTCGGTGACTTTTCGATGCAACGAGTGGCGCAGGGACAGTACATCGCCGACCGCATAGGCCGTCGCTAGCGAAATCGCGGCGGCGCCGATGATCGCCGCGTCGCAAAGCGCGATTGCGAAAAACACACCGGCCGCGTGACCTACGTATTTATCAAGACCTGCCGCGACCGTACCAGCGTCTTGGAAGTTACCGAATTCCGGGTGTCCTCCAAACGTCGCGGCCGGAAATGCCATGAGTGCGAGGCCGCCACCGATGACGATGACGACGCCGATGGCCAGATGCCACCGGGCGTAATTCAGGAATCGCGGTGTTATGCGCTTATCGATGACGTAACTCTGCTGAAAGAAGAGCTGCCATGGAGCCACCGTCGTGCCCACGATGCCGATGATCAGCAACAGGACGGTGCTCAGCGCTGCGCCTTTCGGCAATGCCGGCACGACCATGTCGTGCAACGACTGTCCCAAGGGCGGATGCACCATGAGGAAGACCGGAATGATGAGCAAGCTGCCGATGCACAGTGTGATCGCAAAGCGGTCGAAACGCCGAAAGCTGCCGGTCGCCGCACCTACCATCACGAGCACGGCGGCAATGGCGACGCCGAGCAGGGGCGGAACGCCAAGGTAGCCGGCCGCCAAGCTGACGCCGATAAACTCGGTCACGATCGTCAGCGCGTTCAGGACGAAGAGATCGATGACGCTAAAGGCGCCCCAGAAGTTACCGAAACGCTCGACGATCAAGCGCGCGTGACCAACTCCCGAGACCACGCCGAGTCGCAACACCATTTCTTGGTTGACGTATAAGACGGGAACGAGCAGCAGTAAGGTCCACAGCAGGGGGTCGTGCCGTAATTCTGGCCGGCTTGGGTGTATGTTCCGTATGCGCCGGCGTCATTGTCGCCGACCATGACGATCAGACCGGGACCCATGATCGCAAGAAGCGTTACGAGGCGAGCCCATGGAGTTTTGCGCGCGGCCGTGTCACCTCTGCGAATCGTGCCGAGCGCGCCCTTGATGTCCCCGACGTGCATGTCGTCGAGAACGGCTCCCTTCCCATTGTGGGCATGATGAATTGCGTCGTCGGCGGTGGCCGCCATTACCGAACTCCTTGTAAGGTTCCAACATCGCTCCGAGGCACGCTTATTGAGCCCGGCACGATGCAGGCTCAATACGCGTATCTTCGAGGGAGCGATGTCGCGGTTAGAGAGAAATGTTCGGACGCCGTGCGGGACGTCGCTTAACCATTTGTTCCGTGCGCCGTTGATCGCGTTTGGCGCATCATCGCGCGTGCAAGATCCAGTGCGCCGAGGTCCGGCCTTCGAGGTCTTCGGCGAAGGCACGCCGTGCTTCGACATGCGTGCTGTGCGCCTCGAAAAGAGTTGCCATGATGAATCTCCTTGTCAGGTGGTGCGTCGCAAAGCAACGCGGAAACGAACGCCTGTTGCAGGCGGAGGTTGATCGAAAGACCTACTGCCGTCGTCCATTGCGGAACATCACCCCCTCTCGGGAGCACCATCCGGTGTACCGTACAAAAATCCGTTCGAACTCTCGATCCGGGCGGTTGAAGAAGTGCGTCGCGAAAGACTCGCGTCGATCCGCCTCTACGTCCGGGGTTTGGCACCATACGCCGTAGAGCCGAAGCTCAGCCGCATTAGGTCCCGCCTTGATTCGACGGGGCCTGGTAACCCATTGGGGGTCTCTCGACCTTTCCGGGCAGCGGCATATTTGTCGTATGGACGCCTCGCCTAACGAGGTTCCTTGTAGCTATAGGCGCTTACGGCCATTCGTCGAGCCTAATGATTGCAGCCGTCCGAAGCGCAGCGTTGGTATTCTTCCTTGTCTTGCGGAGAGTGGAGCGCGCGCGAAAAACACACTAGCCGATGAGGTTCGTGGTAAAACAAAGCCGCTATCGCGCGGTTAGCGCGTACGTTTCAGGGCGTCGGCTCGCAATGTGCGGGCCGCGCGATCGGCGAAACGGCGGAGGTTCTCGATTGTTCGAGCGCGAGCGGCGTTAGCCGTGGCGCTCGGGCGCGACAAAGTGAGGTTCAGCATTGCGCTGTTTCCTTTTTGGGAACACGCCGTCTCGGACGGCGCGCGTGCGTGATAATCGCCCGACACCGGGCGGGGGTTGGTCGTGGCTACTAGGGCCGCCGTCCATCGCTGAACCTCACCTCCTCTCTCTCCGCAACACAAAAAAGCCGTCGGATCACTCGCGATCTCGACGGCTGAACAAGCGACGCGGGTGGACCCGCGGTACTCCTCAACGTCGAGGGTTCGGCACCACACGCCGTAGAGACCCGGAGGTCTCAGCCGCATTAGATCCCGCCTTGATTCGACGGGGCCTGGTAACCCATTGGGGTCTCTCGACCTTTCCGGGCAGCGGCATGTTTGTCGTGTGGACGCCTCGCCTAACGAGGAACCTCGCTTATGATGAAGGCAGAAAATCAATTAGTCAACCCTCAACGTGATGTGCGGCGCGTGGCTTCCGGGCGCGGCCTGAACTCAGTCGGCGATGACCTTGATGTGCCCATAGGAGCGAAAACCGCGCGCTACCGACCGCCCTCGCGTATGCTGGATGCTCATTGAAACGCCGAACCCGCCACGTGCTCGGCTGCGGGCGCCTGCGGAGACGCGATCGCAACGCTCTCGGTATGGGTCAGCGAAACGCGCCGATGGGACGCGGAAGCGCGGTGAGGCCTGGGACCCATGAACGGCCGCTCGAACATCAAGGAAAACGCATATGCGACGAACAGCAGTGCGGGGAGCACCAACGCGTACATCGTCGCGAGGACGGCCGCGTCCGGCAACGCGGTTCGGCTGACGGCCGAACCGGCTGCGCGCAGCATCGGCTCGTGCGTGAGATACAGGCTGTACGAAAAGCCACCGAGCGCCATGCATGGCTTCGATTCCAAAACTCGCATCGGGATTGACGGCACGCCGAGCCGTTTTTGGCGAGCGAGCATCAGGAAGCCGGAGGCCACGGCAAGGCCGAGCGCGACAT
Organism: uncultured candidate division WPS-2 bacterium; assembly: GCA_937927945.1. Taxonomy (GTDB): domain Bacteria; phylum Vulcanimicrobiota; class Vulcanimicrobiia; order Vulcanimicrobiales; family Vulcanimicrobiaceae; genus Vulcanimicrobium. The sequence goes on along the minus strand of CALEYW010000033.1, from coordinate 79,090 downwards.
CGGGAAGGTACTGGCGAGCCGGCGGCTCGTTCGTGCGGGGGAGTTCAAGGGCGAGGTACACAGCGGCACAGATCACCGTCAGCGCCGTCCACGGCATGCGATCGCGTAGCCAGGCGTAGCGGGTGCTTGGCTCGTGCGCCAGCGCGGCAGCGCCTGAGCCCAGCGCGAACAGGCCGAGATACCACAAGCACGCATCGTCGAGTGCATCGTGCGGCCCGCGCGGGTGCAGTGCGTTCAGTACCGTCGGCACGAAGCCGATGGCAAAACCGACGGCGATCATCGCGAGTAGCCCGAAGCGCGCGCGTAACGGCAAGAGGAGCACGACAAATGCGAGATATATCTGGCATTCGACCGAGATCGACCAGAGCGGTCCGTTGAATGCGTAGATGAACCGCTCGGAGAGATCCTGCAGCAATACCGCGTGCGCGGCGAGCTGCCCGGCCACCTCAGCCGGCGACGTCGATTGACCCGCGAAGTCCCGATTGAGTACAAAGAATGGTAGCGACAACGCCAGAGCGGCGTAGTACGCGGGCAGCAAGCGCCGGGACCGGCGCCGGAAAAATCCCATCGCACCGCCGGCGAGCGAGCCTCGGGTGACGACCGGCAATGTCAGCACGTAACCCGATATGACGATGAAGATGCCGACCGACGCATGGCCGAAAAGCAACCATGACCCGTGGAACGGCAGCAACTTCGCGAACGCGACGCCGCTTTTGTTGCGCTCGGTGTGATCGATGACGTGGTAAAGGACGACGTAGAATGCCGCGCACCCGCGCAAGCCTTCGAGGTAGCGAACGTAGGTCGGCCGTTCGTTCGCGGCGCGCCCTACAGCCGCGCAGTCAACCTGAACCATGTGCCGCGCTCGTTCGGCGGAATCGTAGCCTGTGGTGGACTCATGCGGTCGAATCGCAGCACCGTCTCGTGGGTGAAGTGCTCGCGACGGGTCAGCCGATAGCCGCGCGGCAATGTCGCGACGAGCGCACGAATGCCGCGCTCAGTCCGCTCGTCGTCGTTCCAGCCGGCCAGGAACCAAATACGCCGTGATCGCGCGGAGGCCGCCGGAAGGCCCGAAGGCTTCTCCCAGAAGGTCGCGTCACCGGTGTTTTGCACGAGCGGAAACGGAATGCGCCGCGGGTAGATGCGGGTCGGTCCGCCGGAGTGAAACTGACCGCGATAATACTCGTACGGGATCGTGCCGCGGTCGGGGTACACGACGAGCGCGTCGCCCGCCGCCGCTTCACGCAAAACTACTTCTGAGCCGGTCCGCCAGTCTTGCAACACCGAAGTTTTCGACACGAATATCGTCGCGATTCCAAGCGCCGCAAGGGCGGTGGTCGCGCCGATAGCGGCCGGCGGCGGATAGCGCGCGAGGAGGATCCCCAGGGCGATGGGATATGCGGGCCACGCTTCGACGAGATAGCGTTCCGTGTACATCGGCTTCCCGAAGGAGGCGGCAAAGATAATGAGTGGGGGACCGAGCAGCCACAGTGCCAACAGTGCGATTCTCTCCCGAGTGGAACGGCAGTGGTTCCGCGCTCGAACGACGACCGGGATCGCGAGCACGAGCCCGAGCACTGCTATTGACCGCGACCCCGCGAACCAATACCACGTATCGATCAAGAGGTGGAGGTTCGGCCGCTTGATGTATGCGTTCACTGCCGGGTATCCGTGGAGTACCCACAGCAATGGAAGGAGCGCAATCGCTATCCCGGTGACCACGTAAAGCAGCGAGCGATTCCAGAGGGTGCGCTTGTATGAGGCGGCCCAACAAGCGTGTGCCATCACGACGGTGAACAGGAACAGGTGCACGTAGCAGCCGATGGTGCTGATGACGGCGTAGCGAACCCACCGCGCCGTGCTCGGCCGCTCTTCGATCGTGACAAATGCCCACGTCGAGACCGTTGAGAGGAACGCTAGCAGCGCGTAAGGCCGCGCTTGCTGGCCCAGCTCGAACAGCGGAGCACTAGCCGCTGCAAGCAGGGCGGCGATAATGGCGGCACGTCGACCGGCAAGCCGCTGCGTGAGGAGCCCGATCGCGGCAATCGCAGCCACGGCGGAGATCACCGAAGGCGACCGCAACACGGTTTCGCTGTCGCCGAACCGAAGCCACAGGTGCATTATCGCATAATACAGTCCGAAAAACGCGTCACTTAGTTGAAGCGCGTGAAGCAGTTCGGGGAATTGCAAGCGAGCGTATGCGACCGTCGCGGCTTCGTCAAAGACGATACTGCGCCGACCGAGCTGAAAGGATGTCAGCGCGCCCGCGACGAGGCATGCGCCGCCCAAACCGAGCGCGAACGCGATGTCGTGTCGATCAATATTGGCGCGGCGACCGGCGAACGACAGGACGATGTGGACCTCCTCATGGTTGGCGCGCGAGTCCCTACGATAGGTTGGCGGTTGGGCTCGCAAAAAGGAGCGTGCCGACCTCTTCGCTGGGACCGGCGTCCTACGGGTCCGGGCGACAAAGGTCCCCGCGCCGGTCTGCCAATGTGCCTTGAGCTAGGACGGGACTGCCGCGCGAAGGCCCCGGTGATGCCGCCCCGTTCGGGATGCGCTGCTTTTGGCGCTCGCCAGCGTGATGACGAGTCGTCGCAAAGCGACGACATTCGGACAGTACAACCTCATCTTCGGCGTCGCGTGGTTCGCCGGCCGCGTCCGTCGGTGCGCAGATTCTCGTGATCCCGTTCTTTGTCATCGGAGGAGATGCGACCCGAGCAAAGTGACCCCGGCGTACAAACCCGGTTGCATTCCGGGAGTGCTGGGAAATCACCAGAGGTGCGTAGCTCCACCGCGGCGCTCATTCCGATTTACGGGGTCACGTTGATCGACGTCCTCGGGACGATGATCATGGTGCCGCTGCTTCCGTACCTGGCGCAGCACTACGGCGCGAACGGACTCACGGTCGGGACGATCCTCACCACATCGGCGGTCGCCGGGACGCTGGCGGCCCCGTTCTGGGGAAGCGTCAGCGACCGGCTCGGCCGCAAGCGGATCGTGCTGATCGCCCAGAGCGTCTCGCTCGTGGGCTACGTCTTGCTCGCGCTGTCGCACTCGCTCGCGCTCGTCTTCGTCGCGCGAGCGATCGCGGGGTTCGGCGCCGGCGGGATCGGCGTCACCCAGTCGTACATCGCCGATGTCACCGCCGACGAAGATCGCGATCGTGCGTACGCGCTCTTCGGCGCCGTCTTCGGCCTGGGCATCGTGCTCGGGCCGGTAGTCGGTGGGTCACTGATACGCTTCGGCTTTGCGATTCCGTTCGCGTGTGCGGCAACGATCCAGGCGGTGACGATCGTCCTGACGCTGCGCTTTCTCCCTGCGACGACGCCGGTGGCCGGCGCGAAGGCGAGCTTGCGCGCGGCGGCGGCGCTCGTCGTGCGCTCGTCGGCGGTGCGCAGCCTCGTCGTGCGGCATCTGCTGTTCATCTTCGCCGTGACGTACTTCTTCACGGTCTTCTCGCTGTTTCTGAAACGACAGCTCGGCGTCGGACCGGAGGTGTCGAGCTGGCTGCTCGCCGGTGCCGGCGCGGTCGGCGGAATCACGCTGGTCGTGGTGGTCGGGCCGCTCGCCAAACGGTTCGGTGACGCGGCGATCGCGCAGGCCGGGCTCGCGCTCCTGGTCGTCGCATACACCGCGCTCGCATACGCGCACGAGCTCTGGATTTTCGGCGCTGCGCTCGGCGTCTGGGCGATCGGCGCGGCGAGCGTCGAGCCGACGCTGACCGCGATGCTTTCGAAACGCGCGCCGCCGGAGGAGCGCGGCGCGATCATGGGCTTCAACGACGCGGCGAGCAACCTCGCGCTGATCGTCGCGCCGGTACTCGGCGGCGAAGCGATCGACCTGAGCCCGCAGCTGGTCGGCGTGATTCCCGCGGCTGCGGCCTTCCTCGCCCTCGCGATCGGAATCGCGCTGCGTCGCGATTCGCCGGCCGGCGGGCGGGGCGACGTCGAGAACGTCCCTCTTCTGCGCGACTCTAGAAAGCGGTCTGCGCGAAAGAAGACCGACCAGCGCTAGGCCGCCATTTTCCCCGGGCGCGACCTCGGCTTACGCGGGAGTATGCAGCCGGTCAAGTGGTAACCGACGCGAGCGTAAGCCATTGAATGGAGGACAAGACGACGGACGCCCGTCGTCCAGTTAGGGGTTTGGTCGTCCGGGTAGCAATCCTTACCGTCCTGTTGCGGACCGGAGGCGCCATGACTTCGCAGACCGAGGCCGGATCGTTCGACGCCGGCGTGCGCGAGGCGCACGAGTGGATCGCGGACGTCATGCGCGAGACCGGCTTGGACGAGCGTGGCACATTGACCGCGCTGCGCGCAGTGTTGCGAGCGCTTCGCGACGAGACGACCGCGCGCCAGAACAGTCATTTCGCCGCGGAGATGCCGACCTTCATCCGCGGGCTCTACTTCGAGTCCTGGGACCCGGGCCGGCCGCGCGTCGACCACGACACACAGGGATTCCTCCGCCGGGTTCGCGCGTACGTCGGAAACGACGATTCGGCGTTCGACACCGCGCAAGCGACGTGCGGCGTGTTTCGCGTGTTGGAACGCCGCATGCCGGGACCGACGGCGCAGATCGCGCGCATGTTGCCGAAGGAGCTGTGCGAGCTGTGGACGCCGTCCTTCGCGGAGAAGAGCGCCGAGCGGCAGCAGCGGCTCGCCGTCGAGGAGCGCGTGGCGACGCAGGGCACGCTGCACGCCGAAGCGGGGCACGAACGCGACGCGCCGATGGCGCCGCACCAAAACCGTTCGCCGGGCGAGCAACATCGCGGCGGACCGCTACCGAACACGATGTAGAATGAAGGCATTTGCATTCGCCGCCATGTGTGCGGCAACCGTGTCCGTGATCGGTGCGGGTGCCGCTAGCGCTCAGATGAGCTCCATGCATATGCATGAGCAACAGACTCGATATTATGGTACGCCTGACCTCGAGCTGACCGCGGCGCTCGTCCAGGCGGGCGGCGGCGGGGAACATTTCGATGCGGGACAGCTCGTCGGCGTGCTGGCGGGAAGCAACAAGGATGCGGAAGTAAAACACCTCACGCAAATGTATGGCGCCGATGGCGTCACGAAATTCCTCGGCACGTTCACGTTCGCAATAAATGATGCTCTCAAAATCGCGACGAGCAAAGGCGTCGCGATTCCGACGCCGGCGCCCGAGATCGCGACTGACGGGCGCGCGCTCTCCGAGGCACTGTTCAAAGCCGGCTCGATGCCGAGCGGCCGCTTCGACATCGGCTACATGCTGGAACACTTGATCTCGCGGCCGATCCACGTCGAGCTCATGCACGATATCAATGCCGAGGCAACCTATGGTCCCGCGGTCAACGCCCAGTTTCACACGATCTTGACAACGGCGATCTACGACCTCAAGTCCGCATACGGACTCTAAGTGTGCGCGCCGGGCTGCAGCTTGCCGTGGCCGGAGTTGTTTCCGTCGCGGTCCCCTTTACGCACGCAACGAGCCCTCCGGCGGCGGCTCGGACGAAGGTCGTTGCCATCAACGACGCGAGCAGGGGAGTCGGCCTCTACCGTTTCAACTTCGTCGGCCGCTGGGAGCGTGTCCGCGGTCGACACGACGGCCGCTGGGGTGGAACGAGCACGCGAAGTCCCTATTTCGGCGACAGCGTCTCCGCCGCGATCAAAGGGTACCGGTTTCGCCTCTACGGCGTGAGCGGGCCCAACGGCGGCCATGGAATACTCGGGCTCGACAAACACGCCAAGTTCGCCATGCTCGAATTCTATTCCGCACGGAAACACACGCACGTGTTGCTTTATACCAGTCCGATTCTCGCGCAAGGACTGCACGCCATCGCGATCAGCGTCAACGGAACGCACGATCGTCGCTCGCGGGGGACATACGTCAACATCGATTCTCTTGAAGTCGACTCACGTTGACTTCTTCTGGAGGGCACACATCGATGAGAATGTCGAACAATAGGTCCGTGCACGTGGTCCGGCTGATTGGTCTTCTCGCACTTGGTGCGGTTGTTTGCTTGCAGTCGGCGTCGGTGGCGGCGTCCTCTCCCGCTCCCGGAGCACCGAACCGCTCAGGGGCGGCGCATGGCGGAACGATGACCGTCACCATTCCGGCGGGATACCGCGCGAACAGCTATCGCGGCGATCCGGATCTGGGTCTGACATCCGCACTCGTCGCCGCAGGCGGCGGCGCCGGACACTTCGATGCGGCAAAGCTGTTCCGCGTCCTTGCCGGACCGAAGGCCAATCCGGAGAAGGCGCGGCTGGATCGCATGTACGGCAAGGCCAAGGTCGACGCGTTCCTCCAGACGTTCAGCTTCGCGATGATCGACCTGGCCCAGCTGTTCCGAGACAATCACATCGGCTTGCCGGCGAAACCCCGCATCGCTCCCTCCGACGGTCGCGCGATCTCCCTCGCCGTCTACCGCGACGGCATCATGCCGAACGGAAAGTACGACTGCGGCTACATGATGGAACACCTGATGACGCATCCGATCCACGTCGTCCTCATGCACGAGATCGACAACGAGCGCGGACATGGACCGAAGCACAATGCCAACTTTCACATCATGCTGACGCGGGTCGTGCTCGACCTGAAGAAGACCTACGGCGCCTAGTTCCAGCTCCGATTAGAAGTCCGTGTCCGCCGGCTGCGAGTCCTGGGGCAGATCGAGCGTGGTTGAAATCGTTCGTCCGCTCGTCACGGGTTCGAATCGGTCCGGCTGCTTGGTGAAGTTGAAGCAGTCGTAGAGCGCGTCGCTGCGCACGTCGGTTGTGTCGAGCGACGGCAGGTTGAAGGCGTCCTCCGCGAAGCGCAGGATGCTGCCGAAGTCGTGTTGGACGTGCGAGACGTAGGCGCGGCGCGCGTACGGCGAGATCACGATCAACGGGACGCGGAAGCCTAGGCCCATGCGATCGAGGATCGGCGGCGCGACGTGGTCGTACCAGCCTCCCCAATCATCCCACACCACGAAGATGGCGGTCGAATCCCAGTCGGGTCCCTCGCCGACCGCGTTGACGATCGAGCGGACCCACTCCGGACCGTACTGGCCTCGGACGCCGACATCGCTTGCGTTTCCGCGGCGTGGGAACGGGTGATCGGAGTTTCGCGCGGTCGGGACAACCCACGTGACAGCGGGAAGATTGCCGGCGCGCGCGTCTCGGATGATTCGCGTTTCGGGGGAGACGACGTTGGACCAATCCGGGCCGTACCGGATGTGCCGGATGGCATCGAACGCCGACCAGATGAAGCCGAGCTGGTTGATCGACGGGGCGTAGTACCGCCAGCTCACGCCGCGTTCGTCCATGACGTCGGCCAGCGTGCGGAAGTTGAAGCACGGGAACGGGCCGGGGACTTCGTCGCCGTCGCGATCGATCACCGAGACCGTTGCGTCGGGAGGCGAGTCGCAGCCCCAGGCGTACCGCGAGGTCTGGATCTTGTTCGGGTTGTTCGCCGCGAAGGCGGACTCGCCGGCAATGAGGTAGAGGTGTGCGGGGAAGCTGGGGCCCGTGTTCGACTGGAACATGCGGTCGGCGAACGTCCAGCGTTGCGCCATCTCCCAGTACGGGCGGATTTCGCGTTCGGGAACGTAGGCGTACGGGAAGCTCGGTGCCTGGTGGGGCTGCGTGTCGGCGCGGGTCCAGCCGTCCATCTTGCCGTTGTCATACTCGGCGGTGAACGCCTTGTGCTGATGATCGACGTCGGCGGGGAAGTCGAGATCGACCGGATGCATCGGGACCGGTCCGTCCGGCGTCATCCCTTGCTGGACGGTGTCGGCTCCCGGCAAACCCATGAAGAAATTGTCAACGCTGCGGTTTTCTTGGACGACGATCACGACGTGGCTGATGTGGGCGCGGATCTCGGCGGCGTGCAACATGCGGATCGCCTGCTCGGGGTTCGCTTCCTGCTCCTGCGCCGACGCCTGCGGGCGCGGATTCAGCGCGGCGGCGCACGCAAGAGCGAGCGCGAGGAAAGGACGGATCCGCATGCCCTCAGTCGCTATCCGGCGGAGCGTCCGCGACCGGCTGGTCGAAGAAGAACGACGCACTCTGCGGCGCCGTGATCTTCGTGAACGCGCGCGGCTCCTGCGTGAAGTCGAAGCAGTCGGCGAGATCGTCGGACCGCGCGTCGGCGTCGTTCAGGGACGGCACGCCGTACGCTTCTTCCGTGAACTTCAGAATGCTTCCGAACTCGTGCTGCGCGTGCGAGACGTAGCCGCGCTTGGCATACGGCGAGACGACGACGAGCGGGACGCGGATTCCCAGGCCCATGCGGTCGAGCTGCGGCGGCGCGACGTGGTCGTACCAGCCGCCCCAGTCGTCCCACAGCACGAAGATCGCGGTGTCGTTCCAATACTCCCGCCGACGGCGTTCACGATCGATGAGACCCACGACGGCCCGGTGTTGCCGGAGAGGTTCTTGTAGTTGAAGGCCGCTACGACGGCCCAGGCATGATCCGAGTTTTGCGCGGACGGCGCGACCCATGTCACCGACGGAAGCTGATTCGCGGCGACGTCTTGCAGCGCGCGGGTCTCCGGCGTTATCACGTCGGGCTTCCAGTCGGCGCCGTAGCGAATGTGGCGGATCGCGTCGTAGGCCGACCAGATCGCACCGAGGTTGCCGAACGAAGGAGCGTAGTCCCCAATACGGCTGGACCTGGTTGCGGGGGATGTACGAGTACGCAAGGGTCGATTGGGGCTCGTGGCCGCCGAGTTCTTCATCGGGGTGCTCGAGGTCGAAGCCGTCCATCTTGCCGCGATCGTACTGCAATAAGAAATCGCTGTGCGCGTGATTGAGATCGTGCGGATAGAGCAGGCTCGTCGCCTTCAACGGTATCGTGCGGCCGTCGTGGCCTTTCCCGCTGTCGACCGTATCGGCGCCGGGAAAGGCGTGGAAGACGTTGTCGAAGCTGCGGTTTTCCTGGACGATCACCACGACGTGCTTGATCTTGTCGCCGATGACGGCGGCATTGGAGCGCGGCGATGCGGCGGCGAGCAGCGGCAACGCCGCCGCCGCAAGCACGGCAAGGGGCATGCTCTGCAGGTACCCCGAGCGTGCGGCAAGGAAAGCCGGCGAGCGCTCTCCCGTCCGCAGATGACGATGTAAAGAGTGCGTATGCGCCTTGCCATGGCCATCATGTGGGCGAGCATGCTCGCCGACGAGGCTGGTATGTGCCGAATCGTAACCGCCGCGCTGGCCGCGCTCATTTCAGCGAGCGCTCTCGTCCCCACGCCGGCGCGCGCCGCCGACAAGACCGTCATCGTCGCCCTCGTTGCCTCTGCCGCCGGCAAGGCCATGGCCGAGATCATTCCGCTCTACGAGAAGTCGCACCCCGACGTGACGATCGAGCCGCAGTTCGCCGGTGCGCAGGTGCTGCGCGCGCAGGTCGAGTCCGGCGCCGGTGACGTGATCGTCGTCGGCACCTCGACGATCAACGCCCTCCACGGCGCGGTCGAAGATGCCGCGCCGCTGTTCAAGTACCATGAGGTCGTCGAGGTTCCGAAGGGTTCGAGTATGGTGCGCAGCCTCAAGGATCTCGCGAAGAAGAACGTGCGCATCGTTCTCGGCACGGCGGACTCGCCGCACGGCGTCTACTCGCGCGCGGTGATCGAGAAGGCGGGCAAGTCGTACGGCGCTAGCTTCGCGCCGTCGGTCCTCGCCAACGTCGTGACGACGAAGGCGGCTTCGCAAGGCGTCCCGCAAGCGGTTCTCGCGGGTTCGGTCGACGCCGGCATCGGGTTCTCGTCGGATGACTACCCGGGCCTCACGTTGATTCCCGTCCCGGCCGAATTCGACGTCGTCACGACGACCCATGGTGCGGCCGTCAAGAGCTCGTCGCATCTGAGCGCGGCGAAAGACTTCGTGTCGTTTCTCGCCGGAAGCGAAGCGCAAGCGATCTTCCGCAAGCACCACTTCGACTGACGACGGGCCTACCCGAGTTCGATATGGCCGCGGATTTCGTGCCTGAGGCGGAGCGTGCCGATCTCGAGGGTCATCGTCGCTTCGAGCGTCTCGGTGCCCTCGAGGCGCCCGGCGGCTAGCGCATCGCGTACGGCCTTTTCGATCTCGCGCTGCGACGTCACGCCGACTTCTTTGAGAAACTTCCGGACCGTCAGATTGACCTTGTCTTCGTCCATGCGTTCGCTCCGATCGCGTTTGAGAGGTGCGCCCCAGGTGGCACACCCGAGCGATTCAATGGGGTCACGAAGGAGCCCGCTATGCCCCTCCTCGCTTCAGCCGTCGTGATCGTCGCGTGTCCGCTGCCGAACGGCAAGCAGGCCCTGATGCCGCGCCGCCTCGCTCCGCGGACCACGCTGCCCGTCGCTTGGGTCCGAAGGCGCGCCGCGTAGATCATCGATCTTCCGGCTGGCACGAAGGTGGGCGGGGATGATCGGCGGTGCGACGAATTTCGGCACTATGGGGGACGTCGCGTATCGCGTCATTCTGGAGCCGGAACCTGCCGAGGACGGCGGCGGATACAGCGTCGTGATCCCGGCGTTTCCGGTTGCGCACACCCAAGGTGACACCGTCGAGGAGTGCTTGGCGAACGCGCGTGAGGTTATTTCGCTCGAGATGGACTACGCTCGCGACAAGGGCCTCCCGATACCAGAGCCCGACGGTGACGCGGAGATCCGGATCGAGCGCGTCGTCGTCAGGCAGCCCGCAGCCTAACTCTGGCCCTGAAGGCTATCTTGCCCCAGGATGAGTACGAAACTACCCGTAGTTAGCGGGGCTGCCGTAGTGCGCGCTCCCCCTTCACGATACGCTGAAGCGTGGAACGCTTGCGGCAATCCTGCGGACCGTCGAGATGAGCGGCGACGTGTTGCGACGCCTGCTCTGACAACGCGCTGCTTAGAACGCTGAGGAGATCGCGCCCGCCGAACTGGCGCAGGATGTAGCGCGCGGACCTCGTTCGAATGGTCGAAGAACCGCGAGGAAAGGTGGTGCTGTTGCGGCATACGTGCACCACAAGGGAGAAACGATGAACCTCTCGACAGCTGCTCTCTCGGATGCGCTCGACGCGTTCCGTATTCACGGGCAGGCACTCGGGCTCGCTCCGCTCTGGGACGGAATGTACTTCTTCGGCCCCGCGTACACGATCCGGTACCGGCCGGCCGACGTGGAGCCGGGTCCCGTCGGCAATTACATCGACGACGTCCCGGCCGGCAGCGTTATCTGCATCGACAACGGCGGGCGGACCGATTGCGCGGTGTGGGGCGACATCCTCACGACTGTCGCGAGCAAGCGTCTCGTCGCCGGAACCGTCATCGACGGCGTCTGTCGCGACGTTGCGAAGGCGATCGCGGTCGAGTACCCCCTCGTCACGCGCGGACGCTTCATGCGCACCGGCAGCGATCGTGTCCAGGTCGACGCCGTCCAGGTGGCGATCACCCTCGGCACGGTCGTGGTGAAGCCCGGCGACCTCGTCATCGGAAACGATGACGGTGTGGTCGTGATCCCGGCCGACCGATGCGACGAGGTCCTCAAACTCGCCCGCTCGATCGACGAACGCGAGGCCGCCATCGTGGCGAGCGTCGAGACGGGGATGCGCCTCGACGACGCGCGGGCGGCGGCTATTTGATCAGCGCGGCGCCGGCCTTGCAGAGCTGAACGTCTTGGGCGCTCGTGCCGCCGCTGCAGCCGACCGCGCCGATCAGCTTGCCGGCCTCGATTAGCGGGATGCCGCCGGGCGACGCGATGACCCCGTCGAGCGTAAGCATGGACGGATTGGCGTTGACCGCTGCTTCGAAGACTTGCGTCGGGCGGCGAAACGTCGCCGCGACGCGCGCCTTGTGCTGCGCGATCGCGATCGACGCGATCTGCGTGTTGTCCATCTTTTCGAAATAGATCAGCTCGCCGGCCGGGCCGACGACGGCGGTGGCGCCGCCGAGCAGCGCCGCCGCAAGGATCGTAGAGCGCATCACGATCACCTGAACTCGGGAAAAAGGGAGAGCGCCGACGGCGACTTTCGGGCCTTGCTCTGCTGGGTCCATCGCGAGCGCGCCATCACGGAATCGCTGCTGGCGGGAGGCTTGCTTTTTCCGAATTCATCTTGCGCCGGCAGTTGAACTACGATCGTCTGGTATGCGCGGCGACGATGCGCCCGAGCGAGGCGTAGCCCTCCGCTCAGATCTTCGCGGCGATGGCGTTCTTGATCTCGGCGATGCGCGCTTCGTCTCGCCGGTAGAACGTCCATTGCTTGATGCGCTTGGAGCGCACGAGTCCGGCGTAGGCGAGCACCTTGAGGTGTTCGCTCACCGTCGGCTGGCTCAGGCCGAGCTTCTCGGCGATCAGCGCGCCGCACACCCCGTCATCGACGAGATCGCCGTCGATCTGGGGCGGGAAATGCGCGACGGGATCTTTCAGCCATTCGAGGATCTGCAGCCGGCGCTCGTTGGCAAGCGCCCGAATCGCGACCACGACCGACATCGTCAACCGCTCATCGTTCGAAATCGACGGCCGTTGTATTTCCGCCGCTGACGATCACCGCGATGCGCTCGCCGTCGGTTGGACGGTAGCTTCCGGAGAGCAGCGCCGCGAAGGCCGCGGCTCCGCCCGGTTCCGCGACGATACGAAGCTGCTGCCAGAGCGCGGCTTGCGCCGCACGGATCGCATCGTCGCTGACGAGCGCGACGCGCTCGACGAAGCGTCGTGCGATCGGGAACGTGCGTTCGCCGATTCGCAGCGACGCGAGCGAATCGGCGGCAATGCCTCCCGTCTCGGCGTCGACGGGGCGTCCGGCCTCCAGCGCGCGCGCCAATTGCGGCGCGAGTTCCGGTTCGACGCCGACGATGCGGGTCGTGCCGCCGTACCACGCGGCGATCCCGGCGATGAGGCCGCCGCCGCCGACCGCGGCGAGCACGGTGTCGACCTCAGGGGCCTGTTCCTCGAGCTCCCGCGCGAGCGTGCCTTGGCCGAGGATCGTCTCGTCCTGGTCGAAGGCATGAACGCGCAGGGCGCCCGACTGTTCGGCCCAGGCCTCGCTCGCCGCAAGCGCGTCGGCGTACCGCTCGCCGCCGATCTCGAGCCGGGCGCCGAACTCACGGATGCGTGCGATCTTCGCCGGCGATGAGATACGCGGAACGAAGATCGTCGCGCGCAGCCCGAGCGTCATCGCCGCGTAGGCTACGGCCGCGCCGTGATTGCCGCCGGACGCCGCGACCACGCCGGCCGTGGGCACCGGACGCCGGAGCAGGTTTGCGAACGCTCCGCGCGTCTTGAACGACCCCGCGTGCTGCATCTGCTCGAGCTTTATCGTGACAGAAAGCGGCCCTAGCCCGAAGTCCGTGCCGTTGACGACGATGACGGGAGTACGTCGGACGTAAGGCGCAATCTGATGCGCGGTCGAGGTGATGGCGTCGCGCCCAAGTTCGATCTCCGTCATCCTGACTTTATAGACGGAATTTAGCAAATTGGCAATATCCCTCGGCACGCTGATTGAAGCGCGCCGCCTACCGGGTAGCATCGGCTCAAAGGGAGGAGTTGCCGATGGCTGCCCGTTCGACCGCAACCCGCAAGAAAACGACGACTCGCAAGAAGACCACCGCCCGCAAAAAGACGGCGACGCGCAAGAAGACCACCGCGCGGAAGAAGACGACGACGGCCCGCAAAAAGACGTCGGGCCGGAAGAAGAGCACCGCGCGAAAGAAGAGCACGACGCGAAAGAAGAGCGGCGGGCGCAAATACAGCAGCGGCACCTCGGAGACGGTGCGCAAGGAGATGCACGAATTCAAGCGCGGCACCGCGCGCAGCGGCCGCAAGGGCGGCAAGGTGCAGAGCCGCAAACAAGCGATCGCGATCGGCCTCTCCGAAGCCCGGGCCAGCGGCAAGAAAGTCCCGCCGAACCCCAACCGGTGACGGGGCGCCTTAGAGGTCGTAGTCGATCGTGACGGGGGCGTGATCGGAGAAGCGTTCGTCGCGGTAGATCGTCGCGGCTCGCACGAGCGGTGCGAGGTCCGGCGTGATCAGCTGGTAGTCGATGCGCCAGCCGAGGTTGTTCTCCCACGCCCCTTTCCAGCCCGACCACCAGGTGAAGCGCTTCGCTGCCTGGTCGACGACCCGCAGTGCGTCGACCCAGCCGACCCGCTCGATGACGTCGTCCATCCAGGCGCGTTCCTGCGGCAGAAACCCCGTCACGCCGGCGCACGATTTCGGGCTGAACACGTCGATCTCGCGGTGCGCGATGTTGTAGTCGCCGCACACGATGAACGGATGCCCTTCGTTCTTGAGCTGCGCGAGCGTGGCGATGAAGCGGTCGAGGAAGTTCTCCTTGACCGCTTGCCGCGCCGGACCGGTCGTTCCCGACGGAACGTACAGTGACGCGACGGAGAGTCCGCCCTCGAAGTCCATCCGCACGAAGCGGCCCTCGGCGTCCATGTCGTCCATCCCGAGGCCGCGTACGATCCGGAGCGGCTCATGCTTGGAGTAGATCGCCACGCCGCTGTAGCCTTTCTTCTGTGCGTCGACGAAGGCGGTGTGGTAGTGCGTGAGGTCCAGCGCTTCGGGCGGCAGCTGATGTTCCTGCGCCTTGGTCTCCTGAAGGCAGACGACGTCGGGGGCCTGGGCCTCCATCCAGCGGAAGAAACCCTTGCGCGCGGCAGCGCGAATTCCGTTGAGGTTGCAGGTGATGACGCGAAACACGACCCCCACCATTGAGCCCAGCGCCTTTGTGATCCCTCGCGACCGGGCGGACGCCGTGGTGATGGCGGGCGGACGCGAGGTCGCGCTGACCAACCTGCGCAAGGTCTTTTTCCCGGCGACCGGCGCCGCGAAGGGCGACCTGCTCCAGTACTACGCCGACGTCGCGCCGTTCTTGGTGCCGTACCTGCAAGGGCGCGCGGAGGTGATGAAGCGCTATCCGGGCGGCGCCGAAGGCGAGTTCTTCTACATGAAGCGCACGCCGTCGAACGCGCCGCCGTGGTTGAAGACGTGCTCGATCGAGCACGGGTCCGGGAGCGTCATCGCGTTTCCGATCATCGACGACCTCGCCTCGCTGCTCTGGGTGATCAACCTCGGCTGCATCGACCTCAACGAGTGGTACTCGCGCTGCGACGACACGGACCGCCCCGACTACCTGCACTTCGACCTCGATCCCATGAAGGACGGCTCGACGCCGTTCGCAACGGTCCGCACCGTTGCGCTCCTCGTGCGCGAAGCGCTCGATCATCTCGGCATCCCCGCGTACGCGAAGACGTCGGGTTCGTCGGGGATCCACGTTTACGTCCCGATCGAGCGCGGCCCCCTGCAGAAGGACGTCTGGACGTTCGCCAAGGCGTTCGCGCAAATGATGGAGCGGATGCATCCGGAGCTGATCACGGCAGAGTACCGCATCGCGAAGCGGCCGTCGGGGCGCGTGCTGGTCGACTACAATCAGAACGCCTGGGGAAAGACGCTCGCGTCGGTTTACTCGGTGCGGGCGAAGCCGCGCGCGACGGTGTCGACGCCGGTCGCGTGGGACGAGATCGCCGCCGGACTCGAGATCGAGGATTTCCGGCTCGACAACGTGCGCGAGCGTTTGGTGCGCGTCGGCGACTTATGGTCGCCCATGAAAGAGAAGGCCGGCCGCGTCGACCTGGCACGCTTCATGACCGCCGCACCCGCGAAGCCGCGAGCGCTCAAGTCGAAAAAGAGCCCGCGGTGACGTCGCGCCCCAGGCGCCAGCGGGTTTCAGGAGCGGTTCGCGGCCTCAGCTTTCGCTAGCGCACGCCGCGCTTTAACGCGCTCATATGACGCATCTTGGCACGGTTTGCACATCGTCTTGCCGGGCCGTGCTTTGCCGTGCGCTGGATTGACGAGGCACAGACCGGCCTCACGGGCACGACCGCGTTGATCGCGCTTCCGCTCAGCTGCAGACTTCACGCCGCTGGATCGATCTCGATTGCGAGCGCCGCGATCGTCGTGGACGCCGGAAGAGCTTCGCCTTTTGCGTGAGCGTCTTCGATCCAGAGCCGCGCTGCTTCGGCGACGTTGATCTGCGCCTCATCGATCGTCGCGCCCAAGCTCGTGCATCCAGGAAGGTCGGGGACATACGCCCAGACGCTGCCGTCATCGGCGCGCTCGAACACTGCTTGATAGATCATTTCCAACCTGCCTGTTTCTTGATACTGTTCAGCGTCCCGGGTTTCAGGTCCACGTTCATGCGAACCGTGGCGGTAGGAACGGCTTAGTCAACCGTGTCGCATTAAGCAGCGGCGGTCGGTCGTTCCATCAACCGTCGAGATTCGGCCAGTCGATAGTAGACCACCGTCGCGAGTTGCCGCTTCAGCGCCCGCATTGCAGCGCGATGGGTCTTCCCCTCGCCGCGCTTCCGATCGTAATAGACTCGCCCTGCGTGTCCAGCTGTGCGGACCTGAACCAACGCCATCACGTGAAGGCAGCGATTCAGCTGCCGATTCCCGCCGGTATTCACGCGTACGGCTTTACTCTTGCCGCTTGAGCATGGCACAGGAGCGACGCCTGCACGCATCGCGAACGCGGCGGCATTGCGGATGTTGCTTAGCGATCCGGAGTGTCCGATTAGCCCCGCAGCGACCACAAGCGACGCACCGTTCAGCGTCAGCAAGTTTGCGGCGAGGCGCTCAACGAAAGGGCGAATCTGCTTTTCAAGCGTGCGAATTCTGTCCGAGATACGTTCCACGTCGCTCACCGCCTCCTCAATCTCAGCGATCAAGGCATCGGCGGTGTAGCTCGAGCCGCGAAGAAAATCGATGGCTTCGTGCACTTTGCGCAGCCCAACGCCATTGCTCAGCTTCGCTGGAAGCTCTCGTACGTCGAGCCGTAGGGCTGCAGCGCGTATGCGATTTATCGCCTCTGTTCGCGCGTGGACAAGCCGATCCCGGCGATCGTACAATACCCGAACAGCTTCTTGTTCGTCCGACCGCTCGCAACGACCGAGGCGTCCGCTCTCGCGGAGTACGACCCCTGCGATCGCACGGGCATCCTGCACGTCGGATTTCCCGCGACGACTTGCATTTCTGCGATGGCGTTTGGTCAACGAGCCCGGCACATCGAAGACCGAAGCACCCCGCCGCAGGAGCTCATCCACAAACCCGCGACCGTACGATCCAGTACCCTCGATGCCCCAGACCAGGCCTTCAAACTCGGTAACCCTGGTGATGGCTTGCGCATATCCTTCGACCGTAGCTGCGATCGTTAACTCTGCCACGACCGCGCCTACTCGATCGATCACGGCGATGCTGTGGGTGTCCTTATGCGTATCGACGCCGGCAACGTGCTTCACACTTCCCCCCATCGAGCAAGGCACGTCGACGATACTTTATCGAGCAATCACCACTCGGCTTACCAGTCAGGGCGCGCCTCGCATACGGACGACCGCCGGCTGTTCCCACCGAGGCCACGCAGGCTGTCAGCCTTTGAGCCAGAGCGGCCGTCCTACGCAATTATGGACATAAAGTCCAGCCTTCTAATTCGAGCCGAGCAATCACGTCCCGCAGCTTCACCGTGACTGTATCCTAGCATCCGGGATACAGTCACGCAAGCCCTCGCGCGGAGTCCTTGCTAAGCTGGTGACAGTTCTGCCGGTTGGTCCCCGGGCGGCAGTCCGGCGGTCGCGCGCTGGGCGGGGACGGAAGAGCGCTCGAGGCGGAAGCCGGCGACGAGCGTGCGGAGCCGCGTCGCGGTTGCGTCGAGTGTGCGCGCTTCGGAGCGCACGCGCGTGACGTCGTCTTCCATCTGGGCCGTCGAAGACGAGACGGCGCTGGTGTTGCGGGCATTTTCGTCGGCGGTCGCGGCGATCGCGCCGATCGCGTGGGCCAGCTCTCCGGTTTGCTTCGCCATCTCCTCGGTCGCCGACGAGTTCTGCTCGACGACGGCGTTGATCGAGTCCATCGACGTCCCGACGTTGCGCGCGCCTTCCGACATCTCGCGCATCGCTTCCGCGATGTCGCCGACGCGTTCGACCGTGCGATCCACCGCGGCGATGATCTCGTCGAGCGCCGCACTCGCCGCGCCGACTTTCGCCGAGCCGCGGTCCGCCGTCGCCGCGCCGGCTTCCACTGCGGCGACGGCCTCGCGTGTCCGCCGCTGGACCTCGACGATCATTCCGCCGATCTCGCGCGTCTGCTGCGACGACGACTCCGCGAGCTTGCGGACTTCGTCGGCGACGACCGCGAAGCCGCGGCCGTGTTCGCCCGCGCGTGCCGCTTCGATCGCTGCGTTGAGCGCCAGCAGGTTCGTTTGATCGGTCAACGTGTCGATCGTTTCGACCACGACGCCGATCTGGGCGGAGAGCTCGCCGAGCTCGCGGATCTTCGCGGCCGCCGCAGCGACGCCGCGCTGGATCTCGCGCATGTCGTCGATCGTCTCGGTGACCGCTTTCGCGCCGCCTTGCGCCATCGTGCGCGTCCCTTGGCCGTCGGTCGCAAGGCCCGACGTGATCGCCGCGACCCGCTCGACGTCGGTCGCCATGTGCTGCGCGTCGTTCGACGCGGCACGGACTTGCAGGGCCTGGTCGACGGCCCCGCGCGCGATCCCGTCGATCGCGGATTCGAACTGCCGGACGATGACGTTCGAGGTCTCGGCCGCAGTCGAGAGCTCGGTCGATCCCGAGGCCAGCTCGCGCACCGACACGCCGACCCCACTGACGATTTCGGCCGAACGCGACGCAGCCACATCGAGCGCGTGCGCGTGCTCTTCGAGCTCACTCGACGATTGCTGCAGCGCGACGACGACGTCGCGCAGCGTCTGCGTCATGCGCGCGATCGCTTTGCCGAGCCGGTCGGCGTCGCTGGCCGGCGCGAGAGTGCGCGAGAGATCGCCGTCGGCGATCGCTTCCGTGACGTCCGCGACCGCCCGCTGATACGTCACGATGTCGGCGAACGAGGCGGCGACCCGTCCCAGTTCGTCCTCGCCCGGGCGGGACGTCACGTCGTCGACGCGGCCTTGCGCGAGCGCCTCCGCGTCGCGCGCCAGCGCGTTCGCAAGCGTGGAGAGCGGCCGCAAGATGATCCACAGCAACCCGAGGACGACGACGATCGCAATCAGCGCGACGACCAGGATCGACGCAAAGACCTGCGAGATCGCCGCATTCGCCCGATCGAGCGAGATGCCGACCCACACGATACCGAGCGGCTGGCCGAGGTTGTCGGCGATCAGTTTGTACCGGTTGAAGTACGGCTTGCCGGCGACGGTGCTCGTGCCTTCCCAGTCCTGACCTCGCTCGAATTCCGCTCGCGCAGTCCCGGTGAGCTCGGCGCCGTCGACCCGCTTCCCGTTCTGCTGCAAGGTCGTCGCGATTGCAATCGGCTTCCCGTTCACGATCTGGTAGACGGCAGCGTCGGCGTGGGTGATCTCGAGAACGCGATCGACGATCCCGGTGTCGTCGTTTTGCACCGCGTTGCCGAACGCCAGTTTCCCGTCCTTGGTGACGTGCGCATCGCCCGACGCGGCCGCCAAGCCGAGCATCACGTCGGATGCCGTCTGGACCTGCGCGGCGGTGTCGTCGGCAACGATCTGGGCGATGTCGCGGCGCACGACGTACAACAGCACCGCGGCGAACGTCAGGAAGACGATCGCCGTGACGGCTAAAATCCGGGCAGCGCGTGACCGGCGCCACCAGCCGAAGATTCTCTCCACGTTTTCCAGCATCGGCCGGAAATGGGTTGAGCTTGACTACTCGTGGGTGACCGCGAGGGTGAACGGTGAGGTGCCCTTCGGCTGATGCAGCTGCTCGAAGGTACACTGGGTCGGATTCTTGTCGGGCCGGAAGCGCAATGGCCGCGTGCCGTGCCGGAAGCGGCCGCCGCTGACGTGGTCGAATTCGACTTCGAGCACGACTTCCGGGGAGACCGGCGTCCAGGTCGTATCCTTGCCGCGGTTCCAGCGGCTCGGACCCCCGGGCGGATTTTTGGTGAACGACACCGCGGTCCTCAGCGCTGCGAAGCGCGGGAGCATGCTCGCCTTTTCCGCGGCGGAAAATCCCGACGTGAACCCGACGTACGTCAAGTCCCCGTCCTCGTCGTACAAACCGAGCAGCAGCGACCCGATCGCGCCGCCGTCGGTCGACGCGCGGAAGCCGCCGACGACGCAGTCGGCGGTACGAAGCCGCTTCACTTTCTGCATCGCCTCGCGCGAGCCGAACAGATACGGCCGGTCGAGCCGCTTCGCGATGATGCCGTCGAGCGCGCCGCCGACGCGGGCGTACCATCGTTCGACC
This sequence comes from uncultured candidate division WPS-2 bacterium, assembly GCA_937927945.1. Lineage (GTDB taxonomy): Bacteria > Vulcanimicrobiota > Vulcanimicrobiia > Vulcanimicrobiales > Vulcanimicrobiaceae > Vulcanimicrobium. The sequence continues at coordinate 58,942 of CALEYW010000033.1, read as the reverse complement.
ATCGCATGGCTCTGCGTCGCCGTCGAGAGGCGAATCATCGGATCGGCGAACGCGGCGGCGAACTCCTCCAGCCTCGGCCGGCGCACGGAGAGCTCATCCTCGGCGAGCGACATGTCGCCGAGCGCGAGGAGGTCGAACACCATGTAGGTGGCCGGGTGCTCGCGCGAGAGCTTCGTCACGCGGCTCGCCGCCGGATGGATGCGTTCGAGCAGTTGATCGAAGTCGAGCGCATCGTCGACGGCAACGACGAGTTCACCGTCGATGACGAAGCGCTCCGGTGCGAGGGCGCGCGCGGCTGCGACGATTTCCGGAAAATAGCGCGCGAGCGGCTGCCCCGCTTTCGACTGCAAGTACACGTCCTCACCGTCGCGCAGACAGATGCAGCGAAAGCCGTCCCACTTCGGCTCGTAGAGCCAGTCGCCGGTATCGGCCGGAAGGCTCTTGACGGATCGCGCTTCCATCGGTTCGAGCGGAAGTTCGAAGGGGAACGGCACGCCGGTTCTCTTCCCCGTCTTACATCTGCACGCGAAGCTGCAGATACACCGACCGGGCCTCGGGATACGAGGACGGCACGTAGCCGGCCGTGCCGTACGTCCACGGAACGATGGGCTTGATGCCGTCGTTGGTCGGTACGCCGTTGCCGAGGACGTACGGTGCTCCGTTGAGCTGCGCGCCGTACCACGCGGCATGGGCGGCGTTGCCGCCCGTGTAGCCGGGCGGTCCGATCAGGTACGGATTGCTCTGCAGCTGTGTCGGCGTGCTCGAGCCGAACAGGTTCGTGACGGCGAGGCCCAGCGTCACTCGGGGCGAGAGCGGCACTTCGACCTGGACGGATGCGCTCAGCAGCGGCGTGCTGCGCAGCGTGTTCGGATCGTCACCCTCCGGCGTCCCCAAGCTCGCGACGACGGGGTTCGTCGCGGCGTCGTACGGGAGATTCGGATCGCGCAGGAAGTAGTAGTTCGCGCCGGGGTTCACGTGGTTGTCGTTGATCGCTTGAACGGGCTTGCCGGACGGATCGTAGATCCACACCTTGCGTCCGTTCCCGTACGGGTATCCCGACTCCCACGAGAGCGCCGGCCGCACCGTGACGGCGCCGACGCGCAGCCGATACGACGCGATCGCGCTGAGGTCGGGAACGTAGCCGACCGGAAAAAGATGGTTCGCGGCGATCGCCGGCGCGTTGAGATTGTTCAGGCCGAACTGCGAGGCACTCGAAGAACGCGCGCGCACGTAGGTCGACGAGAACGAGAAGGGTCCGCGTTCGTACGCGGCCTCGATACCGTTCGCGAGCAGGCTGCCCACGTTCTGCGGGACGCCGATGGGACTCGATCCCGCGGACGGAGCGCGGAAGTCGGTGGGGATGACGTCGATGCGATCGCGATTCTCCTTGGAGAATGCGGTGACACGCAGCCGGCCGTTGCCCGTGTGTTCGTACGCGAGCTCGTACGACGTGCCGCGCTCGGGCGCCAGCGCGACGAACGGCGCGCCGGTTCGGAGGCTGTCGTGGCGTTCGGCCTCCAGCGGTTTGGGAGCGACCGTCGTGTGATCGAACGCCACGCGCAGCGACGACGACGTGCCGAGCCGGAGCACGGCGGCGGCGTGCGGATCGAGCGCGGCGACGCCGTACGACGGACCCTCACGGCGTTCGACGCGGGTGCTGGTGTAGCGCAGCGCCCCTTGCACGCGAAGCTGCTTCCCGAGCGTCCAATCGTCCGCAGCATAGGCGAGCAGCGAGGAGAGGACGGGATCCGCCGTCACCACTTGATCGAGCGTCGGCACGACCTGGGAGAGCGTCGAAGTCTGGCGCCGCAACTCGACGCCGTAGCCGATCTGATGCCGCGCCGCCGCGAGGGTCAACACGTCGAGGCCGACGCCGTCGAGCGTTCCGCTCTGCCGCCCGAAGTACGAGATGACACCATTCGGAAAAGAGAGGTCGTCGAAGAACGGCGCGTCGGTGGCGGCGCCGTACTGCGACCGGTAGAGGCGTGCGCGCGCGTAGGAGCGATCGTACGAACGCAGCAGCTGCACCTTTTCGATCGCGTAGGTTCCGCGAATGCGGGTCGGCGTGCGAACCGCGGCACCGGCCGACGGCTCGTCGGGATAGCGGGTCGCCGCACCATCGAACGCGCCGTAGGTCTGGCCGGCAAACGGTGTGCCGTACTGATCGTACGTCGCCTCGCCGGCGAGCGCCGCGATCTCGAGATCGTCGCGAGTTCCGAGCTGCAGGTGCACGTTGCCCGAGGCCGACCACGTAGCGCGCGTCGAGAGGGACAGCCCATACGTTGCGGCCTCGGCGGGATAGAACGTGTGTCCGTCGCCGTAGGCGATCGATTGGCTGCCGATCGTCGCGTCGACGGCGTAGCGCTGGCGCAGCGACGGCGCGGCCCACAACCGCTGCAGTTCGAGCGTGCGCGCGCCGGTGATCAGTCCGATGCCGCTGGTCAGCGTGGTGCGGCCGGGATACGATCCGGTGAGCGGCGTTTGGTCGACCGTGCCGCCCAGCGCATCGTCTGCGCCGGTGGTGAAGCCGGCAGTCGTGACGGAGGTATAGCCGACTCCGGTCGTCGCGAGCTGAGCGCCGATGACGTTGCCGCCGGGCTCGGCGATCAGCGCTTGCGGAAGCGGCACGGCGTCGTAACTGAAAACGACGTCGTCGACCTTGCCGCCGCGAATGATGGCGTTCGCGAAGGCATCCTGCTGCACGCCGGGTATGCGTGCGACCGCGCTCTGCACCGTGCCGCGCAGATACGTGGCGAGTCCCGAGGCGCCGGCCGACGCGGGGCCGCGCGCCTGATCGCCGGACACCGTGTACGTGTCGGTCGTGCGGCCGCCTGCGACGGCATCGCGCGATCCGGACGCGACACGACCGATCGTGGTCAGCGCGGACGTCAGCGTGATCGTCAACGCCAGGTGTCCTCCGGGCGGCACGACGATGCCGGCGATTCGCTTTGCATCGTAGCGGTCCGTAGTGATCGTGATTTCGTATGTGTCGGGCGAGAGCGCAGCGAACGTGACGCGCCCGGTCGTGTCGGAGGCTGCATCGTGCCGCGCCGACGGAGAGGCGGCCCTCACGCGCGCCGCGGCGACGCCTTCCCCGTTCGCGCCGAGCACGCGGAGCACGAGCGTGCCGGTCGTTTCGGCGGCCCATCCAACCGTGACGAGCGACGCGGTCAGCGCAATGACCAGGCTGAGTGCGACGCCGGCCGGCCAACCGCGAGCGAGCATGAAAGAGTACCTCGCTGGGAATCGCATCACGCGTGGCCGATACGATGTCACAATCGGTACGACGTGCCGCCGACGCATCCCCGGTCGTACCGCGCATCGGCACGGCGGGGTGGGGCATCCCGCGCGACGACGATGCCGCGTTTCCCGCCGGAGGATCGCGGTTGGAACGGTACGCGGCGCGCCTGCGCTGCGTCGAGATCAACTCGTCGTTCTACCGCAGTCATCGACGATCGACGTACGAACGCTGGGCGCACACCGTTCCGGAGGAGTTTCGGTTCGCCGTCAAGTCCCGAAGGAGATCACGTACGCGCAGCGGCTCGTCGATTGCGACGATGCGATCGAGCGCTTTCTCGACGAGAGCGGCGGCTTGGGTGCCAAACTCGGCGTGCTGCTGGTGCAGTTGCCACCCAGTTTCGCCTACGATGCGGCACGGGCCGGCGCGTTCTTCAACGCGTCGCGTAGCCGCCCGGCGGTGGCCCGGGCTCGTCTACCTTCGCTTGCACGGCTCGCCGCGCACGTACGCCTCCCCGTACGATGACGCGCGTCTCGACGAGGTCGCCGCGCGACTTCGCCACATGAGCGTGCCCGCGTGGTGCATCTTCGACAACACGAAGTTCGGCGCCGCGACCGGCAACGCACTGGCCGTCGATGCGGCTATCCGTACGCCGCACTGACGACCGCCGCGACGACGGACTCGTCGGGGCGGACGGGATTGTTATCGAGGAGACGCTGCTCGAGGACGCGCGGCACTGCTCGGGCGACGAGATCGCTTGGCGCGCCGAGTTCCCGAAACGTGCGCGGCAACGCGAAGGCTTCGGCGATCGCGTCAGCTTCGGCTGCGAGATCCGCGATCCCGAACGCCGCGGCGACCGCAGCGACCGCGTCCGGCGCGAGGCGCGCGTTCGCGCGCACCGCGTGCGGCAGCACGATGGCGTTGACGATCCCGTGCGGGATCCCGGTCAGGCCGCCGACGACGTGACAGATCGCGTGATGCAGTCCCATCGAGCGAGTGTCGAGCGCGAACCCGGCAAGGTGGGCTGCCTCGAAGAGCGCGCGATGCAGCGCGGGGTCGCGCGCGACGCTCGCGCGCATCAGCAGCGCCGGCAACGCGCGGCCGGCCGAGACCGCGGCGGCTCCTCCGAGCGCATGCTGCGTGCGCGCGTATGCGGCTTCGATCGTGTGGGCCCACGCGTTGATCCCGATCGAGCCGAGTTCGCGCGACGGGAGCGACGCGAGCAATTCGGCGTCGTACACCACGATCGGCGCAGGCGACGCGAGTCTGCCTCCGCCCTTGCGGTCGCCTTCGCGAACGCCGTATCCGCGCGACATCTCCGCGCCGCCGAGCGCCGTCGGGACGAGCGCGAGCACGACGCTGCGCCCGTCGGAGACCGCCTTCCCGAGATCGATGGCGCTCGAGCTGCCGATCGCGACGATCGTCGCGCACCCGTGGCGATCGACGAGCGCGCCGGCCTCCTCGACCGTCTCGCGCGGGTTGTGGAGCCGCACGCCGTCGTAGCGGTGCACCTCGGCGTCGCCGAAGGCCGCCTCAGGAACGGCGGCGAGCGAGCGCGGCGAACCGAACACGGCGATCGGGCCGCGCAGCGCGAGGCTCGTCAGCGCCTCAGCCACGGGGCCGAAGAGTATGCGGCGTTCCGCGATCCGCTGGTCGTCCACGATCGTCTTCATGCCGCAGCCGGGTGCGCGCGAACCCACTCCTCGTCGACTTCGACGCCGAGTCCCGGGCCGGACGGAACCCGCGCGACGCCGTGGTCGATTTGGACGGTCGCTCCGCGTACGTACGGGCTTTCGATGAATTGGCGGCCGTTGAGGTCGACCGGAGTATTGATGCCGAACGCCGCGAAGAGGTGCAGTGCGGCGGCCAGGCCGATGTCGGATTCGGTCAGCCCCGAGCCCATCAGCCGCACGCCGGAGTCGTCGGCGTATTGGCAGAGCCGGCGTGAGAGCGTCAGGCCGCCGCTGCGCTGCACCTTCGCGATCGCGACGTCGATCGCGCCGAGCTTCACGAAGTTCGCCAGGTCCGTCGGGTGGCGCAGCGATTCGTCGAGCGCGACGGGGACGCGGCAGCGGTCGCGCAAGCGGCGCAGTCCGTCGATGTCGTTGGCGGGAAGCGGTTGTTCGAATGCACTGACGCCGAGTTCGGCGAGGGCCCGGTCGACGCGCAGCGCGACGTCGACGGTGTAGCCTTGATTCGCGTCGACCCAGAGGAACGCGTCGCCGCCGATCGTTTCGCGAACGCGCGCGACCGATGCGATGTCGGCGCGCTCGCCGTGCAGTCCGATCTTCACCTTGAACGCGCGATAGCCGCGGTCGTGTCCTTCGGCGATGCTCGCCGCGGCGGCGTCGGGGCTCTCGCTCGAGATGATCCAGCCGAGGTCGATGCTCTCGCGGCGTCGTCCGCCGAGCAAACTCGTCACCGGAACTCTCAGCGATCGGCCCAGGCAGTCGTGCAGCGCGACGTCGATCGCCGCTTTCGCGAGCGGCATGCCGATCGAAAAACCGCGATTGATCGCACGATCGAACCGGCGGGTCAGGGCATCGGTGTCCCACAGGCTGATGCCCAAGGCGGCCGGCGCCAAGTAGCGCTCGATCGTCGAGTGGATCGACTCCAGCGTCTCGTACGTCCACGAGGGGATCGGCGTCGCTTCGCCCCAGCCGTGGTGTCCGTTCGACGCCGTGAGCTTCACCAGGACGCGCACCGACGGCCGTCCGGCCGTCGCGACGCTGCCACCCGAGACGGCGAAGCTGCGCAGCGTCGGGAGCGCGACGGGGAAGGCTTCGATGCGCTGGATCGTCGGTTCGCTCATGACGCGTCCTTCGGTGGTGCGGTGCTTTCGCGCAGAACGACCTGCGCGGGGACGTGTTCGACGCGCAACTCGTCGCTCTGCGGTTCGAGCGCGAGGCGCACCGCGCGCGCGCCCATCGCCGCAAGCGGAAGATGCACGGTGGTCAGCGTCGGCATGAGGTCGCGGGCGATGGGGATGTCGTCGAAGCCCGCCAGCGAGACGTCGTCGGGGACGCGCAACCCACGCGAACGCAGCGCGGCGAGCGCACCGATCGCCATCGCGTCGTTGAGCGCGACGATGCACGTCGCGCCCAGGTCGCGGGAGGCGATCTCCGCGATCCCAGCCGCGCCGCCGTCGCGCGAAAAGTCGCCGGCCACCAGCGCGCGTTCGTCCAGCATGATGCCGCGTTCGGCGAACCCTGCGCGCAGCCCGTCGATCCGGTCGCGCGTGGTCGTCAACAGCGCCGGCCCGCCGATCACCGCGAACCGGCGGTGACCGAGGTCGGCCAGCGCGTGGGCCAGCGCGCGCGCCCCGCCGACGTTGTCGGGGAGCACCGCGTCGCCGGTCACGTGATGGCGGCCGACGAACACCGTGCGTCCGCCGCCTTGCGCGAATGCGCGGATCTGGTTCGAGAGGCGGTCGCTGTACGAGCGGTCGTCCAAGCCGCTGCCGGTGAGGATCAGCGCGCCGACGCGCTGCGAGCGCAGCAGCGTGACGTAGGCGAGCTCGCGCTCGGGATCGCGATAGCTGTTACAGATCGTGACCAGCCGCTCGGCCTCGACGGCAGCGCGTTGCAGGCCGCGCACGATCTCGGAGAAGTACGGGTCGCTGACGTCGTGCAGGATCGCGCCGATGTGCGCGGAGCCGGGCCGGGCCAGCGCCTGCGCGTGCGCGTTGGGGACGTAGTCGAGTTCGCGAGCGGCATCGAGGACGGCGGCTCGGTTGCGCGCGCTGCCGCCGGCGTTCTCACCGCTGAGCACGCGTGAAGCGGTCGCCAGCGAGACCCCCGCGCGCGCCGCGACGTCCCGCAACCGGATCGGCATGGCCTTGCTTTGGTGAAACCGCTTGCAGTTTCCTGGCGGAAGAAACCTTGCTGCGACGCCGATTCCTGCGAAGGATTTTGCATTTCATGCGTAAATGAGGCCCCAATCGCTCGTGAAAACGCTCTCGCGTTTGACACACGAAGGGAGCTCTACGTGGCTGGAAGCGGTTCCATTCGGGATACCCTCGAAGGGGCTTGGCGCCCCGCGCTCTTCCTGCTCGGCGTGCTCGTGCTGTGGTCGGCTTCGACGGCGCTGGGCTGGGTGAAGCCCTACCTCGTGCCGTCCCCTTGGGCCGTCGTCGCCGAGTTCCACCACGACGGCGCGCTGCTCGCCAAGCACACCGAAATCACGCTCTTCGAGACCGTCGTCGGGTTCGTCGTGGCGGTCGCGGTCGGCCTCGCATTCGCCGTCGCGATCGTGTACTCGCGCACCGTCGAGCGCACGCTCTACCCGCTGCTGCTCGTCGCGCAAGTGATCCCGAAGATCGCCGTCGCGCCGCTGTTCGTCGTGTGGCTCGGCTTCGGCATCGCGCCGAAGATTCTCGTCGCGGTGCTGATCGCGTTCTTCCCGGTCGTCATCTCGGGTGTCGCCGGCTTGCGGACGGTCGATCCGGAATTGCTCGACCTCTCGGCGACGATGGGCGCGCCGCAGTGGAAGACGTTTCTCAAGATTCGTTTCCCGGCCGCACTGCCGCAGATCTTCGCCGGCCTGAAGGTCGCCGTCACGCTCGCCGTCACCGGCGCCGTCGTCGGCGAATTCGTCGGCGCCAACCAAGGGTTGGGCTATCTGCTGCTGATCGCCAACGGCAACCTCAACGCGCCGCTGCTCTTCGCCGGCCTCATCGTGATGTCGCTGATCGGCATCGTTCTCTTCCTGCTCATCGAGATCGCCGAGAAGTTCGCGCTGCCGTGGCATGTCAGCCGCCGGCGCGATCTCTTGGCCTAGTCACCACACGCACTCCCTTCGAAAGGATCGCGATGCACCGTTTGCTTCGATCGTTCGCCGCCCTGACCGTCGTCCTCGCCCTCTGCGGTTCGCAAGCTGCGAACGCGCAGAGCCCCAAGGCGCTCAAGAAAGCGACGCTGATGCTCAACTGGTACCCGTACGGTGAGCATGCGGCGTTCTACTACGGCCTGCAGAAGGGGTTCTTCAAAGACGAAGGGATCGATCTGACGATCCAGCCCGGCGGCGGTTCGGCGAAGACCGTGCAGGCCGTCGCTGCCGGCCAGATCCAGTTCGGTTGGGCCGACGCGCCATCGGTCATCAAGAACGTCTCGGCCGGCGCGAGCGTCAAGAGCATCGGCGTCTTCCTGCAGACGACGCCCGCCTCGATCGAGTATTTCGCCACGCAGAACATCCACAAGCCCTCCGACTTGAAGGGCAAGACGGTGGCGGTGACGCCGGGCGATGCGCTCTTCCAGACGTTTCCGGCGTTCCTCGCCGCGAACAAGCTCAGCCCCGATGACGTCCATCAGGTCAACATCGACCCCGCCGGCAAGCTGGCCGCGCTGATCGAAGGGAAAGTCGACACGCTGATCGGCTTCTTCAACGATCAGGCGCCGACCATCGAACAGCGCAGCGGGAAGAAGGTCGACGTTCTGAAGTTCGCCGATCACGGCGTCAACTTCTACGGCACCGGCGTCGTCGTCAGCGACGATCTGCTCAAGAGCGACGCGCCGTTGGCCAAGGCGTTCATGAAGGCGACGATCCGTTCGTGGGAAGAAGCCGAGAAGCATCGCGCCGACGCCGTCGCCGCCGAAGAGACACTGGCCGAAAAGGCTCCGCCGAAGGACGTCCTCGCGCACCAGTTCGACCTCACGCTCTCGCTGCTCCACACGCCGGGCTCGAAAGGCAAGAAGCCCGGGATCAACAACGCGAAGGACTGGCAGAACACGATCGATCTTTTCGCCAAGTACTCTGAGATCAAGAACGCCGGACCGCCGAGCGCGTACTGGGACGGATCGATTGCCGGCTCGTAACCGATGACGGACGCCCTGCGGTTCGACGAACTCGGCTGCACGTTCCGCTCGAAGCGACAGGTGACCGTGGCCCTCGACGGCGTGTCGCTGGCCGTGGCGCCCGGCGAGTTCGTGAGCCTGTTGGGTCCGTCGGGCTGCGGAAAGTCGACCTTGCTCAAGATCGCAGCCGGACTCGTCGCGCAGACCGCCGGCAGCGTCACGCTGCTCGGACGGCCGGTGCGCGAGCCGCAGCGCGACATCGGCTTCGTGTTTCAGCGCGCCGCGCTGCTCGAGTGGCGCAGCACGCGCAAGAACATCCTGCTCCAGGCGGAGATGCGCGATCTGCCGCGCGCGCGGGCCGAGGAACGCGCCGACCAACTCATCGCGATGGCCGGCCTGCGCGGGTTCGAGTCGGCGTATCCGCACGAACTCTCCGGCGGGATGCAGCAGCGGGTGGCGCTCTGTCGTGCGCTGCTGCACGAGCCGCCGATCCTCTTGATGGACGAACCGTTCGGAGCGCTCGACGCGCTGACGCGCGAGCAGATGAACGTCGAGCTGTACCGCATCTATCGCGAGACGGGGACGACGATCGTCTTCGTCACGCACTCGATCCCCGAGGCGATCTACCTCTCGAACCGCGTCGTCGTCATGACGCCGCGGCCCGGGCGAATCGCCGAGATCCTCGACGTCGGCTTGCCGGTCGAACGCGACTACGGCACGACGATGGCTTCGCCCCAACTCGCCGCACTTGCCGATCGCGCGCGCGCCCTGCTCGGGGCGTCGGCGCACCAGGAGTAATCATGTCTCGTCGTACCGTCGGCATCGCCATGAACGGCGTCACCGGCCGCATGGGGATGAACCAGCATCTCATCCGCTCGATCCTCGCCATCCGAGAACGCGGCGGCATTCGCCTCGATGACGGCACCGTCATCTGGCCCGAGCCGGTGCTCGTCGGACGCGATGCCGAGAAGCTCGAACTGCTCGCGCGCGAGCACGGCATCGCGCGCTGGACGACCGACCTCGACGCGGCGATCGCCGATCCCGCCTGCGAGATCTTCTTCGACGCCGCGACGACGGCGGCGCGTCCGGGGCTGCTCGAACGCGCGATCGCCGCCGGCAAGCACGTCTACTGCGAGAAGCCGCTCGCGCCGACGCTCGACGAGGCGCTGCGTATCGCGCGGCTCGCCCGCGAAGCCGGCGTGAAGGACGGCATCGTCCACGACAAACTGTACTTGCCGGGATTCCTCAAGCTGCGCCGGCTGGTCGAAAGCGGGTTCTTCGGTCGCATTCTGAGCGTGCGCGGCGAGTTCGGTTATTGGGTGTTCGAAGGCGACTGGGGCCCGCAGCCGCAGCGTCCGTCGTGGAACTATCGGGCCGAGGACGGCGGCGGAATCATGCTCGACATGTTCTGCCACTGGCGCTATGTGCTGGAGTATCTGATCGCGCCGGTGCGCGGCGTGATGGCGCTCGGCGCGACGCACATTCCGACGCGGGTCGACGAACGCGGCCGGCCGTACGCGTCGACCGCCGACGACGCCGCGTACGGCATCTTCCAGCTCGACGGCGGGATCGTCGCGTCGCTCAACTCGTCGTGGTGCGTGCGCGTGAACCGCGACGAGCTCGTCGAGTTCCAGATCGACGGCACGCACGGCAGCGCGGTCGTCGGTCTGCGCGGCTGCAAGATCCAGCCGCGCCAGATGACGCCGCGCCCGACCTGGAATCCGGACGCCCCCAACCCGATCGACTTCGCGGCGAGCTGGAGCGAGGTGCCCGACACCGAGCACTACGACAACGGCTTCCTCGTGCAATGGGAGCAGTTCTTGCGCCACGTCGTCGCCGGCGAACCGTTCCCGTACGGATTCCTCTCCGGCGCGAAGGGCGTGCAGCTGGCCGAACTCGGGCTGCAATCGTGGCGTGAGAAGCGCTTCCTCGAGGTGCCGGAGCTCACCGTCGACTCGGTGCTCACCTGATGCTCGCGACGTCGTTGCGTCTGCCGCGCGCCGACGGGACGGCCGCGCCGTTCGTCCCGAGCACCGTGCCGCGGCACCCGATCGTCGCGCAGCCGCCGCCGCGCACGCGCATCGCGTATGCGGCCGCACACGTCGTCGCCGACCCGCTCGTGGCGATCGATCCGATCCTCGGCGGCGCGATCGACTGGGATGCGACGCTCGCCTACCGGCGCCATCTGTGGTCGCTCGGCTTCGCGGTGGCCGAAGCGATGGACACCTCGCAGCGCGGGATGGGACTGAGCGTCGCGAACGCGCGCGAGCTGATCGCGCGCTCGGCTGCGGAGGCGAAGGCTGCGGGCGGCGCGATCGCGAGCGGCGTCTCCACCGACGACCTGCCGGCCGGCGAACCGGCAACGCTCGCACAGATCGAAGCCGCATACCTCGACCAAGCGGCGTTCGTGGAGCGCGCGGGCGGCCGGATCATCCTTATGGCGTCGCGTCACTTGGCCCACGCCGCGCACGGCTACGACGACTACGCGCGCGTCTACGCGAACGTTTTGGGTCAGGTCCGCGAGCCGGTGGTCCTGCACTGGCTAGGCGACATGTTCGACCCGCAATTGAGCGGGTATTGGGGCGCGGCCGATCTCGACCGGGCCGCCGAGTACGCGCTCGCGATCGTGCGCGAGAACGCGGCGAAGATCGACGGCATCAAGATCTCGCTGCTCGACGCGCAACGTGAGATCGCTTTTCGACGCCGCCTGCCGGCAGGCGTGCGGATGTACACCGGCGACGACTTCAACTATCCGGAGCTCATCGCGGGCGATGTGCGGGGTTACAGCGACGCGCTGCTCGGGATCTTCGACGCGATCGCACCGGCCGCGCGCGCGGCGTTCGCTGCGCTCGACGCGGGCGACCGTACGCGCTACGACGCGATCCTCGAGCCGACGGTCGCGCTCTCGCGCCACATCTTCGCGGCGCCGACCTACGCCTACAAGACCGGCGTCGTCTTCCTGGCCTACCTCAACGGCTACCAGAGCCACTTTCACATGATCGCCGGCGCCGAGAGCGCGCGCTCGATCCCGCATCTGGCCCGCATCCTGGAGCTGGCCGATGCGGCCGGCTTGATCGTCGACCAGGAACGCGCCGCTGAGCGCATGGCACGCGTCCTGGCGGTCGCCGGTATCGGCTGATGGAGCGCGGCCGCCTCTCGCTCAACCAGTACACCGTCAAACCGTGGTCGCTGCACGAGGCGATCGATGCGTGCGTCCGTCACGGCATCCCATCGATCGCGCCGTGGCGTGACAAGCTCGCGGCGCACGGCGTCGCGGCGGCGGCGCGCGATCTGCGCGACGCCGGACTGCGCGTGTCGAGTCTCTGCCGCGGCGGATTTTTCCCCGCCCCCAGCGCGGCGGAACGGCGGGCGCGCATCGACGACAACCTGCGCGCCGTCGACGAAGCCGCGACGATCGGCGCACCGGTGCTGGTGCTCGTCTGCGGCCCGGCCGCCGGCGCGAGCCTGCGCGATGCGCGCGCGATGGTCGCCGACGGCATCGAAGCCGTGCTGCCCCATGCCCAAGCCTGCGACGTGCGGCTCGCGATCGAACCGCTGCACCCGATGATGATCGCCGAACGCTCCGTCATCGCGTCGCTCGGCGAAGCGAACAATCTCTGGGAACAGTTCGCCTCACCGCACGTCGCGGTGATCGCGGACGTCTACCACATCTTCTGGGATTATCGGGTCGAGGCGGAAATCGCGCGCGCCGGCGCGTCGATCGCCGGCTTCCATCTCTCCGACTGGTGCACCCCGACCGGTGACGTCACTGCCGACCGCGCGATGATCGGCGACGGCATCATCGACATCCCGGCCCTCGCCCGAGCGGTCGCTGCGGCCGGTTTCACCGGCGACATCGAGATCGAGATCCTCAACGCCCGCCTGTGGGCCGGCGATCAGGAGACGACGCTGCGCACCTCGCTTGAGCGATACGAGCGGCTCTAAACGCCCGCGGCCAAGAAGGGCTGTGCCCTAACGCGGTTGGGGCAGCGGCTGCCGCATGAAAACCTCGTGGGGCGCACGACGCCGCAAGCGGCGGAGGCGGCGGGAACAGCACAAGCGACCACTCTCCCGCATCACGCAGCGTAACCGTGCGGGCGGGTCGGCGCTACGCCGCGATCTGCGGGATCGGGAGCGCTTTGAACTCCATCGCCAGGTCGATTTCGATCTGACAGTCGAGGCAGCGAACGGCGTGGCCCAGGGTGGCATCGGCGGGGTTGCGGTGCTCGTCGCCGCAGTCGGGACAGCAATACGACGTATCCATGCCCTCACGCTACCGGCCGAGGGTGCCACCTGGGTGGCATAACGGAACCGGTTCCGCTAGGGACCGGCCGCTCCGGCGCCGATACTCCAAGGGAGTGTCCGTGGAGCGTCGGTTCGAGCGCGTCCTGGAGATCACGCGTGACATTTTGCGTCTGCGTGAACTTGATCTTGCGCTGGAGTCGATCGCTCGCGGCGTAACCGACCTTTTCGGCTTCCGCTACGTGACGATCGTCTTGGCCGACGGCAACCTGACCGGCGAGATGAGCCGGCGGGTGATGCTCGGCTACACCGACGACGTGGTGCAAGCGCGCAAGAACGAGCGTGTCGGGAAGCAAGACATTCTCTCGGCGCTCGGCCCGCAGTTCGAGGTGTTCGAGAACGCCTACTACATCCCGGCGGAACGCGAGTTCCACTGGGACCGCGCGATCTACGCCGGCGAAACCGATCGTGACTCGCCGCGCGAGGCCGCCGACGCGTGGCACGAGCGCGACTCGCTTTGCCTCGTGCTGCGCGACTCCGAGGGCGAGATGATCGGGTACCTCAGCCCCGACACGCCGGCCGACGGAAAGATCCCGACCCGTGAGACGCTGCGCGGCCTGCAGCTCTTCGTCAACCTGATGGGCCTCGCGCTGGCCAACGCGCAAGCCCACCGCGCCGAAGTCGAACGCAGCCGGCTGCTCGAGGCGAACCAGGCTCGGCTGCGGCACGAGGCGACGCACGACGCCCTCACCGGACTCCCGAACCGTACGTTCTTCCAGGAACGGCTCGCCGCCACGCTCGAGACGGCGCGTTCGCGGCCCGATCGGATCTACGCGGTCCTCTTCGTCGATCTCGACGAGTTCAAGTCGATCAACGACTCGCTCGGCCACATGGCCGGCGACGCGCTGCTGATGGCGGTCGCCGACCGCATGCGTGCGACGGTCGGCGCCGACGACTTCATCGCCCGCATCGGCGGCGACGAGTTCGCGTTGCTGCTGACCCACCGTCACGACCTCGGCCACATCGAGGACGCGGTCGAGACGATTCAAGACGCGCTCGTCGCGCCGATGCTGATCGAAGGCCGCTCCGTCTACAACACCGCCTCGATCGGGATCGCGGTCATCGAACCGACCGAAGAGCGGATCGAGGAAGTGCTGCGCAACGCGGACACGGCGATGTATCACGCCAAGTCGCTAGGGCGCGGTCGGCATGCGTTCTTCGACCACCACATGCATTACGAAGCGGCCCGGCGGCTGGCGCTGACCAGCGATCTGCGCGCGGCGATCGAAGGCGAGCAGTTCAGCGTCGAGTACCAGCCGATCGTGCGCCTGGACAACCAGCGCATCACCGGCTTCGAAGCGCTGGTGCGTTGGAAGAACCCAATCACCGGTGACGTGCTGCCCGGCGAGTTCATCCCGCTCGCCGAGGACGTCGGTCTCGTCGTGCCGATCGGGCGCTACGTGTTCGTCGACGCGTGCCGCCGCTTGGCGGAATGGCGCCGGCGCGCGCCGCTGCTCGATCTGCGGATGCACGTGAACCTCTCGGTACAGGAAGTGCTCGAACCGGATCTCGACGCGTTCGTGGCACGCAACCTGCGCCGCTTCGGCCTCTCCTCCGACGACGTCGTGCTCGAGATCACCGAGTCGGCGGTGATCCGCTCGAACACGCTCTCGCTCGGCTCGCTCGCACGGCTGCGCGCGACCGGCGTGCACCTGTGCATCGACGACTTCGGTACCGGCTACTCGTCGCTGCGCTACCTGCACCAACTGCCGTTCGACGCGCTCAAGATCGACCGGTCGTTCGTCGAGAGCGCCGACGGCGGCCTCGGCAGCGCGCCGATCGTGCGCATGCTGATCCAGCTCGCGCAATCGTACGGCATCGACGTCGTCGCCGAGGGCGTCGAGACCGAACGCCAGGCGCAGGAACTCATCGCGCTGGACTGCGAGTTCGCGCAAGGCTTTCTCTTCTATCGCCCGATGAGTCCGGAAGCCGTCGGCGCGCTGCTCGACTCGACGATCGGCGCCGTCGCCGCTTCGTAGCGCTAGACTGCCTGCGCGGCGGCTGTTCGCCAGCGCGCGCGCGCCGCATACGCCGTCGTCCACACGATCAGCAGCCCGATCGATCCGATCCCAAGGACCGGGGAGACGACGATCGCCACGGCGGGCGTCAGTACGAGCGCGAGGCCGACCCGCAGCACCGCCTCGGTGAGCAGCCCGAGTCCCCACACCGCGGTCAGCAGTCGCAGCACGCGGCGGAAGCCGGGATTCGACCAATTCGCATCCCAAGCGGCCTGCGCCGCAGGATCGCCCGCCGTGTTGAACTGGCGACCCAGATGGAAGATCAGCGGGCGCGAGAGTGCGAGCGAGACGAGGAACGCAATGCCGAAGAGACCGGTGAAGAGCGACTCCTTGGCGATCGCGAATACCGCGTTGCCGGTGACGAACGAGAGCGCGATGCCGACGACGAGCGCCGCCAGAGACGCGACGCCGAGCACGTCGATGCGCCGGCGCAGCGCGCTGACGATGCCGTCGCCGAGCGGAAAGAGGGCCGCGATGCCGAGCGCGACCACCGGCGAGCGTCCGTGATGCAGCAGCCACTGCGCGACGATCAACGGCACCACGACGTTGATCGCGAGGCTGCGGTAGAGCGCGGTGAAGCGTGGCACGCCGGGTCCGGCACCCGGCAACCTGTTAGAGCGTATCATCGGCAATCCAGGCTCCGTGCAAACCGTACGGCACGCGCTGTGGGAGCGCGACCGTCGCGACGTGGCGGAGGTCGCTCGCGTCGAGGATCACGAAGTCGCTGGCTTCGCGCGCGGCGTCGTACACGTAGGTCATCAGCCAGCCCGCGTCTTCCGCGACGTCATCCGCAGCGGGGACGAACACGGCCTCGCCGGTCGCTCGCCGCGCGCCGAAGTCGTACGTCCACGACGCGCCGTTCGCGACGTCGTACTTGGTGACCACGCCGCGGCAATGCTCGTCCGTCTGAATCGCGTAGCCGTAGCGATACGCGCTGCCCGTGCGGCGCGGGTCGGCGAGCGGGAATTCGACCGCGCGTTCGTCGAGCGTCGTCTCCGCGACGCTGCCGCGCGTGAGGTCGATCGTCCAGCGATGCAGCGTGCTCGCCGGAAAGTCGAGGCCGTGACGGCGCCAGAGGTCGGGATACCGCACGGCGTCGAGCACGATCGTCTCGCCGCGATCGTAGGCGTTGAGCACGTGGAACACATAGCACGGCTCGATGGCGAACCAGCGGACGTCCGCGGAGGGATCGTCGCGGCGCAGCACGCCGAGCCGTGCGCCGTAGTCGTCGCTCCAGCGGAACGGCATCGTCCCGGTCTGCGCGAGCGCCAGGTCGAACACGACGGGCAGATCGAGGAAGATCACGTGCCGGCCGGTCAGCGCAATGTCGTGCATCATCGTCACGCCCGGAACGGCGATTGAGCGGCTCTCGGCCAACGTGCCGTCGGCGGCGATGCGGTGATAGGTGAGGCCCGGCGGGTTCATGCTCATGCCGTATGCGTGCAGCTCGCCGGTGCGCGGGCAACGCTTCGGGTGTGCGGTGAACGGCGTCGTCAGGCGGCCGCCGAAGTCGTGCGGACCGACCGTGTCGAGTTCGGGACTGACCTCGTACGGAAACGACGACTCCACCAACGCGAGGATGCGGCCGGCGTGCGCGATCACGCTGGTGTTGGCCACGGCCGCGGTCAGGTCGATCGAGCCGTCAGAACGGCGATACGACGTCTCGCCGGTGAAGGAGCGCGTGCGCACCCAGCGGTTGCGGTACCACCGCGCACGGCCGCCCTCGAGCCGCAGCCCGTGCAGCATGCCGTCGGACAAGAACGGATGACCGGGGCTCGAACCCGGTCGCGCGTTGGGCCCGTTGCGGAAGAATCGACCGGCCAGCTCCGGCGGGATCGCCCCGAGCACCGGCAGGTCCACGGCTTCGACCTCGTGCGCCACCGGGGTCATGAACGGGTCTTCCATTTGAGGAATCGGGGAGGCGGTCGTCATTGGCGTTGCTCTCCTTGCGGATCACCGGTCGCCGTGTTATGGTGCGATCGATGCGTAAGTTATTACATGTAAGAAATTACATGTCAAGCGTTTTGCCATGGCGATAGGAACCTTGGGGCACGCGCTCCTCGGACTGCTCGTCCAGCGAGAGTGCACGGGGTACGAGCTCACCCGCACTTTCGACGAGAGCCTAGCCCACGTGTGGCCGACGAAGCACAGCCAGATCTATCCGGAATTGGCGAAGCTTCAGGCGGCGGGGCTGATTCGCCAGAGCGGCGCGGGCCCGCGCGGCAGCAAGACGTACGCCGCGACCGCCGAGGGGCTCGCCGAGGTACGGCGCTGGATGCGTGACACGATCCCCTCCGAGAGCGTCCGCACCGAGCGCATGCTGCGCGTGTTCTTCCTGTGGCTGATGCCGCCCGAAGAAGCGATGACGTACCTGCGTGAAGTGGGCGGGCGTCACCGCGAACGCCTCGCGCACTACGAGGCGATCGCGGCCACGATTCCCGCGGGCGATCCAGCGAACCGTATGAGCCGGATCGCGATCGAAGCGGGCATCCGCTTCGAATCAGCGATGGGGGAATGGGCGTCCTGGGCCGTCGACGAGCTGGAAAAATGCGCATCCTGATCCCGCTCCCGGCGCGGGATTTCGACCCGACCGAAGCCGCGGTCAGTTGGAAGATTTTCCGCGACGCCGGTCACGACGTCACGTTCGCGACGCCGGACGGTGCTCGCGCCGCCTGCGATCCGCTGATGATCAGCGGCGAAGGACTCGACCCTTGGGGCTGGATCCCGCTGCTGAAGAAGATCCGCGTCATGGGACTGGTGCTGCGCGCCGACCGCGCGGCGCGCACCGCGTATTACGAACTCGAACGCGACGCGGAGTATGCCGAACCGTTGAGGTACGAAGACTTGCGCGCGGATGCGTTCGACGCACTCCTGCTGCCGGGCGGCCATCGAGCGCGCGGAATGCGCGCATACCTCGAAGATGCAGCCTTGCAGCGGATCGTCGCGGAATTCTTCGACGCAGGCAAACCCGTCGCGGCGATCTGTCACGGCGTCGTCCTCGCCGCGCGCAGCACCTCGGCGAAGACGGGCCGCTCCGTCCTTTACGGCCGCGCGACGACGGCGCTGACCTGGCGCCAGGAACGCCTCGCCGCCGGCGTCGGCCGCATCGCGCGCTTTTGGGAGCCGCTCTACTACCGCACGTACCCGGAGGGACCCGGCGAAGCTGCCGGCTATCGCTCCGTGCAAGCCGAGGTGACGCGCGCCCTCGAACACGCCGCCGACTTCCGCGAACCGCAGCGCGGCATGCCGGACTACGACCGCAAGATCAGCGGAACCACGCGCGACTCCGCGACGGACGCGCGTCCCGCCTTCGTCGTTCGCGACGGCACCTACGTCTCCGCGCGCTGGCCCGGCGACGCCCACACCTTCGCCAAAACGTTCGCCGCCGTTTTGAACGAAGCAGCCCGGCCGTAAGACGTGGCGCAGCCGTCAGAGGTCGGCCGCACCCTTGCGAATCGCGGTGTCGAAGGCCCCGGCGTCGTCGTAAAGCAGAGCGTCAGGGATGTGCTGGCCGGTGAGTCCGGCGATGTGCGCCTTCCCGACCTTCACCAGACCAGGTTGGGGGAGCGTTCGTATCTGCTGGCCCATGAAGAGTTCGCGAACGGCCTTGGCCTTCACGAGCGCGGTCCCTTGGTCGCTCATGCGCAGCGTGGCAGCGTTCCCTCCGGCGTACGCGTCGACGTTATCCGACTCCGCCTTCACTGCGTCCGCTCCCGGCTTCGTGGCCATCGACGCCGTGAGGATCGCCGATACCGCCGGGAACATCGCGCCGGCCAGGCTCTGCACCTTGGTGAATTCGGTCTGCGAGATCCGAGGGATCGGTTGCGCCGAGTCGACCGCGGCGTTGATCGCTTCCACCTTGTCCATCGCGGCGCGGGCGTCGCTGCTGCTGATGACCTTGTACATCTTCCCGTACGCTTCTTCGATTGGACCCGCATAGCTCGCCCAAAGCCCGTGCCACGTGTTGTCGACGCCGCGCACGTAAACGCCGGACGCGACGTTCGCGTACGCGTTGTACAGGTTGGCGAAGTCTGCGGTTTTCCGTTGGAACAGCGCGACGCCGGTCGTCGGGTCCGCCCGGAACTCGTTCCAGCACAGCAGAAACGCCGTCAGCCGGGCGTAGGCTGCAGCGTGAAAGTTCTCGAGCGGCAGCGTCGCCGAACCCTGTGCCTGGAAGTTCTGCGCGAACGTCGCGTGCGACGCGCCGACCTGCGTGGGTAGTTGCGGCCGGTCCTCCGTGGTGGTGTAAACGCCCTCGGCCATCGTCGCGACGCCCGGCCATTCCCCGCTGATTCGGCCGAACTCGCTGGCGTTGTGGAATTCTCCGATCACGTGCCGCTTCGGAAGCAAGACGTCCGCCGGACGTCCGAGCGCCAACTCCCTCATGTCGCTCACGGCCTTGAGCGTGTACTCATTCGCCGACGTCAGCGGCGCCGCAAGCGGGGTGCAGTTGTCGGTGACCTTCGCGGTCGCGCCGACGACCGTGCCGAAGGTCTCCCCCGTCGCGAGGATCTTGATCTTTCGCTGAACCGGTCCGCTGCCGGGAATCATCGCGATGTCGGCGAGGCGATGTCCCAACCGCGCCGGCCTGCGGTCGACTCGCGCCGGAATCGGAGCCGCAGACCCGGACATCCGCCGCGAAGCGACGCCGGGCACGCTCACCCGCGGTATTCTTTGGTAGGCGGTCTCGCGCACCGGCGCCTCCGATTTTCGAACACGACTCGTTGGGCGAACGAGCTTTACGGCTGCACGACATCGCTCCTCCGGCGACGCACAAAGCGGCCCCCGCACCGAAGTGCGAGGGCCGCTTTGTTGACAACGTGCGGAGTTTAGTGGACGAGGAAGCCGACGAGCAGCAGTGCGACGATGTTGAGCACCTTGATCATCGGGTTGATCGCCGGTCCGGCGGTGTCTTTGTAGGGATCGCCGACGGTGTCACCGGTGACGGCCGCGGCGTGCGCGAGCGAACCTTTGCCGCCGTAATGTCCGTCCTCGATGTACTTCTTGGCGTTGTCCCACGCGCCGCCGCCCGAGGTCATCGAGATGGCGACGAAGATGCCGGTGACGATCGCGCCGACCAACACGCCGCCCATGACCTGCGCGCCGGCGTTGCCCGGGAGCACGCCGATCAGCGAGAGGATGACGATCAGGATCGGCACGCCGATCGGGATCAGCGCCGGCGCGATCATCTCGCGCAGCGCCGCCTTGGTGACGATGTCGACCGTCGTCCCGTAGTTCGGCTTCTGCGTGCCGTCCATGATGCCGGGCATCTCGCGGAACTGACGGCGCACTTCCTCGACGACCGCGCCGGCGGCGCGGCCGACCGACTGCATCGAGAGCGAAGCGAAGACGAACGGCAGCGAGCCGCCGACGATCAGGCCGCAGAGAACCCACGGGCTGTTCAGGCCGAACGTTACGGGGTTGGTCGCGCACGCAAGCGTCGGCGTCGCCGCACAGCGGTCGCTGAGCTCTTGCACGAACGAGGCGAACAGCACGACGGCGGCGAGACCGGCCGAGCCGATCGCGTAGCCTTTGGTGACGGCCTTCGTCGTGTTGCCGACGGCGTCGAGCGGATCGGTGACGCCGCGAACGCTGTCGGGCATCTCCGACATCTCGGCGATGCCGCCGGCGTTGTCGGTGATGGGTCCGAACGAGTCGATCGCGACGATGATCCCGGCCATCGAAAGCATCGACATGACCGCGATCCCGACGCCGTAGAGGCCGGCGTACGAGTACGACACGAGGATGCCGATGACGATGACGAGCGCCGGCAGCGCCGTCGACTGCATCGAGATCGCGAGACCCGCAATCATGTTCGTCGCGTGACCGGTGGTCGACGCTTTCGCGATCTGCTGGACCGGCGGGTACTGCGAGCCGGTGTAGTACTCGGTGATGTAGGTGATCAGACCGGTGACGAGCAGGCCGACGAGCGTGCAGATCCAGATCCCGACGGTTCCGACGTGCTGCCCGTTCGGCAAGGTCACGCCGCCGTCGCCGAACTGAGCCTGGGCGACGAACCAGAATGCGATCGCCGAGAGCACGCTCGCGACGATGAGTCCCTGGTACATCGCGCCCATGATCTTGGCGGGCGTCGGGGTCGCGGTCTTGCTCATGCGCACGAACAGCGTTCCGATGATCGAGGCGACGATCGAGACGCCGCCCAGGATGAGCGGGAACGTCACGGCGCCGGCGACCTTCGTGCCGAAGAGCAGGTGGCCGAGCAGCATCGCGGCGATCGTCGTGACGGCGTACGTCTCGAACAAGTCGGCCGCCATGCCGGCGCAGTCGCCGACGTTGTCGCCGACGTTGTCGGCGATGACCGCCGGGTTGCGCGGATCGTCTTCCGGAATACCGGCTTCGACTTTGCCGACGAGATCCGCGCCGACGTCGGCGGCTTTGGTGAAGATGCCGCCGCCGAGGCGGGCGAACACGGAGATCAGCGAGCAGCCGAAGGCCAGGCCGATCAGCGCCGCGAGGCTATCCGATTCCGGCGACGCGTGGTTCGCATTGATGCTGCTGACGATCCAGTAGTAGCCGCTGACCGCGAAGAGGCCGAGGCCGACGACCAGCAAGCCGGTTACCGCGCCGCCCTTGAACGCGAGGTCGAGCGCGGGTGCGACGCCGCCGCGCGCCGCTTCCGCGGTGCGGACGTTGGCGCGCACGGAGACGATCATGCCGATGAAACCGGCGGCGCCCGAGAGGACGGCCCCGATCACGAACCCGATCGCCGCCTCGATGCCGAGCGGCGCCGGAAGCACGGCGATGATGATCGCGAGGATGACCGCGACGATGGCCACGGTGGTGTACTGACGGCGCAGAAACGCCATCGCGCCTTCCTGGATGGCGGCTGCGATCGATTGCATCGTCGCGTTGCCCGCGGGCTGCTTGAGCACCCAGGAGACGAGGTAGAGGCCGTACAGAATGGCGATCAGGCCTGCGACGAGGCCGATCTCGATTCCGAGATTTTGAGTCAAACCGATGGTCACGATGGTCCTTTTCGACACAAAGAAAGGCCCGACCGAGTCGAGCGCTTCGAACGGTCCCCCGTTTAGCGCCACCGGACTCCCCTCCTCTGCCGGCGGAACGGGCATCACCGCTTCGGCCTCGAAAGGCGCGGCGGAATGGAGTCGACCGAGTTCCTGATCGTGGGCTGTGGACCGGCGGGTGGGACAGCTGCCCGTGAGGCCGCCCGGCGTGGGATCGCGACGGTCGTCCTGGAGCGCGATCCCGTCGTGGGCGCCAAACGCGTGTGCGCCGCCGGGCTTCGGCCGGGCTTCTGCGAGGACTTCGACCTCCCGCGCGAGATCGTGCACCTGGACCCGCCGACGATCACCCTTACCACCGTCAAGCGGACCTACGCCTTCCAGGTCGGACCCTCGCATACCACGACCCGCGAGGAGCTCGACGGGACGATCGCCGCCCTGGCCCTCCGCGAGGGTGCGGAGATCCGCACCAGCACCCTGTTCCGCGGGCTGCGCCGCGAGCGTGAAGGCGTCGTCGTCGAGTACGCCGACACCAAAGCCGGGACGCGTCGGGCGATCCGGGCGCGCAGCGTCTTTTTGGCCCAGGGCTCGAGCGCCCGGCTCGACGACGTCGATCCGCGCTTCCGGCATGCCGGCTGGAACGCCGGCCTCATCACCTGTCTGCAGTACCGCGTCTATCCCGCGCGCCCGGCCGTGCCGCGGACGTACTCGACGCTCGAGATGCACTATTACGTCAGCCCCCGCTCGGGGCACAACGTCATCGCTTGGATGTTCCCGAAGCGCGATCACCTCTCGATCGGCCTGGGGATCCAGGCCAAGATTCCGGGGGGCGACCTGCGGGCCGAGCTCGACGCCTTCTTGGCGACGGTCCAGGAGCGGCTGTTCGCCGGCGTTCCCTACACGGTCCGCACGGAAGGCAACCTGCTCTACGGCGGCCTCCCCCGCCCCGCGATCGGCGCCGACGGCGTGATGGTCGGCGGCACGGCGGCCGGTCTGGTCGATGCGACCACCGGCGAGGGGATCCACGAGGCGGCGACCACCGGACGGATCGCCGCCGAGGCGGTCGCCGCCGGGCGCGCGGCCGGCACGCAGGATCCGGCTGCGGTCTACGAGCGTGGCGTGAAGCGGGCGTTCTACGGACGGCTGCGCCGTCGCCAACGCCTGATGACGATGCTCGAGCGCAAGCCGGCCCGTTTCGACGTGCTCTTCGACCAGCTCGAGCGCACGCCGCGATTCGCCGAACTGCTCCAGCGCGATCGCAATGCATTCTCGCCGATGGAATGGATGTATCTCTACGGCCAGGCCGCGAAGTTCTCGCTCTCCGCGCTACGGGTGTAATCGCTCCTCTCCATGCTGCGTTTCTTCGTCGATCGCTTGGTCCGGCTGCTCCTCGTGCTGGTCGCCATCACCGTGGTCAGCTTCCTTTTCATGCACGCCATTCCGGGCGATCCGGTCACCTTGCGGCTCGGGGAGCACGCGAGTCCGGCCGAAGTCGTCCACTTGCGCGCCGCGCTCGGCTTGGACAAGCCGTGGTTCGTGCAGCTCGCGTTGTATCTCGCGGCGGTGGGCCACGGCGATCTCGGCGTCTCGGTGTTCGATGCGCAGCCCGTCGCGCAGAAGCTGGCGCAATATTTTCCCGCGACGCTCGAACTGACGCTCGGCGCGATGCTCTTCGCGATCGCGATCGGCATCCCGGCGGGCGTGATCGCGGCGGTGCGTCACCGGCACGCCATCGACGCGATCACGATGAGCGCGGTCCTGCTCGGCGTCTCGATCCCGGTGTTTTGGCTCGGCTGGATGCTGGTGTACGTGCTCGCCGTGCTGCCGTCGCACGCCGGACTGAACCTCTTCCCGATCTCGGGACGCATCGCGCTGACCTACTTCATCCCCGCGCGCACGCATCTCGTCGTCGTCGATGCGCTCCTGGCCGGCAACGGCCGCGCCGCGCTCGATGCGCTGTGGCACCTGATTTTGCCGGCGATCACGCTGGGCACGATTCCGCTGGCGATCGTCGCGAAGATCACCCGCAGCGGGATGCTCGACGTGCTCTCGTCGGACTACATCCGCACCGCCCGCGCGAAGGGTCTGGACGAACGCGCGGTCGTCGTCAGACACGCGCTGCGCAACGCGCTGATCCCGATCATCACGATCCTCGGCTTGCAGACCGGCTTGCTGCTCGGCGGTGCCGTACTGACCGAGTCGATCTTCGCCTGGCCCGGCGTCGGACGGCTCGCCTTCGAAGCGATCTCCAACCGCGACATGCCGCTGATCAACGGCTGCATGCTCCTCTTCGCGACCGTCTTCGTCATCGTCAACACCGCCGTCGACATGCTTTACGCGGTAGCCAACCCCCGAATCCGCTTTGAATAGGCGCTCCGCCCCAGGCTGCGCGCCCCCCACGGCGCTGCGCGCCGCGGGGCCCCCGGGTCCGACCTCGCCGCAACTGGCTGCTCGTTGCTCGATGTTCCTGCGCTCGGTCCGCCACCATGCTTGACATCTCCGATGTCGAATTTACTACGCTGCGCGATTTGGTTCGCGAGCGGTTCGGGATTTGGTATGACGACCAGAAGCGGTTTCTGCTGCTGAGCCGGCTCTCGACGCGCGTTGCGAAACGCGGCTTCGAGACGTTCGGCGCGTACGTGCGCTTCTTGAAGGACGGCCCGCGCCGCGAAGAAGAGTGGACCGATCTCGCCTCGGTGCTTTCGAACAACGAGACGTACTTCTTTCGCGAACGCGCGCAGCTCAAGGCGCTGGCCGCCGGAATTCTCGACGAGTTCCTCAAGCGCTCACCGCGGGTGCGGCTGTGGTCGGCGGCGTGCTCGTCGGGGGAAGAGGCGTTTTCGCTGGCGATGACCTTGATCGAGACGGGCAAGATTCCCGACGCCATGCTCTCGATCCGCGCGACCGACATCTCGCCGCGGGTCCTCGACCTGGCCGAAAAGGGCTACTACCGGGCGCTCTCGTTCCGCGCGACCGAGCCGCCGATGCTGCACCGCTGGTTCCGCGCCCAAGGCGATGGGTTCGCGATCGACGATCGCGTGAAGAAACTGGTCTCGTTCGGCAGGCTCAACCTGCTCGACGGCGCACGCGTCGCAGCCGAAGGACCGTTCGATGCCATATTCTGCCGCAACGTGCTGATCTATTTCGACAAGCCGACCCAGAAGCGGGTCGTCGAGTCGTTCGCGAAAGCGCTCCGCCCCGGAGGCTACTTGTTCTTGGGCCACGCCGAGTCACTCTTTCATCTGACCGATCTCTACGAGCCGATCATCGGCCCCGACGCGATCGTCTATCGCCTCAAAGCTGAGGGCATGAAGCTCGGGGTGACGGCGTGAACCAGCCCCGCATCATCTCGGTCGTCGTCACCGACGACTCGGCGTTCATGCGCCGCGCGATCCAAAAGATGCTGGAGAAGGAGCCGGAGATCCGCGTCGTCGGCGCGGCGTCGAGCGGCGAAGAAGCGATCGCGATGGTCGAGCGCCTGCGTCCCGACGTCGTCACCATGGACGTCGAGATGCCCGGGATGGGCGGGCTCGAGGCGGCGCGGCACATCGTCGAGCGGCGCGGACCGCCGATCATCATGGTCAGCGCGGTCACGCGCGAAGGCGCGGAGATCACGCTGCGGGCGCTCGAGATCGGTGCCGTCGACTTCATCCCCAAACCCGACTCGGCGCTGATCGACATCGTGAACGTCCAGCGCGAACTCGTTGAAAAGGTCAAGCACTTCGGCTCCCGCGGTGCCTATCTGCGCGCGATGCAGGCATCGCGCGGGCGCACCGTCGAGCCGCCCCGCTCGCCGCTCTCGCCGCCGCCGCCGCCGCCGGTTCCGCCGCGTCCGGCCCGAGTCGCGCGCGCCGGCGGCTTCACCTGCGTCGCGATCGGCACGTCGACCGGAGGCCCGGTCGCGCTCTCGCGGATCTTGCCGAAACTTCCGGCGTCGTTTCCAACCCCGATCGTCGTCGTACAGCACATGCCCCCGGGCTTCACGCGTCCGCTTGCGGAACGGCTGGATGCTTCGAGCCGGATTGCGGTCGTCGAGGGCGCGCACGGCATGGCGCTCACCGTCGGGACGGCGATCATCGCGCCGGCCGGAAAGCAATTGCGCCTCGAGCGGACGCTCGGCGCGGTCACGGTCGTGCTCGGTGACGACGCGGTAAAATCGCTCCACGTCCCCAGTGTCGACGCGATGGCCGCGTCGGTCGGCGAGGTCTACGGATCGGGAGCGCTGGGCGTCATCCTCACCGGGATGGGGCACGATGGCGTCGTGGGGCTTCGAGTGATCAAGGAGCGCGGCGGATTCGTGGTCGGTCAGGACGAGGCCAGCGCGGTGGTGTACGGGATGCCGCGCGCAGCCGCAGTCGCCGGGCTGGTCGACCGCGTCGTGTCGCTCGACGCGGTGGCGCGCACACTGTGCGAGCTCACGGGGGTGGCCTATGCGGGGATTTAACCAAGCGCAAACCAGAATCAAACGGTTTTCGGCCGGACCCGAGGGGAGCTTTAGCGCTCGGCCGTGAACCGAAGAGTAATTGGGGACGACGCTGGGTGACGTCCCGTCTTTGGAGCATGCCGTGAAAGCACTCCGCGATTCTTCCCGTTACGTCATTGGCGGAATCGAACTTAGCCGCGAAGAGATCGTCCATAAATATCTGCACCTCGTGAAATACGTCGCGGGGCGAATTTCGATCAACTTGCCGCCGAACGTCGAGATCAACGATCTCATCAACGACGGCATCCTCGGTCTGATCGACGCGATCGAGAAATACGACGACGAACGCGGCGTAAAGTTCGAGACCTACGCCATTACGCGGATCAATGGCGCGATTCTCGACGCGTTGCGGGCGCTCGACTGGGTTCCCCGCGCGGTGCGGCAGCGTGCTCGCGAACTCGAACGGACGTACCAGGAGCTCGAAGTCGAATTCGGCCGCGCCGCGACCGAGGACGAAGTCGCCCTCAAGATGGGGCTCACTCGTAAAGAGCTCGACGTCCTCATGCAGAAGATCCGCGGCACCGCGGTCCTCTCGCTCGAAGAGTTCCTCCCCAACGAGCGCGGATACGAGATCCCGCTGCTCGACACGTTGCGCGACGACGGCACCGAGGTCACCAGCGCCGTCGAAGCCCGCGAGATCAAGCTCGCGCTGGTCCGCGCCGTCGACGACCTCCCGCCCCAAGAACGGACCGTGATCTCGCTCTACTACTTCGAGGGTCTCACCCTCAAGGAAATAAAGGGCGCGCTGAACGTCTCGGAATCGCGGGTCTCGCAGATCCACGCCCAGGCGGTGATCCACCTGCGCACGAAGCTTCGCTCGCTGCGGAACGACCTCGGCTATCGTGAGGGCGACCCGACCGTGAAGCAGAAGTACACCCGGAGAAATGCAGCCACCACCCCGACGGGCGACGTCGGAGCGACCGGCTAGCCAAGGGTCCACAGCCCGAGCAAGGAGGCCACCCCCGTGGCGATCCGTCCGACCGACATTCAGGGGGCGATCTGGCAAGCGGTGCAAACCGCTCCGCTGAATCAACGAGCGCAGGAAGCGCCGCGCGAAGCGCAGGCCGCGGCCCAAGCCGCGTTCGCCGCGCAGGTGGTGGAGCGCCAAGAGACGATCGACGAGGCCGCCGAGTCGCTGGGGAACCGTGTCGACGCCAACGCCGAACGCGATGCCCGCGGCGAGGCGCACGAGCGCGACGGCAAACGGCGCATGCCGTTCGAAGACGTCGTCGACGAGGCGGCCGGCTTCGATGAACCGCGGCATCTGATCGACTTCACGGCGTAGCGCCCGTGCGATGAGCGAGCGTCCATGAGCATCGATCCGCTTGCCGCGGGGGGCGCGGATCTTGCGGCGCTCATCGACGCCGAACTCGCATCGCTCGCCGCCGACGCGCAAGCGCTGCGCGCGCTGCTGGTCGTCGACGCGGTCGTGACCGCGCGCGTGCTGCCGTCGAACGGCCTGACCGATTTGCTCGAGATCGCCGGGCGCCGGGTGGCGGCGTCGCTTCCGCCGACCGTCCACCCCGGCGACGTGCTGCAAGTGCGCGTCACCGGCTTCGACGGCGAGCGCATCCTCTTGCAGATCGTCGCGACGGGCGCTCCGGCGGCGGTCGAGACCGGTCCGTCAAGCGTGCCGCTCGCGCCCGATCCCGGGCTCTTCGCCCCCGCGCCGGTCCCGCCGGCCGCCGCGTCCACGTCACCGCCCGCAGCGCCCCAGGCCGCGCCCGCGTCCCCGTCCGCCTCGCCCGCGGCTCCTTCCGCCGCGACGACCGCGCCGCCCACGCCGCCCGGCCTCGGGGGATCGCTCGGCGCGGTCGTTTCGCGCGCGTCGGTGACCGCGCCGTCGGGTGAGCCGTCGGCGCCGCGCGGTGACCTGCCGCTGCGCACGGTCGTCGTCGCGGGGGAACCGAACTCGATCGAAGCCCGTCTCGCCGCCGCGCGGGCGACGACGGCGCCCGGTTCCGCGACGCCGTCCTCGGCTGCGCCGGCCACGCTCGAGACGTCGCTCCTACCGGCGGCCGCGCCGCCGCCGATCCCGGCCCAACGCTTCGTGCCGCCCCCGCAGATCGCGCCCAAGATCGTCAGGAACCAGAACCAGAACGCGACGCTCGCCGACTTGGTCGGACGCCGGCTTCCCGCCCCGCCGGGCACCGTGAGCGCGCAGGCGTCCGCCGGCACGTTCGCCGGGAAGACGGGCTTGGCGGCGTACGCGGAGCCGGTCGCGCTGCTGCGCGCGCTGCGGCTGCCGGTGACGCCGAGCAACGTCGCGGCCGCGACCCTGGCGCTCGAACGGCCGGACCATCTGCCCAACGCGCTCGCGACGCTCGAACGCGCACTGCCGCGCGCCGCGGTCGAGCCGCACGTCGCCACGCTGCGAACGATGATCGCCTTCGTCGGACGGATCGACCCGCGCTCGCCGGCGCTGGCGGCGCAGATCGCGGCCTACGTCGAACACGTCGTCGACGGCGCCGAGCCGAAGCTCGCGACGCTGCTCGCCGCTGCACGCGCGTTGGAGACGCCCGCTCCGTTGCCCGGCGGTGCGCCGAACCCCACCGCGAACACCGCGGCCGCGACGGCGCAGCCGCCCGCCGGCGCACCGGCCGGTCGTCCCGCGTCGCCTCCCTCCGGCGCGCAAGCGGCGGCGCATCAAGCCGGGCCGGCGTCGCCGGCCCTCAACCCTGTGCGGTCGGCGCCCGATCCGCGGCCGACGATCGCGGCGGCGGTGGTCGCGGAACGCAGCGCGGCGCTGAGTGCCGATCTGAAGCAGACGATGCTGGTGCTGGCCGCCGACCCCGCGACGCCGGAAGCGCTGGCTCCCGCGCTGGCCGGAGCGATCAGCGCGCTGACCGCGGTGCAAGTGTCCGCAGCCCAAACGTTTGCCGCGAATCCGAACGGCATCGCGTTCACGATTCCGCTCGCCACGGAGCACGGACCGGCCAGCGCGCGAATCAGTGTTTCGCGCGACGCTCCGCAGCGCGGCGCCAAACTCGACGGCGAAAATTTCCGCATCGCGTTCGTGCTCGACACCGCGCACTACGGCACCGTTGCGATCGACTTGGTGACGGTGGGCCGTGACGTCACGGTCGACGTGCGGGCCGAGTCGGCGCCGACGATGCGGGTGTTCCGCGACGCGCTCGGGCGCCTGACCGAACGGCTGGAGTCGCTGCGCTATCGCGTCGCGTCCGCCGGCGCGTCGGTCGGCATCACGTCGACGGTCGGCGTCGAGGCGGCGCCCGCGCCGGCCGTCGATCCGAACGCCGTGGTCGACCGGTCGGCATGAACCCGCGCTATTACGACGCCCGGCGCAACGCGCCCGACCGTCCGGCGGCGGCGGCGCTTTCGTACGATCCGGCCGGCGCGGAGCCGCCGGAGATCGTCGCCGTCGGCCGCGGGCTGACGGCCGAGGAGATCGTGCGGATCGCGCGCGAGCACGACATCCCGGTCCATCAGGATGCGGGCCTCGTGCAAGCCTTGTCCAAGCTGGAAGTCGGCCAGGCGCTGCCGCGCGAGCTGTACGCGGTCGTCGCCGAAGTCCTCGCCTTCGTCTACGCGGTCGACGCGCAGGCCGCGGGATAGGCCTTACGAAGCGCCGAACATTCGCTCCGTGAAAATACGGAGATACGCGCCGTTACCGGTCGCGGCGCTGCTCGCGTGCGCGGTCGCCGCCGGGCCCGCGCCCGCAGCTGTGGGTCGGCCCCCGGCCTCGCCAGCGCCGGCAGCGTCGGCAGCCCCGGCCGCCCCGGGCGCGTACCCGCCGCCGGCCGTAACGCACCACAGCGTGACCGTCGGCGGCCGCACGATCGCGTATACCGCGAGAGCCGGCACGATGACGCTGCGCAACGCGGACAACGAAGAGATCGCGCAGGTGTTCTCCGTTTCGTACACCGCGGACGGTGCCGACCCGCGGACCCGTCCGGTCACGTTCTTTTGGAACGGCGGCCCGGGTTCGTCGTCGATGTGGCTGCACATGGCGTCGTACGGGCCGATGCGCGTTCCGGTCCCCTCGAACGCCACCCCGCCGGCGCCCGGCCTGCAGGTCGCACCGAACCCCGACTCGCTGATCGACACCAGCGATCTGGTCTTCATCGACGCCGTCGCTACCGGATACAGTCAGATCGCCGGGAAGGGAACGCCCAAAACGTTCTTCGGAATCGACGAAGACGCGCACGCGTTCGAACGGTTCATCCGCGACTGGGTGAACGAGAACGACCGCTGGCTCTCGCCGAAATTTCTGTTCGGCGAATCGTACGGCACGATGCGCGCGGCGGTGGTCGTCAACGGGCTGCAGCACGGCGGGATGGCCGTCGACGGGGTGGTGCTCGTCTCGTCGGTGCTCGACTACAACGCTCTCGACAACGGGCAAGGTCCGGGCGAAGACTATCAGTACGTCAGCTTTCTGCCGACCGAAGCCGCGGTCGCCTGGTACCATCATCGCGTTGCCGGGAACCCGCCGGACTTGGCGCGTTTCGTCGACGAGGTCCGCGCGTTCGCGCTCGGACCGTACGCCGACGCGCTGATGCGCGGCGACGCCCTCGACCCGGCAACGCGCCGTGAGATCGTCGCGAAACTGCACGCGTACACCGGCCTGGATCTTCCCTACATCGACCGCGCCGATCTGCGTATCGACCCGAGCCGCTTCGAGCACGTGCTGCTCGGCGGAGCGGGTTCGGCGACGGGGCGTCTCGACGGCCGCTACCAGGGTCCCGAGCTCGATCGCACGACCGACTCGGCGACCTACGATCCGACCAGCGACGATTTGCTGACCGACGCGATGGTGACGGCGTTCGGACGCTACGTGCGCGACGATCTCGGCTACCGTGTCGAGCGTCCGTATCTGGGGACGAACTACGGCGTCGTCGGCGCGCATTGGAACTTTCGCCGGACGCACTCGATCGTCGCCCCGAACTCCTCGAAAGACCTGCGCGAAGCGCTGATCAAGAATCCGTACCTGCACGTCTTCGCCGCCAACGGCTATTTCGATCTGGCGACGCCGTTCTTCGGCACGGAGTACACGCTCAACCACCTCGGACTCGACGCGACGACCCGCTCGCACGTCGACTACGGGTTCTATCCGTCCGGCCACATGATCTATCTCAACGACGAGGCGCGGCGCGCGCTGAAAGCCGATCTCGTGAAATTCTATCAAAAGGCTTCGGTGCGCTGATCATGCGACGACTCATCATCGCCCTCGTCGTAGCCGCGTTCGCGCTCGTCTCGGCCGCGCCCGCGCGCGTCCTCGCGCAAGCGACGCCCAGCCCGACGCCGTCGCCGCGGCCGATCCCCAAAGTCAAGGATGCGGTGACGCATCACGCGATTACGCTCGGCGGCCGGCGGATCGCGTACACGGCGCGCGCCGGCTCGCTGCTGCTGCACGACGCCGACGGTCTGCCGACGGCCAGCGTGTTCTACGTCGCCTACACCGCCGACGGCAGCGCGCCGCGCACGCGGCCGGTCACGTTCGTGTGGAACGGCGGCCCCGGGTCGTCGTCGATCTGGCTGCACATGGGCGCGATCGGCCCGGTCCGCGTGAAGGTGCCGTCCGACGGATCGCAGCCGCCGCCGAACCCGCCGCTGGTCCAGAACGAATCGTCGCTCCTCGACACCAGCGATCTGGTGTTCGTCGATGCGGTCGGCACGGGCTGGAGCACGGTCGTCGCGCGCGGTAAGACGACCGACTTCTACGGCATCGACGAGGACGCGAAGGCATTCACGCAGTTCATCGAGCGCTGGGTGTCGCGCAACGGACGCTGGGAGTCGCCGAAGTTTCTCTTCGGCGAATCCTACGGCACGACGCGCGCGGCGAACGTCGTGAACCTGCTGCAGACCGACGGCATGGCCGTCTCCGGCGTAGTGCTGCTCTCCTCGGCGCTCAGCTACAACCTGCTGCCGATCGGTCAAGGCCCGGGCGAAGACATCAACTACATCACGTATCTGCCGACTGAAGCGGCCGTGGCGTGGTACCACCACAAGGTCGCGGGCAATCCGCCGGACCTGGCCCGCTTCGCCGCCGAAGTGCGCGCATTCGCCGGCGGTCCGTACGCCCAAGCGCTCCGGCGCGGCGACACGCTCGATGCCGCGACCCGCGCGCAGATCGTGGCGAAGCTGCACGCCTACACCGGGCTCGACAGCGCGTATATCGAAGCCGCGAACCTGCGCATCAATCCCAATCGCTTCGGCGATCAATTGCTGCGCAGCAGCGGGCTGATCGTCGGCCGGTTGGACGGCCGCTACACCGGCACCGAACTGGATCGCAACGGGACGTTCCCGAGCTTCGATCCATCCTCGACGATGGCGGCCTCGGCGTTCGTCGGCGCGTTCAACCACTACGCCCACGACGTGCTCCACTACGCCGACGAACGCCCGTACGACGTCTTGGATTTCGGCGTGAACACGTCGTGGAAGTACCAGCGCGGCGAGGACTCGAACGCTCCCAGCGTCGTCGCCGACCTGAAGTCGGCGATCGCGCAGAACCCCTCGCTGCAGATCCTCTCCGCGAACGGCTACTACGATCTGGCGACCGCGTTCTACGGCACGGAATATCTGCTCGATCACATGAACCTGACGCCGGCGCAGCGCCGCCAGCTGCACTACGCGTACTACGCCTCAGGCCACGAGGTCTACCTCAACCACGACTCGCTGGTCCAGTTCAAAGCCGATCTGGTACGGTTCTACAAGGCTTCGTCACGCTGAGCGCAGTTTTGTGACGATGGACGCTGACGACTACATCGCGAGCTCGCTCATCGGCGGGAAACCGTGCACCGCGCGGCCTTCGTCGGCGTCGTTCTTCGCGGTGGACTTGTAGAGCTCGAGATGGCCGTCGGTCGCAAGCGGACGATACTTGTCGCGCAGGGCTTGCATCGCGACCTCGTCGAGCGGCGTGAAGCCGTCCGCGATGCGCACGTGATGATCGAGGACCTGCCGTGAGTCGATGCCGGTGACCGTGGTGAGCACGCCCGGCAGCGACATCGCATAGCGAAGCGCGTCGTCGGGCGCGATGCCGCCGGCTCCGATGAGGCGGCCTTCGGCGAACCCCTTCATGCCGATCGCTTTGATCCCGCGGTCGCGCGCGAGCGGAAGCACTCCTCGCTCGAAGCTGCGGTAGCTGGCATCGCAGACGTTGAGCGGCATCTGCGCGGTGTCGAAGGGGTATCCGCGTTCGATCATCTCACGGTGAATCTCGGGCCGTTTGTGCCCGGTGAAGCCGACGAAGCGGACCTTCCCGTCGCGCTTCGCACGGTCGAGCGCTTCGACCGCGCCGCCTTTGGCATAGTGCCGCGCGGGATCGTCGTCGTACACGACCTCGTGGATCTGCCACAAATCGAGATGGTCGGTGCGCAACCGGCGCAGCGACTCCTCGAGCTGCTGCATCGCCACCTTGCCGTCGCGCCCGTGCGTACACACCTTCGTCATCAGGAAGACGCCGTCGCGCCGGCCGCCCTCGGCGAGAGCTTTGCCCATGCGCTCTTCGCTGACGTGTTTGTTGTATTCCCAAGCGTTGTCGAGGAACGTGATCCCGGCGTCGATCGCGGTCAACAGCAGACGGATCGCCTCGCGCTCGTCCTCGATCAGGCCCAGGTGGTAGCCGCCGAAGCCGATCGCCGCGACGGCGACGCCCGGTGCGATCTCACGCTGCGCAATCATGCAGACCACGTACCCACCTTCTAGGCGCCTGAGGCGAGACGGCGAATGTCGGTTCCCCGTGAGTTGGTTCGCGAAGCTCAAGACTGCGCTGACACGCACCCGCGAGGCGTTCGGCGGCGAGCTCGAAACGATGGCGCTTGCTCGCCGTCCGGTCGACGAAGCGCTGTGGGAAGATCTCGAGGAGATCTTGCTGGCGGCGGATTTCGGCGTGCCGACGACGCTGAAGATCGTCGACGCGTTGCGCGCCGTCGCGAAGCAGGATCGCTACGAGACGAGCGACCGCGTCGTCGAGCGGTTCCGGCGCGACGTGCAGAACTTCCTCACGCTCCCCGAGATGGGCCTCGCACTCGGCGCGAAGCCCGCGGTCGTGTTGGTGGTCGGCGTGAACGGCAGCGGCAAGACGACGACTATCGGGAAGCTTGCCGCATTGCTGCGCAGTCAGCGCCGCAAAGTGATGGTCGTTGCTGCGGATACGTTCCGCGCGGCCGCAGCGGAGCAGCTCGCGGTGTGGGCCGAGCGCGCCGGCGCCGAGTACCTCCGCGGCGCCGAAGGTTCGGATCCGTCATCCGTCGTCTTCGACGGGATGACCGCGGCGAAGGCGCGAGGTGTCGACGTCGTGCTGGTCGACACGGCCGGCCGCCTGCAAACGAAAACGAACTTGATGGAAGAGCTGAAGAAGATGCGGCGCGTGATCGAGCGCGAGACCGGCGCGCCGCCCGCGGAGACGCTGCTCGTCGTCGACGGGACGACCGGACAGAACGCGCTCTCGCAAGCGAAGCTCTTCAACGAAGCGACGCTGCTGACCGGCGTGGTGGTCACCAAGCTCGATTCGACCTCGAAAGGCGGCGTGCTGGTCGGCATCGTCGACCAGCTCGGCGTGCCGGTGAAATACGTCGGCCTAGGCGAAGCGATCGACGCATTGCAGCCGTTCGATCCAGCCGAGTTCACGAAGGCGCTGTTCGAAGTGACCGCGGCGGCGTAGCCGCGTCACCAAAGGCGGCGGAAGCGGCCCAGCCACGCGTCCATCTCCGCAAGTCCGGCTGGGTCGATGGCGTAGATGCGCCGCTGCGCGTCGCGCCGCACCTGAACGAGGCCTGCTTCGCGGAGCAGCTTCAGATGCTGCGACACCGCGGGCGCGGTCATGTCGAAGCGGCGCGCGATCTCGCCGGCGCGGAGTTCGCGCGTTGCGAGCATTTCGACGATCCGTCGCCGGGTGGGATCGGCCAGCGCCATGAACCCGAGCATTGGATGTGTTATTTCACAATCACTTAATTAAGTCAAGACCGAATAACACGGGCAATCGAACAGAGGTTCGATCCCTGGTCGCTCCGAAATACAGGGGCAATGACGCGCCCTTGCCGGCGCGGGTGCAGCGTGGGAATGTCCGGCGACGGCCTTCGTACTCTGCCACGCATCTGGCACTCTAGCGCGATACCGTCGGTACCAATCCCGACACGCACACCGCACGGAGCACCATGGCAGACGACAAGCAGACAGCCCTGAACAGCGCGCTCGCGCAGATCGAGCGTCAGTTCGGCAAAGGCTCGATCATGAAGATGGGCGAGTTCACCGACAAGATGGCGTTCGACGTCATTTCGACCGGTTCGATCGCGCTCGACCTCGCGCTCGGCGTCGGCGGCTTGCCGCGCGGCCGCATCGTGGAGATCTACGGCCCGGAATCGAGCGGTAAGACGACGCTCGCGCTGCACGTCATCGCCGAGGCGCAGAAAGCGGGCGGCACGGCGGCGTTCGTCGACGTCGAGCACGCGCTCGACCCGACCTACGCGCAAGGTCTGGGGATCGACCTCGACAACCTGCTCGTCTCACAGCCCGACGCCGGCGAACAGGCGCTCGAGATCGCGGAGATGCTCGTGCGTTCGAACGCCGTCGACGTGGTCGTGGTCGATTCGGTCGCCGCGCTCGTCACCAAGGCCGAGCTCGAAGGCGACATGGGCGACACGCACGTCGGCCTGCAGGCGCGGCTGATGTCGCAGGCGCTGCGCAAGCTGACCTCGGCGATCTCGCGCTCGAAGTGCGTCATGATCTTCATCAACCAGCTGCGCGAGAAGGTCGGCGTCATGTTCGGCAGTCCCGAGACGACCTCGGGCGGCCGCGCGCTGAAATTCTACGCGTCGGTCCGGCTCGACGTGCGCAAGCTCGAGCAGATCAAGGTCGGTCAGGACGTCGTCGGGACGCGCACCCGCGTGAAGGTCGTCAAGAACAAGGTCGCGCCGCCGTTCCGCATGGCCGAATTCGACATCACGTACGGCAAGGGCATCTCGAAGATGGGCTCGATCATCGACGTCGCGCTCGAACGGAACATCATCGGCAAGTCGGGCTCGTGGTACACCTACGGCGAGCAGCGCATCGGTCAGGGCCGCGAGAACGCGAAGTCGTTCCTCGAGGAGCACAGCGACACCGCGGCCGAGATCGAAGTGAAGATCCGCGAAGCCCTCAAGGCGACCGTATCGCCCAACGGCATCGCCAAGCCGGTGGGCGCCGTCGCCCCCGGCGACGACGACTGACCACCGCGCCAGGTGGCCTCAACCGCTCGGGTGACGGCGTTGCGTATGCTGGCGCAACGCCGTCTCACCGAGGCGCAGCTCGCCGCGAAACTGCAGCGCAAGGGGTACGACGACGAGGCGGTCGAGGCGGCAGTGGCGTCGTGCAGGCGTGATGGCCTGCTGGACGACGGCCTCTACGCGCTGCTCTACGTCGAGGGACGTCGCGCCGCCGTCGGCGACGCGCGCCTCGTCGCCGAGCTGGTGAAGCGCGGCATCGATCGCGACGCGGCGCGCGAGCGGGTCGACGCGGCGGCGCTTCCCGAACCGGAGCGGGTGGAGGCAGCCTACGAGAAGATCCGGCGTACGCATCCCGGCGTCTCCTACCAATCGGCGGCGCGAAAGCTGGAGCGGCTGGGATTTCCGGCCTCCCTGATCTACCGCGTCCTGCGCGAACGGGCGAGCGTGGAACTCGGCGACGTCCTGGCGGACCTGGCCTGACGAGTCCCATTCGGCGGGGACGGCGGCCTCTTTCCGTGCGGCTTTTTTCAAGGAAGGCCACAGGAGCGCATGGTACATTGCGATTCAACGATGCGATCTCTCGTCGGACGCGCGCTCCTGTGTACGCTCGCGATCTTTGCGTTGCTCGTGCCGCTGGCGGTTCCAGCGGTCGAGCTGGACGCGATCGCGAAGGCCGCGGCCGGGTACTCGACGGGCGATCCGAAGTTGGAATCGCTCTACCGCACGGCGCTGCTCAACACGAGCAAGCAGGTCACCCTCGCCTCCGACGGCACCGCCTACGTCAAGACGGGCGACATCCCGGCCGAGTGGTTGCGCGACGCCTCTGCGCAGGTGCGCCCGTACCTGTTCTTCGCAAAAGACGATCCGCAAGTCCAAACGCTCCTGCGCGGGATGATCGCCCGCATGGGCAAGTATCTGCAGGTCGATCCGTACGCCAATGCGTTCACGCTCGACTATCGGGTGTGGGAGCAGAAGTTCGAACTCGATTCGCTCGCCTATCCGATCACGCTGGCGTGGACGTACTGGAAGCAGACCGGGGACACGTCGATCTTCACCTCCGATCTGGCCGCCGGTTTCGACAAGGCGCTCGACACGATGGAGCGCGAGCAAGACCATCCGCGCAACTCGCACTACGTGCACCACGAACTTCCGGCGGGCAAGGGCAATCCGGTCGTCTACACCGGGATGATCTGGAGCGGCTTCCGACCCTCCGACGACGCCTGCACCTACAACTACCTCATCCCCTCGGAGATGATGGCGGTGGTGGCGCTGGGCGAGCTGCAAGAGATCGAGCGCGACGTTTACCACAACCTGATCAAAGCGCAGCGCGCGCGTGCGCTGCGCGACGAGGTGCAGACCGGCATCCAGACGTACGGCGTCGTGTTCACGCCGAACTACGGCTACGTGTACGCCTACGAAGTCGACGGGATGGGTCATGCGAACCTGATGGACGACGCGAACATCCCCTCGCTCCTCTCGGCGCCGTATCTGGGCTACACCAAGTCGTCGTCCTTCATCTATAAGAACACGCGGCGCTTCTTGCTCTCGCGGGACAACCCCACGTACTACGTCGGCAAGGTGGCGCGCGGCATCGGCTCGCCGCACACGAGCGACGGGTGGGTCTGGCCGCTGGCGATGCTGATGCAAGGCTTCACGGCCTCGAGCGAGGCAGAGCGCAAGGACGTGCTCAGCCAATTGCTGGCGTCCGATCCCGGCGACCACCTCCTCCACGAGTCGTTCAATCCCGACGATCCGATGAAATTCTCGCGCGCCGATTTCGGCTGGCCCAACGCCCTCTTCAGCGAGTACGTGATGACGACGTTCGAAGGCGTCCCATCGCTGCCGGTCGGAAGTACGAGCGACCTCGATTTCCGCGGAGACTAAGATGAGCATGTTCCCCAACCCGCACGACGACCGCCGGCCGGTCGATGTCGTGGTGGGGATTCAATGGGGCGATGAGGGCAAGGGGCGCATCATCGACCTGATGGCGCGCGAGTACGGCGTCATCGCGCGATTCGGCGGCGGCGACAACGCCGGGCACTCGATCGAGGTCGGCGACACGAAGCTCGCCTTGCACGTCGTCCCCTCCGGAGTGCTCGTCCCCGGGACGCGGCTCTTCATCGGCGGCGGGACGGTCGCGTCACTGCGCGGCCTGCTCGACGAGCTCGACACGCTGGCGAAGCTTGGCGTCGACATCGGCCGCATCACGATCTCCGACCGCGCGCACGTCGTCTTCCCGTACCATGCCACGCTCGACCGGCTGAGCGAAAAGCAGCGCGGCGGCGCCGCGATCGGGACGACCGGCCGGGGCATCGGGCCGGCCTACGTCGACCGGGTCGGACGGCTGGGCATTCAGTTCGGCGATCTGGCGAAACCCGAAGTTCTCGCAACCAAGATCCGCCACGCGATGCTGGCCCGGGCGCCGCTGTTCGTCGGGGCCGACGCGACGCCGAGTGAGGAAGACATCGTCGGCGAGACGCTCGAGCTGGCCCGGCGCATCGTGCCGCACGTCGTCCCCGGCGTTGCCTGGCTGCACGAAGCGATGGAGCGCGGCGAACGCGTCCTGGCGGAGGGCGCGCAAGGCACCATGCTCGACGTCACCTACGGCACGTATCCGTTCGTGACGAGTTCGCACACGCTCTCCGGGAGCGCGTGCATTGGTCTTGGCATCGGGCCGAAAACGGTCGGCGGCGTGCTCGGCGTGGCGAAGGCGTATTGCACGCGCGTCGGCGCCGGCCCATTTCCGTCGGAATTGACCGGCGAGGTCGGCGAGCGTCTCCGTACTGTGGGACGGGAGTTCGGCGTGACGACCGGCCGGCCTCGCCGTTGCGGCTGGTACGATGCCGTCGCCGCGCGCTACGCTACGCGACTCAACGGGCTCGACGCGATCGTCATCACCAAGCTCGACGTCCTCTCGGGATTCGACCAGCTGGGCATCGTGACGGGGTACCGGCGAGCGGACGGCACGCCGTGCGGGATCGAAGCAATCGGCGATCCCGAACTGCGGGTCGACATCGAAGAACATCCCGGATGGAGCGACGATCTGCGCGGCGTGCGCCGCATCGCCGACCTGCCGCCGAACGCTCGAGCGTTTGTGGACCGGCTCGCTGCACTGACCGGCGTGCCGGTCACGGCGGTGTCGGTCGGGCCCGAGCGGTCGGCACTTGCGACTTAACCGTCCCCTGACAATAGCGTGACGGCGGTCAAACGCGTCGCTCTCCAGGCAAGCTTCTTAAAGCACGGACAACTTCGGGCCGATAGTATCCACAGTACCGGGCAAGGATGCCCGGTGGACGTTGCCACGGTCGGCATCCCCACGGAGCACGGTTCATGGCTCCGCGAAGGTGGCATTTGGATCGTCTGACCACGTCCCTCGGCGGCTTCCCCACGCGCATGCGCGATTGGTGGGGCAGTCAGGCGACGACGAACCGGATCGTGTACGGCGCGATTGCCCTCGTGCTCGTCCTGGCGGTGGGCTTGCTCTTCGCGGCCAACGCGCGCGGCCCCGAGTACGGCGTGCTGTTCTCGAATTTGCAGGCCGACGAAGCAAATGCCGTCGTGCAGAAGCTCGAAGCGCTGAAGATTCCGCATCGGCTCGCCGACGGCGGCGCGACGATTCTGGTTCCGCGCGAGAACGTGTACGAAGAGCGCGTCGCGCTCGCCGGAGAAGGCGTCGTCAAAGGCGGCGGTACCGGATACGAGCTGTTCGATCGCACGAACCTCGGGATGACCGACTTCCAAGAGAAGATCGCCAAGACGCGTGCGACCGAGGGCGAGCTGCAGCGCACGATTGCCGGCCTCTCGCAAGTGCAGTCCGCGCGCGTGCACATCGCCTCGCCGCAAGCCTCGCTCTACTCGACCTCGCAGCAGCCGACGACCGCCTCCGTCGCGATTCAGACGAAGCCCGGCTTGCAGCTCGGTCCGCAGGAAGTTCGCGGCATCACCCAGCTGGTGGCCGGCGCCGTCGAAGGGCTCAAACCCGAGAACGTGACGATCGTCGACCAGAACGGGACGATTCTGCGGCCTTCGGCCATCGACGCGACCGGCGCCGTTGCCGATGGGTCGACCGCCCTCAAGATGGTCAACGATCAGCTCGTCGCCAAAGAGAAGTACGAGAACGACCTGCAGCAATCACTGCAAGGTCTGCTCGACGCGACGATCGGCTCGCATCGCTCGGCCGTCCGCGTGGCGAGCGTCATGAATTTCGACGCCAACTCCACCGAGACGAAGTCGTTCGCACCGCAAGGCACGATCCGCTCCCAGCAGACCGAGCGCGAGAGCTACACCGGATCCGCGCCGCCGAAGAACAACGCCGTCGGCGTCCCCGGCACGACCACCAACGTCGTTCCGACCTATCAGGGGACGCAGACGCAAGCCGGCAGCGGGAAGTACAACAAAGCCAAGGCGACGACCAACTTCGAGGTCACCGAGCAAACGGCCAAGCACGTCGACGCGCCCGGGAAGGTGTCGCGCCTGTCGGTCGCCGTGCTGGTGAACGTTCCGGCAACGGCGCCGGTCTCCGGGAACGTTGCCGCGGGCACGGCGGCCTATGCCGTCGCGCCGGCCGACGTGGCGAAGATCCGCAACGTGATCGCGCAGGCGGCCGGCATCGATACGGCGCGCGGCGATCAGATCTCCGTCGAAGCGATGCCGTTCGCGCCGCCGGTCCTGGCCGCAAACGGAGGCGGCGTCAACGCGCAGCTCCTCCCCGGCGTCCCGAACGGCACGCTGGCGGCGCTGCTGATCATTCTCGGACTCGTCGGCGCCGGCGCCGCGTTCGCCTTGATCCGCCGCCGGACGTTCCGCCCGGCCAGCGATATGCCGACCTTCGACTCGACGCTGGCCGAAGAGCTGCCGTCCTTCGAAGAGCACCCGATGCTCGACGGCACGCCGTCGCTCGCCGCCCCGATCCGCTCGGCAGCCGATCTCACCCGCGAACAGATGATCGAGTACGTCACCACCGTCGCTCAAGAAAACCCAGACAACATCGCAAAACTCGTGAAGCTGTGGCTGGCGGAATAACCCATGATTCACGATAAGCCGATTCTCACGCTCGGCGATGACCCGATCGGGTCGACGATGATGGAGTCGTACGGGGCGCCGGCGATTCCGGAGATGTCGGGGCCCGAGAAGGCCGCGATCCTGATGATCACGATCGGCCTCGAGCTGGCCGCGACGATCTTCAAGTTCCTGCGCCAAGACGAAGTCGAGCGGATCGTGCTCGAGATCGCGAAGATCTCGACCGTCTCGATCGACAAGCGCGACGCCGTCATCCAAGAAGCGTATCAGCGCGCGATCGCGCTCAAGTACATCAACGAAGGCGGCATCGAGTACGCCAAGGAGATTCTGGAGCGGTCGTTCGGCGCCGGCCAAGCCGACGACATGACGAACCGGCTCTTCGCGGCGCTCAAGCACGGCAACCCGCTGGAGCTGGTGAAGAAGACCGAGCCCGCGCAACTGCTGGAGTTCATCAAGGAAGAACACCCGCAGACG
The DNA here is from genome assembly GCA_937927945.1 of uncultured candidate division WPS-2 bacterium. Classification (GTDB taxonomy): domain Bacteria; phylum Vulcanimicrobiota; class Vulcanimicrobiia; order Vulcanimicrobiales; family Vulcanimicrobiaceae; genus Vulcanimicrobium. The sequence goes on along the minus strand of CALEYW010000033.1, from coordinate 16,470 downwards.
ATCGCGCTGATCCTGGTCTACATGTCGCCGGATCAAGCGGGCGCCGTGCTCTCGCAGCTCGAGGCCGTGCTGCAAGGCGAAGTCGCGATGCGCATCGCGATCCTGCAGAAAACCGCGCCGGAGATCCTCGAACAGCTCGACGAACTGCTCGGCCGGCGCCTTTTGGTCAGCGGGTCCGATTTCACCAAAGCCGGCGGCGTCCAGACGCTCGCGTCGGTCATGGGCTTCGTCGATCGCGAAACCGAGAGGAACATTTTGGACGGCCTCACCAAGCGCGACCCCGCGGTCGCCGAAGAGGTCAAGAATCTGCTGTTCGTTTTCGAGGACATCATCAACCTCGACGACCGGGCGATCCAGCGCGTGCTCAAGGAAGTCGACGGCAAAGACTTGGCGCTCGCACTCAAGACCGCCAACGACGACCTCCTCGCACGGGTCTACAAGAACATGTCCACGCGCGCCGCGGCGACGCTCAAGGACGACATCGAAGTGCTCGGCCCGGTGCGCGTCCGCGAAGTCGGCAAAGCCCAACAGAACATCGTCGACGTGATCCGCACCCTCGAAGAAAACGGCCAAATCATCATCGCCCGCGGCGGCAAAGAAGACCGCATCGTATGACCCCCGGTCTAACGGCGCTCCGCCCTAGGCTCCGCGCCCCCCACGCCTTTGGCGTGGGGCCCCCGGGTCCGAGCTCGCAACGACCTGGTCGCACGAGGACGATGCTGCTGCGCTCGCTCCATGACCACTTGAGCAAATAACTTGGGCCGCGTAGTCAAGGGCGCGCACTTTCGGTCCGAGCGGTATGCGCTCGAGGTTCCTGAGATCGCGCCCCCCGTCGTTGAAGAAGATATCCCAGCCGTCGGTGACTTCGAGTCGCTCGACGGCTACGGCTTTGGCTCGATGGCGGCGGAGCCGCTCATCGCCGATGCGCCGCTTGGACGCGCGCCGGCCGCGCCGGCCGTTGACGTCGAGGCGATCCGCGCGCAGGCGCAAGAAGTGCTGGACGAAGCGAAGCGCAACGCCGACGCCCTGCTCGCCGACGCGCACGATCGCGGGCGCGCGCTCGTCGAGGACGCCGCCGCGCGAGCCGACGCGATCGCGCAGGACGCGCGCAAGCGCGGTCACGACGAGGGATTCCACGCCGGCCGCGAGGCCGCCGACCGCGAGATGAACGACATGCTCGTCACGATGCGCGGTCTGCTCGAGATGGCGAACGTCGAGCGGCACAAGATCATGGAGCAGGCCGAGCCCGAATTGGTGAAGCTCGCGCTCGGGATCGCCGAGCGGGTGCTCCACCAGCAGGTCGCGCTGGATCGCGGGGTCGTCATCGAGATGGCGAAGGTCGCGATCGCCCGGCTGATCGAGCGCGACACGGTCACGGTGCGCGTCAATCCGGCCGATCTGGAGCGGATGCGCCAGCATCGCGACGAGCTCATCGCGATGGGCGACATCCGCAACCTGCGCGTCGTCGAGGATCAGCGGGTCGACCGCGGCGGCGTCGTCGTCGATACCGACGCCGGAACGATCGACGCCCGCATCTCGACGCAGCTCGAAGAAGCCCGCAAGATCCTCCACATCGAGGAGGACGTGATCGTCGAACCTGCGCCGATGGAGACGGTCGTCAAGTCCGAGCTGACGACGGCACGCGCGTCGTGACCCGCGTCGCGTTCGATGCGACACCGTATCTGGACGAGATTCGCGACGGCGAACTGATCCGCACCAACGGCAAGGTCAGCCAGGTGATCGGAACGGTGATCGAATCGAACGGACCGCCGATGGCGATCGGCGAGACCGCGTCGATCACGTATCGCCGCACCATCACCCCGGTGCTGGCCGAAGCCGTCGGATTCCGCGACGCGAAGGTCCTCTTGATGCCGCTCGGCGAGCTGGGCGGGATCGCTGCCGGCTCCGACGTCGTCGCGCTCGGCCGCCCGCTGCAGATCGGTCTTGCCGATGGGCTTCTCGGTCGCGTGCTCGACGGGCTGGGCCGCCCGATCGACGGTCTCGGCCCGATCGTCGGCGCGCGCCGCGCGGAGGTCACCGGGACGCCGCCCAACGCGCTGAACCGCCGCCGTGTCACGGAACCGCTCGGCGTCGGCGTGCGCGCGATCGACGGCCTGCTCTCGATCGGCAAAGGCCAACGAGTCGGCATCTTCGCGGGTTCCGGCGTCGGAAAGTCGACGATTCTCGGGATGATGGCGCGCAACACCGCGGCCGACGTCAACGTGATCGCGCTGGTCGGCGAGCGCGGCAAAGAAGTGCGTGACTTCCTCGAGCGTGATCTCGGCGAAGCGGGGCTGAGGCGTTCGGTGGTCGTCGTCGCGACGTCCGATCAGCCGGCACTGGTGCGCATCAAGGCGGCGTTCGTCGCGACGCGGATCGCCGAATTCTTCCGCGATCACGGACTCGACGTCATGCTGATGATGGACAGCGTCACGCGCTTCGCGATGGCGCAGCGCGAGGTCGGTCTCGCGATCGGGGAGCCGACCACCACGCGCGGCTACACGCCGTCGGTGTTCGCGCTGCTGCCCAAGCTGCTCGAGCGCACCGGCACCTCGGAGCACGGTACGATCACCGCGCTCTATACGGTGCTCGTCGACGGCGACGACATGAACGAACCGATCTCCGACGCGGTTCGTTCGATCCTCGACGGACACATCGTTCTCTCGCGCAAGCTCGCGGCGGCAAACCAATACCCCGCGATCGACGTGCTGGCCTCGGTCAGCCGCGTGATGCCCGACGTCGTGCCGCCGTCGCACTTGAGCGCAGCCTCGACCGTGCGTGACATCCTCGCCACCTATCGCGACGCCGAAGATCTGGTGAACATCGGCGCCTACGTCCCCGGTTCGAACCCCCGCGTCGATCACGCCCTCGCGCGCATCGACCAGGTCCGCCTCTTCCTGCGCCAAGGCATCTACGAACAGGCCACCTTTGACGACGCCCAACGCGCCATCATGGCCTTAGGATAATGCCCAAGTTTGCGTTTCGGCTCGATCCGGTGCTCGGGCATCGCGAACGCGTCGAGCAAGAGAAGGCCGGCGAGCACGCGCAGGCGCTGAGCGATCAGCGGGCGGCGGAGCGGCGGCGCGACGATTTCATCTCGCGGCGCGACGCGATGCGTGCGCAGCTCAGCCGCGACCATGCCGCTCTCGACGGTGAGACGCTGCGGGCGACCTACGTCCACCTCGATTACCTCGATCGCACGATTGCCGCGGCCCAGCAACGGGTCGAGGCCTGCGTCGCCGAGGCCGAACGCGCCCGGCTGCGTCTCGTCGATGCCGCCAAGGATCGCAAGGTCCTCGAGACGCTCAAACAGCGGCGCCGCGAAGCGTTCGAGCTCGACGCCTCGATCGCCGACCAGCGCGAACTCGACGACCTCAACGCGCGCCTCTACGACCGTGCCCACCCGCTCGAAGGATCTCCGTCGTGATCGTAACCCGCCAACGCCGGCGCCGCTCGAAGCTCGGCCGGTATCTGCTCCCGCTCACCGCCCTCGCCGCCCTCGCGGTGGCGCTCCTGTGGCCGCCGTCGCACGACGCGATCGCCAACGGTCCGCTCAAGCCGGTCTGGGCGGTCGGCGCGCGCGTGCTCGCGGCGGTCGGGACGCCGCTCCGGTTCGCTGCCCAGCAGCAGACGATCACCGATCGCAACCAGCAGATCCGCGACCTCAACGGCCGGCTCGAAAAGCAGCGGGTCGCGGCCGCTGCCGGAGACGCGCGCGTGCAGCAGCTCCAGCAGCAGGTGAGCGCGCTCTCCAACCAGCCGCACCCGACCCCGTTCCCATCGGTCCGTCCCACCGCGGCCCCGGCCGGCGCCGCGGCCCTGGCTCCCGCCGGCGGGCAATCCGCAACCGCGTCGGATGCCGACCGCCGGAGCGCGGCGACCTGGGCCGCGATGGAACCGGACAAGGCGGCCGCGATCGTGCAGCGGCTCCCCGACGAACAGGTCGTGCGGGTGCTGGCCCTGATGGACGCCGACTCTGCCGCCCAGATCATGAACGTGCTCCCGGCCAACGTTGCCGCCCGGCTCAGCCGGGCCTCCGCTCAGGTCGGGACGTCCACGAACCGATAAACCGTGGGAGGTGTCCCGCTCGGGACGCCTCTGACGACTATTTCACAGCGAAAGGAGGTGACATTCTGAACCCTATCACGATCCTTCTCCCAACCGGATCGACGAATTCGGGCACCGCCAAGTCCGGCGCAACGGAGGCCACACCGTCCGCCGGCTCCATCAACGGTGCGATCTTCAAGGCAACGCTGGGCAGCTCGCTGCAAGCGCTCTTCGCCGACAAGGTCTCCTCGAGTTCGTCGACGGCCGCTTCGACCTCACCCGTCGATAGCGCCCTCGTGCTGAAAATCCGCGAACAGCTCGACCGGGGAATCCCACTGACCGACGTCGTCACGTCGTTGGCGAGCTCGCTCGCGGCATCCGTCGCGAACCTGCTCGGCATCCCGCTCGACGCCGCGAAGCAACGATTGACCCAGGCATTCAGTGCGGCCCTCGCGCCCAACAGCACGGGACCACCGCAGACGAACGCCGAGAGGGCGTCATCCCTCGTGACGAGATTCCGGCAGATCGCCGAGCTCGCAACGAGGGTGACGAAGGAAGACCCGGGGCAAACGATCCGATCGATCTCTGGAAAAAGCTCGGACGCCGAACAGGCGGGAGCCAACCCAGCCCCAACGCCGGACCGCATGATCAGCGACGCAACCCTTGCGCTCGCTGCAGCCGCGTCTTCCACCCCCACCCTCACCAACGCGTCGACCCCATCGACCGCGTCCGTCGCTCAGGCGACCGGCAGCGACGGTCGCGTCGTCGCGCTCGAACCAGCGCAAGCCATCGCGACCGGCGGCGACACCCCGCTCGGCCGCATCCTCGCGCGCGCTGGACTGCTCGACCCGGGCAGCACCGGCCCGATCGCTTCGCCGATCGTGCCGCCGTCGGAAGAGGCAGCGACCGCTGCCGTTTCCGCCACCCTCGCGGCGTCCGCGCCGCGAACTCCCCAACCATCGCTGCGCGCACCGGCGCCGGCCAATGCCGCGGGCACGTCAAGCACGGCGACGAACGCGCTCGACGCGTTCGTGCAGGCCTTCACCGCGGCGGTTCGCCGCGAAGACGGCCCGCGTTCCACCGCAACACCCGACCCCGGTTTCCCGTCGATTCCGATCGACCCGAAGCTGTACACCGGGCCCGTTGCCACGCCGCAGGGCGGCGCTCCGTTCGCGATCACGAGCGCAACGGACGCCGGTTCGATCGCTCCGCCCACGCCCGCCTCGACGTTGCCGCCACGTGAGCACGTCGACGCGAACGCGGTCGTCGATCAAGTCCTGCGCGGCGTCAACATCCGTACGACCGACGGTTCGTCGGAAGTGCGGCTGCGGCTCGTCCCGGAGTCGCTCGGCGACGTGAGCGTCAAGCTCGTCGTCACCGGCGGATCGGTCGACGCGTCGATCACCACCCACAACGCCGACGCGCAAAACGTGCTTGCCGGCGCGCAGAACCAGCTCGCCAAATCCCTCGCCGACGCCGGCCTGAAGCTGCAGAGCTTCACCGTCGCGCTGGCCGGCGGTTTTGCGGGCAATCGCGATCAGCAGTCGTCTTCATCGTGGACGAACCGTTCGAACACGCGCCGCATCGGCGGCGTGGAATCGCTCGGTACGGACGACGGTGAGGATACGTCGTTGCTCGCGGTACCGAGTTTCGGACCGCCGATCTTTACGGCGAATCCGACGCATAGCGGCTTCAACTACCTCGTCTGACCACAAGGAACACCACATATGTCCAGCACGACCGGCGGTCTTCCGATCACCGGATTGATCAACACCCCGAGTACGGCTCCGCCGCAGGCGTCGTCGGTTAGTTCGCAGCTGGGGGAGGACGCCTTCCTCAAGCTGCTCACCACGCAGCTCCAGAATCAAAACCCGCTTCAGCCGATGGACGACACGCAGTCGATTGCGCAGCTCGCGCAGTTCTCTTCCGTGCAAGCCATGACTGATCTCAAGACCTCGTTCTCGTCGTTCCAATCGAACTTCTCCGTGATGCAGTCGGCCGGTCTCATCGGCAAGACGGTCTCCGCGGCGTCGGTCGACGCGACGGGAAACTCGTCGAGCGTGACCGGGACCGTGAAGACGATCTCGATCATCAACGGCGTGCCCGAGTTCACGCTCGCCGACAGCAGCGGAAAGCTGATCACCGACAGCAAGGGCGTCCCGCTGCAGCTGCCGACCTCGGCGATCCTCAGCATCGGCTGAAATGGCCGACCCGAAGATCACCGGGGTCAACATCCCCCCTGCGGTCGCACCCGTTCGCCCGGCCGGCGTTCCGGTTCAGATCCCGCCCACCGGCGCGGGCTCGTTCCGCGACGTCCTGCGCACCGCGACCGCACCGGCGACGCAGCAGCCGCTCAAGTTCTCAGCGCACGCGCAGGCGCGCCTGGAATCACGCAACATCCGTCTCACCTCCGAGGACCTCGCGAAAATGAACGCGATGGCCGACAAGGCGGCGGCGAAAGGCGCGAAACAGTCGCTCTTCATGATGCGCGACACCGCGATGGTCGTGTCGATCACCAATCGCACCGTCATTACGGCCGTCGATCAAAACTCGATGAAAGAGAACGTCTTCACGAATATCGACAGCGCGGCGATCATCGAATGAAACGCACGCTCGCAACCACAATCACTTCGAGAGCGGACCACCGCGTGGAGCTCTCACACGGGGTTGATCGAACGACGCTCCGTGGCATGATGACACGAAAGGTCACCTAGATGGCTTTCGATTCGCTGTTCGTCGGCGTTTCCGGCCTGGAAGCATACCAGAGCCAGATCGACACGATCTCGAACAACATCGCCAACGTTGGAACGACGGGCTTCAAGGGCCAAGCCGTCAACTTCCAGGATCTGATCTATCAGGCGCAGAGCTTCGCGACCTCACCGACGCAGACCAGCGGCGGCATCAACGGTCAAGACTTGGGCCTGGGCGTCAAGATCGGCTCGATCGACACGCGCTTCGCCCAAGGCGGGCTGACGACCACGGGCGTCAACACCAACCTCGCCATGAACGGCGACGGGTTCTTCATCCTGCGCGCGCCCAACGGCAACTCCGCGCCGGTGTACACCCGTAACGGCGACTTCTCGCTCAACCAGAACGGCCTGCTGTACGACGGGTCCAGCGGCATGGCGGTGCAGGGCTACCTGGCTGACAAGAGCGGCAACATCACGCAAACCGGCGTTCCCGGCGACATCACGATTCCGCTCGGACTGACCTCGCAGGCGGTCGGCACGGGGCTGAACTCCAAGCTGAAGTTCGGCGCCTCCGGCGACCAGGTCTTCGACGTGTCGCTGGGCGGTAATCTCGACCAGACGCAGTGGATCAAAGAAGCGCAGGGCGTGCAGAACGGTGCAGCCGGAACGGGCTCGCCGTACACGATCTCGACGACGATCTACGATTCGCTCGGCAACGGACACCTCGCGCAGGTCACCTACACGCCGGACGCGACCGGCGCGACCGGCGGCAACGCTAACATCGCCGCGAACTCCGCGCTCGGCGGAGGCGGGAACCTCGTCACGACGGCCACCGGCTCGACCGGCGGCAACACGATCTCGATAACCGTCAACGCGGCCGGAACGCTGGCCACGATCAGCGACGGCTCGCGCAGCACGACCGGTGCTGCCGGCGCGGTCGTGCCCTTCGACGGCGCGAACATCACGCTCGGCAATTTCGTGGCCGCAGACGCCAACAAGACCGCCATCGTCAACAATGCCGGCGGTACGAACGGTCTGCCGGCCCAAGTCGCCGATGCCAACGGCAACCTCCACGCGCCCGCGGCGCGCTGGAAGGTGTCGACGTCGTTCGCCGACGGCACGACCTTCGACACGATCAGCAACGCCGGTGCGGTCGTCGGCGGCAACGTCGCCGCGCCAACGTTCCAAACCGCAAGCTCGGGCGTCGTCGGCTACGCGTACTTCGACCAGAACGGCCAATACATCAACACCGCGGCGACGATCGGCGCGCAAGGCGCCGCTCCGGGCGGCACCCTGTCTGGTGCGGCCGTGCACGGCGCGAATCAGGCGACGACGATCGCCAACGGCAACCAACTCAACATCCGTTCGTGGGGAACGGGGACGAGCAACGCCAGCTTCCCGACCGCGCCCGGCGTGGCTCCGGCCACCGGTCCGATCGGTCTGGACTTCCACCTCTCGTCGGCGCTCGCCGGTACCTCGTCGGCCAACGTGATCTCGCAGAACGGCTTCGCGACCGGCATCCTCTCCAATCTCACGGTCGGGCAGGATGGCACCATCTCCGGTGCGTTCACCAACGGCCAGACGACGACGCTCGGTCGCGTCGCGGTCGCGGTCTTCCAGAACGAAGGCGGACTCCAGCGGGTCGGCAGCTCCGACTTCTCGGCCACCGCGAACTCGGGACTGGCACAAGTCGGTACCGCGAGTGTCGGCCGTTTCGGTCAGATCATCGCCGGTTCGCTCGAGTCTTCGAACGTCTCGATCGCCGACGAGTTCACCAAAATGATCGCGGCCCAAAACGCGTATCAGGCGAACTCGAAGTCGATCACGGTCGCCTCCGAAGACATGCAGACCGTCACCCAGCTCATCCGCTAGAACGTTCCCTCAGTCGAAAAAAGGCCGGCCTGCCCCCACCGGGGCAGGTCGGCTTTTTTGCGTCCTCGCCGCGGCGTCGCGTTCTGCCGAACACCAAAGAGCCATGATCCCTTTGCGACGCCTCCACAACGAGCCCATCATGGTCAACCCGGACCTGATCGAGACGCTGGAAGCCACCCCGGATACCGTGGTGACTCTGACCAACGGCAACAAGCTGATCGTCCGGGACACGATGGACGAGATTCGCGACAAGATCGTCGAGTTCAAACGCCGCATCCACGGACCCGACGCACAACCAACTGGTCGCTGACCCGCCGGCACAGGCGACTCCTTATGGAGCCGCCGAAGGGCCGAACCGAGCGTGCGCTCCGCCACAGGGCCTCAAACCCGCATAGCCGGGCGCCGATAGTCCCCTAAGACACCGCCCGTCTCGGATCGTTTGGGAAAGGCCCCGTTTTGGATTTCGCGACTGTACTCGGCCTGCTCGTCGCCATGGGTTCTCTGGCCCTGGCGGCATGGATCGGCAAGGTCGACGTCGGGATCATCTTCGCCCGGTACGAGGCGTTTTTGCTCGTGTTCGGCGGGACGGTCGGCGCGACATTGGTCTCGTTTCCGATGAAGACGTTCGTGCGCGGCCTCGGCTTGGGCGCGAAGATCGCGTTCACCGAGCCGGTCTACCACGAGCGCGAAGTGATCGCGACGCTGGTTTCGTTCGCCGAGAAGGCGCGCCGCGAGGGGCTGCTCGCCCTTGAGAACGAGGCGGCGGCGCTCGAAGACGAGTTCATGCGCAAGGGAATCCAGCTCGTCATCGACGGACGCGACACGGACATCATCCGCAAGATTCTCGAGACCGAAGTCGCCTACGTCCAGGACCGCAACGCCAAGGCCGAGGCGGTGTTCATGACGATGGGCGGCTACTCGCCGACCCTCGGCATCATCGGCACGGTGCTCGGACTGATCGCGATGCTCAAACAGCTCGGCTCGCTCTCGGGCACGGGCAACCTCACCGGTTCGCTCGGCGTCGCGACCGCGCAGGCGTTCGTCGCGACCTTCTTCGGGATTGCGCTGGCGAACTTGCTGTGGATCCCGCTGGCCTCGAAGATCAAAGAACGCGCCGGGCAACAGCTGCTGATGCGCGAGATCATGATCGAAGGCATCCTCTCGATCCAGGCCGGTGACAACCCGCGCCTGCTCGAGGAGAAGCTGCACGCCTTCCTCGATCCGAACGAGCGCGAGACGGACATCGAAGCCGGCGGAGCCGTCGGCGAACCCGGACTCGCGGGCGCATAACGCAGATGGCGGTCCAGAGCGGCGAGCCGACCCGATCGCGGATCCGCCGCCCGGGGAGCGAAAAGCTCGAGTCGGCGGGGATGATGCGTTGGCTGTTGACGTACGCCGACATGATCACGCTCTTGCTGGCGTTGTTCATCATCCTCTTCGCGATCTCGACGATCTCGAGCGTCAAGCTGCAGCGCCTGGCCCGCCAGATCTCCGGCGGCTTCACCAGCACGAGCGACATCAACAACCCGCCCAACGGCGGGACGACCGGCTCCGAAAAAGGCCGCACCGAAGAAGCCAACATGGCCGAGGTGAAGTCGCAGCTCGATCAGTACATCGCGCAGCAGAGTCTGCAGCAAAAGGTGCAGACCAAAACCACGAAGCAGGGGCTGGTCATCACGCTGCTCAGCGACAAGACGTACTACGACTCGGGGTCGGCCGACATGCGCCCGGAGACGAAGCAGCTGCTCGACGCGGTCGCAGGCCAGCTGCGTCGCGTGCGCAACAGCGTTCTCGTGCAGGGCAACACCGACGACGTCCCGATCGCGACGACCTCGTATCCGACGAACTGGGAACTCTCCGCGGCGCGCGCCACCGGCGTGACCCGCTACCTCGTCGAGCACGACCGCATCGCTCCAACGCGCATCGCCTTCGCCGGCTACGGCCAGTTCCGGCCGCGCGTCGCGAACGACAGCGACGCCCACCGCACCCAGAATCGAAGAGTCGACATCCTCATCCTGACTGGCCCGGACACGCCGTCGACCGCCGTCCACGGCGCCGAGGAGCAGTGAAGCACGATGGTCATGGACCGCGCACAGCAGCACCCTGCGCGTACGACCACGTCGTTGCGAGGTCGAACCCGGGGGCCCCACGCAAAGCGTGGGGGGCGCGCAGCGAGAGCGGAGCGCCTTTAAAATGAGCATGCTCTCTCAGGAAGAGATCGACGCGCTCGTCAACCAGTTGGCGGCGCCCGCCCCTAGCGCCGGTACGCTCGATGCGCGGAAGATCAAGTCGTTCGATTTCCGATTCAACAAGCGGCTCGACAAGTTTTCGAACAACCAGCTGCAGACGCTGCGGACGCTGCACGACAACTTCACCCGGCTGCTGAACAATTCGCTTTCGGTCTACCTGCGTACGCGGGTCGAGGCGACGATCGTCTCGCTCGAGCAGATCAGCTACGGCGACTTCATCGCGTCGATCGGCATTCCGTCGATCCTCTCGATCTACTCGATGGACCCGCTGCCGGGCTCGGGGATCGTGCAGGTCGACCTCAACCTCGTCTTCTCGATCATCGACCGGCTGCTGGGCGGCCCGGGCTGGTATCCGCAGAAGCTCCGCGACCTCACCGACATCGAGCGCACGCTGATGCAGCGCTTCATGGCGCGCATGCTCAACAGCTACCGCGAGTCGTGGAACTACCTGCTCACCCTCTCGCTGAAGATCGAAGCGCTCGACTCGAACCCGCAGTTCATCCCGCGGATCATTCCGCTCGACCAGATCGTCGCCTTCGTCTCGTGCGAACTCAAGGTCGGCGACATGTCCGGCGTGATGAACTTCTGCCTGCCGTACCTCGTGCTGCAGTCGATCGGACCGCAGCTCTCCGACTTTCAGTGGTCGCCGACCGTCGTCGCGGGCCGCGGCATGACCGACCAAGACATCGCGCAGCTGGCGCGCAACGTCGAGCGCGCTCCGGTCGACGTGCAAGTCGAGCTGGGCCGCACGACCGTCTCGCTGCGCGATCTGATCGCGCTCCAGCCGGGCGATCTGCTGCTGTTCGACAAGCCGGTCGGGGAACCGCTGGTCGCGACCGTGAACGAGCGAGAGAAGTTCAAAGTTTTTCCGGGCGTGAATCGCGATAGGCTCGCGGTGCGCGTCTCCGAGATCGTCGAGAGCGAGGACTAATCGTGCCAGATCCGCTGCTGAGCGTAGCCGACGCCATGTTCGCCTCCGCCGCGAGCGTTCTCGGGACGCTGGCCGGGCGCACCGTCGCCGCCGGGGGCGCGCTGCGCACCGAGAGCGACGCGTCGATCCGCATCGATCCCGACGTCGTCTCGACGCTGACCCGCGTGCCGTCGGCCGATCTCTCGTTCGTCACGCAGTATCTGAAGCGTGATCTCGCGCGCGTCGTCGAGCTGATGCTCGGGACCTCGGGCGACGGCGGGGAGCTGGACGCCATGCAGCTCTCGATCGTCGCCGAGACCGTCGCGCAGGTTTCGAGCGCGATGGGCGAGGCCTTGACGACCGAGACGCAGCGCTCGTCCAACGGCATCGAATCGGCCGTCGCCGCCGGGGCTGCCGACTTTCCGGCGCCGCCGTTCGCGACGTTCAGTGCCCCGCTCGATCTGGGCGAAGGCTTCACGACGACGGTCCGCATCGACTTCGACGTGCTCGCGCAACACCGCCTCACCCCCGAAGTGCAGCCGGCCGCGCCGGCATCCGCCCCGGTCGTCGCCGCGCCCCCGCCGCTGCCGGCCGTGGCGCGCCGCCCCGCCCGAATCGAGGAAGGACAACCCGTGACGTTCGCCGCCATGCAGCCGACGCCGGTGCGTCCGGCCGCGCCCGGCCACGCCAACCTCGATCTCGTCCACGACGTGCCGCTCGAGATCTCCGCGGTGCTCGGCCAGACGGAGCTCTCGCTGCGCGAGGTCGTCTCGATGACGACCGGCAGCGTGTTCGAGCTCGACAAGCTCTCGACCGACCCGATCGATCTCTACGTCAACAACATCCTCATCGCGCGCGGCGAGGTCGTCGTCGTCGACGACAAGTTCGCGGTGAAGATCAGCGAGCTGAACCCCGTCGTCGACAAGGTGTAGCCGCTGCCTCCCTGGCTGATGTACGTCTGGGCGCTGTGCATCATCGCCCTGCTCCTGCTGGCGCTGACATACGCCGTCCGCTTCCTCAACCGCACGCGCGTCGTCGCGTCCGGCAAGCGGCTGGTCAGCGTGGTCGAGTCGACGTTCCTGGCCCAGAACGTGACCCTTCACGTCGTGAAGGTCGGCGACCGATACTATCTGGTAGGCGGAGGATCCGCCGGGGTGACCCACATCGCCGACGTCGAGTCCGACGTCGTCGAACCATACATCGAGACGCAACGGAAGGCGCTCGGCGAGCAACGGGATGCCGTGCTGCGCCTGCTGGAGAGATTCCGCAAACAACCGTGAACCGACGTCTCCTCATCATCTTGGCCGCGTTCGGCGCGCTGATCGCCTGCGTCAGCTTCGCCATGCCCGCGCTCGCGCAGAGCGTCCCAGGGCCGGCCGCGCCGTCGATCCCGATCCCGCGGGTCAACATCGGCATCAGTCCGGCGACCAAGCCCTCCGACGTCGCGCTCAGCCTGCAGATCCTCTTGCTGCTGACGGTCGTCACGCTGGCGCCGACGATGCTCGTGCTGCTCACGTCGTTCACCCGCATCGTCATCGTGCTGTCGTTCGTGCGCACGGCGCTAGGGACGCAGCAGGTTCCGCCGACCCAGGTGCTGGTCGGCCTCTCGCTGCTGCTGACGTTCTTCGTGATGAATCCGGTGATCCAGGACATCAACAAGAACGCGCTGCAGCCGTATCTGGCCACGAAGATCTCGCAGCCCGTGGCGATCGACCGCGCGGCGAAACCGCTGCGCGCCTTCATGTTCAAGCAGACGCGCGAGAAGGACATCGCGCTGTTCTACACGCTCTCGAAAGAGAAGCGGCCGGCCACCCAAAACGACGTCCCGACGTACCTGCTCGTCCCGGCGTTCGTGATCAGCGAGCTGAAGACGGCGTTCCAGATCGGTTTCGCGATCTACATCCCGTTCATCGTGATCGACATGGTCGTCGCCTCGGTCCTCCTCTCGATGGGCATGATGATGATCCCCCCGGTCATCATCTCGCTCCCCTTCAAGATCCTGATCTTCTTGCTGGTGGACGGCTGGAATCTGGTCGTCTCTGCCCTCTTCGCGAGCTACCAGTGAGAAGGCGCTCCGCCCTAGGCTCCGCGCCCCCCACGCTTCGCGTGGGGCCCACGGTCCGAGCTCGCAACAGCGTGACTGTACGCGGAGCATGTCGCTGCGCTCGCTCCATCGCCATGGTGGTGCTGTGACGTACGCCGCGGCGCTCTCACTGGGCCGGGAGGCGATCTTCGTCGCGCTGCTGGTGTGCGCGCCGGCGCTGCTGCTCGGCCTGGTGACGGGGCTCGTCGTGTCGATCTTTCAGGCGGTCACGCAGATCCAGGAACCGACGCTCGCGTTCATCCCGAAGATCGTCGTCGTCGCACTCGCCATCCTGATCTTCGGCCCGTTCATGCTGGCCCTCCTGACGGACTTCACGAGCCGCGTCTTCACCAGCATCCCGCAGTGGACAAAGTAACGGTGATGGACCGAGCGCAGGAGCATCTTCGGCGTCCCGTCATGGCGTTGCGAGGTCGGCCCCGGGGGCCCCACGCGAAGCGTGGGGGGCGCGCAGCGAGAGCGGAGCGCCGTTAAAGTGAACGTTTTTGGGCTGTCGGTTGCGCAGTTCGAGACGATTCTGCTGATCATGGTTCGGGTGTCGGCGATGCTGGCGCTGGTGCCGGTCTTTTCGCAGAACCAGATTCCTCAGCTCGCCCGCTTCGGCCTGGGGCTGCTGCTCTCGTTCGTGCTGATCCGGACGGTCCCGGCGATGGCGCCGCTCGGGATGGGGGAACTGGTCGTCGCGATCCTGGCGCAGGTTTTCGTCGGGTTGGTGTTCGGGTTCGTCGCGTTTCTGCTGTTCACCGGGATTCAGTTCGCCGGCGAGATCATCGACATTCAAATCGGTTTCGCGGTCGTCAACATCGTCAACCCGCTGACCTCGCAGAGCGTCACCGTCATCGGCGAGTTCCAACTGGCGCTGACGACGCTCTTGTACCTGGCCGTGGACGCGCACCACGCGCTGCTGGCGGGGATCGCCGGCTCGTTCAACCTCGTGCCGCTGCCGTACGCCGGCGCGCCGGAGATCGTGGCGGGCGACGTCGTACGGTTCTTTTCACAATGTCTATTCATCGTGTTCGAGATCGCCGCGCCGGTGGCGATCGCCCTGTTCCTGGTCAACGTGATGCTGGGACTCATGGCGCGCGTCGCGCCGCAGATGAACGTGTTCGTGGTCGGGTTTCCGATCCAGATCAGCGTCGGGCTCATCATGCTGATCGTCACGATGCCGCTGGTCGGCGCCGTGTTTCCGTCGCTGGTCGACCAGTCCTCACACGAGCTCGACACGGTGCTGCGCGCGATGGGACCCCAACCCGCGGGCGCAACGCCGCTCCCGCGTGCGGGTCCGTAGGGCGCTCGCATGGCGAAGCCGGAACAAACCGAAAAGGCCACTCCCAAACGCAAGCGCGAGGCGCGCCAGCGCGGCCAAGTTCCGCGCTCGCAAGACATCGGCGGCTCGGTCATCTTCCTCGCGATCGTGTTCGCGCTCCACGCCGGCTTCATGTCGACGCTGGGTGCCGCGGCCCAAGCCTTCAGGATCGCGCTCGCGCAGGCCGGCACGCACGAGCCGGTGACGATCAGCTCGGCGATGGGACTCTTCGTGCGGGCCGCGCTGCCGTATTCGAGCTTCATGCTGTTGGCGTTCACCGCGGCGCTGGGCTTGGCGATCGTCGCCAACGTGCTGCAGTTCGGCTTCCTGTTCGCGCCATCGCTGGTCGTCCCGAAGTTTTCGAAGCTCAACCCGATGAGCGGGCTCAAGCGGTTGTTCTTTTCTCCGCAGACGCTCGTGCAGCTGGCGAAGCAGTCGCTGAAGCTGGCCATCGTCACGCTGATCTGCTGGATGAGCATTCGCGGCAACCTCACGGCGCTCTACGCGCTGGCGCACGCCTCGCCGCACGACATCGTCGTGTTCGTCGAGGGGGTCGTCTACGGAATCGGCGTGCGGGTCGGCCTGCTGCTGCTGGTGCTCGGAATCGTGGACTACGTCTGGGAGCGCCGCCGCCTCGAATCGTCGCTGAAGATGACCAAGACCGAGGTCAAGGACGAGCATCGCCAGTCGGAGGGGAACCCCGAGTCGCGCCAGGCCGTCCGCAACCGCCAGCGCTCGATGGCCCGCAAGCGAATGATGGCCGCCGTTCCCAAAGCGACGGTCGTGGTGACCAACCCGACCCACTATGCCGTCGCGCTGCAATGGGACGAGATCAAGATGGACGCCCCGGTCCTCACCGCCAAGGGGGCGGACCTGATCGCCAAGCGCATCCGTGACCTGGCCAAGGAGCACGGCGTCCCGATCCTCGAGAACCCTCCGCTGGCCCGCACGCTCTATGCGAAGGTCGAGCTCGACTCACCGGTCCCGCCCGACCTGTACGCCGCGGTCGCCCAGATCATCGCCTTCGTCTACAAGCTCAAGGGCCTCCGGGTCAGTTCTTGAGCCCCTTTCGCCGATGATCCAAGCAGTGGAGACCGTCACCTAGTGGCAACGGCCGCCCCAGCGCGCCCAAGCGTCGTCGACCGGATTGCGTCAACATCGCACGTCTGGGTAGCGGCGTCTTCGGTTTTGCTGGTCGTCCTGATGATCGTCCCGATCCCGCCCTGGGTGCTGGACGTGCTCCTCTCGGTGAACATCAGCCTGGCGCTGGTGATCCTGCTGGTCACCCTCTACAC
>CALEYW010000032.1 GCA_937927945.1 uncultured candidate division WPS-2 bacterium | reverse complement strand
GTCGTCGGGCGGCGGGGGCTCGGACGGCGCCGGGGGCGGCACGACGGCCGCCTCGTCGCCGAAGAGGGCCGCCTGCGGCTCCGTGGCGGCCGGGCGGGGCGCGCTCGGCGCTGCGGGTCGGACGTCCTCGAGCGGCGCGGCGTGCGACGGCGGGGCGGTGCCCCGGGCCCGCGCGAGGACGTCCCAGGTGCGCTCGTCCGGCGTGCAGCCGGCTTGGGGGCCGCCGTCCGTCGCGATCGCGAGCCAGCACGTCGTCGCGCCGAACGGGACGGAGGGGTCCGGCGGGTCCGCGACCTCGGGCCGCTCGATCAGCGTGCTGAAGTTGGAGGTGAGCACCCGCGTCGTGCGGGCGCATGCGCAGCGCACGAGCGTGCCGCCAGTGAACGCGACTTGCGGCCGCCGCGGCGAGGCGGCTTCGTCGAGGCGCCGGTTGCGGCGGTCCACGACGTCGGGAGTGCGCTGGTCGGGCTCGCAGCCCGGACGCGCGCGCCCATCGTCGGCGAGAGCCACCCAGCAGCTGCGCACCGTGCCGTCCGGGTCGAGTCGTGCGAGGGCGCCGATCGTCGTCGCGCCGCAGGCGCAAGTGACCGGTGCGGGCTGGGTGTACGTCACGGTGAGGTCTCCGTTCGATCGTCGCAGCATCCAGCGCCACGCGTGTGGCACAGGAGCGCGTTACATTACGCTTGCGGTCGAGTGGCCGTGCGAGAACCGGATGCGGGCGAGCTCGGCTTCGGTGTGTCCCTTGTACGCTGCGCGCGCGCGTGGGAGGACGTCGTCGCGCAGCGTCAACGGCCGGCCGTTTTTGTCGAGCTTGCCGTCGACGCCGAGATTACGCGGTTCGTGCGCGTTCTTCGCGAGTTTGCGCTCCTCGAGTTGGCACCAGCGCTCGGATACGTCCGGTCGATGCCGGTCGACGTATGCGATCTCCGCGTCGGATGCGAACGGGCACATCATGCAGTTGGACGGGATCGGCACCGGGAACGGCGCCTTATCTGCGATGATCTGTTGCGCGGTCGCACGGTTGATGCCCAAGTCGATGAGCGGATACACGCGGTCGTACGTGCGCTGCAGCCAAACGGGCTCGTTGGTCTTCTTGAGCGGAAATAACGTGAGCGGCCGCGCGGCGCACCTTTTCTCTTCGCCCTTCGCCATTCCGAGAACCATGCGAACGGGGCCGTGCGCTTCGGTGAACGAGTACAACGACCGTTTGCGGCCCGGGTTCGGAACGCCGTACTCGCGTGCGACGAGCTGCTCCATGAAGTTGCCGATCGGGTCCGTTTTGAGGCGTACGGAACACGTCTTCGGGAACGCCTTGCTGCCGATCGTGTCGTGCGTCTCGTAGAAGCCGACCAGGCCCTGCCGCCACGTTCCGGTGTGGTAGCCGTCGTTCGTTCCCAGGTAGTGGAACGGGATGCCGTGCCGGCGGAAGTACCCGCGCATCGTCTCGACGTGTTCGAGCGTCTGGTCGAACTCGTTACCCGTCTCGCTCATCACGGCGATGAGGTCTCCGTTGCCGGCGTACCGGCGTCGGAAGTCGCGATCGGTCGCGAACAGGACGGCGAGCGCCGTCGAGTCCTGGCCTGCACCGAACGAGAGGACGGTGAGCTTGGGGCCGCTCACGGCGTCGCGTGGACGAGCTTGCCGTTGACCGGGTGGTCCTGGAAGAACATGCTCTTCGAGACGACCCGCTTTCCGGCCGGCGAGAGCGCGCGCATCCGGTGGCGCTTGGGCGCGCGCTGTTTCAGTCGTGCGCAGCGGATCGGCCGCATCTGCGGGCGGATCTCGGTCCAGAAGTCGTCGACGGCGTTCGTCATCGTGGTCTCCTCGGGCGAAGTGCGACGCCGAAAGGCCCCTCGCGCGAGCGCGGGGGCCTCGAAGACGATCGTCACCATCCGGCCGTAAGGCCGAGACGTGGCTGGTTCACCTCGGTGAGCCAGCGCAGGAGGCGCGGCAGGTTCTGGTCGGGCCCGAACACGAGGTACGTGCCGTCCGCCGAGTCGACGCCGATGTCGGCCGCGTAGCGCAGCCGGGAGAGCGTGTTCACGCGGCCCATGTGGACCCACTTGCCGCGTCGTTTCGCTTCGCCGACGATCGCGCGCGCCGCGGGACCGATCTTCCAGGCCGTGTCGCCGCCGACGAACAGTACGTCGAAGGCGTCCCACGGTATGTCGAGGTTCTCCAGGCCGTTCTGCGCGACGAGCGCGGCGCGAAAGCCGAGCTTGCGGATGCGCGGGAGGAACGGCGCGGACCGCGCGAGGGTGGCGCGCGCGTCGCCCACGACGTCGGGCGCGACGGCGAACGAGCACGCGTTTCGATCGAGCGAGTCGAGCCAGGTCAGCCACTCGGTATCGCCGGGATAGCCCTTCCCGAAGCAGCCGTTATCGGCGACGAACTGCACGCCGGTGGGGAGCCGGTTCCCCTGCGAGGGCGTCGTGATGCACGCGAGGTCGCTGCGGTGTTCCATCGCGTGTCGGATCGCACTGGTGCACGGCGTGGCGTGGTACCGCAGCACCTACGCCGCGGTCGCGGCGTGTACCGGCGGCTTCTCGCGCAGCAGGCGCCGCAGGTACGCGTACATCGCGGGATCGCGTTCTTTGAGCTTCGCGCGGGTCGCGCGGGGCCACGGGTGGCTCGGGTCGTTTGCGCGGTCGTGGTACGGGGCGCCTGTTCGGCGAAGTACTCCTCCGTGTTGAGGGCTCCGTACGGCGTCACAAAGTGGCACGTGGGCGCGTCGTACATCGCCCGCACCTCAGCGCACGAGCTGAGGTATGCGCCGTCCGTTCCGCGCGCGAGGTCGTAGGCGTGAACGATCTCGTGCGCGATCGTGATGCGCGACACGACGCGCAGATACATCGTCGCTTCTTCGCGCACGAAGATGCCGTCCGGCGGGACCTCGCGGTCGTCGCCGTCGTACCCGATCGCGCGCAGCGTCGGCGAGGCGTTGCGGTACGTCTGCCCGGGCGTGAGCACGACGATGCGGGTGCCGGCGTACGCGAGCCATGCGCGGAACGCGGCGCCGTAGCCGTCGATCACCTCGTCGATGAGGGCCCGATTCTCGGCGTTCGCGCAGATGATGGTGAGCATCGCGTTAGCCCTCCTATGGGTATCGAAGATGGTCCAACGACGCCGCGCGAGCGAAGGCGGGCCGCGCGCGCCGGCGCGCAGCGCCGGTGCCTCCCCGCGCGGACCCGGCGAAGCCGTGCGGCCGGGAAATACGAAAGGGCCCCGGCCATGAAGGCTGGGACCCTTCCGCTCCCCGCTCCCGTGGGAAGGCTTTACTCGAGGACCTCTATGACGCGCGCGAGCAGCGTCTGCGTGTCCACGTAGAGGATCGGCTCGTTGACGTCCGATTTCTTGTGGTAGCTCGCCTTCGTCGCGCTGTACATCGCTCCGTACGGGATCGTCGCGACCTCGTACCAGCGCTCGCCGTTCCAGCGCTCGGCCTTCGCCCAGCTCTGGAAGTCGTACGAGTCCACGTACACGGTCGTGCGGATGCGGTGCTCTCCGATCGCGTAGACGCGCTGGAGCTGCACGCCCTGACGCTGTGTGGATACGACGGATGAGAGCGGTTTGAGCGGCGCGGGCTGCTTGCTCACGGTGCGATCTCCTGTGGAAGCGAGTACGTGACGGTGCCGCCCGCTCCGAAATTGAGCGTGACGGTCGTGACGATGCGGTCGATGAGAGAGCGCAGTGCGCTGAGTACCTCGCGCTCGTTTTCGTTGGCGCACACGATGTGGCCGATCTGCGTTTCGTAGGGTTCGCCGTCACCGTCGCGCACGACGACCTTTTTGAAGAGGTGCTCGACGTGGAAGTGGGTCAGGTCGCGTTGGTCGTGGACCGACACCTCCACGTCTGGATCCTCGACGTCGTAGAGTGCGACGAACGAGAGGTTCGAGTCCGGATCGTGGTACACGGTCCCCTGGAGTGCGTTGTCGGCGAAGGTGACGCCGCGGTCGAACGCGGTCGCGCTCGCGCGGTCCACGAAGACGTGTATCATGATGTGGGTCGCCGGCAGCGCGTCGCCGTGCGCGGCGAGCGACGCTGCGACGTTCTCGGTCGTTCCTACCGGCGCGGCGCCTGGCGGCGGCGCTTCCCGCGTGAACACGAGGCCGTCGCCGCCGTTGACGCAGCCCCAGGCGTAGTACAGCGGAGGAACGAGTGCGCGCAGCGCGGCGACGAGGTTCGCGTCGTACATCGCTAGCCGATCTCCGCGCGCTCGAGGTTGTAGAACAGTCCTCGCGTCGCCTCATCGAAGCCCGGGGGCTTCCGGCCTTCGAGCAGGCGCACCGACGCGCGGCACGCGCCGCCGTACGTTTGCGCGAAGCGCTGCACGGCGCCGACGACGTCGGCGGTGGTCGCCGCCTCGAACTCGGTCTTCGCGCCGTTGTCTTTGCCGTCGCTGGCGAGACCGATGACCATCTTGGTCACGAGCGATTCGGGGTCGTGCTTCGAGCGGTACGTCGGGTACAGCGTGGCGGAGAACTTTCGCATTTTGAGCGGCAAGTGGCGGTCCTTTTCAGAGAGCGAAGGTGAATGCGAGGTTGCCGGGGTGGGCGACGCGCGTGAGCGCGCCGTCGACGCGACGCAGCCAGGCTGCGCCGGACTCTGCGGGGCGTCGCGGTGAGACGCCGGCCGCTTCGAGCTGGCGCTGTGCGTACTCGCGGCCTTGCTCGGCGCCGCGGATTTTTGAGAGCGCACGTGGGCTGAGCGAGGTGCCGTTCGGGGCGACGATCAGCGATCGCACGGACGAGCGCCCCGCGAAGGCGGCGTTTGACGCGCGGTAGATCTGCCCGAAGTGCTGCGGTTTCGTGATCTGTCCCGCGGCGTCGCGCCGCTCCATCGGGTCCGCGAACGAGACGACGCCTCGCAGCGTCGGCTTCTCGACCCGTAGGACGCGCAATGCGCGCGCGAGGAACCACGATTCGGCGTTGAACGGCTCGGAATCGAGCAGCACGAATCGTCCGAGCTCGCAGCCGTCGCGGTGGCCGAGGTACTTCGTGAGCACCTTGTCGCTCATCGGGTGCGAGAACGTCGCGACGCCGACGAGCCGGCCCTCGCGAAAGAGGCCGACGTTCGCGCGCGCCGCGACGAACGCGGACGAGTAGTGGTGCTCGGTGACGAACGTGCGCGCCGCGGCGGTCGCGATCGTCTGCACGTGGTACACGTTCGGGTCGATCCGATCGGTCGGCGGGACGAAGACCTGGCGGCGGCGGTTCCAGCGCTTGTCGAGGAGCGGGAGCTGCTCGATCATGCCGCGGTGAGGCGGCCGCGCCCGCCGAGCACGTACTCGCGGTGCAGGTCGCCCGCGATCGCGAAACGGTCCATCTCCGTGGCGACCGCGAGCGTCGTCAGGCTTCCGCCGCACGGGTCGTACACGACGTCGCCCGGGTCGGTCGCCAGGCCGATGCAGAACTGCGCCAGCGCACGTGGGAAGCGGGCCGGGTGGATCGGGAGCCCGTTGTCGCGGCAGTACTGCGAGTATCCGTCGTTCGAGACGGTGTTGCTCGCTGTGATGACGTTGTGCGGGATCGAGCCGCCGAGGTCGTTCTGGAACGAGCCGTCGGTCATCTCGTAGCCCGAGGGGCGTCGGCCGACGTTCGTGCCGCCGCGACGCAGCGCGCGCCGCATCGACTCGCTGTACGGGCGCAGGACGTTGGCGTTGTTGGCCTTCGCGTCGTGCGGGTCGCCGGCGCTCAGCCAGTAGATCTGCTCGACGGCGGGGGTGACGCGCACGCGGCGCACCGTGACCCACTCCGCGGGCGCCGGGAGCTTGGCCGGATTGTGCCAGTACAGCCGTTGCAGCAGGCTGTAGCCGAGCTCGTTGACGAGCCGCAGTAGCACGCTCTCTTGATAGAGCGATTGCGCGGGCTGGCCGGGGATCCACGCGTCGCCGAGGTTCAGCATGACCGAGCCCGAGCCGGTGAGGAGCGAGCGCCATGCCGCGGCGCGGGCGACGAGCCAATCCTCGTAGTGCCGGCCGCGCTTGCCGCCGTAGTTCTTCGCGGTCGCGAGGTCGTAGGGCGGCGAGACGAGGACGAGGTCGATCGAGCGCGGCTCGAGGAGGCCTTCGACGGCCTCGGCTTCGCCCCACAGCGCCATGCCGCGTTCGGTCTCGAAGACGGTGACGACGACGCCGGGCGCGGCCGGTGTGAGGCCGTTCTTGGCCTTGGGCGTGAGCTTCCATCGGCCGTCAGCGTCGCTCTCGGTGAGCCCCCGGAGGCGGGTCTTCTGCTGCGCCCAGCGCACGGTGCGGTCCCACGCGTTGACGCGCTTCTTCTCGCCCACGACGACCATCCGACGGCGCTCGGCCGGGTCGACGCCGACGCGTTCGGCGAGCGCGTCCGCGACGTCGCGGCAGCGGGTGGGGCCGGCTTCCTCGAGGATCGCCAGCAGCGGCAGCGCGAGCTGATCTTGCGAGGGCGTCACGCCGCTTCGCACAGCGGCGCTGCGGTGTGGTCCGCCGGCGCGGGGCCGTCGTACGGCTCGATCGGGCTCGCGAAGTCGGCGTCGAAGTCGATGCTCAGGTACGTGCCGTTGACGCGGATCTCGAACGACGTCGGCACGCCCGCGAGCACGGCCGGGCACGCGAGCGCGTCGTCCCAGTGGCACGTGCAGACCGGCACCTCGAACGGCGTGAGCTTCAGCGTCGCGCCGCGCACGAGCGTGGTGCTGCTCTTGTGTCCGCGCGCCTCCAGCGCCGCTTTGAGGATGCCGCGCTTGTACGAGAGGATGCCTTGCAGATAGTGGATCGTGTCCGTGAGGAAGCGGACCTCGACCGCGGTGTCGGCCAGCGCGGCGGCCCGGTGCTGCTCCTCGTCGAAGTGCTCGGTGCGCGTCGTGCTCATCGTGCGGTCTCCGAACGTCCGCCCGTCAGAACGACGAAGCGTTGCGTCTCACCGGAGCGCGGCGTCGGGGCCAGAGACTGCGCGCCGCCGGGGACGACGTAGATCGCGCTCGCGCGCCGCGCGGGACGGCGCAGGACGAACGCGACGACGATCAGACCAATGACTTCCGCGGCGAGCGCTACGGCCTGCTGGTCGTACAGCATTGCGCCGCCGGCGACAGCGCCGCTGACGGTAGCGGGCAGGGTCGCGAACGAGCCGCGATCGACGTCGGTGGCCGTGACGAACATGACCGCCGCGAAGGTCGCGACGAGCAGAGTGAGCGAGACGTAAAGCACCGTTGGACCTCCGGGAGACTGAGGTGAACGGAACCAACATGCGTCGGGGATGACGCGGCCGGTCGCGCGCCGGCGCGTGCGCCGGCGTCTCCGCGCGGCCCGGGCGCGGCGCCCTGACGCCGAGCAGCGCGAAAGGCTTGTCGTTCAGTCGCGGTGTTCGGGCGTGTTCAGAAGGTGGACGTCGGAGAGCTGGCGCTGCTTTCCGGTGGCGAGGTCGCGCACGATCGCGATGTGGCCGAAGCGCGCCATGAAGCGCGATTCGCGGCCGCGTGAGGCGTGGATCTCGCGCGGCTTCCACCCCAGCACGAGTACCTTGCCGTAGGCCGTGTGCAGCACTTCGCCCGTGGCGATGGTGCCGACCGGAATCGACCGACCGGCGTGCGTTTCGTAGCGGAATCGGTTGCCGGGGCCGTACTGTCTGAACAAGGCGAACCTCCAAGAGCGCGTGCGATGATCGTCTGTGACCGCGTGGTCCGGACGTGGTGAGATGGGCCGCAGACGCGCGGCGTTAGCCGGGCAGCTTGCGAGCGGGGGTGCGAACGGGCGGGTTCAGCCGGCGAAGTTGATCGGTGAACACGCCCTCGGTGCAGACCGCATCGCGACGAGCTTGATTCGTGCCGTGCTGCGCGATTACGCGGCGCATGCGCTCGACGATCCGCGTGAGGTCGTCGCCGACGGGCTCCGCATCGTAGGATGCTCCGCGAATCGAGTACCCGCAGAAGCAGCGCGCGCGCTCGGTGTATCCGTGCTTGCCGAAGATCACCGAGTGCTTGAAGCCGATCGTCACGAAGTCGGGCTGATCGTGTCGGCACGGCCCGCGTTTGGGTTTCGCGCTCGGCATCGGCTACGCGGCCTTCGGCGTCCTGACGCGCTTGGGTTTGGGCGGAACGGCGCGCGCCGAGCTCGCCGTGCGTTTGAGGTCGAAGTAGCGCGCGTGCTCAGCGATCTCGCAGTCCTTGAAGAGTCGCCACAAGAGGTCGATCGCGAGCGTCGCGACCATCTTGTTCACCATCAGGTCCTGCTTGGTCAGCGCCTCGATCGCGCTGCACGACGGCGTGGTGTCGTCGCCGACGTCGCTCATCAGTTGCGGGTGCAGCTCCGTCGCGCAGGGGAGCGAGTGCGCCAGCAGCCGCTTCTTCCCGCGCGGCGTGCCCAGCACGACCTGGCCGGTGGTCGCGTCGTTGCCGCAGTCCAGCCAGAGCTTCCAGGGCGCGAGGCGGTCCTCGAACGCGAAGCGGTGGAGCTGCGCGCGCGCCTTGCCGGTGTCGACGCACGAAATGACGAGGTCCCAGCCGCGGCGCGCGTACTTGCCTGCGAAGCGCTGGGGAACGGCCTTCCACGCGAACGCGCACGCCATGTTCACGCGCTGCGCGAGCACCTCGGCCTTGAAGCGGCCGACGTCGCTGGTGTGGTACCGCTGGCGCACGATGTTCGCCTCCGAGACGGTGTCCGGATCGAACAGCGTCACGTCGAGTCCGCCGTAGCCCAGCGCGACGAGCGCGTGGTGCAGGTTGACGAGCGACGACGCGATCTCGCTACCCGTGCCGCCGACGCCGACGACGGCGACCGAGAGCGGCTCGCCGGTGAGGTAGCCTTGCGTCAGTCGCCACATATCACGCTCTTGATCGTCGTGCCGCAGGCCGGCTTCAGCCAGGCCGGGTCGAAGTGCCCGAGTTTGACCGCATCGGCGAGCATCTCGGCGTAGGTGCCCCGGTGCGCCCAGCGCTTTCCGGTGGTCAGGTGGGTGAACGAGGACCGAAAGAAGCTGCGCGTCCACTGCGCGGTCGCGCTCGGGTCGATCTTGGCCGGGATCTTCATCGAGCCCAGGCAGATGACGCCGCTCTCGTACGTGTTCCAGTACGGCGCGTCGCAGAGCGGCGTCGTGAGGTCCGGCCGCGCGTCTTGCTGCAGCGCGAAGACCCGCAGGCTGCGCTTCGTGGCGATGAACACGAGCGGCGGCTGCGGGATGATCTTGCCGTCGAACGTGCTGACCGCGCGATCGCGGTCGGCGTCGAAGTACATCGTCTGCTTGGCGGCCGGCTCGTACCACGCGACGGCGTCGCGCGCGTGCGCGATGACGTTCGGCGGCACGTACGCGAGCGGGGCGTTGTCGAGCAGCTCCAGGAGCTCGTTGACGAGCGACCCCGAGGCGAAGCGCCCATCGGCGAGCCGCAGCGCGCCGGCGGCGTCGGAGCGCACGTCGTACCGCATCGCGAGGCTGTTCGTGTCGCCGGCGCGGTAGAGCAGGACCGCCGAGTCCAGCGTGTAGACGGTCGGGGCGTCTTCGGAGAGCGAGGCGTTCACGCGTCGTGTCCTTTGTGCTCGTAGCAGGCTTGCTCGTAGGTGGTGATGGTGTCGATGATCGCGATCACCGCGTCGGTCGCGCCCGAAACGGCTTCCAGGGTGCGTTTGAACCGCTTGCACGACTGCGCGCTCGGGTCGAGCAGCACGCACAGATTGGGCGAGAACCCGTTGTCTTGCGAGGCGTACTCCCACGAGTCGTTGAGCAGCTCGGTGACGAGCCCGGTGCCGTTGGTCTCGATGATGAGTCCCGGCGTCGGCGAAATGGAGCCGAACCCGCGCAAGACGGCCGCTTCGTTCTCGGTCTGCGCGGCGCGGAGCTGCCGGTTGATCTTCTCCAGCTTCGCGATCTCGGTCAGAAGCGCGGCCGTCGCGGTGCGCAGCGGCTTGGGCGCGCCGGCGAGGCGCGTCATGATGCGCTCGTGCGAGAGCAGGTTGCGCGTGCGCGCGGCGCGTGCGTGATGGGCGCCGAGTTCACGCTTCACGTAGCCCGGCGTGCGGATCTCGTTCTCGCGGATGTAGCGCCGTAGCTCGAGTCCCGTCGGTTCGTGGCCGAGCTCGACGGCGATCTCGTCGCGTTTCTCTTCCCACCATTCGGAGGGCTCGCAGCTGAACAGCAGCCATTCCGAAATGTCGTGGGACCAGCCCGGCGTGACCGCCTCGAACGTGAAGTGCGTGGCCCGCCGGAGTCGCTCGAAAACGGCGCCGCACGCGTCGCGGTCGATCGCGCGCAGCGCCGCTTCGTATTCGACGGCGTCGACGTTCGTCCAGCCGTCCGCGACCTGGATGATCGCGCACAGCGGGTTCTGCTTGAGCACTGCGTCCTTGACGTCGAGGTCCTCGAGGTCGTCGAGCCGGAGCCGGTCGAGCGGGACGAGGTGCAGACCGAACGGCACGCCGTCGTACTGTTGCCCCAGCGCTTTGAGGGCGCGCTCGATGACGGCCGTGACCGTGTCGCCGTCGTGAACGTCGACCGTGGGCAGGATGCCGTGCTCGAAGAGCGCGGCGTAGGTCCGCTCGCGAGCCTCGCCCAGCGGCGTCCCGACGAGGAGCGTCGTCGGGATGCCGCTGAGGTCGAGTTTGTGGTGCGCGTCCAGGAACGCGCTGCCGCTCGCGAGCGTCGGTGCTACGGGAGCAGCGGGACGAACGACGTCGGGAGCTGGTCGGTGCGGTCGAGTCGGACGCGCATCAGCGCGCCGGCGACTTGAATCGCGCTTTGTGCTTCCTTGGCGTCGAGCGTCGCGGCGCGCTCGCGCGCTGCCTGCTCTCGCAGCCATGCCGCGCTAGCCTTTTTTGCCGAGGCGCGTTTGGGCGGTGTAGATCTGCTCGCCATTTTCCAGGACCGGCCCTTCCACGACGGCGGTAGCGAGTTCGGGATGCACGATCGCGTGCATGCGCACGACCTCCTCGACGCTCGCTTCCGGATTGAGGTCCGCGAGCTCGTGCGTCTTGCCGTGCTCGTCTTCGTAGCGCAGGACGCGCTTCGTCTCGGTGATCGTCACTTCGGCGAACCCCCAAACAGCGCGGTTTGCTCGAGTTGTTTGAGGGTGATCGTGACGTCTTGCGGGCCGTCCCCGACGACGACGGTCTTCGTCTCGGTGTCGTAGCCGAGCTTCGCGACGGTGATGACGTAGCGGCCCTTCGCGACGGTCGCTTTCACGCCGTGCTTCACGGTCTGCGCGACGTCGGCGCCGTCCACGACGCGCAGCGTCGCATCCTTCGGATCGACGCGCACGGTGAGCGAGGGCGTCTTCTTCTTGCTGGCGCTGCTGCCGGCGTTGACCGAGGTCGTCGTCCGGGCTTTCGCGGCGTCGGCGGCCTTCTTCGAGCGATCGGCGGTGTCGCGCGCGATCTGCTCGGCCGTCTTGATGGCGATGTGGCGCGCCGGGACGTAGTGGGCCAGCGCGTCGACGAGGCTGGCGTCGATCTCGGTCGGCGTGCCCTTGACCTGCAGCGGCAGGGCCGGGTCGCCTTCCTTGTCGGCCTTCGGCGGCTGGATCGTCACCAGCAGGTCGCCGTTCTCGAGCTTCGCGATCGCGAGCAGCAGCGTGCTCTTGGCCGGGATCGTCTCGGCGAGGCCGCGGATGATGCCGGTGACGGGCGCGGGCTCGACCTCGTAGTTGATCGGCTCGCTCGGGGCGGCGGCTTCGGGCTCGGCGGCCGCGTTCGCCGTCTCGTCGCCTTCGGTGTCGTCGTCGTCGGGAGTGTCCTCGTCGTCGCGTTCTTCGGCTTCGTCGGGGGCCGCCTCGTCGGCGCGGGGTTTGTCGAGCGTTTCCATCGTGCTCCTTTGAGCGGGCGTGGGAGTGGGGGGAAGCGCGCGAAGGTCAGCCGGCGGCGTGCCAGCCGACCTTGCAGACCGCGGGGTCCTGCATGCAGGTGTCCGCGGCCGGGTCGATGATGAAGCCCGCGTCGCGCAGGCGCGCGAGGTCGCGGCGGAACGTGCGCAGCGAGACGCCCCAGCGGTCCTTGCAATCCGACAGACGCAAGATCGGCTTGCGCGTGAGGTACTCGGTCATCCACAGCAGGCGGACCAACGTGCAGTTGACGTCGCGCGAGTCGGCGTGCATGAAGACGCGCGCGCGACCGACGGGCGAGCGGCGCGACGTGGGGCTCACGTAAGCCATGACGGGATCTCCTGGGCGGGGCTCGGGTGCGAATGCACGGGTCACGCGCAGCGGCGCGGGTGCCGACCGGCGCGCTGCCGGCGCGACCGCGCCGACGTCTTGCGCGCGGCGGTGGGCGTCACGCCGCTGCCAGGAATCGAGGCCAGAACGAGAGGTGATGACTCCGCTCGGTTCTGTTCCAGCGCGGCCAAATGCCGCTCCTGCAATCTCAGGAGGGCGTTAGTCTATTTTTTGGAGGGGTTTTGGGCAGCGGTCGCGCGGGCTGGGCCGGGGGACGCTAGGACCCCTCGCTGAAGCAGCCGCGCGAGGCGCAGATCACATCGCCGAAGGCGCTCTGCCGCGTCGGGCCGCTGCACTGCACGCACACGACGTCGTGCTCGCGGGCGTTCACCGCCTCGAGCGAAACGTCGCCGGCGACGAAGGCCGGGCGCGTCCACGGTTCGGGGCGCTCGGTCAGCCGGGACTCGGCGACGACACGGGCTGCGCCGCCCTCGCGGACCTCGAAGAAGCGCCCGAGCGCCGGGACCCCGGCGATCCCCAGGGCCGGCGAGAGAATCGTCGCGGGCGCGGCCATGCCGTCGTCGCGGCGGACGAAGACTTGTGAGGTGAGGGCGTGCATCGGAACCTCCGGAGCGCATCAGTGCGAAAGCACTCTCCCGGTGCGGCAGCGCGAGGACGGACGCCGCGGCGCCGCCGCGAAGCGGCCGGCGCGTTCCCGCGGCGGGCGGCAGCGGGCTGTCGCCGAGGAAGCTGCGGGACCAGGGCTCAGCGAAGGCGGGCGTTGTCCTCGAGGTGGGTGCGCGCGAAGGTAGCGCAGGCCGGGCAGGCGGGACCGGGAACCTCCGGGCCGCGCTTGTACTCCGAGCCGAACGGGTCTTCGGCGAGCAGCCCGCACGCGTACCGGGTGCGCCCGTCGTCCTCGGTGCGGTAGTCGATCCCGAGATGCCACGCGCCGGAGATTTCGCGCCAGATCCACATGCCGACGGTGCGGATTCCGAGGCCGACGATGACGCGCTCGATGCTCGCGATCTTGACGAGCGTGAAGCCGTCCGGGTCGGCCTGGCGCAGCAGGCCCGCGACGTCGCCGGTCGTGACCGGCCGTTCCGCCGCGATGATGAGCGCGCACGCGGCGCGCAGCATGTGAACGACGCGCTCGTCGACGTCGACCGGCGCGAGGGCTTGCGGGTCCATCTTCTTCTCCTTCGGCCGTCTACGCCGCGGTGTTGTGCGCGAGCTCCGCGCGGATCTCCATCAGGATGCGGCCAAGGCGGTTCTCGCCGATCCCGGTCGCGCGATCGACGCCCCAGATGACGTCGCCCCAGGTATTCGCTTCGATCAGCTCGGCGTCGCCCGTCTCGAGCAGCCGCCGCGCGAGGTCGGCGTGCGTGCGGAACTTGAGCCGCACGAGGTACCGCATCGTGTCGGTCTTGATCTGCTCCCAATCGTCGCGAAGCCGTAGCGTGCGGCCCATGCGCTTGGCGATGCCCGGCGTCGGCGCGGCGGCGATGCGCGCGCGGAGCGCACGATCGCGCGTCTTCGCTGCCGCGAACGCGTGCTCGACGGTCGGGTACGTGATCCCCTCGATCGTGATCGGGGAGTCCGCGTAGTTGCTCAGGAACCGGTGGAGGCCGTCGAACCCATAGACGCGGCTCATCGCGCACGCCCCGCGAATGTGGTGAGCGTTCGCGCCTCCGGGAAGCGCAGCCGCGCGCCCTCGATGTAGCGGTGCGACCGGTCGCCGGCGATCCAGTTTCGGTTCTTGTCCTCGGCGACGCGCGGGACGATCCCGCTGCCCGCGAACAGGTCCGCGACGACGTCGTCCTCGTCGGTCGTGACGTCGACGGCGAGCTCGGCGATCGCGCGCGGCATCGTAGCCGGGTGCGCCGGGATGCCGGCCGCGCGGCACGCACGGTGGTACGCGTCGTTCGACGCGCTGTTGTTCACCGCGATGACGGTGGACGGGATCGCGCCGCCGTGGTCGATCGCGAAGGAAGCCTTCGAGAACGTCGCGCCGGAGGGGCGGCGCTCGTCACCGCGGCGCTGCGTGAGCGCGCGTCGTCCGCTGGCGGTGTACGGCCGCAGGATGCGCTCGACGTGCGCCTTCGGGCGCGGCGTCGCCGAGAGCCAGTAGATCGGCTCGACGGTGTTCTTGAGCCGGATGCGCTGCACGCCGACCCACGGCATGGGACCCGGCAGCTTTGCTTCGGCGTTCCAATAGAGCCGCTGGCACAGGTGCAGCCCGAGCTGGTCCTCGAGCGCGATCACCAGCCGTTCGAGGTACGTGTCGACGGTCGGCTCGCCGGGCGTCCACGTCTGCCCGAGGTTCACGAAGATGCTCCCGGTCGGCGTGAGCAGCTCGCGCCACGATTCGAACAGCCGCAGCATCCAGTCGAGCCATTCGCCCGAGGGCTTCGTGCCGTACGGACGCGGCTTGCGGGTCGGGTACGGCGGGCTCGTGCAGATGAGCTGCACGCTGGCGCGGTCGATGATGCCGACGACGTCCTCGACGCTACCCCACACGAAGAAGCCACGGTCGGTCTCGAAGACCGTCACGATGACGCCGGGGGCGGCGTTCTGCAGGGCGTGCCCGCCGCGGTCGGTGAGCTCCCACACGCCGCGCTCGGGCGAGGCCAACAGGCCGCGGGCGACGGCGGTCTGCCGGGCCCAGCGGACGCGGCGCTCATAGGCGTTGACCTCGCGGCCGTCGCCCATGACGACGGTGAGGTTGCGCACGTCGTCGGGGATCGCGAGGCGAGCGGCGAGCCGGTCGTAGACCTCGCCCGGGCGGGCGATCCCGCCGGCCTTCGCGATCTCGTCCAGCAGCGGCAGCAGCAGCTGCGCGTCCGAGAGGTTTTGCGTGACGACGGTGCGGTTCACGACGCGAGCCGTCCGGCGGCGAGCGGGATTCGGCTCGCCAGGCGTGCCGTGAGGCCGTACATCACCGGGTCGATCGCCATCAGGCGCTCCGGCGTCGCGGCGGGCCACCCCGGGATCGGCTCGTCGCAGCCGTAGAACGCGCGCAGCGCCTCGGCGACGTAGGTCCCCGGCGTCGCGTACGCGAGCGAGGTGATGAACGCGTTGCGCGCGGCCGCGGCGCGGTACGCGGCAACGATCTGAGGGTCGCGCGCGCTGGGCCGGCCGAGCGAGAAGTCGATGGCGAGCCCGATCGCGTGCCCGACCGTAAGCGGCACCGGGCACCGCACGTAGATCCGGGCTTCGGTCGCGACGAACACGGCGGGCACGCCGTCGTCGACGCCGGCGGCGGCGAGCGTCGGCGAGAAGTCCGCGATCTTCTGGCTCGCGACCAGCGTGACGATGTGGAGCCCCGCCCGTTCGAGCAGCGAGACGACGTCCTGGCCGAACCGGGCGAGAATGTCGACGACGGCGCCGACGTCGGGCCGTGTCCCGGTGATGAACGTGAACGCGTGATGAATCCGCGAGTGCATACGACCTCCGAGCGCTTATGCGCCCGCGCATCTCTGCACGGTGCGTTGACGAGCGTCGCGCGCGCCGGCGCGCAGCGCCGGTGCCTCCCCGCGCGCACGCTCGGCGGCCACCGTGCTTCTCGCCGGTCAGGGAAAAGAAAAAGGGCCGCGCCGTAACGACAGCGCGACCCAATTCCCGTGGTGGTGCGGAACGAAGGATTACCGGGAGGCTCGCATCGACGAACCGACGATCTCCGTCGCTTGGACCTGGCTGATCCCGCGCGAAGCGTTCGCGGCGATGACGGCGGCGGCCGCCGCGGCGAAGTCCGTGCCGTAGTCCCAGTCGGTCGTGTAGTAGCCGGGTTCGTGCTGGACGACGATTCCCGGATAGAAGTGCCTGGAGCCGTCGCCGTGCCGCTTCGTCATGGCTTCGGTGACGTAGAGGCAGAACGGCTTGTCGCCGAGCACGTGGACCGGCGCGACCCCGACACCGTTCGGGTTCGGCCCAGTGATCCAGAAGCCGGGGCAGCGGCCGTGCGGCTCCGTGGGGCCGTGCGTGTCGCCGGTCTTGACGATGTTCGTGACCGTCTCCCGGCCGCAATGCGAGCAGTGCAGGGTGCGAGGTGCCATGCGAGTCTTGGGCTCCTTCGTGGTGTCGGTGGGGGTGCGGCTCGGCTAGGCCGCGACGAACAGGACCGTTTGGGCCTGCTCGTTGACGGGCGCGAGCATGCCGCGTCGATGCCGGTAGGTCGCCAGGAGGCTGGCGATCGCGTCGTGCGGGATCTCGGCGCGGGTGCCGGTCGCCGCGGTGAAGCAGCGCGTGTAGCCGCGGATGGCCGAGATGATCTGCTCGTCCGGAACCCAGGACCGCTTTCCGCGCTTGTCGTTCGCGGCCAAGGTGATGACGAAGCGTTCGAGCTGCTCGGACGTGAGCGTAGCCGAACCGGCGCGAGCGTAAACCATCGTGGCACTCCTGTGGGTGAGGACGATGGGAACGACAGAGCGCGCGGGCCACGGCGGTGGGGGGGCGCCGGCGCGTGCGCCGGCGTCTCGCTCCCACCCGACCGCCGTGGTCGGTGCGCTCCCCGGTTAGGCGGCGAGCGGCGTCTGCCCGACGAGGTCGAGGAAGACGGCTTTCTCGCGTTCGCCCGTGGGGACGAAGAAGCGGGTCTTGTAGTCGATCGTCTCGACCAGCAGCCCGCGGGCTTGGAACGTGCCCCGCAGCGACCACACCATTTCGCTGGGGATGATGAGCTCGATGCGCTGCGCTCCGTTCACGCGCGAGAGCTTGAACGTCCAGCGGTTCGTGAGGCGAACCATGTGGCCGCTCTTGAGTAGGTCGAACGTGCGCTCCGGATCATCGGACGCGGTGACTCCCAGCGATTTGAGCGTGTGCGCGCGCTGCGATTCGGGGATGACGCGACCTATGAGGCGTTCGCCGTCGTCGAGTACCACGCGGTACACCTCCGGCATCTGCTCCGGAAGCCGGTCGTAGATCGGCAGGAGCGTGCCGGTGATCATCGTGTAGCGTACGGTGACGGTGTCGCCTTCGGCTTCGAGCGTGGCCTTCCAGGAGGCCTCCGCGGCGTCGTCTTCGACGATGCTGCGAGCGTAGCTATTCGCCCACGCTGTTTCGATCGTCTCGCTTCGGGAGGGCGTGACGATCTTCGCGAGCGGGACGAGGCTGCCATTGCGCTGCTGCGTTGCAGCCGTCGGGTAGAGCGCCGCGATCCCGTACTCCGGGTGCTCGAAGAAGAACGCGGCCGCGCGTCCGTAGCGTTCGCGAGCGCGCGCGACCATCGCGTGGATCTGGCCGTACGTCTTCGCTTCGCGCGGGACGGTGGCCGTGATCTCGACCACGGACGTCGTCGCGCCGCTGTCTTCGTGGGTGTGGATCGCCTCCTGCGCGTTCTTCACGAGCGAGAGCGCCGGAATCGTCTGGATACCGTGGTCGAACTTGCCGTCGCGCTTCGCGGCGTCGATGACGTGTTCGAGCTGCTCCATCAGCGCGTCCATGATGAGTCCCTGCACGCCGCCGCCCGGGCCGAGGTCGCAGCACAGGACGCGGTTCAGGAAGCGCGTGATCGGGATCTGCGCGGCCTTCGCGTTGCCCTCGCTGTCGAACAGCGCCAGGCCGGTCTGCGCGAGCCACTGGTCGTAGTTGAGGCCTTCCAGACCGCTCTGCCCGATGGTTTTCAGCAGCGAGGCGACGGCGAGCGCGCCCCACTGCGTTTCGAGGTTGTCTTCGGCGTTGAAGACGCCGCCGGAGGCGGCATCACGCTGTCCGCGCGTGAGGGCGCCAAGCGCTTCGAGGCGGCGCGCGATGACCGAGATGAACCGCATCTCGCCCGGAATGTCGGTCACGCACAGAATGTAGTGCGGGGCCGATGCCTGGTTCGTGCGGTGCGTGCGCCCCATGCCTTGGAGCGCGCGATCGGAGCGGTATCCGGTCTGGAGCAGGTAGTGAACGCGCCGTTGCGTGTTTCCACCCGAGAGGTCGGCGTGGTACGAGAACCCGGTTCCGCCCGCGCCTTCGGAGAAGATGAGGATCCGCTTCTTGCCCTCGCGGAACGCTTGCATCTCGGCGCTGTTCGCGTGAGCGCCGCGCTCCTCGAGGACGCGCGTGCGGCGGCCGTTGATCTCGCGGTAGACGACGCGGCGCCGGCGGCCGGTGACCTCGGCGACGGCGTCCGGGCCGAACGTTTCGAGCAGGTAGTCCAACGGGCCGGTCGGGACCAGCACCGAAACGAGGTGCGCCTTGAGGCTTTCGCGCATCGCGACCGACTCCGGATTCGCGACGGGCTTGCCGTCGTTGTCGAGGAGCGGCTCGGAGACGATGTTCCCGTCGTCGCTCAGGCGCTCGATGTACTGCTGCGTTGGGAAGCAGCGCTCGACGTAATCGAGCAGCATCTCCTTCGGGCTCATATCGAGGTCGTCGAGGTCGCCCTCTTCGCCGAGGCGCGAGAGTGCCTTTTCCTGCGCGGCTTCGTTTGTGTTCGTGAGCTGGATGACGATCGACTGACCTTCGGCGAGGCGACGCTCGACGTCGTCCATGACGGTCGGGAGCTTCTGCGAGGTCGTCATCGCTTGTAGCGAGCGCAGCCGAGTTGATTCGAGCGCCGAGAGCGCCGCGGCGCGCGCGAGTCCTGACGCCTCGGAGTTGTCCAGCGCCTGGTTCACGTTCGCCAGGATCAGGCGCCACACGCCGGCGAGGACGTTGAACTGGGCCTTCTGGTCGTCGGTGAGGTTGTGGATGAGCCGCTCGAACGTCACGCCATCGTACGACAGCGAGGCCGAGAGGTACATGCCCAGCGCCTTCATATCGCGACAGAGCAGCTCGAACGCCGCGGTGCCGCCCGAGTCCAGCTTCGTGAGGAACTGCTCGCGGTTGGCGAACGCGGTGCCGATGCCCCACAGCCCCAGGCGCGGTGCGTAGGCGAGCGCGTCGATCTTGCTGGCCGACGTCGCGGAGACGTAGACGATGCGCGCGTTCGGCACGCGGCGTTGCAGGTCGAGTGCGGCCTGTCCTTGGAGCGAGCCCGACTGCAAGCCGATGTTTCCGCGCGAGGGGATGGCGTTCGCGAGGTTGTGGCACTCGTCGAACATGATCGCGCCGTCGAAGTCCTCGCCGCCGAGCCATTCGACGATCTGATCGAGACGCGTGCGCGGGTTCTTCTTGCTCTTGCTGCGCAGCGTCGCGTAGGTGCAGAACAGGATGCCGTGCTCGCGTTCGAGCTTCACGTCGACCGGAACGCCGGAGAGCGTGAAGATCGTCGTGTCGTCGCCGGTTAGCGCCTTCCAGTCCCGCTCGGCGTCTTCTTGGAGGGCCGGAGACTCGGAGAACCAGATCGCCTTGCGGCGGCCTTGGGCGAAGTTGTCAGCGACGATCGCGGCGTTCGTGCGGCCCTTGCCGAAGCCCGTGCCGTAACCGCTCATCCAGCCGCGCCGGACCTCGACGCTGTGCGACTGCTGGTCTTCGTCGGTTTCGATCAGCTCGAAGGTCTTGCTGTGCGCTTCGCCAGCGTAGATGACGGCCTCGAGCTGAGCGTCCGAGAGGACGCCGCTGGTCACGAGCGAGGGCATTAGGTACGGGACGTAGCTCGGCATCGGCGGTCGGACGCACGCCAGCGCGGCCGATTCGACCAGCGGTGTCGGGTGCGCTTTCGCGCCGTCGATGACGATCGTCTGCGGGACGTACTTTGCGTACCGTCCGTCGTCGTTCATGCTGTCGAGTTCGGTGCGCGCGCGATACGAGACGGGAGCCGGCTTCTCGCGGAACGCGAAGGCCTTGACGACCTCGGTGCGCGTGCGAAGCTCCTCGATCGAGACGATCTGCCCGCCGGCGTGCTTCGCCGCGCTGCTTACGCCCATGCGCGAGGGAATCTCGCCGAGGGCGGCGACGACGTCGCGCAGGCTCATCGGCGAGGTGTAGAGCTGCGGGCGTTCGGAATCGACGGTCGCGTCGAGCACGACGAGCGCCGTGCCGAACGACGTGCCCATGTTCTTGTAGACGCTGGGGTCGATGCTGTACGCGGCGCGGACGGTCGCGCGCTGCAGCACGCTTTCCCAGATGGCGCTGTTCTCGGCCGGGTGCTGGCTGTGGCCCACGATTGTGACGAGGCGGCCGCCGCGGCGCATGACGCGCAGCGCCTGTTCGACGTGCGAGAGCGCCAGCGCGCGAACGCGGCGGTCCGATCCCAGGTTGTGGTCGATGCTGAAGGGCGGGTTCATCACGACGGCGCTGGGCTGGTCGCCCTTGTAGAGCGCCGAGAGGTAGCGCGCGTCGTGTGCGGTCGCGGTGACCGGCGAGAGCACGTCGAGCAGGGCGAGGCGGTCCTCGTCGAGCTCGTTGACGGCCACGCGCGCGCCGGCGAGGTGCGCGAACAGAGCGAGGAGGCCGGTACCGGCGGACGGCTCGAGGACGAGGTCGTCGGCGCCGACGAGCGCCGCGGCAAGCGAGGCGACCCACGCGTAGGCGGGCGGCGTCGAGAACTGCTGGAGCAGCACGCCTTCTTCGGAGCGGCGCCGGCGCGGCACGAGCAGCGCGTCGATTTCCGAGAGGAGCGTGAGCGCGCTGTGCGGATCCGCGGGGATGCCTTCGGCGAGCAAGGTGCGGACCAGGCCGCTTTCGACGGCGTTGTAGAGGTCTTGCGGGGTCCACGCGCCCTCTGCGTCCGAGCCGCCGATGTTCTCGGTCATGATCTCGGTGGCGATCGGGGAGGTGATCTTCGCGCGTCCCGAGAGGAGGGCGGCGAACGCGTCGGCGGCATTGCCGAGCTGGGTGCGCTTCTGTTGCGCGGTGTTCGTTTGCGTTGCGATCCGTTCGTTGACGGATGCGAGGTCTTGAACGAGGTCGAGGTTGAGCGAGGGTTGTGCGGCCGTGTCTTCCGCGAAACTGAACATCGAGGTCTGCAAGTCGTTCTCCAGGGAGCGAGGTGGTAGAACGCCGTTGTCATCGCACGGGCGCTCGATCGCAGGGGCGTCGCCGGCGCGTGGCGCCGGCGCCTCGATGGCCCCACGCGAACGAGCGCCTGTGCGAAAGAAAAGAGCACCGCGAAATGCGATGCTCTTGTCCGAGGTCGTGTCTGGTCTGC
>CALEYW010000031.1 GCA_937927945.1 uncultured candidate division WPS-2 bacterium | reverse complement strand
CCTGACCGTGCGAACGGGCTCCTACGCGTCGTCAAGGACGCGGCGACGTCCGTTGACCTAGGCGGCGAATAGGACGTGAGCGACGCCGCCCGGGGACCCGTCCGGCTATCGGGGTGCAGCAGTGCGGAGGCGGAGCCGAAGCACGTACACTGCTCGGGGCGCTTCGATTCAAGAAGAGCGTGCCGTCCTCGTCCTAAACCGTGCCATACATATGACACATCGAGGCGGTAGCCTCAATGAAATGCGCTGGATGCACAGTGTTCGCCTGTACCCGAAGGCTTCTCAGGAAGAGCGGCTCCAGTTCATGCTGGACGTAACCCGCCAGACGTACAACGCGCTGCTCGACGAGCGTCGCTACGCCTTGAAGGCGCGAGGCATCAACGTGACGGCAAAGATGCAGTATGCCGAGATCACGGCGCTGCGTGGCGAAGACGCCCGCTTCGCCAGCGTGTATCGCGAGTGTGTGGACGCGGTGCTGCACCGGCTGGATCTGGCGTTCGCAGCGTTCTTTCGGCGCATCAAGCGCGGTGAGCCAGCGGGTTATCCGCGCTTCAAATCCGCCGCGCGTTGGAAGCAGTTGGAATTTCCGCACGGCGACCGCGCGCTCAAATTGGACGCGGCTCAGAAACGCGTACGAATCCCGGGCGTCGGCACCGTCCCACTGCGGAAGGGTCGCGCGGTCCCGGCTTTCGGGCGGGCGTTCGTGGTGGAGCGGAACGGGCGCTGGTGGGCGACCTTCGAGTGCGAGCGTGAACCCGAGGCGCTGCCCATGGCCGGTCGCGTCGTCGGAGTCGACCGCGGAGTGCACGTTCTGGCTGCGACGAGCGATGGGGAGCTGCTTCGCAACGGTAAACACGGCGATCGTCTCCGACGTGTTGTCCGAGGGCACCAGCGCGCCTTGGATGCGGTTACCGTCAAAGATGCTGGCGGACGCTGTTTGAACCGGCGCGAGCCAGCGCGAATGGCCGCGGCCAGCCGTCTTGCGCGAGCGAAGGAGCGGGAGGCCAACGCTCGGCTCGACGGGTTGCACAAAGCGGCCAATCGCATCGTGCGCTCCGCCGACGTCATCGCCTTGGAAGCGCTCGATGTTCGGGGCATGACACGCAGCGCGAAGGGGACGATCGCGTCGCCCGGCCGCAACGTTGCGGCGAAGAGCGGTTTGAATCGAGCGCTTCTCGATGCGGGTTTTGGGAGATTGGCGATGCTGATACGCGAGAAGGCAGCGTGGGCCGTTCGCGAGATCATCGGTGTCGACGCAAGATATTCGAGTCAGACGTGCGGGCGTTGTCTGTACGTCGACGCGAAGAGTCGCCGGAGAAGGCGCTTTTGCTGCGTTGCGTGTGGCTGGAGTTGCCACGCCGACGTTGCGGCGGCGCTGGAGATTCGACGACGCGCTGAGTTGCAGCGCACGAGCGAGCTATCGCGGGCGAGGACCCCGCTCACGTCGCAGGACGCGGCGTGAGGGCACGCACAACGATCAGGATGTTTATGGGGTATTTCTGATTTCGGGATCGCGCGTCACCAACGTCAGCCCTTCGATCAGCGCCTGAGCGATCATGATTCGATCGAACGGATCTCGGTGGACGTCGGGCAACCCACCGACGGCGAGGGCATGCGCCGCGGAAATATCTAAGGATTGAAACCCGAGAGAGCGCACGCGTGCCGGAAACCACACCGCGGGATCCGCCGGCACCGTGAGCTTACCGAGTGCGACCTTGATGCTGATTTCCCACGCAACGCCGGCGGAGACCAAGACCTCATTGGCGCTGTCCTCGATCGCCGCGCGCGCATCGGAGCGCAATTGGTCGGGATTGGCCGCGGCCCATAGAAATACGTGCGTGTCCAGCAACAACCGCACTGGCTACGGCCCTTCGAACAGGGCGGTTATCTCCGGGTTGACGGCATCAAAGTCCGCTCCGATCGTAATCCGCCCCCGATCGACGCCGAGCTGCCGCCGCGGAGCCTCGGCGATCGGCACGAGCTTCGCCACTGGCTGTCCGGAAAGGCAGATAATGATCTCGCGCTCGCGGCCCTCGCGCACTTCCCGGACCAGGCTCGACAAGTTGCTCTTAGCGTCGTGCATATTGACGGTCTTCACGGGCTTAGTCAATGGGACTCAGTCTGTCCGCGCTAGCCGCACAGGCCGTGAAGGATACGAAGAGGCCTCGCCTTGGCGGGGCCTCTTCATTGGCCGAGGCTAGCTGGCCAGGCGCCCAAAACGGGATTCGCGAGCGGCGCGAAGCACCGCTGAAGTACGCAGTAGTCGATCGTGCAACTTGTGGCTTTGGCGCCTCGCAGATCGATAGAAATCGTGGTACGAAATGGTCGACCCGGCTGAGTCGGCTCTGCAGCCGATGAACGTCACGTCGTCCGAGCGGCCAACTCTGCGCCGGCGGCCGTTTCAATAAGGTTTGCAACCGCGCGCGCGTTGGAAACGTAAATTGCGTGGTTACCGGGAACTTGAGTCGCCGTCGCGCCTGCACGTTCGCACATGAAGCGCTGCGCAGGTAGCGGGATCATTCTGTCATCGGCGACGAGCAGATACCAACTCGGCTTGGTCTTCCATGCCGGCTCCGTAACTTGTCCGCTAAGCGCCTCGACGCCCCACGGAACCTGCGAATCGGCCATGAACGCGGCGGTATCGGGCGCGACGTCCCCCGCGAACGCGGCTGCGAATTTGGCTTTGTCGAGAAAAAGATATCCGTTCTGCGGCGGCAAGATCGGCGGCACCGGCGCGCCAGGCGGCGGGTTCGCAATCAGGGCGTTCACCGACTTGCCCTTGTCCGGCGCAAACGCTGTGATATAGACGAGCCGTTCCACTTTCGGGTCGGTGCCGGCTTCTGTAATCACTGAGCCTCCGTACGAATGACCAACCAACACCACCGGACCCGGCTGCTGCTCCAGCACGAGCTTCACAGCCGCAACGTCACCGTTGAGCGATATAGTCGGACTCTGGACGACGCTTACGTTGAACCCGTCACGCCTTAGAATGTTGTAGACTCCCTGCCAACCGGACCCGTCTACGAACCCGCCGTGGACAAGGACGACGTTGTTGATTTTGCCTGCCATGATGAGCCTCCAATATCGTTTCGCAGATCGAATTTGCAACGACATCATAGGTCCGCGTTCGATTTGAACGCACCAACGGCTAGATTGGAAGTACGACGAACATGAGTCTTACGGGCCCATTTGCCGCTAGCTAGCGCTCAGTTACCTGCCGTGAACTAAGCTCCATTCCGGAGTCTGCTGGAATTGGGACTCACGCGCGAAACCGACAAGGCAAAACGGAGAGCGGGCACCCATCAACCTAGGGTGTCCCGCTCTTCGGTTTCCGTGTCGTTAGTTTCGCGAGGCCGTGACTACCAAACCGAGGCCTTTGGCTACGCGCGTTCCCAGGTCGGGGTCGACCGGGGACAGGTAGCTTTTCACGGCGCGCTCCTGGATGAAGCGCTCCACCCCCTGGCTCAAGTTCCAGACGATGTTGTCGACCAGACGGTCCCGCTCGGCAGGCGACAGCACCTCGCGGTAGAGCGTGCCGGGCTGGATGAAATCGTTGTCGTCCTTGTGCGCCACGTAGGCCGTGCGCATGATCTCGGCGGCTTCGACAAACCAGCTCGGATCGCGGTAGCGCTGCGAGTCGGCCCGCGGGCCGCCGTAGCTGTTCGGCGCGTAGACCGGCTGGTTCCCATTGTGGCGGTAGCGCATCGGGCCGTCCTTGTTGTAGTTGTGCACCTCGTTGATCGGCCGGTTGACCGGCAGCTGCTCATAGTTCGGGCCGGTGCGATAGCGGCTCGAGTCGCCGTAGGCCAGCATCCGCGCCAGCACCATCCGGTCCGGGCTGGGCCCAATGCCCGGGACAAAGTTCGCCACGTCGAACCCGGACTGCACGATCTCGGCGAAGAAGTTCTCGGGGTTACGGTCGAGCACCATCCGGCCGATCGGGATCGTCGGGTAGTCCTTGTGCGGCCAGACCTTGGTTATGTCGAAGGGGTTGAAGCGGTAGTTGGCCGCGTCCTCGTACGGCATGATCTGCATCTCGAGGCGCCACGACGGATGGTCCTTACGGGCGATCGCCTCAAAGAGGTCACGCCGGTGGCAGTCGAGGTCCTCGGCGCG
The DNA here is from genome assembly GCA_937927945.1 of uncultured candidate division WPS-2 bacterium. Taxonomy (GTDB): domain Bacteria; phylum Vulcanimicrobiota; class Vulcanimicrobiia; order Vulcanimicrobiales; family Vulcanimicrobiaceae; genus Vulcanimicrobium. The sequence continues at coordinate 92,543 of CALEYW010000031.1, read as the reverse complement.
CATGGCCCTGGCCTCGGAATCGGTGAAGTTCTGGACCCCTTGCTCGCTCTTGAAGTGGTATTTGACCCAGAACTTTTTGCCGGCGGCGTTCTCCCACATGTACGTGCTGCTGCTGTAGCCGTTCATGTTGCGCCAAGTACGCGGCGTGCCGCGGTCGCCCATCAGGTACATCACCTGGTGAGCCGACTCGGGCGAGAGCGTCCAGAAGTCCCACTGCATGTTGTTGCTGCGCAGGCCGGTGTCGGGCATGCGCTCCTGCGAGTGAATGAAGTCAGGGAACTTCATAGGCTCACGGACGAAAAAGACCGGCGTGTTGTTGCCAACCATGTCGTAGTTGCCCTCTTCGGTGTAGAACTTGAGGGCGAAGCCGCGCACGTCGCGGTCGGAGTCTGGATAGCCCTCTTCGCCGGCCACCAACGAGAAGCGCGCGAGCATCGGAGTTCGCTTGCCGACTTTGTTGAGGAAGGCGGCCTTAGTCCACGCGCTGACGTCGGCGGTCGCCTCGAAGTAGCCGAAAGCGCCGCCGCCCTTGACGTGATATACGCGATCGGGGACGCGTTCGCGGACGAAGTGGGCCAGCTTCGCGATCAGGTAGGCATCCTGCATCAGCACGGGGCCACCGGCGCCGACCGTGAGCGAGGTATCGTCGCTTGGCGCGGGGCTGCCGGCATCGGTTGTTGTTAGGGGGCGTTGTTGTTCGCGTTGGTCACTCATAGGTTCTCCAATCTTGAACCGTTACTCACTGTGAGTACGTTGCCCAGCGCCGCACACTGCCGGCAATCGCGGGGCGATCAACGGATCCGGATCGCACCGCGATCACTTCGACAATGTGGGCGACCACAGGCTAATTTATGCTGCTCAGGTCCACCCTTTCGAAGAGGAGATGATTGTCGCTGTAGTCGACGTGGGCCCAACAAGGACCGGGCCCGCGCCCGTCATCATGGTCATGATTTTCTCCGGGACAGCCATCTTAGCGCACTTAGCGCACGCTGCACGTAGACGTTTTAACGGGATTTCCCAAATGACGAAGCAGTACGCCGCCTTGTTGACCCCTTCCGGCTAAGCGAGGCCACCTCTGAATGCAAAAGAGCCCAGTAAATACTGGGCTCTTCGTGCGGCGTGCGGGCTCACAAGCTTCGCAGCGGGATGCAGGCGCCCGAGCCGCCGAGCCGGTCGTAACGGTTCGCGTGCGCGCATATTGCACGCGCCGGTGAACCTCGATCCGATCCCGTTTCGCTGGTCGTCGCCAGCGCTCTATTTTCAGGGATTCAATGTGAAACTGTGTACGGTCCGTGCCGGCACAGGAGGAGGCCTCGCTTTCGCGAGGTCTCCTCTTCGTTGACTTTCGATTCAGTTACGCCCAACGCCCTTTCCTTGGTCAGGCTAGGTCGAATCGATCGAGATTCATCACCTTGTTCCATGCGGCGACAAAGTCCAGAACGAACTTTTTCTGCGCGTCGTCCTGCGCATAGACTTCTGCGAGCGCCCGGAGCTGAGAGTTCGATCCGAAGATGAGGTCGACGCGTGTGGCGCTCCACTTCACCGCGCCGGTCGCGCGATCGCGCCCTTCGAAGAGTTCCTCCGCCGCCGAGGTGCGCTGCCACGTCGTGCCCATGTCGAGCAGGTTGACGAAGAAGTCGTTGCTGAGTGTCCCGGGACGGCTCGTGAATACACCATGCTTCGTCTGCCCGGCGTTTGCATCCAACGCGCGCATACCGCCGACCAGAACCGTCATCTCGGGAGCGGTCAGCGACATGAGCTGTGCGCGATCGACGAGCAGTTCCTCCGCGGAAACGCCGTACGGGGCTGCCTTCAGATAGTTGCGGAACCCGTCCGCCAGCGGCTCGAGGACCGCGAACGTGGCGACGTCGGTCTGCTCCTGCGATGCGTCCGCGCGGCCCGGCGTGAAGGGAACGCGCACGTCATGGCCCGCGTTTTTCGCCGCTTGCTCGACAGCGGCGCAGCCGCCGAGAACGATCAGGTCGGCGAGTGACACCTGCTTTCCGCCGGTCTGCGCGGCGTTGAACTCGTTCTGAATCCGGTCGAGCGTCCCGAGCACCGTCGCCAACTGCGCGGGCTGGTTGACCTCCCAATCTTTTTGCGGTGCGAGGCGCACGCGCGCCCCGTTCGCACCGCCGCGCTTGTCGGAGTTGCGGAACGTCGCCGCGGACGCCCACGCCGTCGCGACCAGTTGCGAAATCGGGAGTCCCGACGCCAGAATCTTTCCTTTGAGCGCCGAGATGTCGGCTTCGTCGATCAGTGGGTGCGTCACGCGGGGCACCGGATCTTGCCACAGCAGTTCTTCGGCAGGGACCAACGAGCCGAGGTAGCGCGAACGCGGTCCCATGTCGCGATGCGTGAGCTTGTACCACGCTCGGGCGAACGCGTCCGCGAGTTGGTCCGGATGCTCGTGGAATCGCTTCGAAATCGGTCCGTAATTCGGATCCATTCGGAGGGCCAGATCGGTCGTGAGCATCATCGGCGCGTGTCGCTTCGACGGATCGTGCGCGTCGGGGACCGTACCGTCGGCGGCGGCACCCTTCGGTTTCCACTGCGACGCACCGGCCGGGCTTTTCGTCAGCTCCCACTCATAGTTGAAGAGATTGTCGAAGTAGTTGTTGTCCCACTTCACCGGGCTCATCGTCCACGCGCCTTCAAGTCCACTGGTGACCGTCGCTTCGCCGTTACCGCTCCCGAAGCTGTTTTTCCAGCCCAGTCCCTGCTCTTCGATCGGTGCACCCTCGGGTTCGGGCCCGACGTACTGTTTCGGATCTGCGGCACCATGGACTTTGCCGAACGTATGCCCGCCCGCGATGAGCGCGACCGTTTCCTCGTCGTTCATCGCCATGCGAGCGAACGTCTCGCGAATGTCCCGGGCCGATGCGAGCGGATCCGGGTTGCCGTTCGGCCCTTCCGGGTTCACGTAGATCAAGCCCATCTGCACGGCCCCGAAGGGGTTCGCGAGTTCACGATCGCCGGAATAGCGCTCGTCGTCCAGCCACGTCTTTTCATGCCCCCAGTTGACGTCTTCTTCCGGCTCCCAAACGTCGACGCGTCCGCCGCCGAAGCCGAACGTCCGAAACCCCATCGATTCGAGGGCACAGTTGCCGGCAAAAACCATCAGGTCGGCCCACGAAATCGTGTTGCCGTACTTCTGTTTGATCGGCCAGAGCAGTCTGCGCGCCTTGTCGAGGTTCGCGTTGTCCGGCCAACTATTGAGCGGTGCAAAGCGTTGCGTGCCGGTGCCTGCGCCGCCGCGACCATCGTGGATGCGATAGGTGCCGGCACTATGCCATGCCATGCGAATGAAGAGCGGCCCGTAATGACCGTAGTCGGCGGGCCACCACTCCTGCGAGCGCGTCATCAGCGCGAAGATGTCGTTCTTCAGCGCGGCCAGGTCGAGTTTCTTGAATTCCTCAGCGTAGCGAAACGTCGGACCCATCGGGTCGGACAGCGAAGAATTCTGGTGGAGAACCTTGAGGTTCAACTGATTCGGCCACCAGTCTCGATTCGTCATCATCCCGGCGTCCATGTGGGTGCCTTGGGGAGTGCCGTGCGGCACCGGGCAACCACCGTTTTTCGCGAGTTCCGATTCGAGCATGTTCGCCTCCGATCGTCGCAAAGCCGATGTGAAAAAGTACCACCGCGATGGGCCGATACTTGCCTTGAGGGCGGTTCTCGCGTATAACTGAAGCTGAGAACCGATTTCACTTCCGTAGTACCGGAGGCTACTCCATCCCCAAGCCCATGTCAAGCACCGTTCAAGGGCTCCCGCCGAACTACCGGACCGTCCTCGACGTCGTCGAGGAAGCCGGACCCGGCAGCCACGTGACCGCCCAAGAGATCTGGGTGCGCGCCCGCGCGCTGCGGCCCCGGATCGGCTTCGCCACGGTGCACCGTGGGCTGATCCGGCTGCACGAGCTCGGCGCGGTGATGAAGATCGACGTCGCCGGCGGGGCCTCGGCGGTGTACGAGCCGGCGGCGAGCCCGCACGCCCACTTCCGCTGTACCGGTTGCGGCGCGATCACCGATCTCCAATACGCCGTTCCGGCGCAAACCGTCCGCCGGCTCGCCGAACGCCACGGCATCGCGATCGAACGCGAGGCGGTAACGTTCACCGGCCGCTGCGCGCACTGCGGCTAGCTACGGCGATCCTTCCCGGCGGGGGAGGGGCGTTGCTCGATCATGCGGTTTGCCAGTGGATGCCGAAACCCGAGATCGACACAATGCGAGTGCCGCGCCGAGTCTCGTTCTTCGAGGGATCGAGCGGTCAGGGCGTCGCGGGCGGCGACAAGTTGTTCGGAGGGATTCAATGTGAAATGAGCGCCTTTTGGTGATTCATTGTGAAATGGCGATTCATTGTGAGACAACGCCGTTTTAGCCGTTTTAGGGCTGACTCACCACGGCGACGCGAAAGTGCGTCGCCGTGGTGAAATTCTGCGTCGCCGACCACATCTTCCGCATCGTTTCCGAGCGATACGAACGCGGCGCGATCATCCTGACCAGCAACAAGCCTTTCGAACTGTGGGGCGAGATGTTCGCCGATTCCCATCCTCGCGACAGCCGTGCTCGACCGGCTCATCCACCACACGCACATCGTGCCGATCACCGGCGACAGTTTCCGCACCAAAGATCGCCGGCCGCCGGCGAACGGCAAAAACGCCGCGAACGACGGCACAACTGCAAAAACGCGGGCCAAATAAGGGCCCACAACGCGACTTCGAGCCCGCGGACGACCCGTAGGTCATCCTATCGGAACTTCGAATCTCTCCCCTCAGGTGGGGGCGATTCGGTTACCGGCCCGGGTCCCGTTTCGATTACCGCTAACAGTTTCGCGCCGATGCTATTACACGGGCATGAGCACTGACGTCCGAGAAGGCGAGAAAGAACGCCCTGACGACCCTGTGTGCGCACGACACCGTTCCCACAACATACGTCGAGGCGGACGGCGTTCGATTCGCCTACCGCCGCTTCGGGCGAGCTGAAAAGACACCGGTGGTTTTTATCCAGCCCTTACGCGGGACGATGGACAACCACGAGGTGTATCCAGGACATATTTCCAGAAGCCCGTGTGGACGCGCGATGAGCGGAAAGCCGTCGTCAACGATCGCATTCGAACGTCGGCATTATGGCGCGCTGCTCGTAGCGGCTACACGGGATACGCCGTTCCGAGCGTCGTCGTCGGCGTGATGACATCGGGCGGTAGCCCGTAGTCCTCACCGGCGGTTTCGTCCGCATTTCGATGAACCTTCATCGAGTCGAAGATGGGCGTCATGATTATGGCGATGAGAAGGTTTAGCACCAGGGCCTCCATGCCAATGTACGCCGTAATGCCGCCCACAGAAAACAGCGGTTTCACGCCCTGAGCGAACGACATCCACGTTCCTAGTACCATGCCACCGAGCCAGCCCAGAAGCAGGGCACGATCGTGGAACCAGCGCCCGTACAATCCAATGGCAATCGCGGGGAACGTCTGGACGATCCAGATCCCGCCAAGGAGTTGCAGATTGATCGCGTATTGCGTCGGGATGCCGATGACAAAAGCAAGTGCTCCCAACTTTACCGCCAGGGATGCGATCTTTGCCATCGACGCTTCGCCTTCGTCGCTAAGGCCTCGACGCAGGTAAGCTTTGTAGATGTTGCGGGTCCAGAGGTTGGCCGCTGCAATGGACATGATCGCAGCCGGCACTAATGCACCGATCGCTATTGCCGCGAATGTGAATCCCACGAACCAAGGCGGGAAGAGCGCATTGAACAGGACCGGCACGGCAAGACTTGGTGTCGCGGGATGCAGTCCCGCCGCGATGACCATGTATCCGAGCAGCGCGATCAGCCCGAGCAAGAACGTGTACGCAGGCAGAAATGCGGCATTCCGCTTTACAACGTTGCTGCTTGACGCGCTCAAGACGCCTGTGATGGTGTGTGGATACATGAATGCCGCTAGTGCTGATCCGAGCGCCAGCGTCGCGAACGACCAATAGCCCTTCGGCCCGATGACGATCCCACCGTCGGCCGGGCTTGCCGCAAAGTGCGCCTGCGCAAGCTGGAAGATGTGACCATATCCACCAAGCTTGATCGGAACGACGATGACTGCGACGATCACGAAGGTGTAGATCATCACGTCTTTTACGACGGCAATCATCGCTGGCGCGCGCAGGCCACTCGTATACGTATACGCAGCCAGGATGACAAATGCGATGATGATCGGAAGGTCCCGAGCGAACCCGGATCCGGCGATTCCCATCGACTGGATCACGACCTGAATGCCTACCAACTGGAGCGCGATGTACGGCATCACCGCCAGGATCCCAGTGAGCGCCACGGCGAGCGCGAGGAGGTCACTGCCGTAACGGCCGCGGACGAAGTCCGCCGGCGTCACGTAGTTGTGGCGCTTTGCAACGTTCCACAAGCGAGGCATGATCAGGAACACGATGGGATAGACGATTATGGTGTACGGCAACGCAAAAAATCCGCCGGCGCCTGTTCCGAACACTGCGGCAGGAACCGCGATCACCGTGTACGCGGTGTAGAAGTCGCCGCCGATGAGGAACCACGTGATGACGGTTCCGAATCTGCGGCCTGCAAGTCCCCACTCGTGGAGTTGCCGCAGATCCCCTGCACGCCACCGCGCCGCTACGAAGCCGAGCGCGGTAACGAGGAGAAAGAACGCGATAAAGACGGCAAGCGCGGTCCAGTTCAGCATGACTATCGCGTCCTGACGTAGACCAGCCAGGTGATCAACGCACTAGCGATCACCCATGCGAACTGGTACCAATAAAAGAATGGAAACCCCCAGAGTTCTGGCGACGTGCGTGCGTAAAGACCCGGAAAGAGCAATGCCAAAAATGGAAGCAGGAGTAACCAGCACCATATCGCCGACGCTCCGTTCCTCTGCATGATCTCAGAGGTCCTAGCCCAGCGAAACGAAGCGCCGGCTAACGCGCCTCGGCGACCAAGAGAACGACTCAAGCGTGCGTGGGTGAGGGACGCCCGCTCGTCGCGGCGGTGGCGAACCTGGCCCAGGCGTCTTGGGATCGTCACGTAACCTCCGCGAGATGTTGGGGTAAATGTCCACAGTCTCATCGTAGCGGCGAAACCTGACGCGGACCTGACCAATGAAAATTCTCATCATCGAAGATGACGTCAAGCTAGCAAGGCTGCTGGCACGCGGTTTACGCCAAAGTGGCCACGTGGTCGATTTAGAGCATGATGGGGCAAGCGGTCACGACGCGGCGCGCCACGGCAGCTACGACGCGATTGTCCTGGACGTTATGCTGCCGAAGAAAAGCGGCCTTTCGGTGGCGCGTCAACTGCGGGAGGAGCGCACGCGAACGCCGCTTCTCATGCTCACGGCACGCGACACACCGGAGGACGTGGTGGCCGGCCTAGATGCCGGCGCGGATGACTACCTGCGTAAGCCGTTCTCGTTCGAAGAACTCGAAGCGCGCTTGCGTACGCTCGGCCGCCGCGCGGACGTCCTTCCGCGAATGATCCTCCGCGTCGACAGTCTTGTTTTTGATACGACGTCGAAGCGCGTAGAACGGAGCGGACGCCAGATCCAGCTCACGAGTCGGGAGTTAGCCTACCTCGAGTATTTTATGAAGAACGCCGGCATCGTCGTAACTCGCAGGATGCTTGAGGGCGCACTCTGGGATAGAGACACGGAGATTAGCTCGAATGTCGTGGAGGTCTATGTTGGACGACTGCGTTCGAAGCTCGATGTCGATGGAATGCCGCCGCTGATAACGACGCTCCACGGCATCGGATACCGCTTTGGATCACCCTTAGATTGATAGAGAAGACGCAATCGCTTCGCACGCGGCTTACGACAACGTACGCGATCGCGCTGACGCTCGGGCTCTGCGTGTTCGCTATCTTCTCGCTTACTACGATTGAAGAGACCCTAAAAACGACGCTTGACGCACGAATGTCGGCCGCTGCTCGAGCCCTTTCGGCGGCGCTGGCTGTCCACAACGGGCGAATCCCACTGAATGAAAGGACGGAGCGTCGTTTACTCTCGATTCTCGGTGTGCAGCAAAATTGCGCGATCGTACTCAGCAATGGCACAATTTTGATGGAAAGCGCGATAATGCCGCCCTCCGTACGACACGTGGCTCATGCTCCGACGCCCAATGTTCTAACCTTTTCGACCGTAGGCGGCCCTGATGCACCTCTCCGGGTCGTAGCGGCACCGATTGTGAACGGGAGTACTCACCTCGCGACCACGCTTATCTGGCGGCCTGTCGATTTCGTCAGCGACTACGAGCGAAGTGCGGAAGGCGTTTTCGCAGCAACACTGGTCGTCGTCGTAACCGTGGCGATCATTATCGGAGGGGCCGTAGCCCGCCGCGGCCTCGAACCTTTGAGATCGATGGCGGGCATTGCCTCTGAGATTGAGGCGCATGATCTCTCGCGACGACTCGGAGATGCGGCGCGGTGCTCAGAGATCAGTGAGTTTTGCACGACGTTCGACCGCATGCTCGATCGGCTCCAGGCAGCGTTCGAGCGCCAGCGGCAATTTATTGCAGATGCCTCGCACGATCTTCGGGCGCCGCTCGCAGTAGCTCGGGCAGAGGTCGAGCTCGCATTGCGCACGGGTGTCGTCCCGGAATACAGAGCGACGTTGCTCTCAATCGGCGACGAGGTCGCGGAGCTTGAGAGTCTCATTGACGCGTTGCTGCGAGCTGCGCGCGTGGATGCGGAATCCATCGCGCATCAAAGCATCAATCTCTCAGAACTGAGCTTGGTAGCGATCAAACGGATGGAGAGGTTTGCCGCAGCGAGATCAGTCCGTATCACGAGCGACGTTGCGCCGGGGAGGTTCGTCGTCGGGGATCACGACGTTCTGGAACGCGCTATCGCCTCGCTATTACACAACGCGGCAAAGTTTGCCAAGGAAGGTGGTCAGGTTAAGCTCAGCCTGACAGAGGCGACCGGCTCGGCGATACTTTCCATAATGGATGACGGACCTGGTTTCAGCGAAGCGGCGTTGACGCACGCATTCAACAGATTTTGGCGGGACGATTTAGCGCGCAGTCGCGGCGGAAGTGGTTTAGGCCTTGCTATAGCAAAGGCATCCGTCGAACGGTTTGGGGGTGAAATTCAGCTGGAAAATCTAGAATCTGGCGGCGCCAAAGTAACCGTTACCCTTGTGGCGGAGATGCGAGATAGCTGGGTCGCGACTCGGGACACCATCTTCGGCCAAAGCGATTTGTGACTTCGAGGAAACCGAACGAATAGAGCTCGTCGCATCCTTGCTTAAGCCCTATCCGACCGTTCGGAGCGAGTCGCTAAGGTGCGCTTTACGGTAGACGCCGTAAGTGTTCTCAGCCAGCTGTGAACCCTCAACTGGGCGAGCTGCGTTTTGTTCATCTTCTCAAGAGATTGGTATGCTCGCAGAAGTGCTTCCTGGACAATATCCTCTGCGTCCTGACCATTGCTGCCGGCACGAATCGCCTCGCGATATAACGACCGCCAATCGGCTTCGACGACCCTGTCGAACTGGTCGCGGAGCCAGGCTCGATTTGCGCTTTGATCGACCTGCGAGGGCGGCGGCTGCGGCCACGACGAGAGCAGCATGATATCCGCATACGACGGAATCCGCTCCGGACGGGAGCTGGGAAATTGGCAGGGCCTGCAGTTGACTTCTTCACCTAACCAACGCTGCGTTTTGTGATGTTTGTCCATGTAGTTTTTATTGTAGCGTGCATAGCTGACGCAGAAATGACTAGGGCAACTCTGAAAAACGAGCGATGCCGTGATATAATTGAGTTCGATGAGCGACAAGCAGATTTCGTTCTCGAACGCGACGTTCGACCGCTATGCGAAGACGACGAAGCGCGCTGTATTTCTCACCGAGATGGATCGCATCGTGCCGTGGGAGCGACTGCGTAAGATCGTCGAGCCGCACTATCCCCGAGGCGAAGCAGGGCGACCGCCAATCGATCTGATGTTGATGCTCCGTATCCACTTCCTGCAGCAGTGGTTCAATCTCAGTGATCCTGCCGCGGAAGAGTCGCTTTATGACATCGAGTCCATGCGACGCTTCGCCGGCATCGATCTGGGCAACGCGCCGGTGCCTGACGAGACGACAATCTGCAAGTTCCGCCATCTTCTGGAGCGACATGGCCTCGGGAAGAAGCTCTTCGAGGAAGTCAACGCGCACCTGCGCGAGAGCGGAGTGAAGATTGCGGGTGGCACGATCGTCGATGCGACGATCATCGCCGCACCCAGCTCGACCAAGAACAAGATGAAAGAGCGCGATCCCGAAATGCATCAAACCAAGAAGGGCAACCAATGGCACTTCGGGATGGTGTTTCACGAAGGGAACTTCCCGTGAGGTGAAGTGACCATGCTGCATAAGAGATGAGGGACGGCCCTCGAAATCGGCTGATAGGAGCAGATTTCAGACCACCACACGCTGCTGAGGTTAAGAGCCTTGGTGGTGAGCGTTGATGGAAAAGGCGGAGCGATGACTCCGTCAGGTAAGATGCACGGAGACGAGCGGAAGCGAACCGCTGATGAAGTATCGAAAAGTGCCTATTGATGATGTCAAAAGCGGGGGAGCATTCCGCCCCCGTGAACAGTCTGGCGGCCACCTATGTCCTTCGTCACGCTTGCGCAATCACGATGGCGCATCGAGCGTGATTACCAGGAACTCAAAGACGAGTTGGGCCTCAACCAGTACGAAGGCCGAAACTGGCGCGGCTTTCATCATCACGCAACGCTCTGCATCGCAGCATACGGATTTTTGGTCGCCGAACGAGGCGCTTTTTCCCCCTCCGGCGATGTCCGCGCCGAACTATCGCAACCTCCCGTACCCAACGATTACCGACCGCGCGGCGCTGCCGATACGCACGGCCAGACATAGTCCTACCTCGATTACGACCTTGCGTGCGCGGGTGACGGCGGCAATCGCTCCACGCCTTGCACGATGTCCGACCTGCCTGCACGGCTCACGCGAGTCTCTTTTTTTGCGTGATACTTAGTAACACAGTAGTATTAGGCCGCTGTCCGGTTATCCGAGGCCACCTCTCTGGCACGGTATAGTCGATCGAACAGCCCGTCAGTTCCTGATATGCAAGGGTCGTCCGAATGTTCATATACAGGAGCTTGCAGAGCGTTTCATTGATCCACGCGGTGCAAGGTGTATCGGCATTTGCGACGTCTGAGCGTCTCCTGCCTCGCAACCATACGAAACCGCTCGTCACCCCTTCAGTGCCGAAAAGAGTACTTCGATCTTTGGTCGGAGACGATATTTCTCGTGGCCCTCACGTCACTCCGTGCACCGCCCCGCTCGCTATGCCGTCGAAGCCGCCGGCACGCTGCGCGCGCTCTGGGCCAGCCACTGCGCCCGCACGCGACGCAGCACGAAGAACGCCAGCAGCGCGGTGATGGCGTCGAGGCAGACGACGATGACGAACACGGGCACCCAGCTTCCCGCCGCGCCGCGGATCGCGGCGGCGACTGGTCCACCGAGCACGGAGCCGACCCCCTGCGCGATGTAGAGGATGCCGTAGTTCGTCGTCGCGTTCTTCGGTCCGAACAGGTCCGTCAGGGTCGACGGGAAGAGCGAGAAGATCTCACCCCAGCCGAAGAACGCGACGCCCGTGAGCACGACGAACATCACCGGGTTCCCGAGGAACAGCAGCAGCAGCAGAATCGCCACGGCCTCGAGCCCAAACGCGATCGTCATCGTGTTCTCGCGGCCGATGTGGTCGGACACCCAGCCGAAGAACGGCCGGGTCAGCCCGTTGGTGAAGCGGGAGATGGTCAGCGAGAGCGGCAATGCCGCGGCGCCGAGGACGAGCGCGTTCGCGACGCCGTAGTCCTTTGCGAACGGTCCGACGTTCGCCGTCACCATGAGGCCGCTCGTCGACATGAGGCTCATCATCACGAACAGCAGCCAGAACGCCGGGGTGCGGACCATCTCGCCCGCCGTGTAACTGCGGCGCGTCTGCCGCTCCTCGCGCACGGCGGCCAGCGCCGGCACCGTCGCGGCGTACTCCGGCGGCGGGTTGCGCAGCGCCTGCGCCGCGAGCACGCCGACGATCCCCTGAATGATCCCGAAGATCACCAGCGTGTGCGCGTACCCCGACTCCTTGAGCATGTTGCTGATCGGGAACGTCGTGATGATCGCGCCGACCCCGTAGCCTGCGGCGGCGAGGCCGGCGGCGAGGCCGCGACGATCCGGGAACCAGCGCACCATCAGCCCGATGACCCCGACGTAGACGATGCCGGTCCCGATCCCGCCGAGCACGCCGTAGGTGAAGTACAGCGCGACGAGGCTGCCGGCCTGAGCAGCCAGGACCCAGCTGAGCCCGGCGAGCGCCGCTCCCAGCGAAATGAGGAGGCGCGGTCCGAAACGCTCAACGAGATACGCCTGGAACGGCGAGAAGAACGTCTGCAGCACGATCAGGAGGAGAAACGTGATCTGCAGCGCCGCGAGGCTGCCGCCGAGCTGCTTCCCGATCGGCCCGACGAAGAGCGTCCACACGTACTGGGGGCTCGAGATGGCCATCATCACGAGAAACCCGAACCCGAGCTGCCACCATCGATAGCGCTGCCAGCGATCGCCCACGGTCTGCCTCCATCCGGACGGAGCTGCGAAATGTTCCGGCATTCGTCAGCCTTTCCGCGACCCCGTCCGTGTCGAGACTACGGACATTGTCGAGGTACTTAGCCGAGAGGCCGGCGAGCTGAGCTTGAGCGCCGAGTGGGGCCGGTCCTCGTTGCAGTACCGATTCCAGGCCTCAAGTGTCGCCCGCCGCTCGTCGCTGTTCTCAAACGCGATACCGTAAGTGCACCCGCGCAGGATCGACTGGCCGAGCCGGTTTGTCGTGAAGCGGGGCCGGGCGTCGTCCGGCCGGGAAAGATTCCGCCCGATCCGGCGCCGCACGCAGTGAGCGCACGTCCCAGTATCGCAAGCGTGCCGCCGCGTAACGTCATGGGCTGATGCGGGCGATCTTGTTCGCGTTCGCGTTGAATTCCGTAAACCACAGATTGCCGTCCGGCCCCGCCGTGATGCCGCTCGGCTGGCTCCCGGCGGGGGATCCAAAACTGGTGTTCGTGCCGCTCGTCGTGATGCGCGACCTGCGCACCTCGCTGAGCGCGGTGCGCGCCGGCGGAACGGCCTCTCGAGCGGTTAGCGGCGCGTTTAGAGCCGCAGAGACGGATTCAATGTGAAATGGCGATTCATTGTGAGACAGCGCCGTTTTAACGTTCTGACGTGTTAGCGTTCTAGCTGTTCTGACGTTCTGACGTTCTAGCCGTGCTAGTGTTTTAGCGTTCTAGATTCACCGAACGGACGATGACAAAGCCCCGTGTTACGGGGCTTTGTTTGTTCTTTCAGTGGAAGATCCGACTGACAAAACCGCATCATGATCACCGTCGATTTTCGCAGCCACGAGAGCCTCGATGGAGTTGCGGCCCGACAGGGAATCCACGTCATGCGACCTTCTTTGCTAGTGCGCCGCCCCGGGCGGGTCGGGAAACAGCTTCGCGAGCGACGCGTCCATCGCGCGTTCGGAGACGTCGACGATCGCCGCGTCGAGATTCCAGGTATATAGGTGGGCGACGTTGGCCTCGGCGGATGCTTGTCGCAGGACCGTTCCGCCGCAGCTCAGCAACGAGAGCCGTAACGACGCGTGCGAGCTGGCCGTGTCCTTGGATTGTTCGACGCGCAGCGCGGGGACGATGATCGCCTGCGCCCCGGTCGCCGCGCAGATGGCGGGCGCGCGCGCGAACACATCGAAGTGATCCATCGCCGGCACTGAGTTCACGACGAGGTTCTTGCGCTGCAGGCGCGTGAACAGCGAGCGCGTGATCTCCATCCCGTGCGGGTCGGCGATCCCAGGTTGCTCGTACGGAAGCAGTGCGTACATCGACGGCGGTCCCGGCGGCGCAGTGCGTGCGGATACCGGCCTGGCCGGTGCGGGCTCCGCGACGTTTGCAGCGGCGCGTGCGGCGGCGGCATCGTACGCGGCGCGCAAAAACGCCTCGTCGATCACCTTTCCGACGTTGCGGCCCCGGTCGGTAGGGGACAGTGTCTCGTCATCCGTCATCGTCGTCGTCCAGCGCACCACGCCGTCGCACCCCAGCTCGTCAAGCCGCAGCTCGACGTGCGCCGGATACGTGGTCACGGTGGGCGGCAGTCTGCTGAGATCGGGCCGACGCCCAATCGGCGTCCTGCCGACCACGATCTGGTCGGGGGGCTGCTCGTAGCGCCCCGCCGCGACGAGGATGCCTCGGACGCCGTTGTCGGCGCACACCTTGCGCGCGTTCGAAAGCGCTTGGAGATGGTCGACCGGCGCGACCCTCCTCACCGGCATCCCGGCCTGCGCGAAACCGCGCACGAGCGCCTCCGTGACCGCGGCGGCGTGGGGATCGGTCGTCTCCGGCTCTTCGTACGGCAGCAAGACCAGCGAGGGAGGCGGCCCGGCAACTGGTGTTTGAGCGGCGGCGTATGCGTTCGTCGCTGCACCGACGAGCGCAAGAGCACACGCAAAAACGAGGGCGTTCCGTATCGTCATCGGCCTCACACGCAGGCGTAGCACGAAAGCCACCGAGGCACCTTCCGCCTCCGGGTGCCGCCGAGTGCCGCACGCTGGCAATGCGGTCGCCAAACGCTGCTTTTTACCCACTTTACCGATCCCTGACTTGCGTCGTTTAGATCCTTTAGCGCTTCGCCGAGCACCTAGGCGGAAACCGGGTCGACGTCGCCGCCTTGGAAGCGTCCATCAGGCGCTCGCCGTCCAGTCTTGTCGTCCGTAGAAGACACGACACGCGGCGCCTCCCCATGCTTCGGACGCTATCTCTGCGCAAATCAGGGGCCTGAGTGCGAAAGGATTCAATGTGAAATGATCGCGCATTGGTCGATTCATTGTGAAATAGCGATTCATTGTGAGACAGCGCCGTTCTGACGTTCTAGCGTTCTGATGCTGTCTCACCCTGAATAGCGCAGTTCCGGGATTCAATGTGAAAAGGCGATTCAGGGTGAAACTCCAGCTTAGGCTTTCCGGCGAATGCGAAATAGCCTGTAACGATGGGCTTTTTCGTGCACGCTGATCCAATACCGCTCCCGTCGCGGCGGTGACGGTGGCCTTTGATTTTCACCTTGAAGCGATCGGATTTCACATCGGGATCTCTGCACTTTCACATCGAATGCCCGCGTCGCAGTCCCGGAAAGGCCGCGGCCTTCTGGGCGTGTTGGATTACGCTGCGAGCAATGGTTGTGCCGGCGCTGGAAAGAATCGATCCGGAATGACGTAGTCGATGCTGTAGCTGGTCTCTCTTCGAGACGCGCAGTGGTCCGAAGGTTCATGAAGATGAACTTGCAGAGCGCCTCATTGATCCACGCTGTACATGGCTGCGCCGCGTTCTCGAGCCGCTCACCGTCGGGCCCCTTATGTGGCCGTCCTCGAGACCAGCAATACCGCTGCGCTGCTCGCTTCAACGCTGAGAATAGCGATTCGATCTTCGGTCGTAACCGATACGCCTCATGAAAGTCTCGCTGACGATCGTCGTGCCAGACGACGAGTTCGAAGTACGGATCGTACGAGACCGTCTTGGTCGGTCTCTCGATGTTCTTTTTCACCGAAATCACCGCGCGATATTTGCTTCAGACCACAGCCACCCGACCAGTTTACGATCGAAGTAGGCCTTGTCAGCGAGCAGGAACTGAAGCCGAAATGTCTTCACGGCCCGTTCCCTGAGCGGTCTTGCGAAGTTCAAATCGTGCGTGCCAACGCCACGGCTGCCGGAAAAATCGACTGCAATGACGACCATCGTCTCGACTTCCACTAGCGCGTGAGCTTTCATCCAGTCGGCACATCAAATGAAGTACGTCTTTCGCGAACCTCGCTCCGTACTACGACGATCTCACTGAGGGCGGTTCACCCAGCGATCCGGATCCGCGTTCGCTGGTGCTCATGATCTTTGCGTGAGCAACGATGCAGTTATCGCGTGCGGTTTCGAGCGCCTGGGCGGTCGCGAGCAGGCGGGCATCGGCTCCCGTCGGTGCGACGAGCTGAACTCCGATAGGGAGTCCGCGCGGACCGGTGCTCACCGGTACCGAGATCGCGGGAACGCCGAAGAACGTCCACGGCCGCACGTAACGCGCATCGCCAGTTGTCGTGAGCTCGGGTGCTTCGCCGAGCGCGCACGGCGTGAGGAGCACGCCGCCCCCTCCGAAGATTTCGGCGATCGCGGGGCGCAGCGATTCGCGCTCGGCGAGCGCCGACTCGTACTCGGCAACCGTTGTCGCGGTCCCGTCGCGCAGAAGCTCGGCCAGGCGCGGAGGCAGGCGATCGCCGAGCTCGCGCCAACGGTCGCCGTGCGCAACGACGGCCTCGTACGCGACGACGAGCGCGATCAACGCACCGCCGCGGCGTACCGCAGCCGGAAGGCGGGCGACCTCTACGAGGCAGCCTGAGGCGCGGAACGCTTCTTCGGCGCGCGCGAGAGCGTCGCGCGTCGACGGCTCGACGTCATGATCATTAGCTAGATCGTCGACGACGATCAATCGCGCCGCATGCGTCGCGCGGAGCGAAGGGTCGAGGACACCTGCGGCCGCGACGACCTCCGCGACGCCCCGCGCGAAGACGCCGACGTGATCGAGCGAGGGCGCG
The DNA here is from genome assembly GCA_937927945.1 of uncultured candidate division WPS-2 bacterium. Classification (GTDB taxonomy): domain Bacteria; phylum Vulcanimicrobiota; class Vulcanimicrobiia; order Vulcanimicrobiales; family Vulcanimicrobiaceae; genus Vulcanimicrobium. Next base: position 75,915 of record CALEYW010000031.1, on the reverse strand, counting down.
AGCGGCGTCACGCCCCGCGTGGGGATGCGCCCGAAGCTCGGCTTGTATCCGACGACGCCGCAGAACGAGGCCGGCCGCAGCGTCGACCCGGCCGTCTGGCTCCCCAGCGCGACGGTGCAGTGGCCGGCGGCGACCCCGGCCGCCGAACCCGCGCTTGACCCGCCGGGCGTGCGGCTGAGATCGTGCGGATTGCGGGTCGGCGCGGGATCGAGCCACGCATACGCCGTCGTGTGCGTCTTTCCCAAGATCACGCCGCCCGCGGCGCGCAGGCGCTCGACCGCGGTCGCATCGCGCTCAGCGGGGCCGGCGCCGCTGAGCAGACCGCAGCGCGTCGGCATCCCCGCGACGTCGAATATGTCCTTCACGCCGACAACCGCTCCCGCGAGCGGCGCCCCGACCGCGACGCCCGCAGCCTGCGCGCGCGCGCCGGGCTCGTCGAGCTGCACCCAGGCGCGCACCGAAGGCTCGCTCTCGGCGATTCGGGCGAGGGCCGCGTCAAGCGCGGAGAGGGGATCGCTCATGCGGCCATCCGATCACATTCCAAGGTAGGCACGCCGTAGACCCTCGTCGCTCAGCACGTCGCGGCCCGCACCCTGCATGACGACGTGGCCGTGCTCGAGGACGTAAGCACGATCGCAGAGCGAGAGCGAACGCTTCACGTTCTGTTCGACCAGCAGCACGGTCACGCCGCGCTTGCGGATCTCCTCGATGATTTCGAACGTGCGCTCGACGAACAGCGGCGCAAGGCCGAGGGTCGGTTCATCCATCACCAGCAGGCGCGGGCGCGCCATCAAGCCACGCCCAATCGCGACCATCGACTGTTCGCCGCCGGAGAGCGAACCCGCAGCTTGCCGCCGGCGTTCCGCGACGCGCGGCAGCAGGGCGAAGACTTCCTCGAGCGCCTCCCGCCGCTCGGCGCGGGCGCGGCGCGCGAACGATCCGAGCAGCAAGTTTTCCTCGACGGTCATGAACGGGAACAGGCGCCGGCCTTCGGGGATCTGCACTAAGCCGCGCTCGACGCGACGGTCGCTGCGCTCGTGCTGGATCGGGTCTCCCTCGAACCGGATCGTTCCGGCGCGCGCTTCGATCTCGCCCGAGATCGCGCGGCAGGTCGTCGTCTTGCCGGCCGCATTCGCCCCGACGATCACGGTCAGCGATCCTGGCGCGACGTCGAAGCTCACGTCGAATAGGACTTCGTTCTCGCCGTAGCCCGCTGCGAGGCCGCGCACTTCAAGCACCGGCATACTCCTCGCCTAAATACGCCGAGACGACCTGCGGATCGCGGGACACCTCGGCCGGCGTACCGTCCGCTAGTAGTTCGCCGTGATGCAGCACCACGACGCGCTTGGCGATCGTCATCACCGCGGCCATGATGTGTTCGACGAAGAGCACGGTCACGCCGCCGGCGTTGATCTCGTGGATCACGTCGAGGATCTCGGGAACCTCGCCCGGCGAGAGGCCCGCCATGACTTCGTCAAGCAGCAGCAGGCGAGGTTCGGTCGCCAGAGCGCGCGCCACCTCGAGGCGCTTCTTGAGGACAAGCGTCAAGCTGTGCGCCTCGACGTCGGCGAGGTGGGTCATGTGCAGCCGCTCCAGCACCGCGAGCGCCGACTGACGCGCCGTCGGCGTGTCGCGGTGGTGCAAGAACGTCCCGACCATGACGCTCTGCAGCACCGTCATGCGTGCGAACGGCTTGACCACCTGGAACGTCCGGGCGACCCCCGCCCGGCAGATCTTGAACGCGGGATGGTTGGCGATCTCGTACCCGTCGAACACGATCGAACCGGCGGTGAGGCGGTGATAGCCGGCGATGCACGAAAAGAGCGTCGTCTTCCCTGCGCCGTTGGGTCCGATCAGCCCGACAATCTCGCCGGCGCGGACGGAGAGCGAGACGTCCTTGACCGCATGCAACCCGCCGAAGCGCTTTTCGACGTGGTGCAGCTCGAGCAACGCGCTCACGTACCGGCCTGGACGTTCTGATCGGCCGGACGCGGACGCCGGACAAAGAGCGGTCGCAGCACCGACACGAGTCCATTGGGCACGAACAGGATCCCGAGGATCAGAACGGTTCCGTAAACGAAGGTGTCGATGCCGGCGACCGATGAGCCCAGCGTGCTGCGTAGCTCGGCGGTGAGCGGAACGAGGATCGCGGCTCCGATCAGGGGTCCCCACACGGTTCCCAGACCCCCGATGATCGGAAACAGCGCGATCTGCACCGAGAGGCTCGTGGCGAAGATTGACGGATCGAAGAACAGCCGGTACTGCGCGTAAAAGCTCCCGACGAGCGCCGTCATGAACGCCGAGAGCAGCGTGGCGGTGAGCTTGACGCGCAAGCCGTCGATCCCAAGCGCCTGAGCCGCGTCCTCATTTTCGCGCAGCGCCACGAGATAGTAGCCGAAGCGCGAGCGGGCGATCCACCAGGTCGTCGCGATAAACACCATCAGCAGCGCGAGCGCGATGTAATAGTAGTCCAGCTTCGAGGCGAAGATCGCGTTGTTCATCGATGGCGCGAATGGGATCGTCATTCCTTCGGAGCCATGGGTCAGCCAGCGCAAGTTCGTCGCCGCGATGCCCAGGATTGCGGCGAACGCCAGCGTCGCCAGGGCGAAGAACGGCCCGCGCAGCCGGATCGTGATGAGGCCGATTACGAGCGCCGAGAGCATCGCGAGGACGCCGCCCGCAAGGGCGCCCAGCCACGGCGAGATGTGAAACGTCGTGTACAGCAGGCTGCTGGTGTACGCGCCGATCCCGAAGAACGCCGCGTGCCCGAGCGAGAGGCCGCCGGCGTAGCCGCCGATCAAGTTCCACGCGGTCGCGACGGCGCCCCACATTGCGACCAGCACCCACATGTCACGGATGAAGCTGTTGTCGGTGATCAACGGCCCGACGAGCGCGAGGAGCGCCAGCGCGAGCCAACCGTAGGTCGATCGCTTCATGAGGTCGAGAGCTCTTCGCTGCCGCGAGCGCCGAACAAGCCGGCGGGCCGGAAGACAAGGACGCCCAGGAAGATCAGGAAGTACACGGCCTGCTTCCACTGCGGGTCGATCACAAAACCCGAGAACGTCTCGACGATGCCGATCAACAGTCCGCCAACGAGCGCGCCAGTCACCGAGCCCAACCCACCCAGCACGACGACCACGAACGCGATGAGCACGAACTGCTCGCCGACCGTTGGGCTGACCGAGTAGATCGGCATCAAGAGCGCGCCGGCGAGCCCTGTCATCGCGGATCCCAAGCCGAACGTCAAGCGATAGATCCCCGCGACATTGATGCCCATCAGCGCGGCCGCACTGCGATCCTGCGCGGTCGCGCGGATCGCGCGGCCGATGTCGGTGCTGCGGAGAAACACGAAGAGCCCGCTTGCGACGAGCATCGCCGCGGCGAACGCGAGCAGCTGCGGGACGCCCATGCTCAGCGGTCCCAGCTGCACGAGCGCGTTCGTGATGGGGACGTTGATGCCCACCACGTTGGCGCTGAACGCCATGAGCGCACCCGCTTGCAGGACGATCGACAAGCCGACGGTCGCAAAGACCTGCACCACGTCGGAGCGCCCGATCGTCGACCTGATGATCGTCACCTCGACCAGCAGGCCGAAAAGATACAGCGCCGGCGCAACGACGACGAGCGCGAGGTAGGGGTTCATGTGGACGGCCGTGACCAGATAGTACGACAGGTACATGCCGAGCATCAGCAACTCACCGTGCGCGAAATTCACGACGCGCATGACGCCGAAGATCAGCGTTAGGCCGATCGAAATGAGCGCATACACGCCGCCGAGGAGAACCCCGGCGACGAGCAGCTGCGCAAACAGCGCGAGGGTCACTCAGGTCTTACCAGTGTGGCAAAGGGATCATCGCCGGCTGGCCCGCGGCGATGCTCGAAGGCCCGACTACGACGGGCGCCTGGCTTTGCCACTGCAGCATCGCGGCGAACATCCGCGTGTTCTGACCGGTTTCGTCGAACTTGAGGCCCCAGCCGTTGGGATAGGTCCCTTCCGGCACGTTCGCCGCCATCGCGGCATTGCGGATGTCGTCGGCGTTTTCGGGATCCTTCGCTTTCGGGAGAACGTCGTGGAAGAGTGAGTACGCGCCGACGAATCCCATGTACGAGAACCCGTCCGGTTCACGGCCGGTCGCGGCTTTGAACTTGGCGATGAACTCGTTGTGCAGCGCCTGGCCGGCGGCAGGCAGGCCCTTCGGATTGATGTTCGTCGGCGCGTCGGCCTCGCTGATGCCGTTCACGTCGGCGCCGAGGTTCTTGCCCAGCGCCAGCAGACCGAAGCCGGCCGAGCCGCCGATGATCGCCTTGGGGCGGAAGTTCTGGGTGCGCATCGTCTTGACGAGCAACGTCGCGTCGTTGATGTACGACGTCGCGAGCAGCACGTCGGGATCCGCCGCCTTGAGCTTGAGCACGAGCGAGGTAAGGTCGTTGGTGCTCGCGGTGTACGGCAGATTGCTCACGACGGCGACACCGAGCTTACTCGCCTCGGCCGCCTCGGCGTTCGCGACGCTGCTGCCGAACGGACCGTCTTCGTTGACGATTGCGACTTTCAGCGTCTTGGCGTCCTTACCGATCTTCGGTGCGACGACGTTGATTGCGTAGTGGACGGCCGCGATGCCGGCCGGAACCGCATAGACGTTGGTGCGGAACACGTACTTCGGATGATTGTTGAAGAGCGCGCTCGTCCAGGCGCCCTGCTCCCAATAGATCACGTGATGGCGCTCGGCGACTTGCGAGGCTGCGATCGCGATCGGCGAGGCGTAGGAGCCCAGCAGAATTTTCAGGTTCTGCTGGGATATCAGTCGCTCGGCCTCGGAGTTCGCGGCTTCCGCGTTTGGCGAGTCGGCCTTGACCCACTCGAGCTTGCGTCCTTTGACGCCGCCTTGCGCGTTGATCATCTCGAGCGCGACGTTCGCGCCGTCGAACGAATCTTGACCCAGCAGTGCGAGCGGACCGGAGAAGGGAAAGACCGCGCCGACCTTGATGGTCTGCGGCGCGGCGGAGAGCGGAGCTGTGCCCAGCGCGATGACCGCTGCGGCGGCGCCGGCGCGGCGCAAAAACCCGAACATTTGCATCATGAACGTTGCCCTCATGTTTCGGTGGACCCCCTGGGACAGGTGCTGAGTGGTCGCCGACCCGCCAACCGCGTGGTCGGCAGTTAGTCGCGCAGGGCCCAAACCCCTCAAGACGTACCCCTTTGGGTTGGGTGGCCAGGCGATGAATGCCCGTCGGCGAGAAGGATCGCCGCTTAGTCGCTTCGATGGTCGCGAACGAGCGTTTCATAAATGCGGAGGTCCGAGCAGGCCGCCCCGGGCCGAGACCGTGCCGGTCACTGCGCGGCCACCAGTCACCTTTTCTCTTCGGTGGCAGCGGCGCACGTGGGAGCGCTTCGGATCGCCGGGACGATTCAGACGACAAAAGGCCACGGTGTTCTCTCGTCCGGTGACCCGATTTTCATCGACGGCCTCAGAGCTGTTTCATCGTCACGTTAAGTAGGGCAAGAGATCATGCCAAACAGACTCGAAAGGGTGGCAACGGAAACAGCGAAAGATGGATAGAGCAGTGAAATCCGATTCGCATTGCTATTTCCGTCTGTTAAGGTTTAGCACGCCTCCTCGCTAAGGTCGCACTCAACAAAGAAGCGCTCACGTTGCGGCTTCTCGACCTGATCTGCCGAGTAACGGTCGCGCATGGTATAATGCAGCCGTGGCGAAGATTCGCATCATCCTGCGAAGGGGACCATCCCAGGCGCTTAAAGACCTCGGCGCCGCGATCGAGCGGGAGTACGGGATCAGACCCTTGGGTAAGGGCGAAAGTCGCCCCGATGGATATTATACGCCGAATCACTACACTGCGCGCGGACTTCGCCCGATCAGACGCGCGCGGTGCAGCGGATCTTCGTCGTGATTCCCGCGAGCGCGACCGGTTCGCCGATGCCGATGACGAGCACGGCGACGACGCTCTTCGGGTTGCCCGAAGCGCACGGGCTCACGCCTGGCGGCCGGTCAGCTTGATGCAGCTCTACCCGGATCCGCCGGCGACGGAATGATCGGCGCCGTCGCGCTTGCGTTCGTGCTCGCGACGCTGCCCGCGACGTTCGCGCAGCTTGCGGCCGACGCGACCGCGACGCTGATGAGCCGCTTCTGGGCTGGCGACGGGCGCTGGCGGGCGTGCGACGACCCGCGCTGTCCGGCCGGCAACGCTGATTGGGGCAACGACAGCCTCACCGCCGTCTTGTGGCTGCGGTGGACAACGACGCACGATGCGGCGCTCGTGCCGTACTTCCGCGCCTTGGCGCGCAGTGCGCCGCGGTACGGGCCGTGCAACGGTACGGATTGCCGCGGGTGGAGCGACGTTCCGGCCTGGGACGCCGTCGCGGCCTCGCGCGTCTACGACGTCACGCACGACGACGCCGCGCTGCGCGACGCACGCGCCGCCTACGAACGCGTCGTGACCTCGGACCGCTACGCGCGAGGCGCGTGTCCCGAGATCGACTACCAACGCCCGGACGCCGCGAGCGGTGGCCTGAAAACGCTCGAGACCGACGCGAACCTCGTGCTGGCCGCCGCACTCCTAGCCGCACGCACGGGTGAGCCGCGCTATCTCGCCGATGCGCGGCGCCGCTACGACGCGGTGCGCCGCCGATTTTTCGATCCGCGGCGCGGGCTCTACACCGTGTACGTCTTCGATGACGGTAACGCGTGTCGCGCGCTTCCGGGCCGTTTCTTCGCATCGGTCAACGGAACGATGATCGACGCAGGCAGCGCGCTCGCGCGCGCAACGCACGCCCACCGGTTCGCCGACGATGCGCGACGGACGACGCGCGCGATCGCGCAGCTCGACGACGCGCACGGCGTCTTCGCAAACCTGCAGGCAGAGAACGACGTCGTCGCACCGCTGGTCGTCGCAATGCTGCACGAAGCACGAGACGATCCCTTCGCGCGGGCGTGGATTCTGCGCAACGCGGCCGCGGCCGCCGGCGCGCGCAACGCCGCCGGCGGCTACGGACGCTTTTTCGACGGCCCGCCGCCGCGCGGCACCGTCACCGCGTGGCAGTCGAACGGCGGTCTTGCGCTCGCGGTGGCTGCCGCGGCGCTCGCGCCGCAAGAGCGGGTTGCCGTGGGCGACGCGTGGTCGCGCGCGGAGAAGCGCGACGTCGCGATCGGCGTCCCGGGGACGTTCCGCTTCACCGGCTCGGGGATCGCGCTGCTCGGCCCGCTCGGCGCGCGCTGCTGCGAGGCGGGACGGGCCGCGGTGCGGATCGACGGCGCGCCGACGGTCGATGCGACGGGGATCTGGCAGAACAAGTCGAGCCTCGGATGGACGCTCCCCGACGCCACGCTGTTCGCCTGGCGCTGGCCGCGGCGCGGCAGCCACGTGCTGCAGTTCGTCGCCGAGGAACTGAACGCGAAAGAGGGCGGTCCGTTTCTGGACGTGCGCCGGGTCCTGGTTCTGCCCTGAGGAAGGGTGGGCCCGACCTCCGCTGTGAACACACGGTCGGAATTGGCGATCCCGCAGCGCGGTATCACGTCCGCCGGTATGACCGTGTTCGATCTCTTCGCAATGCTTGCTGCTCGACGTGGACGAGGACTACCCGATTGGCTCCGTTCGGCAGCTAACCCCATGGTCAGCATACGAAAGTGACCACACGCCGCGCGGCGGCGCGGGGTTCATTGCGGCCGCCGACGGGCGCTCACTCCATCCCAGGTTGAGCTCGCGCGCTTGGCGCTGACCGCTCCGAACGCGTCGATCGCCTAGAAGGCAGCCTCCAGATTTGGCCTGACGATGTGAAGCATCGGATCCATCATGTTCCGAGCGGTTCTAGGGCGCCCTCGCGGGCTCAATGCGCGCCGTTCCCAACCGCTGCCTACTCGGAAAGCGAATGCTCTCATGGCCTGTTCTGGCCCTTGAGCGATTCAATGTGAAATGAACGCCTCGCGGTCAATTCAATGTGAAATGTCGATTCATTGTGAGACAGCGCCGTTCTAGCGTTCTGACGCGGTCGCATCATTGTGCGTGAATTTTCGCCGAAATGGTGAAAAGAAAGCGAAATGGTGAAATGTTTGGCACAGCTGAATATTTCGAAATCGACCAAAAAGCCCAGCAATGTGCTGGGCTTTTTTTCTATCGTACCGGATCAGAACCGACGTTCAGGACGGAAAGTACGCGGCGCTGTTCAGATCCTCAAGAAGTGTGGGTTCGGTCGGATGCCACGCGAGCGATTGCCGCGTTTTAGCGCTCAATGCGCGGGCGTCTATTTGCGCGAACGTCGCGAACGAGCCGAAGTGGGTGCCGACGTCGTCTCCCGAGATGCTAACGACCGGCAGGTTCAGACGACGCCCGATGACGCCGGCTATCTCGCGGAACGGTACGCCCTCGTCGGCGACCGCGTGATAAACGGCGTGCTCCGCAGCGCGTTCGAGGGCGAGACGGTAGAGCCGCGCCGCATCGCGGCGGTGGACACCAGGCCACCGATTGTTCCCGTCGCCGACGTACGCGGATGCGCCGTGCTCGCGGGCAAGCGCGATTACGCGCGGGACGAAGCCGTGGTTCTCGCCTTCGCCGTGAACGGACGGGGCGAGCCGAATCACGGAGACGCGTACACCGCGCGCAGCCGCGGCGGCCGCGACCGACTCGGGGTTGCGCGGAAAGGGCACCGCGTCGGGATCGCGGACATCGGCCTCCGTTATCACGCGTCCTGGTGCGATCAGCGCAACTCCGGACGTGACGATGAGCGGCCGGTCCGTCCCAGACAATGCGGAGCCCAGCGCGTCGATGGCACTCCGCTCGGCCGCGCCATTTTCGGCGAAGCGTGAGAAATCATGGTTGAAGGCGGTGTGGATGACGGCGTCCGAGGCGGCTGCACCAGCGCGCAGGCTCTCGAGATCTTCGAGACTTCCACGGTGTACGGCGATCCCGGCCGAAGCGAGGGCGGCGGCGGCAGCTTCGGAGCGCGCTAGACCTGTGACGGTATGACCGGCGCCCCGAAGCTCCTCGATGACGGCCGACCCCACCCAGCCAGTGGCCCCGGTGACGAAAACATACATGATGAAGACTTCCCCGTGATGACAGTTACTGACATAAAGAATACCACATATGTCAGTTACTGTCATCATGTATGATGGGCAGGATGAGCCGGTGGAAGCCCGATGCACGCGGCCGCCTCGAGAAGGCGGCCTACGAACTCTTCCTTGATCAGGGATACGAGCAGACCACCGTGGCTGACATTGCGGAGCGGGCGGGACTGACCGAGCGGACGTTTTTCCGGCATTACGCGGACAAGCGGGAGGTGCTCTTTGGCGGCTCCGCCGCGTTGCAGGACGAGCTACTGCGGGCCCTCGGCGAACTACCGCCGGCGCTTCCCACGATTGAGGCCGTTCGGATCGCCGTTGAAGCGGCGTCGACGCTCATGCACGGGCGGCGCGCCCTTGCCCGTGAGCGCCAACGGATCGTCGCCGCGCACGCGGACCTGCAGGAGCGTGAACTGATAAAGCGCGCGACGCTCACCGCGGCGCTCGCACAGGCCTTGCAGCAGCGCGGAGTACCGGAACCGGCGGCAAGTCTCGCCGCCGACATGGGCATGGCCGTGTTCCACGTAGGATTCGGCCGTTGGCTCGACGATCCGGCAGGCCGAGAATTCGCGGAAATCGTTCACGAGGGATTCAATCAGCTCAAAGCCGTCGCTTCCGGCACCTGATCGTCTTTCAACGCGACCGGTCGGCGCAAGCCACCGGGTAAGCTGGGCGTTTGGCGTCGAAAATGGGCAGCGTGCCGAAAGTCTTCAGCCGACGGACGCTTGGGGAGTTCGAGGACGCGTCGGCGGCGATTCCTCTTCGCCAGATCGATCGGGCATTTGAAGGCGCGGGTATTCGTCTGGGCGCGGACCCCGGTGGCCCCGGCGGGGATCGCCGAACGCAATTCCGCCGTTACGTAGCCAGCGTGGATCAGCATGATCCGCAACAGCTCGATCGACTTGGCGATGCGCTCGGGGCATTGATTGAGGCCGTGGCTGCGTCGAAGGAAGATTTCCTCGTGAAGGCCGCGGAGCGTGACGGCTTCTTCTTCGCGGACGGCGTCTTTAGGCCGGCGGGGACTGCCCCAAGTTCTTTCGCGGTAACGCGTGTCGAGGACTTGGCGTTTATTGATGACCGTGGTAGGCGGCTGCATCTCCTTGCAAACGATAGTCCTAAAGACGCCATCGGTGGAGCAAAGGAGCTGGTCGAATCTGTTTGTCGGACCGTCTTGCGCCTTATCGGCGAGCCGGCCCTTGCGAAAACAACTGACCTCGTCGATATCGCCAAATCGACGCTCAAGGCCCTCGAGCTAGTTCCGGCAGGCATCGATGATGCGAAAAATAGCGCCGCCCTCGTCCGTGGATGTGTACAGCAGCTAGGCGCCGTCGTTGCTAGTCTCGGTGAACTGCGAACCTTATACGGTTCGGGTCATGGCCGCGACGGCAAATGGAAAGCTCTTTCACCCCGTCATGCTCGACTCGCGGTCGGCGCGGCTGTCACGTTCGCCGGCTTCGTTGCGGAAACGTACGTGGAGCGGGCCGCGTTGAAAAACGGTTGACGGCGCCGAAAACGGTGGATGGCGCAGAGAATTGATGAAATGCCGCCTTCTGTTGTCCGGAATGGTGAAATTCACTGAAATGGTGAGACAGCGCCGTTTTAGCGTTCTGACGTTCTGAGGCTGTCTCACAATGAATCGCCCAAAACGTCGATTCACTAAAACATTGCCGCGCCGGTCGCGCTTGCCGTAGGCGACTTATGCCTCCAGAACGTTTATGGGATATCTCTGATTTTCCGGATCGCGGGTCACAAACGTCAGGCCTTCGATCTGCGCCTGCGCGATCATGATTCGGTCGAACGGATCTCGGTGAACGTCGGGCAGCCCGCCGACTGCGAGGGCATGCGCTGCCGAAATATCCAATGCGTGAAAGCCTAAAGAACGCACGCGCGCCGGAAACCACACCGCGGGATCCGCCGGCACTATCAGCTTGCCGAGCGCGACCTTGATGCTGATTTCCCACGCGACCCCAGCGGAGACCAAGACCTCATTGGTGGTATCCTCGATCGCCGCGCGCGCATCGGCGCGCAATTGGTCGGGGTCCGCCGCGGCCCACAGAAACGCGTGCGTGTCGAGCAACAACCGCACGCGTGCTATGGGCCTTCGAAAAGCGCGGTTATCTCGGGGTTGACCGCATCAAAGTCAGGTGCGATCGTAATCCGTCCCCGATCGACACCGAGCTGCCGGCGCGGAGCGTCGGCGACGGGCACGAGTCTCGCCACGGGCTGCCCGGAAAGGCAGATGATGATCTCGCGTTCACTGCCCTCCCGCACTTCCCGGACCAGGCTCGACAAGTTGCTCTTAGCGTCATGCATGTTGACGGTCTTCATGGGCCTTAGGCTACCAGACTTAGCCCGGTCGCGCTAGACACCCGCGCAAAATTATCCAGCCAGCATAGCTGTATAAGGGAGCGCTCACATGGCCTAAACGTGTCTCGCCGTCTTCACCGCTGACCACCGGGCCGTCGCCGCGTACCCTTAGTGAACATCGCGTCGACGATCACGAAGGGGTAACCGCCGTCAAGCTTGCGATCCAGAAAGGCGCGAACGCGCACGTCCAGGCCCGTCGCAAGCCGGCTCACTGTCGATTTCGAGAACGATGTTCCGCACAACTCTTCGGTGATGCGGGAGACCTTGCGTGTCGAGACGCCGTTGACCACCATCTCCATGAGCGCCAGCACCAACGCCTGTTCGTTGCGGCGATACCGCTCGAAGATCTCCGGCACAAAGCTCCCGTCGCGCGTCTGCGGAACGCGCAACGTCAGCGGCCCGACTCGCGTGTACAGCGTACGCTCGCGGTAGCCTATGCACGAGCACGAGGACGCCTAGATGAACCTTGTCCCTGAGGCGCTTCTCGTAGGAGCCGTTGTCGGCGTCGGAGTCCTGCACACGGTCGTCCCCGACCACTGGGTCCCTATCACGTTAATCGCTCGCCAAAACGGGTGGTCACGCCGCGAGACCGCAGAAGCAGCGTTCAAGGCGGGCACGGGACATGTCGTCTCTACCCTGCTCATCGGTCTCGTCGTTTGGGATTGCCGGCGCCGCGTTCGCGACACGCTTCGGCCAATACGTGTCGGTTGCGTCAAGCCTCGCCCTCATCGGTTTCGGCGCCTGGATCGCAATCGGGTCGCTACGGGAGATGCGGGGAGGTCACAGGCCACGATCACGGTCTCGGGCACGCGCACGATGACGATACTTCCACCGACACGCACGGAGGCGATCGCCACAAGATACCGACGTCGGCGGGAACCATCGCTTTGTCAATCTTCGTACGGGACACGCCGCCGCGCTTCCGCATCGTCGGACCCGCGTTCGGCACTCTTGCGATCGAGGCGGTGCGAGACGACGGCTCCCGTCAAACCTTCGCAATGCAGAACCTTGGGCCGTATTGGGAGTCGGCGGACACCATCCCAGAGCCTCACCAGTTCGACGCCTTGCTGACCGTCACGACGGCCGGGCAAACCGAGACGTACAGCACCCGCTTCGACGAGCACGACGATCACGACAACGCTGGAGTCGGTCAGCACGGCGATGACGATGACGGTGATGCGCTATACACGCTGCTGCGTACCGTATCGGTAGCGCTCACCCATGCGCATACGCATCGGCATGGAAACGGACAACCTCACAGCCATCGGCACGATCATGACGGAGCCACGTGGCATCGTGAAACTCGGGATCATGAGACAAACGCGCCGCTTCATGAGCATGGGCACAAGAGGTCCTCGCGCACGGCGCTACTGCTCATCCTCGGTTCGTCGCCCATGGTCGAAGGTATCCCCGCGTTCTTCGCGGCCTGGCGTCCAGTCACGAACTACCGACCCTATGAAGCCTTCTTGACGGTCGTGGCCTCGGTGCTGGGCGGTTACAACGTCCGATTCAACGCCGGCGGCCTCATCGTCGCATCCTACCAGCGCAGCGTTTGCTGTCGTGTTGGGTTGCTCTCAAACTTCGCAGCAATCATCGCCACACCACCCGCCCCTCCTTGACCAAAAAGTACGCGATTGCAAGCGATGTCACGCCATCGACCACCGTGATCCCGGCGGACTTCAATCCTCGACCGCGGATGAATCCAACTCATTAGCGAGCGCTCGCTCCGTGGCCCCCCGAAGATCGGGTGGGCGTAGGGCTATTCAATTGAGTTCTTGAATCCGTCAGGCCGGGTACTTGGAGGCAATCGTGGAACTCGATCGCACCCCCATCGTAGATTTCGACATCGGCGAATTGCGAGATGCCATCCAGCGTGAGTACGCCGAGGTCGCGCGTGACCCGCATAAGGGCTTCCACTTTCACACCGGACGGCGGCTCGCCGGCATCTTGAAGTACCAAGAGGATTGGCTGACCGGGATTCCAGAGGCCAGCATCGAGTCGTTTGCCGGCACGGGGAATCCATTTGCAGTCGAACCGCTACGGCCCGGTGAGCGGGTCCTCGACGTGGGGTGCGGCGCGGGAATCGACACGTTTATTGCAGCGAGGATGGTAGGGCCTAGCGGGCGCGCGATCGGCGTCGACATGACCGCGGCGATGCTCGAAAAGGCTCGCGGTGCGGTCCTTGCTGGTTCCGTCGAGAACGTCGAAATCCGCGAGGGATTCATGGAGTCGTTGCCGGTGGAGGACGGTTGGGCCGATGTCGTGATTTCCAACGGCGTCCTCAACCTTACACCTGACAAGGATGCAGCGCTACGCGAGATGCATCGCGTGCTGCGACCGGGTGGGCGGCTTCAAATTGCCGACATTTTGGTTGAAAGCGCCGTTCCGGAAAGTGCCAAGCGAAAAATCGATCTGTGGACCGGTTGAATAGCCGGGGCTCTGCTTGACGCAGAGCTCGCCGCTGCAGTTGCAGCCGCTGGATTCAATGAATTCGAGATCACCTGGCGTGGTGATGTCTTCGCAGATGCGCCGCAAGAAACGAGCGCGGCCGATTTCGGCACGCTCGGGATCACGTTCCGAGCCGTCAAGTCTACCTGACAGCAGCCTCGGCGGAAGGGGTCTCGGCCGTATTCGAGAAATTTCTTGAATATGCCTGAGACCCCCGCCAAATCGAGACGGAAGCGTCGCTTCAAGGATGCCGTATACTCGGCCGTCGCACGCGTTCCGGGCGCACTGGCCAATCGGCATCGGCTGGAGTTGCTCGACCTCGTTTCGCAGCGGCCTCGTACGGTGCAGGATCTCGCTGCCGAGGCCGGCCTCACGGTCGCTAACGCGTCCCAGCACCTCCAGGTGCTTTCACGGTGTGGCCTTGTCACGGTGGAACGCAGAGGAACGTTCGCCCACTACCGGGCGACCGGCTCGGCCGTGTACCGGCTGCTCGTGGAGCTGCGGGCGGTCGCGGAAGCCGTGGACGCTTCCATCGCAGATGCCGAGAAGTCGTACTTCGGTCCTCGCGACCCAGGTATCGTGACGTTCGCGGCGGCGCGCGAAGCGCTCGCGGCGGAGCGGACGGCGCTGCTTGACGCTCGCCCGCACGAGGAATACGAAGCCGCGCATCTCCCCGGCGCCTTCAGCGCGCCGCTCGAGGCCCTGCGAGCCGGCAAAATCGCGTTGCCTCGGTCGAAGCACTATGTGGTGTATTGCCGCGGACCGTACTGCGTCTTTGCCGATGAAGCGGTCGTCCTGCTTCGCGAGCAGGGGCTCCACGCAACGCGTCTTGCGCTTGGGCCGGCTGAGTGGGTCGCCGCAGGTGGCGAGGTCGAACTTGTCAGCTGACGTCGCCGGCCGCGTTCGCCTAGGGCTTGCGGCCAACGCGACCCAGTTCTGGCTGCTCGTCGCGGTCAACGCGTTCGTCGGCTCGATGGTAGGAATCGAGCGCGACGTGCTGCCGCTGGTCGGTCAGCGCGTATTCGGGCTCGCGTCGGAAACCGCCGTCCTGTCATTCATCGTGACGTTCGGCTTCACGAAGGCGCTGGCGAATCTGTACGCGGGCCGAACGGCCGACCGGACGGGTCGCAAGCCGCTGCTCGTCGCCGGCTGGCTGTTTGCCATCCCCGTTCCATTCTTGCTGATGTACGCCCCGGCGTGGGGTTGGATTGTTCTCGCCAACGTGCTGCTCGGCATCAACCAAGGCCTGTGCTGGTCGATGACGGTCGTGATGAAAATCGATCTCGTCGGCCCCAAGCAGCGCGGCCTTGCGATGGGACTCAATGAGTTCGCCGGCTACCTCGCAGTCGGCGTCGCGGCATACCTGTCCGGCGCGATCGCGGCCGCGTACGGATTGCGGCCGTGGCCGTTCGCGTTGGGCATCATCTCCGTGTTCGTCGCCCTCGCCCTCTCGATTTTTTTCGTGCGCGAGACGCATGGACACGCACGCTTCGAGGCAGCACGCGGGGAGTCGCCGCGCCAGACTCCAGGCACGTCGTTCGGAGCGCTGTTCGCGCGCGTCTCGTGGAAAGACCGAACGCTTTCGGCGATTAGCCAGGCCGGACTCGTGAACAACCTCAATGACGGCCTAGCCTGGGGCCTTCTCCCATTGCACTTTGCTGCTGCGGGACTCGCCATCGAACGGATCGCGATGCTCTCTGCCATTTACCCGGTCATGTGGGGACTGTGCCAACTCTTCACCGGCGCGCTCTCCGACCGCGTCGGGCGCAAGTGGATGATTGCCGGCGGCATGTGGCTTCAGGCGATCGCGATCGCGCTCTTCCTGACCCCGGTTAATTTCGCACTATGGTTCCTCGCTGCGTTGCTGCTCGGCCTCGGGACCGCCATGGTGTATCCGACGCTGCTAGCGGCAATCGGCGACGTGGTCGACCCGCTCGTTCGGGCATCGTCGGTCGGCGTCTACCGCCTGTGGCGGGACTCGGGCTATGCCTTTGGCGCTCTCCTCTCCGGTATCGTCGCGCAGGCGCTCGGACAAAATGCTGCCATCGCCGTCGTCGCCGGCCTCACGCTCGGATCAGGCGCCATCGTCGCCGTCCGTATGCGGGAAACGCTTTCTGCGGCTCATACGCTCTCGCCCCAAGGTGTACCGTCATGATCTTTCGCCAGCTCCTGCGATCTGAGACCGGCTGCGCCTCGTACGTCTTCGGTTGAGGCGGTCAAGGCCGCGCCGCGGTCGTCGATCCTCAGTTTGAGGTCGCTCAATATATCGAAATCGCTCGGGAACGCGGGATGAAGATCGAGGCGATCCTGAGCACGCACGTTCACGCAGATCATCGCTCCGGAGAACGCGAGCTCGCCGCACGCACTGGCGCGCCGATCTACTATCACCGCACCGCTGAACTGGAGTTTCCCTTCACGCCTTTGGATGACAACCAGGAGGTTTCGTTAGGAAACGTCGTCATCCGCGCGTTGCACACGCCAGGACACACGCCGGAGAGCACTGCATTTCTGGTGAGTGACCATACGCGCTCGAAAGAACCATGGTTCGTGCTCACCGGGGACACACTGTTCGTGGGGGACATCGGGCGACCGGACCTTGGCGGCCCGAACGCTGCGAACGAGTTGTTCACCTCGCTTCACGACAAGCTTCTTGCTCTTCCGGACTACGTCGAAGTGTATCCCGCGCATATCTCCGGGAGCCCATGTGGACGCGCTATGAGCGGAAAGCCGTCGTCAACGATCGGATTTGAACGTCGGCACAACGGCGCGCTGCTGGAAACAAATCGTGACCTGTTCGTGGAGGCGATCGCTGGATTTCTTCCGGCCAAGCCAGCTCACTTTGTCGAGATGATCGCGACGAACCGCCGAGGGAACTAACGCACGCTGCGGCTCACGACCGCAGAATCCACGCCACAAGGCCAACCAGCGGTTGAGGAGGAGCGCGTTTACGGTCACGCTGATGGTCGAGCCGCTCATCAGGATGGCCGCCCACTCCGGTGCCAACAGCACCTTCAGCGACGGATAGAGCGCGCCCCGGTATGCCGGTTGTCCCCGGTCACCATCGCGGTTCGGACGCCAATCTGTTTGAGACGCGCGATGGCCTCTTTCGCCGAGGGACGGACCTCATCCGCGACGGCGACGATGCCGGCCAATGCATCGCCGATCAGCACATACATCGGGGTCTTTGCGTCAGACGCGAGCCCGGCGGCGCGGTCACGCACGGCCGCATCGAGAGCGTTCTGTAGCCAGCCAGAGAGCAGATAAACGGTAGGCGGGAAGCCATTTGGAGCAGCGCGAGTGACGGCACACCGTCTGGGTCCGACGATATCGGGAAAGAACGTCGCGTCCTTGTTGCCGCAGAGGTTGAGATTGGGAACGCCGGCCTCTGCGGCGTAGCGCATTCGATAAAATGCATAGAAGGTTTGGTTTGGCGCGTCCGCGGCCTTGCGGACAGTCTACGTCAGATTGTAAGACGTAGTCGTGAAGAACCTGCGAAGGCCGCCGTCTGGTCCCTTCCGCTTCCGTTCCTAAGAATGCGGAACGTCGGTGAGACAATAGATCGCGGAAAGCGAGGAAACCAATGCGAAACATCTCTGCCACACTGCAGCCCGCGGCGTTCGCGATCGCGGGAGGCGTTGCCGCGGTCGCGCTAGCGATTGTCGGCGGGCTTGGCCTGCTGGGCGCCGGTTCCATGATGGGCGGCTCGATGATGGGCGGATACGGTCAAGGACGGGCCGGCTACCACATGGGATTTGGTGGCGGTCTCTTCATGGTTGTGTGGGCATTCGTCGGCGGCGCGCTTGCCGGCTGGATCCTGGCAGCCGTCTACAACCGCGTTGCATTCGGGCAGCGCGACGATTCCGACGTCGGTTCAGCCAAACCACTCACCAACCGGTGAGGGGTTGAGACATGGCATCACTACTCTCGGAACTCGGCGCTCGCGCGGACCAGCGCGGATGGGCGGTAGAAACCCAGGTGCGCGCGATCGCGGGCCTACTCGTTCTCGCCAGCGCGGGTCTTGCGGCGTTCGTCGATCTACGCTGGCTCTGGCTGGCCGCGTTCGTCGGCGCAAACCTGCTGCAATCCTCGCTCACCGGATGGTGCTTGATGTCGAACATCCTCGCGCTGGTCGAGCGCCGGCACTAGAGGAACTGTGCGAAGCGTTCGCCGAGCCGGCGCAGTTCCGCCTCATTCACGCCGCCGCCGTCGGCGCGCAGGCAGTCGGTCATGCTGGCGACCATGAGCTGCACCATCGAGCGGTCGAGCGCGCCACGGGCTGCCGCCATCTGCTGGACGATCTCATGACAGTCCAGGCGCTCGCCCAGCATGCGCTCGACCGCCCGGATTTGACCCTCGAGCCGGCGCATGCGGGCGCGCAACGCGCCAAGGTCGTCGTCGGAAATCGAGAGACGACGAGTTCCGTTCTTTCGCGTAGCCACGGCGCCATTATACCCCTGGGGGTACCATTGCGTATACCCCCGGGAGTATGCTAGAACAGGCCATGAAGCCGGAGCCGGTCACGACCCCGCTGGCACGGATTGTCAGTGCCTTCCTCGACGCGAAGATCACCGTCGTGCTGGTCGTGGCTGCGACGCTGTTCGGCCTGGTCGCGATCGCCTTCACGCCGCGCGAAGAGAATCCGCGCATCACCGTCCCGACCGCGATCGTCACGACCGATGCACCAGGGCGTGCGCGGGACGAAGTCGTCCGGCTCGTTACGCTCCCGCTCGAGCGCGTCATCGGCCAGATCGCCAACGTCGAGCACGTCTACGCGAGCTCTGGCGACGGACGTTCGATCATAACCGTCCGCTACCGCGTCGGGACGGACACGACGCAGGCGTACGTCGATCTCTACACGCGTCTGCTCGGAAACCGTGGGGCGATCCCCGCCGACGCGCTGGCTCCGGTCGTTTCGCGGATCGATGTCGACGACGTTCCGGTCGTGGTGCTGACGCTGTCGAGCGCGAGCTACGACGAGGCGGCGTTGCGGGATGTCGCCTACCGGCTCAGCGACGCGCTGGCTCCGCTGCCCGGGGTCGGCGCGCTTACGCTTTACGGCGGCCGCAGTCGCAACATCAACGTCGTCATCGATCCGCAGCGGCTGCACGCTTATGCGGTCGGCTTCGCCGAGATCGACGCTGCGCTCCGTTCGAATGCGGAACAACCGGCCGGCTACGTCAGCGACGGCCTCCAGCGGCTCGAGCTTCGCGCCGGCGCACCGTTCCGCTCGGCCGAAGACGTCGCCGGGGCGCCGGTCGCGGTCCATGGCGGCGTCCCGGTGCAGCTCGGCGAGATCGCGCGCGTGTCGCGGGGGCTCGCGCCGCGAGAAACCTACGTCTGGGCTTCTCACCGCGGAGGGCCGGTACAGCAGACCGCGGTCAGCATCGCCGTCGCCAAGCGCAGCGGAACCAACGTCGTTCAGGTCGCCTCGGCGGTTCTCGATTCGACGCACGCCTTTGCGCTGCCGGCCGGCATTACCCTCGACGTGACGCGGAACGACGGCGAAAAGGCGAACGCTTCGGTCAACGAGCTCTTCCAGCGGCTGATGGAAGGGATCGCGATCGTCTCGGTGCTGTTGCTGCTGGCGCTCGGCTGGCGCGAGGCTGCGGTCGTCGCGCTCGCGATACCTCTCACGTTGTTCATCACGCTCGGCGTCGCGATGCTCGCGCACCAAACGATCAATCGCATCACCCTCTTCGCCCTCATCCTCTCGCTGGGGCTGCTCGTCGACGATGCGATCGTGGTCATCGAGAACATCAATCGGGAGCTGCGAGAGGGCGGAGGCGACCGGCGTGCGATCGTCGTGCGCGCGGTGGCGCAGGTGGGGAGTCCCACGATCCTCGCCACGGTCACCGTCATCCTGGCCTTCCTGCCGATGGCGTTCGTCACCGGGCTGATGGGGCCGTACATGCGCCCGATCCCGCTCGACGTCCCCGTTGCGATGCTCGCCTCGCTCGGCGTCGCCATGGTGGTCACGCCGTGGGCGGCACTGCGTCTGCTCCATTCGGGGCACCGGCCTCGGAACGGGGCGAAGGCACGTTGGCAGCGCGTCTATCGCAACGCGCTCGGCGGATTGTTAGATCGTCCCGGACCGCGGCGCGCGTTCTTGGGAGTCCTCGCATCCACGTTGGTTTTCGCACTCGCGCTGCCGCTGCTGCAGCTCGTCAAGTTCCGCATGCTGCCTTCGCAAAACGAGAATACGTTCTCGATCGCGATCGACGAGCCGATCGGCACCGACCTAGAACGTACGCGCGCGGCCGCATTGGCGGTCGAGACCCGGCTTCTGCAACGGCCCGAGGTACGCGACGTCGAAACGTTCGTCGGTACGCACGCCGTCCCCGACTTCAATGGCGTGCTTCGCGGCTCGTTCTTCAGGGACGCCGCCTGGTTCGCCGAATTGCGCGTAAACCTGGCCGACAAAGCGCAGCGCCGGACGAGCTCGGAAGCGATCGTACGCGACCTGCGGCCGGCGCTGCAAGCCGCGGGCGCTCCATACGGTGCGTCGGTGAGGCTGATCGAGGAGCCGCCGGGACCGCCCGTGCGCGCGAGCGTGTTGGGCGTGGTTACCGGGCCGGGGCGGGAAGCGCGCGCCGCCGTTACGCAAGACGTCGCGACGCTAGTGCGTGCCGAACCGGGCGTCGTCGACACCGACACCACGGCCAAGCGGCAACCGCCGCGCGCCCATCTGATCTTCGATTTGCGCAAGGCGGCGCTGAGTGGCGTGCCGCCGGCAAGCGCCGCCCGCGAGGTCGCCGCCGCGTTCGGCGGCGTCGAGTCGGGGGTCGTCCGGGATTCGATCGCGCGCGACCCGATCCCGATCTTTCTCCGCTATGGTGACGATTGGCGAGGCAGCCTGACGGCGCTTGCCTATACGGCCATCCCGAGCACCACTGCCGGCAGCGTACCGCTTCAATCGATTGCCAGGGTGGTGACGGAAACTACGCCGCCGGTCGCTTATCGCGAGGACGGTCAAGACGTCGACTATGTTTCCGGCGAGATGGCCGGACGCAGTTCCACCTACGCCGTCATCGACCTGATGCTCGCGCGTGCGCGCGGCCCGCACCTGCCTGCCGGCTACGGCGTGCGATGGGACGGCGAGTGGCAACTCACGCTCGACGTCTTCCGCGATCTCGGATTGGCGATGGCGGTTGCGATCGCATTGATTTATCTAGTGCTGGTCGCACGCTTCCGCTCGCTGCGCGTGCCGCTCGTCATTCTCAGCGCGGTCCCGCTCGGTCTGGTCGGCGTCTTGCCCGGGTTTGCCCTGTTGGCACCATTCGGCGTCTACTTCAGTGCGACCGCGATGATCGGCGTGATCGCGTTGGCCGGGATCGTGGTTCGCAACTCGATCGTGCTCGTCGAGTTCGTCGAGGAACGCATCGCCCACGGAGTACAGGTCCGCGAAGCGTTGCTGGATGCCGGAACCATTCGCGCACGCCCGATCGTGCTGACCGCCGCGGCCGGGATGCTCTCGGCGCTCGTCATCGCCTTCGATCCGGTTTGGAGCGGCCTCGCGTGGGCGCTGGTGTTCGGCATGGGTGCGAGCGCCGCGCTGTCGCTCTTCGTCGTCCCAGTGCTGTACGCACTGGTGACGTACCACGCCCCTCTTGCGAGGGACTCCACCGTTCCCGCGTCCGTGCCCACCTCAGAAAGGTATCAGCCCGCATGACAACCACTACCCGTCATTCCTACGGAACGAGCCGCGAAGTCGCGCTAGACTTCCCCGCCGCGGTTTCGCGCGCGAAGGCGCTCCTGGCCGAGCACGGTTTCGGGATCCTGTGCGAGATCGACGTCGCTGCGACGCTGCGCGCGAAAGCCGGCGTCGATATCGGCGACTACGTGATCCTCGGCGCCTGCAAACCCGACAGCGCCAGGATCGCGCTCGCTGCCGATCCCGACGTCGGGCTCCTGCTTCCTTGCAACGTCATCGTGCGGCGGGCCGCCGGACATACGACGGTCGGCGTGGTCGACGCCGACGCGATGCTGGCTTTCACCGGGCACCACGAGCTCGCCCCAATCGCGGCTGACGTCAACTCGCGGCTCACCGCCATCCTCGAGGCCTTTGGGCCGACGGCAGCCGTTTGATCGCGTCAGAAAGAGGTTCTATTGAACGGTCACGGCGCGATGACGGTGTCCATTTGCTGAACTGGAGCCTGCTTCGAACGTACACCCCGGCGTAAAAACGATCATGCTCAGCCCGCCTCCGCAGTCGACGGAGTAGGTGGAGTATTCAAGCGTGAGCGGGCCGGCGACGGGGTGCTGAAAGCGCTTCACACCGACCCAATGGGCGTAACGATCCCGCCGCCGATGCATGCGCTCGTCGTCAATGCGCCCGCGCTAGCGCAGTGGGTGCTGTTCGAGCGCAGCCTCGGCTTCGGATCGTTCATCGTGTTCCTCTACGTCTTCCCGGACGGGCGGTTCAATGCGTGGTCAATCCGGGCGCTCAGCGTGTGCGTGCTCGCCTGACCGCCCTCTGGGCGTTCGTTCCGGCGGTGAATCCGTATCGATTTCCGCATCCTGGGCTGTTCATCGCGATTGCCGCTCTGTTCGCGAGCGCGGTCGCCGTCCAACTGTACTGGTTCTACCGCGTACGAACTCCGATTCAACGTCAGCAAACGAAGTGGGTTGTGTACCCAATCACGGCTTCGGTGGCAGGCGACTTTTTGACGCACCTACCCTGGCAGATCTTCCATCTGGAGCACGGGCAGGATTTCGTGGTCTTGCTCGTCCATCAGCCGTTCTTCGTCGCGTTTCAGGTCGTCGTGCCGCTAGCGATCGCATTCTCCGTGCTCCGCTACCAACTGTGGGAAATCGACTTCGTCGTCAGCCGCACCCTGTTGTACGGGTCGGTCGCGATGGGGACTGCTTTCTTGTCGGAAGCGCTGAACGTCGCGGCCGCCAGCCTCATCGACAAGATGATGGGGCGGCAGGCGCGAGCGCATTTGCCGGCGGCACGGCGCCGCCTTGAACGGTGCAGAGCGACGAGCCGCCGCCAAGATGCGCGGTCACGACGCGCACCTGCGTGATGTCGACATCGGCGAGCGCGCATACCTTCGGGCACGCCGGCATCGTCATCGTCGACGATTACTCCCGGTACGACGAACGGTTCGTGCACGATCGCGTTCTCGGACGGCTCCAGCACGATCACCGTCGGCGTGACGACGACGGTGCCGAGCGTCGTCGGCCCGATTGCGTTCGCGACCTATTCCAACGGCCCGGTGCGAGGCCAGCAAGGGTGGCTTTCGAACAGCTGCGGTAACTACGACTACGACGCCAACGTCGTGAATACGAGCAGTTATCCTTCCGCGCAGTGGCCGGCTACACCGCCAACGAAGGCGCTGGAGGTCAACAACTCGATAACGCAGACGTGCTCCAACGGGCTCAGTACCCCGCCGATGCAAAAGTCGTCCGGCTATGCGACGGCGCTCACCGATACGACGACGAGTCCGGCGACCGTCTGCGGCGCGGCGTGCCAGCCGTACTTCGGCATGCAATTCGTCGCGACGTCCGCGACGGGCCTGTTCCAGCCCTCGCTCGAAGTGAGCTTTTCTCCGGAATGGACGAACCAAGGTGCCTGGATGCAGGTGTTGGGCCTTTGGCATACGTTGGATTCGAGCAACAACCAGAAGCTGTTGATCTTCACCACGAACGTCGAAGGCGTGAACGGCGGAACGACGCCCTGCTCGGGTTGCGCGAAGTACGTCTCGCACGAGATCGCGTACGTCGATCCGACGCTACCGCACACGATCGGCATGACGATGCAGTTCACCGGCTCCGACGCGGATGTCGTCAAATTCTACGTCGACGGCGTGCTCGCCGGTGTCTCGCAGCAGCAGTTCCGGTCGTGGGAGGACTACTACCTCTTCGACACCTCGAGCACACCCGCCGTGAGCCCGCAGGTGTCGCGGGCTGTGAACGACCTCCTGATCCATCCCGGCAACTTCGACACGTGCCTGAACTTCGCAGATTTCACCGGCGCCTGCAATCAGCGCACGAGCGGGCCGACGCACACGACCACCTCCGGCAACGGCTTTCTCCTTGCGAACGTCGTCACGTGCTCCGGAACGGCCAGCAATTGCAGCGCGAGAATCCAGTTTACGACGTGCGACGCAAGCCGCTCGGCGCACGACGGGTCGACGCGCCCAATCCCTGAATTGCTGGTATCAATCCTCGGGAATGCGGCGCGTCCGTGGTTTTAGCCGACGGCGAGCTTGTTGTCTGAAAAGTACCCGCTCTCTCGCATGTCGCCCAGGAGCTCCCGTTCCTGCGGGCGCCATCCCAGTGAGTTGCGGGTGAGTGCGCTGGAAGTTGGATTATCAATGGTCACGAAAGGCGCAAGCCATTCAAAGTGCGCCTGCGCTTCGTCCCCGGCAAGGCTCTTCACCGGGATGCCGAGGCCCGCGCCGATCGTCTCGGCGATCGCGCGCAGCGTCACGCCTTCTTCGGCGACGGCATGCAGGCGCGCTCCGGGAGCGCTGTTCTCGAGCGCCAGCCGAAAGAGGCGCGCGGCGTCCAACCGGTGCACGGACGGCCAGCGATTCGCGCCGTCGCCGGGGACGCGGAGATGCCCTTGCGGCGCGCGATGTCGATCAGCGCGGGCAAGAACCCGTGGTCGCCGGCTCCGTGGACGGAGGGCGGAAGCCGCACGACGCCGGCGCGTACGCCGCGACCGGCGGCTGCCTGCATGGAAGCCTCCGTCCGCCCGCGATGGGCGCCCAAGCCTTCGGTTACCGCCGGGTCCTCTTCCGTGCCGATACGGCCCGGCGGAAGCAACGCGGTTCCGGACGCGATGACGAACGACTTGCCGGAGCCCTCCATCGCGGCCGCCATGGCCTCGACCGTTCGACGGTCGATCTCGGCTGCGGCCTCAAAAGTCGCGTTGGACCAGTCGTGGATGTAGGCCGTGTGGATCACTCCATCGCAGGCTCGGGCGCCTGCGACGAGGCTATCGGTCTCCGACAAGTCGCCACGATGCGCCTCGACTCCCAACCCCGCCAACCTGTCGGCGGCGGCGTCGCTGCGCACCAGTCCGAGGACCTGATGCCCCGCGGTACGCAACTCCTTCACGATCGCTGAACCTATAAATCCGGTAGATCCGGTAACAAATACGCGCATGCAGCGCATTATCCACCGTGGTTCGGGAACGGAAAAGTTGAGAGTCGTGCCGGCGGCCGTGCAGGGCGTGCTGGACGCCCTACTGACCAGCCCCGCCTACGTGAAGACGCCGGCGTGGGACATCGTGGCTTGGAACGCCGCGGCATTAGCAGTTCTGACCAACTTCGGCGTACTACCGCCCCGCGAGCGTAACGTCCTCAGACGCCTGTTCGGCGCACCGGCCGTACATGCGTCGCTGCCCGATTGGGAGGCGGACGCGCGCTTCGCTGTGGCGGCATTCCGCGTCGACGCCGCGCGTGCGGGGGACTGTCCCGAAGCCGCCGCAATCGCGGCCGAACTCCAGGCGACCAGCGCGGACTTCCGCCGGCTCTGGGCAGAGAACGAGGTGCGCAGCCATTGGTTCGGTCTGAAGCGCTTTCAGCACCCCGTCGCCGGGCCGCTCACGCTTGAATACTCGACCTTCTCCGTGGACGGCGGAGATGGCCTGAGCATGATCGTTTTCACGCCGGCTTCACCGGCCGACGCTCAGGCGATAGCCGCGCTTCTCTCGGACAGATCTCGAGCGTAAAGCCCAGCGCAAGATTGCCAAAAGCGCCTTGATGCAAGAGTTGCGGGGACAGTAAACCGGGACTGAAGGCTCGGCCATGTTATGGCCGAGCCTTCGGCACGCGTTACTGGCTGTCGTACTCGTCGTGGCGACGCCACCAGATGCCGGGCTCGTTCTCGTTGCGGCCGAGCGGCGCGCGGTCGAGCCACTGGTACATGCCCCAGATGCCGTCCACCCCGCGCTCGTATGCCGAGTAGGTGTGGTAAACGACGCCATCCACGAACGTGAACGCGCTCACGCCGGGCGCTTCCTGTCTGTACGTCTTCCAATCCGTGACCGTGCCCGACAGGATCGCGGCGGTCCAGGGCTCCCCGTTGGCCTCGAGTATCGGCCGCGTGTCCGTCGCGCGGAAGTTATACTCGATGGCTCCTGACTGCAGCTGCTCCTTGGTGTGCGACGCCGCGAAGTCGTAGTTGAAGTCGCTCTCGAACGAAGACGCCCAGGGGAAGCTCCAGCCCATCCGCTGCTTGTACGCCTGCAGTTTCGCGAGCGGAGCCCGCGACACCGCGAAGAACGTGACGTCGTGGTTCGCGAGATGGACGACGGAGCCGTTGAAGCCGTCCGCGATCGACGAGCATGACGGACACCCGGCCGTGTAGTCGGGCCCGAACATGAAATGATAGACGAGGAGCTGCGAGCGTCCTTTGAAGAGGTCCGCGAGGGACGCTGTGCCCTCGTCGGTCTCGAAGCGATAGTCCTTGTCGATTCGAACCCAGGGCAGCTTCTGCCGCTGCTGCGCTACTTCGTCGCTACGCCGCGTCAGTGCTTTCTCGGCCTCGAGCAGCTGCAGCCGGGCTGCAAGCCACTCTTCACGGGTTCCGGTCTTGTGATCGATCATCTGTTTCTCTCTTTCGTGTCCATGCAATAGGTTGGCGTGGGGCGCGCCGCCGATGACGTTTCACATCGGTGGCGTGAGTCCGGGAACGGAAGAAGGCGCGACAACGATCAGGATTCCAAATCCGACGATCGCGAGCGCCAGCGGTACATCGATGGCGGCTTTCGGGGGCAGGAGCTTCTGGGCGAGGACGACGACGGTGATCACGGACATCCAGGTGATGCTCATGATGCTCAGTGCCACCACCATAAGCATCAGTCCGATGCACGAGCCGACACAGCAGAGCCCGAACTCGAATCCAGAGCCGACGCTCTCGCGGCAGCGCCGGCGAAAGTGCGCTTTGAGCGGCGTGAGCTCGTAAACACCCGCGGCGATCGCAACCATGCCGGCGGCGAACGATTCGTGCGGACGGTACAACGCATACACGACGACGCCCACGAGTGCCCAGACGGTAAGGTACGACCCGACGAAGAGCGGCACGGCGTCCACACGACCGCCGGCATGAGCACGTCTTACGACTGCCGGAGCCGCACCCGGCAGCATCATCGCCGCCATCATCGCTACCCACAGCGCGACGAAGGAGGCGAACGGACCCAGGTCGGTAGCGACGCCCATGTCCATCCCGATCATCCGCGGGACGGCGACGACCCAGGACGCGGCGGCGAGCCCGAGCGTCGCCGTCAGCGCTGCCGCCGTCCCGGTTGTCCGAGCGCTCGTCATGGCGCCGGAGCGGGAACGCCTACGAGCGTCGCATTCTCGCGCTCGAGCGCCTTGGCCGCACCGCTGCGCCAGTTGTCCGCCATGGACGCTGACATGGGATCGGGAAAGATGTCCTCCTCCCCATTCTCCACTCCGTCGAAGATCGCTCGCGCAACGGACTCCGGAGACGCCTTCGGTACGTCGAAGCCTCGCGACATATCGGTGTCCACGGGGCCGGTGAGGACGGCATGCACGCTCACGCCTCGTGCGGCCAAAAGAGCGCGCAGCGATTGTGAGAGGGAGAACGCGGCCGCCTTCGAGATCGAGTAGGACGGAATGATCGGCAAGGCGGCAAAGGCCGTCACCGACAGAACGTTGACGATGGCTCCCCGAGAACGAGTCAGCAACGGCAGGAAAGCCTGGGTCACGCCAAATGTGCCGAAGAGGTTGACGGCGAGGTGCCGTTCGAGCGCCTCGCGATCGCTCAAGTCGTCGTAAAGCGCCATGCCTGCGTTATTGATGAGGATATCGAGAGATTCAACTCTCTCGAGGGCTGCTTGAGTCTGTGCAGCGTCGGTCACGTCCAGGGTCAGGGGCGTGACGCGCCCATCCGAGTGGGTCAAGGGCTGCCGCGTACCGGCATACACCCGCGTCGCGCCTCTCCTCAAGGCTTCCTCGACCAGCGCCTGTCCGATACCGCGATTGGCCCCGGTCACGAGAATTGCTCTGCCTGTGATTGTCATATATGCTCCGATTCTTGATTACGTGCGGCGGCGCGCACGCACGCTGTTGCGTGCGCGGCGGTGTCGATCTCTGCGCCGGCGCGGCGAGTGCCGCCAACTACGACGACGTTGTTTTTAAGCTAAGACTTGCACATTTGCAGGCGCTGCCGTTACCGCTTCTCGGCGAGACGCTTGATCGCGCTCAGTCGTTCGTCCCATGCGGCTGCAACGCCGTGCATCCATTGGGCGGTTGACGCCAGACGTTCCGGTCGAACGGCGAATTGCACTTCGCGACCGTGTTTGCGCGCTTCGACCAAACCGGCTTGCTCGAGCACGGACAGATGCTTCACGATCGCCTGGCGCGTAACGGGCAGCTTTTCTGCCAGAGCCGTTGCCGTCGCTTGCGGGTGAGCCGAGAGCGCATCGAGCACTCGGCGCCGCATCGGATCGGCGAGGGCGACGAGCACCTCGTCTACGTCGCCCTTGCCGGCGTTCATCGCACGCGCGGTTATACCGGAAGCTGCTCGACGTATTGCTGCAACTCACCCAGCTCGTGCGCCCAACCTTCGGTATTGTCCTTGAACTGCTCGGCCCGCTCGCTCTCGTCCCTGGGAAGACGGCTAAAGCCAGTCTCGACCACACGCAATCGTGTTTGTCGGCCTTGGGGCGTCAACGTGAATTCAACGAGCGTCGAGCTCTCGGTGCTCGGTTTTTCGCCGAATATTCCCGGATTCCAGCGATACGAAAAAAAGTGCGGCTCCTCGATCTTTTCGATCGTCCCATACACGGTGCCGTGTTTCTCCCACCGCAGAACGATCGTGCCGCCAGGCCGCAAATCGACCTCCGCGGATTCGCCGAACCATTTGCCCACGTGTTCCGCTTGCGTGATGATCTCCCAAACACGTTCCCGCGGAGCTGCAACGACGACTTCTCGCTCAATCCGGTCCTCAACCATGGTGCCCTCCAAAATGTGCAACCCTATAGTTGCATATCTCGAGCGAAAGCGCAACCCCGTGGTTGCAGGTTCGTGGGCCCTGCCGCCCGCTCCCTGGCGAACGCCGGGGAACCTATCGGAGCGGTGAAGATGCGTCGGTTAGGTCGATCTCGTAGCCCGAGGCAGGGTCGTGCCCGGCGAATGATACGGCCGCGGGTTCAACGTCGCATCGATCCGAAGCGACGACACAATGCGCTCGACTATCCTGGCCGTTTTCGCCGCGTCGCTGGCGGCATGCATCATCTCGCAAACCGGCGGCGAAGAGCATGGACGCGGGGTTCGCCACGTTGATGCACGCGTAGGGCTACACGGCTGCCGGCAAACCGAGGCGAATGTCTCCCGGACCCCTCGCGGCAGAAGCGTACGGTATCCGGACGACACTACCGGATCGGAGTGATGACGCAGGACCTGATCTGGGAGCAGTACCGCTACCCGATCCCGTTGTCGGGTTTGCTGCAAGGCAACTCCAACCAAGTGATGTTCGAAGAGAACCACGCTGTGAAGATTGACCCGGCGTCGCGCCCCGAGAGCGACGTCGTGATAAATAAGACGGGATCGACGAGCGGTTTCGGCGCGTACGTCGCGTTCATTCCGCGACGAAAGACGGGCATCGTTCTGCTCGCGAACAAGTCGTACCCTATTGAGGCACGGGTCACGGCCGTCTATCGCATCCTGACGCGTCTCAATGAGAAGACGTCGAAGCAGTAGTGGACGCTCTCGCGCATCGGGAGCAGCAGCAGGGCCGCCTCGCGCGAGGACGCGCCGCGCGCGGCCTGCAGCAACTGGGTGAGGCCGTAGAGGACGGTATACACGCAGAGCGTCGTCAACCCGAAGCGCAGATACGGACGGCTGAGTGCAGCGTTTGCCGCCAGCAGGCGCACGTCGAAGAACGGCCGGCTCGCCGGCAGTTCCCACGCGACGAGCACTGCGGCGCCAGTCGTCTTCCAATGGGTTCCCGAGGATGGCGTCACCGAGCGCCCGGAACTTCGGTGAATGGTCCACAATACGAGCGCCTGTTCGATTACCTGGGAAAGGGGAGCCTCTGGCTGGTCGGCATCGTAAATCGTCGTTGTCTTCGCCGAATCGGACGCCGACAGGCACGAATTGAGCTGGCGCGTAAGCGGATTCCGAGGTAATCAGGTAATAATGTAAGCCGCTGGAGATTTTCGGGATTATCGTTGTGCCTGGCCCGACACTGCGGGCGAGAGGTTCAGGATGGGGCGTTGGGGCGTCGCGATCTGGCGCGTCTCCGTGCTAACGGTACTTGCGGCGCCTGAGCTGTTCGCGCCGGGCGCGCCGGCGCTCGCCGCCGGCCGAGCGTCGTACGCGCTCGCTCTCGACCCCTCGACTCCGTCGGTGGTACCCGGCTACGTGCCGTTCGCGCTTCTCCTCGTGCTCGAAGGGGCTGCCGTCCTCGCCTCGGTCCTCGCCCGTCGACGGGCGGACGCTTCCGACGCATTGCTTCTGTGCTCGCGCTGCGCGCGGTTGCACAAGCGGACGGAAGCGTTTGCACGCGGAGCGGACGCCGTGGCAGTCGGCGCGCTGGCGTTCCTCGTCGCGCTGCCGTTCGTAGCGGCAGGCTATGAGAGCGGGTTCACGTTCCCGAGCACGATGCTGGCCACTTCGGCCGTCGCTGCCGTTCTTGCCGCGGCCGCCGAAGCCGACTTCCTCGCACGCGCTGCTGCCGCGCGCCTTTGGCCGCGCTTCACATGGAGCGCTGAGCCAGCGCGTATCATCGGCGGCGGAGCGCGCTGGCTCGGCGTAATCCTCGCGCTGTACCTGTTCGAACCGGGCGCCGGGCTCGTCGCGCTCTTCGGAGGTGTCGGCAAGCGGCTTGTCCTCGACCTCGCCTCGACGTGGACAATCACGGCCGCGGCGGCGATTCTCGTTATCGCGGCGATCGTCGCGCTGTCGGCCCGATGGCTCGTACCGCTAGTGTTCGGCAGCCTACCGACCGCGCTCGCCGCCTGCCGCCAGCCGCACGGAACTTCCGAGTGAGTCGCGATACCGCGTTCGGCGTGAGTCGCGACACCGCGTTCGGCGCCGCGCACGCCGACATCGAACGTCTCATCGCGAACATCGAGCGTGTCGTGGTCGGCATGCACGACGTCGTCAGCCTCGTGGTCGCGGCGTTCCTCTCGCGCGGCCATGTGCTACTCGAAGATCGTCCGGGCGTCGGAAAGACGATGCTTGCGCGGGCGCTGGCGCGCTCGATGTCCTGCGAGTTTAAGCGCGTCCAATGCACGCCGGATCTGCTCCCGGTCGACATCACCGGCTACGTCGACCCGCGCAAGGAAACGTTCGTCCCGGGCCCCGTGTTCGCAAACATCCTGCTCGCAGACGAGCTCAATCGCGCGATGCCGCGCACGCAGAGCGCGCTGTTGGAAGCGATGGGTGAGGCACAGGTCACCGTCGACGGCCGGACCTATCCGCTCCCGGATCCCTTCATCGTGATCGCAACGCAGAATCCAATCGAGCACTCTGGCGTGAATGATCTGCCCGAAGCGCAACTCGACCGCTTCCAACTCCTGCTGTCGCCGGGCTATCCCAGCGAAGATGAAGAGGTTGAAATCCTTCGCGACCGGATGGTGGAGGATCCGCTGACCGGTGTGGCGGCGGTGCTCGCGATCGACCGCGTGCGCGAGCTGATTGCGCTCGTGTCCTGCGTCGTCATCGACGAGCGGCTGCTGCGTTACATCATCGCGGCGGTGCGGCAAAGCCGCCTTTCCGACGAGCTCGCCCTCGGCGCGAGCCCGCGCGCCGCGCTCCAGCTGATGCAGCTCGCCCGCGCGTACGCGCTCGTGCAGGGGCGCGCATACGTGATTCCCGACGACGTCAAGGCACTCTTCATCCACGCGCTGCCACACCGGCTGATCCCCAAAGTCATGCCCGAATCGCTGATGAGCATGACCGAATGGAAAACGCGGATTGTGAAGCGGCTCGTCGACGTCCTCGAGTTTCCGGACTGAACGCCGGACGCATGGAGCGGCCTTCCCGTATCAAGCTGACGATCGCGCCGCCGATCGGTATCGCCGTGCTCGGTGCGTCCCTCGTGGCCGCCACGATCGCTGGTGTGCCGCATCCGGCGCTCCGCGCGCTCGTCGTGTTCGCCGTCGCCTTTCCGTTGCTGTGGATCGCCCTGGCAACGACGCTCTCGTATACGACGGCACGCGCGCTGCGAACGGCCGGCGTTGAGGTGCCTTCGCGAACGCACGCGATGGGTAGCTTTCGGTTGGCGCTCACACTCGCGCACGGCGGGCACGCGTTTCCCGCGATCGGTGTCTTGACGAGCGCGAGATTCTCGACCGCCGGCGTCGTGGTCGATGCCGGCCCTTGGGCTGAGATCCCGGTTGTCGAGGCCGGTCGCGCCGGGACGTCGCGCTGGGACGTAATGGCGAAACGACGCGGGATGCTGCTCGTGGGACCCTTCAGCGCCGCCGTCGAGTTGCCCGGTAGCGCGATTCGCGCGACCGCGGTCTTCGAGGCGACCCACGCCGTCACAGTGCTCCCAGCGGTCTATCACCTGCAACCATTCGTCGACGCGCTGCTCGCAGGTCGGCACGTCGCCGCAGGACGATTCCAGACGCTTCCCGTCGCGACCGAAGAGTACGTCGGCGCGCGCGAATACCGCCCTGGCGACTCACCGAAGCTCATCCATCGCGTCCTGTCGCTGCGCACGCGCGATCCGGATCAATTCTACGTTCGGGAATTCCAAGACCCCAGCCGCGACGATCTCAGCCTAGTCCTGGACACAGCGCCGCCGCTCGACGGCGACGCCGCACTCCACCGCTATCGCTTGGAGAAGGCGGTCTGCTTCGTCTCCGCGTTGTGCCGGATATTTGCGGCGCGGCGGCTCACCGTCCGATTCGTCTGCCAGCGCGGAGCGCGCGACGTCGTGACGCTGCGTTTGCGTCCGCTCAACGCGGATCTCGATCGCCTTGAGATGGAGCTCGCGCAACTCGACCTCAGAGGAGACCGCGCCACGCTGGGGCGAGTCCTTCTCGGCGAGGTGCGGCGTCACGGCGCGGCCGTCATCTTCGTCAGCCTGCGCCCGCGCGAACAGGTCGAGCAGCAGCGCCTTCCTATAGTGACGCTAACGCCGGACCATGTCCCGGTGTTCACGCGCGAAGTCGTCTGGCAATGATAAACTGGCTCCGCCGCGTCGACCCGGCGTTCTACCACAAAGAACCGCACCTGCTGCGGACCCAGGCGCGGATCGCCAGGTACACGGAGGAAGCCCAAGCGGAGGTACGGTGCAGCGTGCTAACCGCCGACCGGATGCTGCACGCCGCGACGACGATCGTCGCGTTGTCGGCATACGCCGCAGCGACCGGTGTCGGCGCCCTCGACCCGCGCGGCGACTGGCCGACGGTGTGGGCGTTCGCCGTTCTCGCGGTCGCGGCGCCGAGCGCGTTGCCATGGTGGCCGCGCCCCGACGAGGGGGCGTGGTGGCGTCACGCGCTCATCGGGAGCGCGCTGATCACGATCCCCGCGGTTTGGTCTCGCATCGACCCCGCGGTCCTCAGCATTGCGTTGCTGGTCGGGGCGACGCTCTACGTGGCCCGCGGCCGCGGCCGCGTCGCTCTCCTCGTATTGGCCGTCGGCGTGCTTTTCGGCGTGCGCATGCCCGCGCATCCGCTCTTCGTCGCTCCGCTCGTCGGCGTCCTCGCCGCCGGCGCGGGCATACTCGGCGTCAGATTGATCGCACGCGTGTGGCGCCTTCGCCCGCAGGTCGTGACGTGGTCGGCATTCGCGACGCTCCTCGTCGCGTGCGCGTATACCTTCGCCTTCGACGCGCCGGCCGTCGCGCTGCGCGTGCCCGCCGAGATCGCCGCGATCGCCGTCGCATACCTCTGCGTCTGCATCATGGCCGGGCGGATCCGGCGAGCCGAGCTTATGGCGAGGCCAGACGGGGTCTTGTCAATTCCGCAGAGCATCGTCCCTCTGCTCGATCGTTCGCATGACCATGCTATCATCTGCTGGCTTGCATAATCCGCAGCTCTGGTCGCGGCTCTTGCTCGCCGCCGTCGCGCTCGCGGCGCTAACAATATCGCTCTTGCTGGCATTCGCGTCCGCGACGGCGCCGCGCCCGGACGCGAACGGCGACGGTGCACGCCGCACGACTGCGGAAACACCGATTGCGGCCCCGGCGGCGCAGCCGCGTGCGGTGTCGACGGGCGCTGGCGCCGATGTCGATCAGCCGCCGCTGCTGTGGGTGCTGCTCGCGCCGTGGGCGTTCGCCGTCGACGGGATCGCGGTGCTGGGGCTCGCGGCCGTTCTCATCGTACGCTACAATGCGCGGCGTCGTCGCGGAGCGCGAAGGTGACCGCGATGCCCGAAGCCCTTTGGTTACGCGCGCTGCACGTCGCGGACGCGCGTGGACTGCTTCCCGCCAATAGGTCGAGGCTCACCCCGGGAGAGATCGCCGCTGAGGTGGCACGGCGCGGCGAAGATCGGCTAGGCCGGCTCGTCGACGGCTGGTACTATCCGGCGTCGTATGGGCGCGTACGTGGGGTGCTCTCCGACGAGGAAGCCAGTCGCCTCGTCGCGGCGCTCGAGGAGGAGCTCGCGCTCGCGAAGATCGCGCCGGCGGAGATCGCGCTGCCAGCAGTCCAGAATCTGCCGGCGCACCGCGAAACGGACTGCGAGCTCTGTGGCTTTCCGCTAACGCCGAGTCCGTGGGAACACGGCGCGTGAGCAATCCTTGCAGTCCGCACTAGCGTCGGAATTTCACATTTTCAGTTAAGTCGGGTTCTTGCTAGGGTGATACTCTCACGTGTACAGCGCGAGCCGCGCCTGTAGGGCGAGAGCTTCCTCGCGGAGGCAGTGCGCGTCGGCGGCGTCCATTGCGACGAGCGTGGCGCCGGCTTCGCGCATCAGGAAAGCGATCGCGTCGAACTCCTCCGGGGACAACGGTTCGGCGCGCTCAGGAAGGGTGCAGAGCAGCATCCCGATCAGTCGGCCGCGCACGATCATCGGGAAGGCCACGTCAGCTTGGGTGAGCAACGGTGTCGTCCGGCGAAATGGCGGCGACCGAAAGGCCACGCGAATCCGCCATGATCAGTTCATCGTCACGGTCGGCGAGAAGGACCGCGCAGCGTTCAACCCGCGTGAACGCCGTTAGCGTGGCCAGCAGCGCTCTGACCAGGGCACTGGGCTCGCGGAAAACCGCGACCTCTTCGGCGAAGCGCCGGACGGCGTTCGCCGCGCGATGCCGCGCAGCGAATAGTACTGCGTCGATGACGCGATCGACCCACGCGTGCACGCGTCGTACGGAGAGCGCTATCGCGATCGTCAAGGCGAGCTAGAGCGCGACGCCTTCAAAGCGTCCGGTGGATTCCGCGAGCTTTTGCGCGGCCCATTCGACGCCCACGAACGCCGGCAGCAAGAGCGCGGTGACGGTCCCGACAACCACGGCCCGGTTCAGGAAGAAGCCGATATCGAAAAGGCGGTCGACGAGCACGGCGTACGCCAAGCCGAGGGCTGCTAGCAACAGCGCGACGTTGTGCAGCAGCTGTTCCGTGCCGGTTATAAAGTGCGGATGAACTACAGCATTCAGCTCGGCAAGATTCCCGAGAACGAGCGCCGTCGCGACGATGACCGCGCGCCTGAAGAGCAATGGACGCGACGCTGATGAATCCGAGCAAGAGGACGAACGTCACCCCTCGGCTCAGCGACGTTCGCGTTAGGAAGAGCTCGTTTCCATAGCCCGTAAGGACGTGCACGATCGCGCGGAGAGCGCATCGGTGGTGAGGCCGTCCGGCGCCAGCACTCGATCGCGGTCGAATGCGGCTCCGATCGTCAAGACGATGCAAAGCGAGAAGACCAGCGGGACGAATACGCGCCACACGAACCGTTCCACAACGAAGGCTTTCGGGGCCATGGCATGTGAGTCCGGCTGGGCCGGCCGGACGTGCCCGGCTAATAATACGGCGGCGGGTCCAGCGTCGCATCGAGCCGAAGCGGCAACGCGATGCGCTCGACTACCCTGGCCGTCTTCGCTACGTCGCTGGCGGCATACATCATCTCGCAAACCGGCGGCGGCGCCGCCGCCTTACAGAACGACGACGTTCAGGCGGTCGTGACGCAAGCCGTTCGCCCGGTTATGAAGCAGTACGGCATCCCCGGAATGGCGGTCGGAGTCACGGTTGAGGGACGCCACTACGTCTTCGACTACGGCGTCGCATCGAAGGCGACCGGAAAACACGTCGACGCTTCCACCTTGTTCGAGATCGGTTCGATCACGAAGACCTTCACGGTGAGCCTGGTATCCTACGCGCAGCTCACCGGCAAACTCTCGCTGTCGGACGAGGTGAGTGCGGACCTCCCCTCCCTGCGCGGCACGAGCTTCGACGGCGTCCGTCTCGTCAATTTGGGCACGCACACCGCCGGTGGTCTACCGCTGCAGTTTCCGGACAACGTCCAGAAGGACGACGACGCGATCAAGTACTACCAGCGATGGAAACCGTCGCACGCCGCCGGCACGTATCGACTCTACTCCAACCCCAGCATCATGCTGCTCGGTCTCATTGCGGCGAAGAGCATGGACGCGGGTTTCGCCACGGTGATGCAGCGCCAGTTGTTCGCGCCTCTCGGGCTACGCAACACGTTCTTCGTCGTCCCCGGAGATCAGTTGTCGCGTTACGCGCAGGGCTACACGGATGCCGGCAAACCGAGGCGAATGTCCCCCGGACCCCTCGCGGCAGAAGCGTACGGTATCCGGACGACGGCGCCCGACATGCTTCGCTTCATCGATGCCAACATGAACCTGGTTCACCTCGACGATACGCTGCGCCGGGCGATCATCAACACGCATACCGGATACTACCGGATCGGAATGATGACGCAGGACCTGATCTGGGAGCAGTACCGCTACCCGATCCCGTTGTCGGGTTTGCTGCAAGGCAATTCCGACCAAGTGATGTTCGAAGAGAACCAGGCTGTGAAGATTGACCCGCCGTCGCGCCCCGAAAGCGACGTCGTGATAAACAAGACGGGATCGACCAGCGGTTTCGGCGCGTACGTCGCGTTCATTCCGCGGCGAAAGACGGGGATCGTTCTGCTCGCGAACAAGTCGTACCCTATCGCGGCACGGGTCACGGCCGCCTATCGCATCCTGACGCGTCTCAATGAGAAGACGTCGAAGCAGCGCTTTCGAGTCCGCTCGAGGTAGATTGGCTCCTTCACACGCCAGCGTAATGGCACCATACTTTTAGGCCCAATCCGTCGTAGAATGGATGACGTGCGCGTCGGCGTCCGCCGGCGCATTGCTAACGACACGACGATCCGAGGCCTTGGTGAGGACTGCTATCACGATATTCGTCGCGGCCGCTCTCTTAATTTGTCTGCCCTCCTGGGCGCCCACGCTTGCCGTGACCACTGCAACCACAACTACGCGTGATGGACACAAAGACTTTGATTTTCTCATAGGGACGTGGCGCACCAGGTACAAGCGCCTTCGGCATCCGCTGACCAAGAGTCACGATTGGTACGGATGTGAGGGTACTTCGGTTGTTCGCCAATTCTGGAACGGTGGCGCAAATATCGAAGACGGCGACCTACGCTGTCCGCACGAGTACATCGGTGGAATGACCCTTCGCCTCTACAGCACAACATCGCACCAGTGGTCGCTCTACTGGGGAACCAAGAAACGAGGTTTGGCGATGCCGCCGCAGGTGGGCCACTTCGATGCAAATGGCGTAGGCGAGTTTTTCGCTGAGGACACGTTCGCGGGCAAGCCGATCATCGTACGTTACAAATGGACGCGATTGAGCGGCGATCACCCTCATTTTGATCAAGCATTCTCCGCAGATAGCGGTCGAACGTGGGAAACGAATTGGAGCACCGATTACACGCGGACACCCCTCTCTGTCAAATCGGTACAGAGCACATAGCCGACATACTCAAGCGCTGCATCGGTCCCCGCCTCAGCGCACCAGGGCGCGCTGCGTCGCTTCGAGATAGCCCGTGCCGAACCGGCGATCCGGCTCGAGGTGCGCGCCTTCGGCTCACTCGTTCCACGCGTTGACGAAGACGAGCCGGTGGTCGGTGTGTCCGAGCCGCGCCGTCGTCACCAGCGAACGGAGCCACGCCTCGTACGATTGCGGCGTCGCTCCATGGAACACGGTCCCGCGCCCTCCGAGCCGCGCGGTGTTGTCCCACCCCGCCATCGCCGTGCGGTACACGCGGAAGGGTCGCGGCGCAAGCGCCGCCTGCCGCTCCACGTCGAAGCCGATCGGCCGCGGGTCCGTCAAACCGAACGTCAGCGCGGCGACGACATGCAGGTCGGGCAAGCCCGCTTTGCGCGCTGCGTGACGCCAGCGCGCGATCGTCGCGTGCGGTTCGGGCATCGCCCCCGGCCGGTACACGAGGAGCACCGGCGCGCCGCGGACGCGCAGGTAACGGCGGTCGAGGAAGTACGCCGCCTTTGGCTTCGTGCTTCCAGCACGCGTTGCAGTTCGCGGGCTTCTCGCCCCGCGCCATCGCGGAGCGGACCCGCACGAGCTCTTCGGCGTTCCAAAGATCGTCGAGCGAGTCGCGGGAAAGGTTACCCGGGCGGCCGTTCACCTTCAAAGTTCGGCAGCACGTCGCAACAGAAGGGGGCACTCCCGTCCGGCCTCACGACGAAGTTTGTCCAAGGTATGACGCACGCCGTCTTCGAGATATCAGTCCACTCTCGAGCGAGCCCGAAGCGTCCCGCCGTACCAAAGGGCCGGGGTCAGCTTCATTGCGACGAACCGCGCCCTCGCGCCTGGTGCTCGCCGGACGTAGAGTCCTGCCCGCGGGGGGACTGACGCCGCCGCCGTACGGCTGCATAAGCGGTCGAACCGGCCTTAGTTTGCTCGACCGCCGGGCACGCCCGGGGATGCCTAAAAATGAAGCCGATTCAATGTGAAATTCGGTTCCAACGGCAGATTCAAGGTGAAGCGCCTAAAGCGCGATTCACGCAGCATCGCGCCGGCGCCGATCAGCGACGTTCCGATGAAATAGCGTCGCTGTGAAAGAACGGAAGAAGCCCGGTCACGTTCTGACGGTTCCGTTTACACGCACCTCCCCGCCGCGGCGAGGTCGCGAGCCGCAGATTCGTAGGCACGCTGAAAGCTTCGTGAAAGCTTGCGGACGCTATAGTCGACGAAACTTGCTCGGAGGGCAGGGTGCGTCTCAAAGAAATTTTCTTCGCCGGTCTCGTTTCGTTGCTCGTAGCAAGCCCAGCGCTGTCGCGGCTTGCCGCGGCAGCTACCCCGCAGAGCACGCTCGTCGTAGAGTTTTCCGCCGCACCGGCCGACCGGCCCCAATTGCGATCGCTCCTTGCGGGCGAACAGGCGCAACGCCTCGACGGCTTGCGGCGGCAGGGCCTCCTGCAAGGCTACAAGCTGTTCTTCAATCGCTATCCGGATACGAACCGGTGGGACGGATTGGAAGTGCTCACCTTCTCCGACGGTGCGGCGGTTTCGCGCTGGGCCGCGCTCGAGCGGACATCGCCCGGTGGTCTTTCGCCGGCCGCATTGCACTTGGTGACGCACATCGTCGAAACGCCGGCCGAGGGCGTGCGCCGTGGCGGCACTCGCGGCGCGGCGACGGATGCACCGACACTCGTGATCCCGTACCAAGTCGTCGTCCCGTCGGCCCAGTATCTCACCTACGTCGACACGTACGTCGCGCCGCAGTTCGACGGTTGGATCGCGGAAGGCGTGTTGGACAGTTACGAAATCCAGATGAGCCGCTATCCTGCCGGCCGCCCATGGGCATCGCTGATTCTGTTGCGCTACCGTTCCGATGCCGCACTCGAACGGCGCGACGAAACGACGGCGCTCGTGCGTCGGCGTCTGGCGGAAAATCCGCAGTGGAAGGCCGCGAGCGACAGCAAGACGGCGGTTCGTACCGAGCAGGTTCTCGGCGTCGCCGATCAGCTCGCGGGGGCCGAGGCGGCACCGTGAAGCTCCGTCCGGGGTTTCTGCGCGTACACCGCTGGTTCGGACTCACGCTCGGCCTCGTCGTCATGGTCTCGGCGTTCACAGGCGCCGGAATGGCGTTTCGCAATCAACTCGACCCGCAGGTCTATCCGCAGCTCTTCAAGGCGTCACCGTGCGCGCATCCGTTGCCGCTCCAGCGTTTGGTGCGCTCGGCGAAAGTCGCGTTACCGAAGAGCAAGCTCGTCTACATTCGCGTGTTTCCGGCCGGTGACGGTCCCTCCGCCGTACGCTTCACCCACACCGATACGGTGTTCGTCGATCGTTGCACGGGTTTGGTGACCGGCGCCCAAAACCGCTACGCCGGGATCTTCGGCTCCCTCGAATTCATCCACCGAGGTCAATGGTTGCCGTCGGGCGGCACGTTGATGGGTGTTGGCGCGCTCAGCGTGGTGCTGATCTTGGGCTTGGGCGGCGTATTTCTGTGGTGGCCGCGCAACATGCGCCGTTTCGGCCGCGGGTTCGTCATGGACCGGCGCCTGAAAGGGCCTGCGTTTACGCTCGTGCTGCATCGCACCACGGGCGCGTGGGTCGTGATATTCCTGATGGCCAGCGCGCTCACGGGGCTACCGAATGCGTTTCCCGGCGTGATGTCGGCGATGATGCGCATCGGCGCGCCGGAAAGCGTTGCGCCGCTCGCGTCGGTTCCGCCGGATGGTGCTTCGCCGAAGCCGCTCGCGCTCGACAAGGTGTGGAACATCGTGACGCGCCTGTCGCCCGAGCCCCGCGAAGTGCTCATCCCGCTGACGCGTCACGCTCCGACCGATCCGCTGGAGATCTTCATCATCGCCGCTGACGCTCCTCACGGGAACGCGCGGACGTATCTGGATCTCGATGCGTATTCCGGAAAAGTATTGAAGTTCACCCCGTACCGCGAGAGCAGCATCGGGGCGGAGATCTACTATTTCGGGCTGTCCCTGCACACCGGCAAAATCGGCGGGATCGCGGGCGAGCTCTGTCTCTTCATCGGCGCGCTCGGCGCGCTGGTGCTCGGTGTGACCGGCATTCAGAGCTTCGTCGGTCGCGTGTTGCGGCGTAACACGAAGCTTGCAACCGCGGGGCGTGCCGTTCCCACAAGCGCTCCCGCGCCGTCGTCGACGACGGCACGTTAGTAAGACGAGGACAACGATGATGATTGACATCCCGGCGATAAGGCGGATCACGGCCGTGCTTTGCGCACTCTGCGCGCTCAGCGCCGTTTCCCCGACGTCGGCGGCGCAAGCGCCGCGCGTGGTGCTCGCCGTCGACGGGATTGGCCAACCGCGCAATTTGCCGGTCCTCGTCGCTGAACGCCTCGGATATTTCGTCGATGAGGGACTCATCGTCACATTGGTCGACAGCCCCGCCTCGCCGACGCCCGGCGAGCTTCTGAAGGACGGTCGCGCCGACGGCGCGGTGGCGTATTTCCACCACACGTTCATGTCGCAGGCCGACGATCATCTCGTTACGCAAGCGGTCGTCGCGATGGGCGTAGCGCCGGGCGTCAAGCTGCTCGTCGCGTCGCGCTTACACGATCGTGTGCATACGCTTGCCGATCTCAAAGGCCTGTGCGTCTACACCGGTGGTAGGAACTCCGGTAAGACCACGACGGCGAACTGGCTGGTGGCCCGCGGTGGCTTGACGTTGCACGACTACACGGCACTCGCGCTGACCACCCGCAGCCAGATGGAGCACGCCCTGCAGAGCGGTGATGCGGATGCGATCGTCGCTTCGACCGCCGACGCGGCCCGCTACGTAGCGTCGGGCGCGGCGTTCGTGATGGCCGATCTCTCGTCGGCCGATGGCACGCGGCGCGCACTCGGCGAGTTGTATCCGTCGACGACGCTCTACCTACCAAAGACCTACGTTAGCGCGCATCCCGAGATCGTCCAGCACCTCGTGAATGCGCAGTTGCGGGCACTCACGTTCATCCGGTCGCACGATGCCGAGGCGATCGCCGCCGCACTGCCTCCCGCGAAAGATCCGACGGCGTACGTGCGTCTCCTCGCCGAAGAAAAGAACATGTTCGATGCGGACGGCATCATGCCGGCGGCGGGTGCGCGCGACGAATGGAAAACGATGGCGGCGCTCCAGCCGAAATATGCGCAGATTGACTTCGGCGAAACGTTCACCGACGCGTTCGTGCAGCGTTCCCCGCGGCACTGAGTTCGCGCGCTCCGCCAAAGTGCCGGGTCGCTAACGAGCATCGCGAAACCGCTCCATAGCAAGACCAGCGAATGAGCGCGAGCCATGAAGGTCGCTGATGTGCTCGCAGGGCTGGATAAGCCGGCGAGCCAATTTAAAGCGTCGGCTTGGCGCGCCTTCGAAAAGTTGCATTGCATGGTGCGCGTCCGACCGAGCGGTCCATCGACTAGGAGCTCAATGAAGAACGCCCGGCCGTCTGTCTTGGCGATCGTGTGCATGCGCAACGAATCCGAGCACGTCACGCGATGCCTTCGCGACCTCATCGCCGAGGGCATCGATGTCGTACTCATCGATCACGGGTCGACGGACGACACGGTCGCCAAGGCGCGGGCGTTCCTCGGCAAGGGTCTGCGTGCGATCGAGACGCTGCCCTGGCGCGGAGTCTTCTCGTTGAGTGAACAGCTGAGCCGAAAGGCGGCGATCGCCGCCAGTGCGCCGGATGACTGGATCATCCATGCCGACGCCGACGAGCGATTCGAGGCGCCCGCCGGGTTCGGCGCGATGCGCGACGCACTCGACACCGTTCAGACCGCGGGCTACAACTGCGTCAACTTCAGCGAGTTCGTCCTCGTCCCATTGCGGGACGAGGAGTTCACGTTCGAAGGTTACGAGGATGCGATGCGGGCGTACTATTTCTTCGAGCCGAAGCGCCCGCATTTCATGCGCGCGTGGAGACGCGAGCTGGCCGCGCACGGCTTC
Source organism: uncultured candidate division WPS-2 bacterium (assembly GCA_937927945.1). Taxonomy (GTDB): domain Bacteria; phylum Vulcanimicrobiota; class Vulcanimicrobiia; order Vulcanimicrobiales; family Vulcanimicrobiaceae; genus Vulcanimicrobium. The sequence continues at coordinate 33,204 of CALEYW010000031.1, read as the reverse complement.
GGTTCGACTCGTCGCACGACCGCTCGCGTTTCCCGATGAGCTCGCCGCCTATGGTGACATCCTCTTCAAGATGCTGGCGATGGGCATCGGGATTCTGCTCGTAGCGCGCGGCAAGGGGCGATTCGGTCTGTTTTCCGGGGTGGCGTTTTGGCTTCGCCGCCGGCGAAGGCTTCCAGGTCAGCTATGCGGTCCTCGGATGGCCGCTCGACGCCGTTGCAGGTCCCTTCGTTATTGCTGTCTCGTTCGGCTTGCGATACTTCATGTTCGAGGCGATGATTGCGTTGACCGAGCCGGTGTTGAGAAAACCGGAACGGTGGTTCTTTCGCGCTGCGGGAGCAGCGTCGACGGCCGTGACCCTGTGGGCAGAATCCGACGTCGCATATGCCGCACTGACCTCGTCAACGCTGCATGTAACGGCGGGGCTCTTCATCGGCGCCCAGCTGGTATTCCGGATCGAGCTCCTCGGTTACGTGATCGCGCTCCTGCGCCGCTAGGCACGCGACCGGGAGCTTATCGCTTGGATCTTCTGGACTTCTGTCGTCGGCTTTATCGGGCCATCGACCAACTTGTGCCTCCAGCTCCTCGGGCAGCCGGTTCCAGCGTACGGCGCACTCAACCTCACGCTGTTCGTCATGGCGTTTGGGTATGCGTACGTTGCTTTGCGGTATCGCGTCGTCGACCTGTCGTTCGTGGTCAACCGCGCGGTCGTGTACGCGACGATCTTGGCCCTCGTCGTCGCCATTTTCACGATCGCGGAGACCGCGATCACCAAGTTCGCCGTGAGCAAGTTAGACAGCATCGCGGTCGAGCTCGGCCTAGCGCTGGTAATCGCGTGTTCGGTGAAGCCGATCGAACGACGGATCGACGCGGTCGTCGAGCGCGTTCTCTTCGCTCGCAAGCATGCGACAGAAGAAGGGCTGCGTGCGCTGATCCGCGATTGCCCGCACGTCGAAGAGGAACGCTCCCGCTGATCGGCGTCGACGATCCGGTCGTGGTCCGCATGCGCTCGGCCCTGGGACCGGTCGATCTGGGCACCTTACGCTCGTCATTCGGCACCGCGGGGACGGTCTTCCCTATGCTTTCCCGCGGGCGCATGCTCGGCGCCTGGTGGGCGGCGATAAGCCCGGACGCCGCGCGTACGAACCGGACGAGCGCGCGCTGCTGGCGGAAGTCGCGCACGAGGCCGGCACCTCGTTGCTCTTTTTGCGAACCGCGTCGCTTCCGTCGATGGCGCCTGCAGTGGTTGGTCAATGAGCAGGAAGCCGGAGTTCGGATTCCTGGTTGCGGCCCTGTCCCTCGTCGTTCTCGCTTTGGCATGGGCGACGGCGCTGGTTCCGCTCGGGACGTTTCCCTTCACGTTGGGCGGTGACGGAGGGGGTGCGTACGTCGCCCGCGTCCGCGACGTCCCGGCGAGTTACACCGGCGGCATCGCGCCAGGCGATCGCCTCGATCTGTCGGCGCTGTCGTACGCGCGGCGCTGGCGCTTGCAGACGGGAGCACCGCCCGGCTACGCGCTGACGCTGCGCGTTCGTCACGACGGTGTCTGGTCGAATCGCGTCGTCGTCACGTCCCTGAACACCCTTCCGCTGGGCGACCCGCGGTGGTGGTCCTTGTTCGCCGGGATGACGGTCGGCGTGATCATCTCCGCCGTCGTGGTCGCTCGCCGGCCGTCGGTGGCCACGGCGGCTTTCGCATTCTACACGTGGGGAGGGCTCCCGTCGTTCCGGTTCATCACGTTGTTCTCGTGGCTGCTCGACCCCGTGTACGGTGTCGTCGCGACGGTCCTCGAGGCGATGGTCGCCTCGCTCCCGGTATTCCTGCTCCTGGTCTTCGTCACGCGGTTTCCGACTGAGCCGTCGTCGCGCGGCGGACGCCTTCGCATGCGCCTCGCGGATGCGGCGCTGTTCGCCGGCGTCGCGATCTGCCTCACGTTCGCCGTGTTCGAACCCGTTCGTCACCACACGTGGTCAAACGTCGCCGACCTGTTCGGCATCGCGGTGGTCGCCGTCGGCGGCCTACTCGCGGCGCTGCAATATCGTGAAGCGTCCGGTGAAGACCGCCGCCGGATCGGCCGTCCTGGTCGGCTACGGCGTGACGATAACGAGTTTCGTCGCGACGAACGCCATCATCACGGCGCCGATGTTGGGGTCGGCCGAGCTGCAGGCCGCGACACAGATCGCCGATATCGCGCTGCCGCTCGCGCTCGCGTACGCGATCCTGCGGCATCGCGTCCTCGACGTGGGCTTCGCCCTCAATCGGACCGTCGTCTACGCCGCGCTCACGACGGTGGTCGTGGTCGCCGTCAGCCTCGTCGATTGGGTGGCCGGGAAGCTGATCGGCGAGACGCGGCTCGCGCTCGCCGCGGAGGCCGCGGTGACGATCGCCCTCGGCGTCGCGCTCAACGCGATGCACGAGCGGATCGGACGGTTCGTCGAACGCGTGCTCTTTCGCGCCCGGCATACCGCCGAACGCCGGCTCCGCAACGGGATCGAAGCACTTGCGTTCGCTGCGAGCGATGCGGCGATCGAACGCGCGCTCACGGATGAAGTCGCCGCTGTACTCGGACTGCGTTCGACCGCATTGTTCCGGCTGGACGAGGAGACGAACCGATTCCGCTGCGTTCGAGCGACGGGTTGGCCGGAGGCTGTTGCCACGATCGACGAGGACGCGCTCCTCGTCAGGACGCTGCGTCTGCGCGAACGTCCTTTCCATCTCGCGGACTTCGCAATCGCCGAGTCCCTTCTGCCCGCGGGACCGGCGGCGCCGATGCTCGCGGTTCCCGTCGCGGACCGGCACGCCTTACGGGGCTTCGTTCTGTTCGGCGCCCTCTCGGACGGAACGGCGCCCGACCCCGAACTCGTCGATCTGCTCGGTCAACTCGGTACCGCTGCCGCCGCAGCGTCGGCATACGTCGACGCGCGCGCTGCGCGCTCGCGTCTCGCCGACATCGAGAAGCTTGTCGCGGAAGTTTCCATCGCATCGACGACGGCGATCCGCTAATAGCGTGTTCGCTGCTCGGCTACCGCGCTTTTCTTCTTTCGCGAAATCTCATAAAACGCTGCCCACGTCGACGAGGTACGCACGCTCGCGGGCGAATACGCGATGCCCGTCGTGCTGACGGCGATGTTCGATGGAGCGCTCCCAAATCGTCGATTCGTAGCCCGCGCGAACCTGCGGGTAGGCGCGTTCAAAACCAAGCGCTAGCAATGCTCTAGCATTATCGGTGATCGGGCTCAGTCCGCGGCGCAAGAGGGACGTCAATTCCTCAGGTGAGTGCGCGATGAGTTTCACTGCTACGGCTATCCTGCGGCTTGGTTGAAGAGACACGTTCCGCACGTCGGACACGTCTGAACGGCTTGGCGGCGTTCGAGAAAGCGCGCCCTCCACCCCGAGGGCGACGTTCCGCTAGAACGAGCGAACCGGCGTGAAAAGTAGTGGACGTCCCGAAAGCCCACAGCTTCGGCCACCGCGGCGACCGGATCGTCGGTCGCCAAGAGACGCTCGCGCGCTTCACGCAGCCGGCGTTCGATGATCCACGCCGTTACGGGGCGGCCCGTCTCCTTGCGCACGAGCGACGTGAGGTGGCTCGGAGAGTAATTCAAGGCCTGGGCGACGTCCGCGAGACTGATCCCATCGGCGTAGTTGTCTTCGATATAGGCGATTACTCGTCGCGCGACTGCGTTGCGATGCAATACCTTCGGAATCGTATCAACGACCGACACGCTCATATCCCCAGAGCGGCGCGAACCCGCTCGAGCAAAACTTCGTCGTCGAAGGGTTTTTCCAGGAAATCAAGGGCGCCGGCCTCCGTCGCGCGCGTTCGCGTCCTTTCATCTCCATATGCTGTAATGAAAATGATCGGGATCCGTTCACCATCTTCCGCTAATCTGGCTTGGAGTTCCAAACCGTTCATCCCCGGCATTTCGAGATCAGCAATCAAGCAAGCGGTGTCACTTCGTTTACCGGAACGCAAGAAGTCCTCGGCTGACGCAAACGACAGAGGCAGTAAGCCATCCGATTTCAGCATGGCGTGAACACCGCCGCGAACATCTTCATCATCGTCCACGATGACAATCAGCTGCGTTCCCGCTCCACCGAGATTCATAACGTGAAGATAGCATTGGGATAAGAAAGCCACAATTATGCATGATGGTTGTACGATTATACGTACGTATAGGTGCTAGGGCACTTTCTCGTTCGAGGCCTTCAACTTCTCCGCTATCAGAACCAGGTCGGCCAAAGACGCGGCCGCCATCTTTCGCATGACGTTACCGCGGTGAACCTTCACGGTAATCTCGCTGAGGCCGATTTCGCTGGCAATGACCTTGTTGACGCGGCCGGTAACTACGAGTGCCATAACTTCGCGCTCGCGTTGCGTCAGGGAGCTGAAGCGCTCCCGGAGCCGGACGACGGCCAGTTCCTTAGCGCGCTGCATGCGATCCTGCTCGAGTCCTGATTGAATTGCATCGAGGAGATCCTGATCGCGAAATGGCTTGGTCAGGAACTCAATGGCGCCGCCCTTTATCGCTCCTACAGACATCCGGATGTCGCCGTGTCCCGTGATGAAGATAATCGGCAGATGAAGGCGGGCGTCGGAGAGTTCACGCTGGAAATCCAGGCCGCTTTTGCCGGGTAACCTGACGTCGAGTACCAGGCAGGTCGGACCGTCAGGTCGCTCTGCTTTCAGAAACTCAGATACGGAGCCATGTACGCTAACTGCTAAGCCGACCGATCGCAGGAGCCTTTTCAAAGCCTCGCGGACGTCGGGGTCGTCATCGATCACGATAACCGTGTCGAGAGCCTCAGGCACGGCGCGCAACCGGGCGTATCTGCACGATCATGATGCAACGTGTCCGTACGGCGGCAGGACGAATTGAAATGTCGCTCCCGGCCCAGCGTTGCCGGCCGCCAATAGCCGCCCTCCGTGAGCGTCGATAATGGAACGGCAGATCGAGAGTCCTATGCCCATGCCGCTCGATTTGGTGGTGAAAAAGGCGTTGAAGAGCTGGTCAGCGTTTTCTGCGGCGAGCCCGACACCACAGTCCGTCACTGCGACCAGCACGTGGTGTGCCTCGTCCTGTTGCGTTCGGATGACTAATTCACGCGGCCGAGCCGTGATCGGCTGCATCGCTTCGATACCGTTGATCACGAGATTGATGATCACTTGCTGCAGTTGGATCCGATCGCCGTTGACCAGCGGCAAAGCGTCCGCGATCTCCGTGCGCATCGATACGCGGCTGCTGGCAAGCTCGTGCTGTACCAAAGAAATGGCCTCATTAACGACGTCATTGATGTCGAGCGGGGTCTTCTGGGTATCGGTGCTGTTCAAGAGCGCACGGACGCGCCGGGTCACCTCGCCCGCGCGGTGACCGTTCTTGATGATGCTCTCGACCGCGCTGCGCGCCTCGTCCAAGTTCGGAGTGCTGCGGTTGAGCCAACGCCGGCAGGCTTCAGCATTACTGACGACGGCAGTGAGTGGTTGGTTCACTTCGTGCGCTATCGACGCGGCAAGCTCACCCAACGTGGTCACGCGCGTGACATTCGCCAGTTCTGCCTGTGCGTTGCGCAGGGCCTCCTCGGCTCGTTTGGCTGCGGTGACGTCCATCACCGTTCCTGTGAATTCCAGCTGACCTGCTTCGTTACGTATGCCGTGAACGACGAGATGGACGTACTTGACGGACCCATCCGGCAGCAGCAGTCGATGCTCAAAGTCGAAGCCCTTTTCCTCACTCGACGCGCGTTCAGTTTGCCGTTGTACGAGCGGTACGTCGTCCGGATGGACACGTGCGAGAAGCATCTCGAGCGTGGGAGAAACGTCGGGGCCGTACCCCAAAATTCTGAACGTCTCGTCCGACCAGGTCCGCTCTCCCGTAGAAGCATTCCAGCTCCAACTGCCGGTGTGGCTAATTCTCTGCCCTTCAGCCAGGAAGCTCTCGCTACGCTGCAGATCGGAATAGAGGGTGGCATTCTCCAGCGAGATGGCCGCCTGCGAGGCCAGCAACTCCAACACCGCGATGCGCCCAGCCGTGAAAACGCGCGGAGTCAACGTGTTCTCGAGATAGAGTGCGCCGACGAGTGTGGTTTGCTTTATCAAGGGGACGCAGAGCACGGACCGAGGTCGCACCTCCTGCACGTACGCATCTGCTGAGAACAATGTCGGCGTTGCGGCATCGTCCAGGATCACGCTCTGCCGCGTCCGGATCACGTAATGGAGCACGGAAGCAGGGAGTTCGGAAGGCGTCACGGCTGCCTGTCGCAGGGTCACCTCAACCGTGCCGCGCACGGTCGCCGCTTCCGCGGAGATTCGCGCCTCGTCGTTCGGGAAGAGGATAAGCAGACCACGCTCGGCCCCCACATGCTCGACAGCGATTCTCATGAGAATCTCGATAACTTTGCCGAGTTCGATCTCACCCGATACCGCCTGTGACGCCTTGATTACCGTCGCGACGTCAAGCTGCTCGACGGGCGCATCAATCGTCGCGGTCAGCGGAGATGCAGCCGGCTCCTCGCCCAGTCGTGGGTAGCGCTGGTCGAGTTGCCGCACTTTGCCGAGTGCGCCCCAGCGAAGATAGCACGACCTCACTCTCCGCAGATAGGCCCGAGAGATCGTCTCGAAGCCGCGTGATGCATAAAAGCGCGCGGCCACTTCGCGGGCGAGCCCCTCGTCTTGCACGAAAATGCTCTCGCGAGCTGATTGAATGGCTTGTTCGTACAGGTGCATTGCATCGACATCCCGCCCTTTGAGGCGGGCCAACTCCGCCGACACAAGAGCGTGCTTGCCGGCGAACGTCGGTGGATAGTTTTCGGCCCACTCGCGCAACTGTTCTCGGTGCGCCGTCAGGAGGTCACGCCACATAGCCTGCTCACGGGCATGACCGTTCTCATAGAGCGCCGCCACCGTCAGTGCGGCGTAATAATAGTAGTCGAGGACATAGATGATAGGGGCTGTGGCCCATAGCACCGCCTTCGCCTTGTCGGCCGCCGCGAGGGCCTCGGTGTAGTCTCCGGCGATGAAACGCGCCTTCAGTTTGAGGATCCAGTGCATGCAGACGATCGTGGGTAGCCGGCCTTCCGTCAGTTGCGCCTCGAACGCCGTTTCGTCGAATCGCTCGTCGCTGAAGGTCGAGAAGGTCGTGGTCCGACCCTGCATTGTCGCGATGAACCGTTGCTGGCTCACGACGGAATCCGCCACGTCTCGGAACTTCGCATTTCGGGCGAAGTCCAGGTTCTTTTCCGATTCCCGCCAGACCGCGTCGAGCGGCGCGTTCTGAAGGAGAAGTCCGTAAACGGACTGGAGCATGCTATAGCAACCGTAGGTCAGGTCGCCTGTCTCGGTCGCGGCACGAATAGCCGTCCGATGGAACTCGATCGCGCTCGCGATAGGCCCCGTCCAGAACGCAGCTGTTCCCATCAAAAAATGCGTCTTTGCCCGGTAGGCGATGAATCCGTGTTTCTCGACCAGGTCACAAGCGAGCTTGGTGAAACGAAAACCCTCTCTGTACGAGTGAAAGACGGGTCCGGCGAGAGTCCCGTAATTGCCATAAACGTTTGCACAAGCGCCGTTCGTCCCAGACGTCAAGCTGACGTTCACGATGCGGCAAACGAGCCAGCAACATAAGTTGCGGTCGGTGAAGTAGGCGGCGGGGACGAGGGCGGACAGCACAACCGTCGCGGCCTGTAGTTCCGGATCGGTCATGAGCGGCAGGTCGATCAAGCTCTCGATCGAGCGCCCATCGAGATTCCGCAAGACCGTCTGGTATTCGGCCTCGACTTGCTCCTGTGACGGCTGTGCCGGGATGTCGATGCCGAACAGACGCAGACACGTGTGCGCGCTCGCGATGGCTTGCGCGGTTTCCGACTTCACGATGTGGAGCAAAATCTTCAGATCGTAGACCGCCGCCTGGTCGACTTTCGACACCCCGCGATGCAGCAGTTCCGCAATCAGATGCTCAGCTTCTGCGAAGTTACCGCTCAGAAACGCACATTCTGCGCGTTCGAGGTGCAGGCTGAACATCACATCGTACTGGCTGTCCCAGTCCCTTTCGTCGAGCAGCGCGATCCCGGCCGCTAGATACGCGCAAGCCGACGCATAGGCCGCCGATACCTTGGCCTTGCGCCCGGCACGCAGGTCAATCGTCGCAACCTGCGCTTTCTCATCGCGATAGCACAGCAGTGCGGCGCCCCGATTGAGCTGATTTGCGACATCGAACAGATGCTCTTCGAGGCCGTCCGGCGTCATGCTCGCCAGCAGGATACGGCCGATGCGCAGGTGGACTCCGGCTCGGCGCTCTTCTGGAATCAGTGAATACGCCGCCTGCTGAATCCGGTCGTGGAGAAACGCATAGGAGTCCCCGAGGCGGAGGATCAGCCCCGCACGAGTGGCGTCCCAGAGCGCCGTATGGATCGACTCTTCCGATTCGCCGTGAACGAAAGTCAGGGTGGCGATCTCGACCACGTTCCCAAGAAAGGCGAGTTGTCGAAGTGCGTCCTGCGCAACGTCCGGCAAACGCTTTAGTCTTCCCACCATGAGATCCACCACGTTGTCGGTGTAGCCCTTGGCACGGATACGCGTTACGTCCCAGGTCCAGGCAGCCGCCTCCGGTTCGAATGCGAGCAACCCTTCCTCGGCGAGCGCCGCAAGGAACTGGATCGCGAAGAATGGATTGCCCCCAGTCTTATCGTGCACGAGCTGGGCCAGCGGACGGGCGGCATCCCGATCGCAGTACAGGGTATCGGCGATCAGCTGGCCGACATCGTCAAGCCTGAGAGGTGCGAGCACGATTTCGTGCATGTTGGCTCCGGCTCTTCGGATTGTGCCAAGTGTCCGCATGAGCGGGTGAGACGAGGTTACCTCGTTGTCGCGGTAGGCGCCTAGGAGCATCACGTGCCGCACGTTCGGATCGGTAATCAGGTATTCCAAAAGCTCAAGCGTCGACGTGTCCATCCATTGCAAATCATCGAGGAACAAGGCAAGGGGATGCTCCGCTCGAGCGAAGGCGCCGAGGAATCTGCGGAAGACCCTCTGGAAGCGGTTCTGCGCACCTCGCGGCGGCAGGTTGGGAACCGGCGGCTGTTTCCCGATGATAAACTCAACCTCGGGAACGAGGCTGACGATGAGCTGGCCATTAGGACCCACTGCCTCCTGAAGTGAATGCCGCCACTGGCTCATCTCCGCTTCGCTCTTCACGAGGATCTGACGAACCAGGGTCTGGAAGGCTTGCGCTAGAGTCGCATACGGGATGTCCCGTTTGTATTGATCGAATTTGCCGGACGCGAACAACCCGCGCGGCGGCACGAGGGCCTTGTGCAGCTCGTTCACCACGGAGGACTTGCCGACTCCTGAATAACCGGATACGAGCACGAGCTCCGGCGTTCCGTGGGCCACCACCCGGTCAAATGCTGCGAGCAGAGTCTCGATTTCGCGCTCTCGGCCGTACAGCCGCTCCGGCAGCACTAACCGGTCGGAGGCGTCGTGCGCGCCAAGCGGAAACGAGTCGATGCGGCCATGCAATTCCCATTCCGTCAGGCATTGCCGGAGATCGGCCTCAACGCTCGCCGCGGTCTGATAGCGCTCCTCGGCGGTCTTTGCGAGGAGCTTCATCACGATGGACGATAGCTGTGCCGGCACTGCCATCTCCCGTTCACAAGGCGGAAGCGGTTGGCGTGCGATGTGACAGTGGATCCATTCAATCGGATCGGAAGCCATGAACGGCAGCGCGCCCGTGAGCAACTCGTAGAGCGTGATCCCGAAGCTATAGAGGTCGCTCCGGGAATCGACTGACCGGTTCATACGACCGGTCTGCTCCGGTGCCATGTAGGCGAGCGTTCCGGCGATCACCTCAGGCGGCTCAGGGTTTGGACGCTCGCGTGGTATGCGAGACGCAACGCCAAAGCCGGTAAGCCACACGCTGCCACTGGATACGTCCACGAACGCATTCGCGGGTCTGATATCTTTGTGGACGAGACCGCGTTCGTGCATTCGAACGAGTGCGCGCGCGAACGAGATCGCGATCTGCAGACATTCCGATGTCGTCAACTGCCTACTGAGCAGTCGATCAAGCGGTTCGCCCCCTGGATCCTCGAGCACCAGCGTCATGCGGTCGTCGTACCGGGTGAGTCCGACCGGCCGCGCAGCCCATGCGCTGTCCAGTTCATCTTTGAGCGCATACTCATGTTCGAGCCGATTGAACGACGCGAGCGAGGCGTCTCGCGCGGTGACCAGGAGTATCGGCATGAGGCCGTTCCCGGAACCCCGGCACCGGGAGACGTCGCCGTCACACAAGGGCGCGACCGCGTAGTCCGAAAGCTCCACCGCGAAGCCTCCTAATTGGGACCGGTCAAGACCGAGTCTTGAGCGCAGAATTCCGTCTCCCCGGTTTTCTTCGGACGCCCGTGAGAGCCTGCGAATTGTTCGAGACAACAGCATCGGGAATAGTGCGATACAGTGACGTTGGCCCGGCACGTGCATGAAGAAAAAGAGCAGAACGCGAGGCAAATCGAGGCTCTCCTGTCGTGCGCGCCACCGTTACGATGCATGCGTGACAGTCGCGCGCGGCGCCCGCACATCAGACGATAAACGCATATCAAATCAATTCGCACCGCGGCATGCCCAAGAGGATACTCGTGGCACGCTCCTTCCGGCCTCGAAGGAGCAACCGTGCGCCAGTCCCCCTCGCCCCGAAAGGCGCTGCTGGCGGATCGCGCCGGGAAGCGCTATGATCGCGAGCTCTCGTACATCGCAGCGCTCTTCCACGATGTGGGGTTGATTCACAAGCACGCAGACCGAACGTTTCGAGGTCGACGGCGCGAACGCGGCGCGGGAGTTTCTCGAGCAGAACGGGATCGCCGAAGACGGCGCTCTGCACTGAGCGCGTCGGCGCGTTTGCCGGCTCGCGCTGCAGGTAGGCAGCGATGTCGTCGAGATGCACTGCGGGTTGAGCTACGCCGCCTCGGTCGATTTCGACCGAGGTATTCGGCGGGCGGGCGGTCGGGGCTGCATGACCCCGCGCCGCCGACGTGGATGCCGTCCGCCACTCGCTTGACGACGGCGACGAATGACTCGACTTTCGGGCGGAGATGAAAGAATTCTCGAAAGTCGACGCGCCAGCTGCCGGCGGCTCGAATCTAAACGAGCTTTCCGGTCGTCTTTTCGAGCATTTCCCACCCTTTTGCGTCGTACTGATCGCGCCACTGGCGATACAGGCCTGAGGCGCGGATCACCTGGCTGAACGGCTCGAGCGCCGGTCGATTGAACGTCATCCCATCTGCGGTGAGCTCCGTCTCGACGCTGGCTTCTTGCGCCGCCATCGACTTCGTTGCTGCTGCCGCCGCGGCGCCGAACTCTCGATCGAGAACGTCTTGTAGGTTCTTCGGGAGGCGTTGCCAAGCATCGGCGTTCGCGAACAGCAGGTACGAGAGGCCGCTGTGATGCGTCAGCGAGCAGTACTTGACTTGTTCGTAGAACTTGAAGTTGCGGACGGTCGGTAATGGAACTTCGATGCCGTCGATGATATGCGTCTGCAGCGAGGTGTAGACTTCCGACAGCGTGATCACCGTCGGTGCCGCTTCAAAGGCCTTGAACGTACCGACGTCGATCGGCCCCGGAGGGACGCGGATCTTGAGGCCCTTGAGGTCAGCTGGTGCGTTGATTGGCCGGACGCGGTTTTGTACCTCGAAGAAGCCGCCGTAGAACGACGTGTCGAACTTGCGAAGGCCGATCTTCGCGCCGGCGCCGCCGATGTAGGCGCCAAGCGGGCCGTTCGCGGCACTTTGATATTGTTGCGGGCTCTTGAAAGCGAACGGCATGCTGAGCAGCGCGGCCGACGGGATCACGGATCCCATGATGTTGTTGCCGATCTGGACGAGCTCGAGGGCGCCGGACCGTACCTGCGTCAACATTTGCGGGTCGCCGCCGAGCACGCTGCTGGGGAACAGATTGATCTCGATCTGGCCACCCGAAGCGTCCCGGATGCGTTTGATCGCATCGGCCGTGTAGACGTTCATCGGGTGAGTCGGCGTCTGATCGTTCGCGAGTTTGTACGTGAATTGCGCCGCGTCGCCCGGCCACCGAAGGACGCCCACCGAGGCAAAGGCGCCGGCACCGGCTCCGATCGCTAGCAAGCGCTTCCGAGAAAGAGTCATCGCACGTCCCCTCACGTCTTTTTGCCTGCTCGTCCTGGACTGTTGAACGATTCTGTAACAGACTGAGAGTGAATGGTCAAGAAGGACCCCAGTCTCGACGCGAGTGCGCACGCGCACGTCTCGATCGACGAGACGGAGGCGACCTCGATCGAATTCTTCGCAAACTCGCCGTGTTCGAGCTGGACGCGGGAGTCACGTATCGAGGCGGGAGCAGGGGCTGTCCCGGCGCCAGTACGAACGCTGCGTCCCGAGCTTCTCGAGGCGCTCCGGCGATGAATGTCTTGGCCTACACCAGCCCCGCCCGCGGTCATCTCTTCCCCGTGGTGCCGATCCTTCAGGCCCTGCGTAGCCGTGGCCACGACGTCGCGCTAAGAACGCTCGAAGCCTGCGTGGCTGATCTGCTCGCGCTCGGCCTCCACGCGAAGGCTTTGGCGCCCGACGTCGTCGCCGTCGATCACGAGGATTGGCGGGCGAAGTCATCCCACGAAGCCCAAGAGCTCGCGATGCATGCGTTCGGACGTCGAGCTCCGCGCGACGCTGCCGACCTGCGGTCCGCTATCGAAGAAGAACGCCCTGACGTGCTCTTGGTCGACATCATGGCCTTCGGAGCCTTGGCCGAGGCGGAAGCCTCCGGCCTGCCCTGGGGGAGCTGGCTTCCGTGCCCAGCGTGGCTCCGGGGCCCGGGCGTTCCGCCGTACGGCCCGGGGATGGCGCCGATGAGCGGCCCGGAGGGTCGCGAACGAGACGCCGCAGTTGCGGGCCTGGTCGCGGGGCCCGCGCGCAGCGTCACCGCTGCCGTGAACGCGGGCCGAGCCGCGGCCGGGCTCGAACCGCTCCTTGCGCCCGACGATGTGCTGCTCCGCCCGCCGCTCCTCCTCTCGTTGACGGCTGAGCCATTTGAGTACCCTCGGCCGTCGTGGCCGCAATCGTTTCGGCTGATCGGCCCGTGCGCGTGGGAGCCACCCACTCCGTCACCGGGTTGGCTCACCGATGATCGCCGGCCCATCGTGATCATCTCGACGAGCACGGAATTCCAAGATGACGGCCTGCTCGTCAGTACGGCGTTTGCGGCCCTGCGTGACCGAGACGACCTCCTCGTTGTCGCTACTGTCCCGGCTGGAGATCCGAGTGCGTACGAGTGTGCGCCAAATGCGCGCATCGAACGATTCGTCTCGCATGCCGCGCTGCTCCAACGCGCTGTTGCCGTCGTCTGCCACGCCGGGATGGGTACCACCCAGAAGGCGCTCGCCGCGGGCGTTCCTGTCTGCGCCGTCCCGTTCGGCCGAGACCAACTCGAGGTCGCCCGCCGAGTCGAAGTCGCGGGGGCCGGTGTTCGACTACCGGCGGGCGAGTTGACCGTCGCCCGCCTCCGCACCGCGGTGGAGCAGACGATCGCATGTCGCGCCGGTGCGAAACGCATCGCGGAAGCCTTCATCGCCGCAGGTGGCCCTGGAGCAGCCGCGACCGAAATCGAACAGCTCGTCCGAATCAGGAGAAGGGCCCCGTATTAGCGGTGCCTCACGAACTTGAACGGCGTGCACGCGCGGGCCGTGATTTGTCGCGTGTGGCCGGCGCGTCGGGGAGCATCCCTTTCAAGACGACGGATACCAGACGCTCGAAGCTCGCGGCGGGGTCCGGCTGACCGAAGTCACCTTGCGTCTCGAGAACGATGAAGCCGCGGATGGCCGAGCGCAGTGAACGAATGCAGTCCGTCGCGTTCCGTTCTCACCCGCCGAGATCGAGCGCGGGCAAGTGTTCGAGTTCCGGATGAATCACGTCATCCGGGTCGACGATCCCATGGCGTTCGTGCGCACGCGGTGGATCGATGTCCCCAAACCGGAGATCGCTCGTGCCTAAGGTTCGCGACGTCTGCTCGCAAGTTCGGTCGAAGAACGCCGGTCCGTTCTGGATCACCATCGACACGTTCTTCGACGGCGAGGATCCGTATCGCCGGTACCGCGACGACGTCGTGTTCACGCCCGGGCTGAAAGAACGCACCACGCGGACCACGTTGGATTCGCTCATTGGGCCACCCCGTAGGCGTTTGCGGCGCGAGTTGGGCGTGCGCGAGTCAGTGCGTGCGGTTAGGTGACTGCGGCCCGTCCGTACCCGCTCCCCTGCCAGACGACCAAAGAGGTCGCGGGATCGCGGACGTCTCTTCGTTTAACAGCAAAGCGAGAGCTCCGCGATCACGCCCGCCTTGTTTCCACGGACAACCAGGCGTCTCGCGCTTCTCCGGTAACTCGGTGGAGAGAAAGTTTCGAGGCTGGTGTCGATTTCGGGTCCCGCCACTTGTCTTGAGGACGTATGCGCTGCGCATGCACGCTGGAGAACCACCGATGCAATACATGCTGTTGATCTATGCTGATCCGTCGATTCCGCCCCGGCGCCAAGCCGAAGACGACGCCCTCTTCGAGGCCTTTCAGGCGTTCACCAACGAGGTCCGCTCGAGTGGCGCGTATGTCGCCGGCGATCCCCTGGCGCCGCCCACCAGCGCGACGACCGTGCGCGTGCGCGACGGGAAGCTCGCCGTCACCGACGGCCCATTCGCCGAGACGAAAGAGTGGCTCGGCGGATTCTTGATCATCGAGGCGAGCTCGCTTGACGACGCGCTCGAGGTGGCGACAAAGTGTCCGGGAACGAAGTACGGATCGGTGGAGATCCGTCCAATTGTCAACATGTGATCCGAGCGACGAGGTCGCGCGATGCTTCCGCTCCGATGGCGGACGCACCGTAGCGACCTTGTCCCGCCTGCTCGGCGATATCGATCTCGCCGAGGATGCGTTGCAGGAAGCCTACGTGATCGCGCTCGAGCGCTGGCCGCGAGACGGCTTTCCCACGCGGCCCTCCGCGTGGATCCTGACGACGGCGCGCAACGCCGCGATCAACCGACTGCACCGCGAGCGTACGGGGCGCGAGAAGGCGCAGCGTGCGGCGTTGCTCGAGCGCGCGCTGCCGGCCGGCGACGCTGTGGAGGACGATGCCATGACCGGGGTCCCCGACGACCGTCTCGAAATGATCTTCGCCTGCTGCCATCCCACGCTAAGCGTCGAGTCGCGCATTGCGCTCACGCTACGCACGCTCGCGGGGCTGACGACCTTGGAGATCGCCGATGCGCTCCTCGTTACGCACGCGACGATGGCCCAGCGGCTCGTGCGCGTAAAGCGGAAGATCCGCGACACCCGCATACCGTTCGAGGTTCCTGCTTCCGAGCGGCTGCCACAGCGGCTCAACGACGTCTGCACGGTGCTCTACCTCATTTTCAACGAGGGCTACGCCGCGACGTCCGGAGACCGCCTTGTGCGCCGTGAGCTGTGCGACGAAGCGATCCGACTTTGCCGCGTTCTGGCGACGCTGATGCCCGCCGAGCCCGAGGTGCTCGGACTGCTGGCGCTGATGCTGTATACCGACTCGCGGCGCGACGCGCGGGTCGCGCCCGACGGGTCGCTCGTGCTGCTCGCAGAGCAGGACCGCGAGCGTTGGAACCGTGCGCAGATTGCGGAGGCCGACGTAGCGCTCGAGGAGGCGGAAAGACATCACGTTCTCGGTCCGTATCAGTTGCAGGCGCGGATCGCCCGGGTGCACGCCGCCGCCGCATCGGCAACGGATGTCGACTGGTGGAAGATCGTCGGGTTATACGAGCGGCTGGAGGTGCTGCAGCCCTCACCGGTCATCGCGCTCAACCGCGCCGTCGCGATCGGCTTCGCCCGCGGCCCGGCCGCGGCGCTCGCTGTGTTGGACGCGCTGCCGCGCCGCGACCTCGACGGGTACCACCATTTCCACCTCGCGCGCGCCGACGCGCTGAAGCGCCTTGGTCGTGCCGGCGAAGCAGTCGCCGCGTACGAAGCGGCTCTCTCGCGCACCCAGAACGCCGCGCAACAGCGCCACCTGCGCTCACTGATCGCATCAGCGTCCGGCGGGTAGGCCGAACCGAGGCCCTTACTATGACTCCGGTCTAGCCTAGTAGGTTCCGCGACGGGAGACGTATCCTCAGCGCGCGAGTGCGCGCCGTGTCGCTTCGAGATAGCCTGTACCGAACCGGCGATACGGCTCGAGGTGCGCGCCTTCGGCCCATTCGTTCCACGCGTTGACGAAGACGAGCCGGTGGTCGGGATGTCCGAGCCGCGCCGCCGTCACCAGCGAACGGAGCCACGCCTCGTACGATTGCGGCGTGGCTCCATGGAACACGGTCCCGCGCCCTCCGAGCCGTGCGGTGTTGTCCCACCCCGCCATCGCCGTGCGGTACCCCTGCGCCTGGTCCTCGTCGACTGCGCGGGCGGCCGAGCCAACGATAGCTTGTACTCAGTATCAAAGAGACAGCAGCGCGGGACTGAGACAAGCCTCGACGAGAACGGGCCGGTGCCGCGGTACATGCGAAGGATGACTGCATGCCTATCACCGGTCTCGATCCGAAAAGCGCCCTCGTCGCCGCCTTTCGCGCAAAGAAGCTCCCGGTCGCGCTCGTCCGCGTCGGCTGGTCGCCGGACTACGGCGACGCGCTCAAAACGCGCGTGCAGGCTCCGCCGCCCGCGGCGACGATACCGCCCGGCTTCAGCGACTACGTGGACGCTTTGCAGGCCGACCCGGCGCGCGACATTCTCATCACCAAGCGCCAGTGGGGCGCGTTCTACGGCACCGAGTTGGACCTGCAGCTCCGCCGCCGCGGCGTGACCAACATCGTCCTGTGTGGAATCGCGACGAGCATCGGCGTCGAGTCAACCGCGCGCGACGCGTACGAACGCGCCTACAACATCACCTTTGCCGCCGACGCGATGACCGACGTGAACGGCGGTGCGCACGACCGTGCGCTGCACATCATCTTCCCTCGCATCGGCGAGGTCGGCACGACCGCAGAGATCCTCGCCCACATCCGAGTTCAGGAAGAAGAAGCCTCATGAACGGTCCGCGTACTTTGCTCGTTTGGTCCGACGTCATTTGACCATTTTGCTATCTCGGCTCGGTCTGGGTCGAACAAGCAGCGCAGCAACTCGGCGTGGCGACACGTTGGCTCCCGTTCGAGCTGCATCCCGATACGCCGTCGGAGGGCGCGCCGAAACCCTTTAGCGACGCGCAATGGCCGGCGATCGAGCGGCGCCTGCGCATGCTCGCGCAGCAGGTCGGTGTGCCGATCGAGCCGCCGCGCCGCAACGTCAACTCGCGTCTCGCGCTAGAGGCCGGCGAATTCGTGCGCGCTCGCGTCGGCGATGAAGCCTCGGCAGCCTTCCATCACGCGGTCTCCCGCGCATTCTTCGTCGACGGCGCCGACATCGCCGATCTCCGGGTCATCGCCGAGCACGCCGCGCCCTTCGGCATAAGCGAGGATGAGATCCGCGCGGCGTGGACGTCGCACGCGTATGGCGGAGCGATCGACGCCTCGATGCGTGCCGCCCGGGCTGCGAGCGTCACCGGTGTCCCGGCGTTCGGCTGGGCCGGATCCCACGCCGTGAGCGGAATGATGGAACCGCAGCGCATCGTTGCAGTGCTGCAAGATGGTCGCTGACGTTCAGCCCGGTCCGTGGATTCGTGCCATCATATGCGGGACACGAGCAGCCCTGCGAACGCAATCCCGGCATCTCGATTCGGCGGCCGGCGGGCGTTTCGTGTACTAGGAGGAGCGTCTACGATCTTTAGCGGACCTCCTTCGTGCTGGTCTATCTGCTCATGATAGCGCTGTACAACGACTACCGTTCGCCGCTGATCATCGTTCTCGCGATTCCACCCGCTGCCATCGGCGCGCTGATCTCGCTGGCGATTACGCGCCAGTCCTTGAACTTGTACTCGCTGATCGGCGCCATCTTGCTCGTCGGGCTGGTGACGAAGAATGCGATCCTGCTCGTCGACTACGCGAACACCTTGCGCCGGCAGGGTCGCGGCAAGCTCGAGGCGATCCTCGACAGCGCGCAGACGCGTTTCCGTCCGATCCTCATGACGACGTTCGCGATGGTCGCGGGGATGCTTCCGGTCGCGCTCGCCCTGGAACCCGGCGCCGCAGTTCGGCGCAGTCTCGGCGTTGTCGTAATCGGCGGGCTGCTCAGTTCGCTCGTTCTCACGCTCGTCATCGTCCCACTCTTCTACCGGTGGCTCGCGCCGAACCGGCCGAAGGACGACCAGGAACCCCTCGCGCAGTCGTCTTCGCCGGCGCTCCCTAGCGTTGGCTCTTTCGTGCCGTAGCGAGCTCGGCGGCTGCTGCGGTGCCCGTCTCACGGGGTCGTACGCCGTGCAACAAGCCGAGGCGCCGCGTTTCGATGGGCTGTTCGTCGGGATGACATCGTGTAGGGCCTCGTGCCACTGCCTCCTTGCTAAGGCACGTTTAGCAGCAAGCCAGAGCTCCCGAAGGCCCCCTCTTTTTCGATAGCACTGCGGCCTTCGTTCACGAGCTCGAGGCGGACGCGATGGCGACCGCAAACGGGGAGAGCAACTACGTGCGCGAGCAGATTCTTACGCGCGTCGGCGTGTTCGACCGCGAGAAGAAGCTCGGCTTCACCAAGGAGATGACCGAGATCATCGCTACGCACGCAGGAGACATGACGGTCGCGGAGCGCACCTGGTGCCTTATCACGGAAGCGCCCGACGGCGGCTGGGGCATCGACGGGCACGCCTATACCTCGGCCGAGATCGGCGAAGCCGCGCGCCGAGAACTCGCTGCGGGCACGTAGCGGATGCACGGAGGCCGCGCAGCCTCCGGGCGCTCATTCGCTCATCTCCACCGCTTGGCGGGCCGCTCGCGGCCGTCTCAGCAGAAGCACAAGCGGAATACACAGAATGCCCAGCAGCCCGATGAGATACGTCGCGTCGGCATAGGAGAGGACAGTCGACTGCGTGTCGATGAGGCGCGCCAATTGCGCCGTCGTCCCGGCGAAGTCGCGAACGTTCAGGTTGCCCAGCGTCGCCGCCCCGGCCAAGATCGTGGAGTGGAACGCTTCACGCTGGTCGACGAAAACCGTGAGCGCAGCGATGCCGGCGGATCCGCCGAGCTGCAGCCCGAGGTTCAGGAACGCGCTCGCCTTCGGTCCTTGCTCGGGCGTCGTCGCGCCGAGAACGGCGATCGAGAGCGGGATGTAGAGCGTCACGATGCCGATCCCCGAGAGGATCAGCGGCACGACGAACGTACCGAACGACGAGTCGGACGTCGTCGCGGAGCCCAAGAGACCGCTGGAGATCCCGACGACGAGAAAGCCGAAGGCGACCAACACGCGCGTGTCGATCTTCGACGCGAGGAAGACCAGTGGCAACGTGGCGAGCATGATCGGGAACGCGCGCACGAGGAACAAGAACCCGCTGAGCGAGGGCGAGAAGCCCAGCGGACCTTGCGTGAGCTGCGGCAAGGTGTACGACGAACCGAGCGCTGCGATGCCGATCACCAGGGAGAGGATCGTTCCGGCGGCGACGCTTCGATTCGCGAGGATACGCAAGTCGACGACCGGCGTTTTCGTCCCGAAGAGCTCCCACCACGCGAAGCCGACGAAGCTGAGCGCGCTGACCGCCGTGCTGCAGGCTATCGCAGGATCCGAGAGCCAGTCGTGCCGCTCGCCTTCGGTCAGCACGTACTGCAGCGTGCCGAGCATGACGGCGAGCAGCGCGAGGCCGGGCGCGTCGATGGGGAGGTTGCGCTTCGCGTCGGGATCGCGCAGCAGCAGAAACAGCAGCACGACCGCGATCGTGCCCGGGACGAGGTTGATCTCGAACGCCCAGTTCCACGATGCGTTGTCGACTAGAAAGCCGCCGAGGGGAGGTCCGAGTGCGGGTCCCATGACGGCGCCGATCGCGAAGATCCCTTGGCTGAGGCCAAGGTGTTTCGGTGGGAACGAATCGCGCAGGATCGATTGCGACGTCGCCAGCAGCCCGCCGCCGAACGCACCCTGCACGACGCGCGCGACGACGAGCTGGTCGAGACTTCCGGACCAGGCGCAGAGCATCGACGCGACGGTGAACCCGACGATCGACGTCAGAAAATACCCTTTGCGGCCGAATCGGGCTTGCAGCCACGGCGTGAGCGGGATGACGATGATCGCGGCGATCGTGTAGGCGGTGACGACCCACGTCCCCTCGTCCTGGCTCGCGCCCAAGTTCCCTTGGATGTTCGGAAGCGCGACGTTGGTGATCGTCGTGTCGAGCGTCTGCATCAGCGCTGCCAGCATGACGCCGGCCACGATCAGCACGAGTCGAAGGCCGTTCTCCGTAACGTCGCGCCGCTGCTCGATCGCCACCCTACGCTCCCGCGCTGCTGCCGAATACCAACCGTCCGAACGTCTCGAATGCCGGCGGACCGGCGAGGTCTCCGTTTTCGTTGAGGAACTGGCGCAGCCGCGCAAGCGCCGGGCCGCTTTTGCCGTCGTCGAAGGTGTCGTTGTTGGCCCGTCCCGCTACCAGGACGATGATCTGGCGGTACAACCGTCGCCAGCAGGCAGCTCTTGCCGCGGGCGCTGCGGCGAGCGCCTCGAGGAGCGTCTGGACGACGCCGGTAGGATGCAATGACAGACCGGCGCCTGCCGCCACGGCGGCTATGTCGGCCGCCATGCGAGCGTAGAAGCGTTGGGCATCGTCGTCGAGGTCGGCGGCGAGGAACTCCGAGAACCGCTGGCGCAGCAGGTTCGCAGGCTGATAAGCGAGCATATCCTCAAGCATGATACTTGAGGACACGCTCAACTTTGAGGTGGTTGCGGGCCGGCGTACTTGACGCCGAGTTCGCATACTGTACGTTCTTAGAAGATGAGCTCACGGAGACTGGCCCCTGCCCCAGCCCGCCGCGCCGCCCTCGAGCCGCAGCGCAGGCCGGGGAAACTGCGCGTCGCCGCGCTCCTGCGAGCCGGCACTGAGGTGATCGCCGAGCGGGGTTTCGAGGCGGCGACGATGGCGGAGATCGCGGCGCGGGCAAACGCGCCGATCGGCTCGCTCTACCGGTTCTTTCCGAGCAAGGAGGCGTTGGCGGACGCGCTGATCGCGCGCTACAGCGAGCTCATCGACGCGGCGTTCGAGAAGATCGACACCCGCCCCGAGTCCTCGACGGCGGCATTCGCAGACGCTCTGCTCGCCACGATGACGGAGGCGCGCGGCGAGACGCAGGCCGCCGTTGTCGCCCTGCTGGACGCGCGTCCGGACGGCTCAGTGCGGCGCGGCGAGTTCCTTAGCGCCTTCCTCCGTCACATCGTCCGGGTGCTCAAGCTGCGCGATCCGCGGCTCAGCAACGAGCAGGCCGAAGACATGTCCGTGGTCCTGTTGCAGAACTTGAAGATGATGAAATCGCTGAGCGCGGAGCGCGACGCCGGCGCGATCGCCGAGCTGCGCGCGATGGTGCGGCTCTACCTGGAAAGCAAGCTGGACGAGTAAGCCGCTACGTGCCGGCGGCGAGTTCTCTGCGCGCGGCTTCGCCAATCTCGGCCGATGTGTAGGCGTGTCCATCGATGCCCAGCCGCCGTCGGGCGCTTCCGTGATCAGACACCACGTGCGCTCTACGAGCGTCGCATCTCCCGCGTGCGCAGCGATGATCTCGGTCATCTCCTTCGTGACGCCGAGTTTCTTCTCGCGGTCGAGCACGCCGACCGGCGTGAGGATCTGCACCCGCACGTAGTTGCTCTCCCCGTTGGCCGTCGCCATCGCGTCCTCGTCGAGCTCGTGAACGAAGGCCGCAGTGTTCTCGAGAAAGAGCGGGATATGCGGGACCTTTTCCCAGCGCATGAGCGCCGCCGTCAAGGCCTTCGTGAGCGCGGGCTCCGCGGGGTTCGATTTACCACCACTTTCCTGAGGGCAAAAAGCAACTCGCAGAGGACGCATGCGGACGTCATGCGAGCCGTCAGCGCCGCGTTCCGCTCGTGGTCCGATCTGCTCGCCGAACAACTCGCAGCGTCCGGTGTGCCGCGTCACCGCGCTGGGACGATCGCGTGCGCCGACTGCCCCGGCCTCCTCGATCGGTACGCTGAGCGCAAAGTCCGAAGGAAAGCGTGATCGTTACCGTGGAGGGACGGGCATGAAGCGGTCGCTCAAATCCGCGATGCAGTTTCCCTCAATCGATGTTCGGGTGATCGGCGCGGACGACTGGCGGCTTTGGCGCGACCTACGATTGGAAGCACTGAGGGAAGCGCCATATGCCTTTAGCTCTACGCTTGCAGAATGGCAAGGCGAAGGCGATACGGAGATGCGGTGGCGCGCTCGCCTTTCCACAGTACCGTTCAACGTTGTCGCCCACCTCAACGGGAAGGCTGCCGGCATTGTGAGCGGCACTGCTGCGAATCAAGACGGAACAAGCGAACTGATCTCGATGTGGGTTGCGCCCTTTGCCCGGGGTCGAGGCGTCGGCGATTCGCTGGTTGCAGCAGTGGTCCAGTGGGCGAGAAGACAACAAGCCGCGAAAATCGCGTTGGCCGTCGTCGAAAGCAACGAACACGCGCGGGTCCTTTACCGCCGGCACGGATTTGTCGACGCAGGTACTATTGATTGCACCGGCGGCGGCCCCCCTGAACGTCAAATGGTGCTTCATCTTCAGACGTAGCACGGCGGCTTAGGTTGAACGTGGGTTCGCTCTTCGCGATAGCGAGGACGCTTTAGCATTCCTATCCAGTCATCTGCTTTTCGTTACGGCCTGTATGCCAGGCCGAGCCCCCGAGCTGCCGACGGCCGCGGTGGGGAGCGCCAGCACCGAGTAGGGGTGAAAACCGGCGGACGTATAGCTGCGCGTCGACGACTGCACGTAGTTCCCGGCGAGCGCGAAGGCGTCGGCCTGCACCCCGGTTCCGCCGCCGTTGGCAAGAACCGCCGCGGCGTCGGTCAGGTACGCGATCGGATTTTGCGGCGACTGCAGATTGACGCCGGTTGAGGTCCAACCACTGCCGTGCCGCTCATCCCGGGCGTCGTGGCCACCGGAAAGGACACGAACGCCGAACATCGTTGCTCATTCTGGACCTCACAGGGCTTCGCGCTGTCGAAGACTCGCCAACCGTAAGCGCGGAGCCCGCGCGCTTATCGTAAACTCCAGCCCGTAGGCGGTGGTCGCGCGGCACACCTTGCCGAACAATGGTGGGCGGAACCCCTAAAGGAGCTACGATGACTCGAGTGCTTTTCACCATGATCACCGCGTTCGCCCTGACCTTCGGCACGGCGACCGCACAATCGGGCGGTGCGGGCGCCAAAACCTACGGATTCGTGCCCCATTCGGCCTTCTTCTCCGTCGAGGCGAAGACGGCGAACCTTATCGATCCGCAAATCTTCGTGGCGGACGCGGCCGCCGTCGCCGCAACCGGTCCCCAAGGAATCAACCACGTCACCGGCTTCCGGCCGGCGTTCGGCGTCGACGATCCCTCGACACCAGCGGCGAACGCACGAGGCCGGGCTCTCGGCTTCACCCTCGCGCAATGGTTTGGCGCCCGCGGCACGGTCTCGCTGACGTCCGTCGGCGGTAATACGCGGGCGTCCCTTACGTTTTCTGGTTTGGTCAAGAACGGCCGTTACAGCTTATTCGAGAATCATTTCAGCGACGCCGGGGTGTCCTTCACGCCGCTCGACGGCACGGCATCGTCGAACTCGTTCAGTGCCTCATCGGACGGCACGGCGGCATTGCAGATTACGATCCCCGGCAACGTAACGCATTCCGAAGCGATTCTGCTCGTCTTCCACAGCGACGGTCGCGATCATGGAACGCAACGCGGACAAATCGGCGTCGACGCGCACCACCAGCTGATCGTACGAGTCCCATAACGCCGCTCATGGCGGACAACCTTGGATCTGCCACTGCTTGAATCGCTCGCACATCTGGGGTGACCAGCGACCTTCTCCGGCGTCGGGGGGAGGCATGATGCCCTCGGTAACCATCTTGTAGATGGCTGCCGCGTGCGTTGCCACGTCGTCTTTGTTGGAGAGGTCCATTCCGGCCCGCTTCATGTGAGCCACGTCCAGATCGGTGAACATCGGGCGGATGTCCTTTGCGAAGCTCAGCGCCTGCATCACGTGTTCCTGAACTGGTCAGTGGTAATTCTCGGTCAGTGGTCGTAGAAGTCGGAGGCCTCTTTCATCGTAGGGTCGAGGCGTAGGTCTTCATGGGCATATTTGCGATCTTCGTGCCCTCCGGCGACCTTCACCCGCACGAGGATTTCGTGGGGACGAACGTCTTTCACGGTGCCTTCTTCGCTTGTGCGGTCAATGTAGACCCTATCGCCCGGCTTCAACATCTCGGGGTGCCTCTGGTTTGCGTGTAGCGACTTAGCAAACGTAACCCGCATCGGTACGGGTGGCAACAGGCAAGGGCTTTCCGCGCTTCTACGCCCGGGACTCATCCCGTGCGAGCCCGCGCGGACGGCTCAAGGGAACGCAGTATGCGCTGGTGCGGTGCATGGATTTGCAAGCCGCGGGCTCAATCGCAGCGCGGCGTCATTCGTCTAGACTATCGGTGTCGAGAACACCCGAGCGAGGCCGAGCTCCAGGACTTTGACCGTCTGTGACCGTTCGGTGCGGCCGCCGTCGTGCAGCAACACGATTTCGCCCGGTGCGGCGCCCGCGACAGCCTCAGCGATTGCCTCTACCCCCAGCCGCTTCCAGTATTCACAGGACACGTCCCACATCATGGTCGTCAGCCCGAGGCCTGTCGCGATAGCCTCCCTCTTTCGTCGCGGTCGCCGAAGGGTGGCCGGAAGAGCGTCGGCGCATTTCCGAGCACCTCGATGAACGCCGCGTTGGTTTGCAGTATCTGCATTTCGATCTGCGCGTCGCTGAGCGTCGTCAGGCGCGGGTGATCCCACGAGTGGTTTCCGGCGACATGCCCCGCGGCGGGCCGGTCCGATTCCGTGAGTGAGCCCGCTAGGAAGTCGTCACGACGAGCTTGCCGCGCGTGTGCTTCGTCGGATCCGTCAGGTCGGAAAGTGCCTTCGGCGCTTCGACGATCGGATACGTCTTGCCGATTTCGACCCGCAACTTTCCCGTTGACGCGAGACGTGCAAGTTCGGCGAGATCACCTGGTTGCGGGCTATCTTGAATGTAGTGCACGCTCACGCCGTTCGGGTAGGCGCTCTGGTCCGGTCCATAAAGCGACGAAACCAATGTGCCCCCCGCTTTGAGCGCACCGGCGGTAGCAAGCAGCGCTTCACCGCTGTTGATCACATCGACTACCGCATCGACTCCGTCGGGATAACGCTTGCGCACCTGCGTGACGACATCGCCGGCGGCGTAGTCAACGTCATCGTCCGCTCCGAGTGAGCGGATGTATTCGCGATCTTCCGCGCGCGCCGTGGCAACTACGTGAGCGCCGCGCAATCGCGCAAGTTGCGTGAGAAAGAGTCCGATACCGCCGGTCGCACCAATAATCAACAGCCGTTGGCCTTCGCGTAGTTCGAACGCCCGGAGAATGGTCATTGCGGTCAGGCCGGTCTCGGGAATTGCGGCCGCATGCGCGAAATCGAGCGCATCAGGTTTTCGCGCGAGGCCGTTGGCGCCGGGAGAAATGATGGCGAACTCGCCAAGCGTTCCACCTGCAGTAAAAAATCCGAGGACCGCATCGCCGGGTGCATATTCCGTGACGCCGGCGCCGACGCTGTCGATCACACCTGAGCCGTCCATGCCCGGCACATACGGAGGTTTGAGCGGCATGAAATCTTTCACCGCCCCCGTAATGATCTTTACATCAAACGGGTTGATGGCGGCCGCCCGCATGCGCACAAGTACTGAGCCTTGGCTGACACGTGGCGTTTCGATTTCGCCGAACCGTAGGCGCGATGGAGGGCCGTAGTCGTCAGCAATCCAGGCTTTCATGCCGCCCTCAACCCGCCCCGTTCACGCGCGGTTACGGCGATAGAAGACGAACCGCGACAAGCAAGACGCCGCGTCTGCCGAACGCGTTCGAGCGGCGACTTGCTCGCCTCGTCATGTTTTGCGAACGGTGGGACTGGTCCAGTATTCGATGTATGCGCTTCCGGTGCAAAGTGTTTCGGGGCACTTCACATCGTGACGGCGAACTCGCATCGCGACCGAGTCTGCAACCATCAGCAGAGCTTAAGGTATCGCTGCTAACATCCGGGACGTCGAAGCATCGCGAAGTCGAGGGACGAACATTGATCACGAATGATAACGAGCTGACGTCGTTGGAAGTAGCTGTTTTGGGGGACCTCGCGTACGGTTTGACAACGGCCCAGATCGCCGCAAAGCGCAGCCTGAGTGTGGCCTTTAGCGAGGAGTGCGTGAATGAGCTTTCCGCGAAGCTCGGTGCGATGAGCCGACAGAATCTCATCGCAAAAGCGTTCGTTCGAGGATTGATCGACGAAGCAGCGTTCGACGCAGCGGTCATCGCTTCAGGCGCACATGCCGAGCGCCGCGCGACGAGCTGCTTTCCGTAGTCGGCGGTGGCGACTGCGTCGACGCCTTGGGCTGCTGTGGGCTCTTCCTCGGCAGTAGGACCTTCACATACGTGCCGTACACGGGAAGCCGTCCGATGCGGAACTCCTCCGCGAGCGCGGCGACGAGGAAGAGTCCTCTGCCCGATTCCGACCAGAGATCCATCGGCAGCGACGGCGGTCCGTTGAAGCCGGGGCCGTCATCCATCACGTGGAGCCAGGTCCCGCGTCCATCCACGGAAAGTCCTAGGCTCAATCGTCCGGGCGCGTACCGCAGCACGTTACCGACCAGCTCGCTAAAGATCATCTCGCACGCGTTGATGTCCGCCGTACCGTCAGACTCGTTCGTCACTGCGGCCACGAAGTCGCGCTTGATGGCGTACGCGGCTGCGGAATCCTCAACGTCGAACGCCCAACGGCCTTTCGTACGCCCGAAGCGCACCGTCAAGATCGCGATGTCGTCGCGTGCGCGCTTTCCCGCGATGAGGCGGCTCGCGAAGCGTGCGGGGTTCGCCGCGTACAGCACCTCTTCGCCGGCGAGGAGGTGTTCGATCGCCGCCTCGCCCAACACCGGGTCGCGGTCGACCTCCGTCAAGCCGTCGGTATAGAACATCAGCAGCGCGGCGCTGTCCAGCGGCACGGTGTATCTGACGTATTGCGTGTCGGGCGCTACGCCGAGCGGCACGCATGCGGGTCCCGGCAGGGGCGACGGAGGGCCGTCGATGGGCTTTAGAATCGGGGGTGGGTGCCCTGCGGAGCTGTAGGTGACGGTGTGGTCGGCGCGATCGATCACGGCGATGAATGCCGTCGCTAGCTCGTCGCGTCCCTCGAGAATGAGCGCGCGATTGAGCAGCGTCATCATCTGCGCCGGGTCGGGCGAGACGACGGCCGTCATGCGGACCCACTGCCGCAGCTGCACCATCAGCCGCGCCGCGTCGACCCCCTTCCCGGTTACGTCACCGATCGTCATCACGATGCGTCCGTTGACGGCGAACGCGTCGTACCAGTCACCGCCGAGCGCGCTGTCGACCTGCGCGCCTTGATACATCGCGTTGAACTGCAGCGTCTCGGTGTTCGGCAGTTCGTCGTTGAGGAACGCACGCTGCAGCGTTTCCGCAACGTGCTGCTCGCGGCGGTACTGCTTCGCGTTCGCGACGGCGAGCCCAGCGCGGCGGCCGAGCTCTTCGGCGGCCTGCATGTCCGCGATATCGAACGGCTCGGAATCGTCCGTTCGCACGAACGTCAGCGCGCCGAAGATGCCGCCGTGCGCCACCACGGGAACCACGATCTTCGACCGGTACATCATCAGCCGCATGAACGACTCGTGCTCATCCGACGACGCGTGCTCCATCAGCGTCGACTCGTCGAAAACCGGCACGAAGAACGACTCTCCGGTTTGTGCGACGTAGCGGGCGGGATGCATTCCCCGCGCCTCCGACTGGAGAATCGACGTGACCATCGCCTTCAGCGACGACTCGATCTGCGGATCACGGTGCGCGCCGACGCTCACATAGAGGCGGTCCGTGTGTTCGTCGATCAGGTCGAACAAGCACAGCTCCGCGAAAGACTCCACCGCTGTGCGTGCGACGTTCGACAGCGTCTCTTCGAGGTCGAGCGACCGATGGAAAAGCTCGCCGGCGCGTACGAGCAACGCCAGCCGCCCCTGGGGCGCATCCAGCGCGGCACCTGGTATTACGGTCACAATCCCCTCCGCCGCATGACCCGCGGTATCTCCACGACCGAGGGTCCACGTTCGTAGGCTTGTACCCCGAACCCACGGCTTCTTCATCGCGACGCAGCCGGCCGGGCAGCGCTTGTTATTGACAATGCTGTCCAGAATGCGCTAGCCTCCGTTCATGGCCCGTCCGCGTGCATTCGATCGCGACGTCGCGCTCGGCGCGGCGCTCGATGTGTTCTGGCGCAACGGCTACGAAGCGACGTCGACCGACGACCTGCGTTACGCGATGGGGATCGGCCGCCAAAGCCTCTACGATACCTTCGGCGACAAGCGCCGCGTCTATCTCGAAGCGCTCGAGCGCTATCAAACCCGTTCCGTCGATGCCGTCGTCGCGCAGCTTCGCGCCGGACCCTCGCCGCTCGCCGCGATTCGCTCGGTCGTGTCCGCTTATGCGTCGGCGAGCGCGGAAGAACGTGCGCTGGGGTGCCTGGGCGTCAGCGCGATCTGCGAGTTCGGCAGCGCCGACAAGGCCGTCGCAGCGCTCGGCGCGGCCGCAGCCGCGCGGCTACAGGACGCGTTCGAGACGGCGTTGCGCGAAGCCGTGCGCGCCGGTGAGGTGCGACCGTCACTCGATCCTCACGCCGGCGCACTTTTTCTCCAGTCGCTCCTGCTCGGCTTGAAGATCAGTGCGAAGGCGGGCACTTCACCTCAAAACCTGCGCGACGTTGCGAACGTCGCTTTCGAAGGACTTACGTCTTGACCACTTCCCTCGCCCAGCCGCAGGCCGGAAAAGTCACGGTCGTTACCGGCGGTTCGCGCGGGATCGGCGCCGCGATCGTACGCCGCTCACCGACATGAATCCCGGCGACAACCCGATGGTCGGGGTCCTCACGAACGCCATTGGCCATAGCCGTCCGCTTCTACGAATCTAGCGGACGAGGACGAACCTGCCACCGTCTGTGAACAGGATGACAAGCAGTATCGAGATCAGCGTCAAATCGTACGACCAGCCAAGTCCATCGTTGCCCCAAAAGCCGGTTTTCCAGACGAAGATCTTCTTCTGAATCGCGCCGAACATGATGAGGATCAATCCGATCGCGGCCAGCTGCTGGAGCACGCCCAAGATGAGTGCTGCTCCGCCGGCGACCTCGGCCACGGCTACGAAAATCGTAACGCTTTTCGGCAATCCGATGCTCTTGCTGCGCGCGCCCGGATCCTTGAGATCGTTGAAACCGCTGTCGGCATAGATCGCGCCGGCCATAATTCGAAGAAACAGTAAGCCGTAATCGGTGAGTTGGTCGAGATGAAACATGCGTTCAGAGCACCTCTCTTTTTTCCACCGCTCATCACCCGCGCCTCACCCGCAAGCCGACGCCGACGATAAGGGTTGCAGGGCGATGGGCGGCGCGAGCCGCACGCGCCGGTAGCGAACGAAGCGATGCAGCGCCTCCTCGCGCGCTTTCAGTACCTCGGGCGACTGCACGGCGAGCGCTCTTCGTCTAGCGATGTGTTGCATCGAAATCATGGGATCCGACGTGGCGGTTCAGATGGCCGGTTCGGAGGGGAATTTCGAGCTCAACGCCTTCCGGCCGATCATCATCAACAACTGCCTTCACTCAGCGTTGATCATGGCCGACATGTGCGACCACTTCAGGGAGTTCATGATCGAAGGCGCCGAGCTCAACGAAGCGCAGCTCAAGGCGAACGTCAATCGGTCGGTGATGATGGTTACCGCGTTGTCGCCGGTCATCGGTACGATAATGCGGCCAAGATCTCGCACTACGCGATCGACCACAACGAGACGCTCAAGCAGGCGGCTCTGGCGAACGGCGTAGACGAAGCGCTCTACGACCGTGTCGTCGTTCCGATCAACATGACGCATCCGGAATCGGCGGACGTCCCGGCGAAAACGTGAACACCGTCGGCCGCCGGGCTCTCCAGGCCGAGATCGGGACTCGGTTTACCGCCGATTGGACGAGCCAACGACACCGTTTGCGTCGCGTCATCGCGGAATTCATCGGGACCGCAGGCTTGACGTTCGTCCTCTCGCGGGGTGCCGCGATCCTCGCGACCTATGGCGGCGCCGAGCTCGCGAAGTATCAGTACGCGTTCATCCTTTCCACCGTCTCCGCTCTGTGGCTCACCACGGCGGTGTACTTCCTCGGAGACATCTCGGCGCACTTCAATCCGGCGACGTTCGCATTCGCCCTGCGGAAAGACACGGGCTGGCCCATGGCCTGCGTCTACTTCGTCGTGCAGCTCTTCGCAGCCGCCGTCGGATCGCTGGTTGCCCGCGCGCTTTTTGGCACGGGCGGCAATCTTGCGGCGACGATCCCGGCGCCCGGACACGAATTGGGCGCCGTCGGATTCGAAGCGATCCTCACCTTCGGCATCGTGTTGATGGTTCTCGGTATGGCGAATGGGCCGAAGCTCGACGGCGCGTACATCCCCCTGGCCGTCGGCGCCTATGTCATGGCGGCGGGAACGATGGGTGGACCGTACGACGGCGCCGCGTTCAACCCAGCTCGCGCGTTCGGTCCGGATCTCGTGCGAGGCGACCTCTCGACATACTGGGTGTACCCGTTGGGTTCGCTCGTCGGCTCTATCGTGGCCGTTCTCGTCGCCACCGTCCTCCGCGGCGCAGCGACCGCTCAGGAAGCCCAAGCGGCGATGGGCACTCCTCTCGAGCCGGAAGAAACGATCATGGCTATGCCGTCGTGATCGCGGCGGCGCTCTTCCTGAACCGCGGGACGGATTCCGACTGATCGGAGGGCAGCCGCCCGCACAGCAGCAAGTCCGCCAGCAGCGCGACGACGAGGCTCGCGCTGCAGGTCGCGACGACACCGGGCCAAGCCCACCGATCCCACGCGAGACCCGGAAGCGTCGAGCCGAAGACACCGCCGAGGTAGTAGAAGGACTGGTAGAGCGCTGTCGCGCTCCCCTTCGCTTCGCCGGCCGTCAGCGCGACGTACGTCGGCGCGATCGGCTGCGCGAGGAACATCCCGGCGCACAGGACGACGCACGCGACGATGATCACGACGAGTGCGTGCGCGAGGAGCGCCACGATTGCTGCCATCGCGATCGCGATTCCCGCCCCCATGATCAGCCGTCTCGAGAAGCGGCGTGAGAGCCGCCCGGCGACCGGCGACACCAGCACGCCTGCGAGGTACGATGCGTAGAGCCAGGAGATCGCGGCGGTCGTGAGATGGAACGGTGCAGCGGTGAGATAGAACGGAAGGTACGTGAAGACGCCGATGAAGGCGAAAAACAGCGCGGCACCGATCGCGAACGCGCCGACGAGCCGCACGTCGCGAAGATGTCCCAGCATCCCGCCGTACGATGCGGCGAGGTCGTGCAGCACGTTCGCACGCGACGGACGTACCGAGCTGCCGCGCAGCGTGAATGCCAGCGAAAGCGCGCCGGCCAGCGTCAACGCCGCGAACACCGCGAACGTCGAGTGCCAACCGTAGGCGTCGGCGACGAGACCGGAAACGATGCGCCCGGTGAGTCCGCCGGCGACCGACGCCGCGACATACCCGCCGACGACGGTGCCCGCGTCGTAACCGCTGAGATCGTCGTGAATGTACGCGACCGCGAGCGCAGAGATGCACGGGACCAAAACGCCCTGCAGCGCGCGGAGCGCGACGAGCATCCCGAACGATGACGCGAAGCCGCACGCGAACGTCGCGACCGCGAGGAGCAGCGAGCCCCACACCATGAGCGGCCGCCGTCCGAGAACCTCGCTCAGCGGCCCGTACGCGCTCGACGACAGGGCCGTCGTCAGCACGACCGCCGAGATCGTCAATCCTGCGGTCGCCGCACTCACGCCGAAGTCGCCGGCAAGCTGCGGCAAGATCGGCTGGGTGACGTACATGTCTGCGAAGGCGGCGGTGGTAGCGAGGTACAGCGCGGGGACGACGAGGGACGAAGATCGGGACACTTCACGAGGCTACTCCGATCGAATCATGCGGTCCAATGCCGGGGGAAAGCAAAATGCATGACCGAAAGGCTATGAATCGTGGATTGGGAGCAGCTCGGATACTTTCGCACCGTCGGCCGCACGCAGAACGTCACGCGCGCCGCCGAGCAGCTTGGCATGACGCAGCCGGCGCTAAGCCGGTCGCTGGGGCGGCTCGAGCGCGAGCTCGGCGTCCCGCTGTTCGAACGGGCCGGCCGCAATGTCCGCATCACCCGCTACGGTGAGGCGTTCTTGCCGTACGTCGATCGCGGGCTTCGTGAGCTCGAGGAAGGTCGCCGTCAGCTCGCCGATCTGAGCGGTGTCGAGCACGGCATCATTGCGTTCGGCTTTCTCTTCACGCTCGGCGTCGAGGTCGTCCCTGAGCTCGTGCGCGGGTTCAAAGAACAACATCCAAGCGTGCGATTCGATTTGAGCCAGAGCCCCGCTGCGGCGCTCGAGCGAGCGCTCGTCTCGGGCGAAGTCGACTTGTGCTTGACGTCGGGGCCGGTGACGAATCCGCGCCTGGCGTGGAAGCGGCTCGGCGACGAGGAGCTGGTCCTCATCGTGCCCAGAGGCCACCGGCTCGCGAAGCGCCGCTCGGTGCGGCTGCACGAGGTCTCCTCCGAACCATTCGTTTCGTACAAGCCGAACACCGCGATGCGCGAGCTGGGCGACGATCTGTGTCGCAAGGCCGGCTTCGTCCCAACGATCACGTTCGAGGGTGAGGAATCCGGGACGATCGCGGGGTTCGTCGCCGCTGGGCTCGGCGTCGCGATCGTCCCGACGGCGACGCCTCACACAAACGGTTGCGTTCGGCTGCACATCACCGAGCCGCTCGCGGGACGCAGCATCGGCGCGATCTGGATGAAAGACCGGTATCTCCCGGCATCTACCCGCGCGTTCCGCGACTACGTCATCGCGTATGGCGATCGGATCAAACGAAGCCGAGTCTAACCGCGTCGGTCACGCCCCAGGGAACTCTCAGTATTGATCGCTACGTTCCGTGCACATCACGTAGTTCTGCGCCCCGAAGGTGATCGCTATGTCGGTCGAACTGCCTTCCAATCCGGGCGTTTTCGAGGATCGCTTAGCGTCGCTCGAGGATCCGATCCTCGCCG
>CALEYW010000030.1 GCA_937927945.1 uncultured candidate division WPS-2 bacterium | reverse complement strand
GGGCGGGGGCGGTTTTCTGAGGCGAGAGGGCGGTTTTGATGCAACGGGATGAGTGGCGGTCGTGTTTCCCCGGCGGCTCGGAAGAGCGAGCCGGAGGAAGTTGTGATCTTGTTCGTAGTGCTGTCCACCATCATCGTCGTCGGTCTGACCGCCATGTGGCTGGCGCAGCCACCATCGTATCCGGAGATCGTCGTGTGGAACGACGAGGCCGAACGGCGGATGCTCCGTGAGCGCAAGGTCGAGACCGGCTGGTGGTGAGGTGGCTCTTGCCTGCCCGGCGCTTCCGGAGGATCCGGATGCGATGTTGGCTGTCGCCCTCGCCGGCGATCTCGATCGCGCGTTCGAGCGGCTCGTCATCGCGTATCGGGTGCGCATCGTGACGTTCGTCGCCCGCATGCTGCGCGACGACGCGCGCGCCGAGGACGTGGCGCAAGACGTGTTCGTGCGCGCGTACCGCGCGCTGCAGGCGTATCCCGCCGAGCGCCGCGCCGCGCTGCGGCTGCGTTCGTGGCTCTACGCGATCGCCCGCAACCTCACGCACAACGCCTTTCGCGACGCGCCGCCGGCGAGCGAACCGCTCGACTACGACGACGGCAACCCGCGATCGGCGCTGCGCGATCCGGAACCGGGACCGGAAAACATCGTGCTGCGCGAGGAAGCCTGGGGTTCCGTCGGTGCGGCGGTCGATCGGCTCTCGCCGGCGCTGCGCGACGCGTTCGTCATGCGCTACCTCGATGAGCTCTCGTACGACGAGATCGCCGAGTCGCTCGAGCAGCCGGTCGGAACGGTCAAGGCGTCCGCCCATCGCGGCTTGATGGCCGTGCGCGCGCACTTGGAGAAGAACGATGAGTGAGACGAACCTGCGCGATTTCGGCGCTGCGACGCGCCGGTCCGTGGCGCCCGACTTCACCGCCAAGATCTTCTCGCGCTGCAATCTCGACCGCTATACGGTCGCGCAGAGCTCGCTCGGCGACGTCTACGTCGCGTGGACTCCGACCGGCGTCTCGGCACTGCGTTTGGCGGGCGACGAGCATGCTTTCGAAGCGTGGTACGGCGAGCGCTTCGGGCGCCGGTGCGTTCGGGCCGTCGAGGACGACCGGACGTCGTCGGCCGCGCGAGCGAAGCTCCGCGGCGAGAACGTGACCGTGCCGATCGACTTGAGCGAATGCTCGCCGTTCGAACGGCGCGTGCTGAAACATGCGGCCAAGATCACGCGCGGTAACGCGCGGCCCTACGGCTGGCTCGCGCGCGAGGCCGGGATGCCGGACGCGACGCGCGCCGTGGGCAACGCGCTCGGACGCAATCCGGTCCCGTTGCTGATCCCGTGCCACCGCATCATCCGCACCGACAACTCGGTCGGCGGCTATATCTTCGGCAGCGACGCCAAACGAACGCTGCTCGAAGAGGAAGGCGTGGACTTCGCGGCGCTCGAGCGCGTGGCTCGGCGCGGCTTTCGCTACGTCGCCTGCGGCGACGGCACGTTCTGCCTCCCGACCTGCGGCAACGTCGCGAAACACGTCGACTCACCCGGCTACCTCGGACTGCGCAGCCTGGAGGACGCGCACAGCCACGGATTCGTGCCCTGCACGACATGCCGCCCGATCGCCGCCTGACCGCGGCCGGCTCGGCGCTTCGTGCGCGGAGGGGCAGAGCGGACCGCTTCGTGAAGCGTCGGGTATGAAAGTCACCGCGTTCGTCGACGTGCTTTCGCACTGGTGCTACGCCTCGTACCCGACGCTCGAAGCGCTGCGTGCGACGATCGCGCAGGACGTGCAGCTCGAGATCGTGTTCGCACCGGCGTTCGGGAACGCGAACGTCCCGGTTTCGCGCGAGGCCGAAGTGTGGTTCTACGAACGCGGCGCGCGCGCGTACGGTCGCCAACTCACTTCGGCATGGTGCGAGGGGCGGCAGTCCTCGACGTGGCATGCGAACGCTGCCGTCGCCGCGGCCGTCGCGACCGGCGCGGATCCGTTGCGCTTGGCCGCGCAAGTGTCGCGCGCCGGCATGACCGACGGGAGGCTGATCGGACGCGAAGATGAAGCCGCGCGCTGCGTCGCCGAGCTGACCGGCACGGCGCCGCAAGCGGTGCTCGACGCGATGCGCAGCGCACCTGTCGTCGAGTGCCTCGAAGCCGGGAATGCTCGCTTGGCCGCGCTGGGTTGCGCGGAGCGCCCCAGCTGGCACATCGTGAACGACGCCGGCGATCACGCCGCGCTTCAGGGTGTCTGGCAGGCGGAGGCAATCCTTCCGCTAGCGCGGGCGCTGCTCGAGGACGAGCGCGCATACCGCCGCGCCGGACCGATGCCGCAGAGCCTGTGATGATCGACGACATGCCGTGGATCTCCGCTCGAAGGCGACGACGCCGATGACGTTCTCGCTCGACAAGAACGGATTGATCGCGGGCGCGTTCCTGCAGTGACGAAAGCTACGACGAAGACGCGCTGCTGGTGGGCGACGGATGCCGGCCCGGCGATGACCGCCTATCACGACGACGAGTGGGGCGTGCCGTTGCACGACGACCGCCGCTTCTTCGAGCTGCTCATCCTCGAAGGCGCCCAAGCCGGGCTGTCGTGGTCGACGATCCTCAACAAGCGCGACGCGTATCGCAAGGCCTACCGTGACTTCGATCCGGCCAAGGTCGCGAAGTTCGGCGAACGCGAGCGCGCGGCGCTCGTCGTCGACGCCGGCATCGTCCGCAACGTCGCGAAGATCGGCTGGTCGATCCGCAACGCTCAGGCATTCCTCGCCGTGCAGCGCGAGTTCGGTTCGTTCGCCGCGTATCTGTGGGCATTCGTCGACGGAAAACCCGTAGTGAACCTGCCGCGAAGTCCGGCCGACGTCCCGGCGTCGACGCCGCTCTCCGACCGGCTCAGCACAGACTTGCGCAAGCGCGGCTTCGGCTTCGTCGGGTCGACCATCTGCTACGCGTTCCTCCAGGCGACCGGCGTCGTCGACGACCATCTCGCAACGTGCTTCCGTGCGCGGAAGTCCCCGAGGCCGCGTCGTACTTCTCGATGATGCTGCTGCGTGGGGACGCGATCGTTTTGGCGGGCGGGACGGGGAGGGTCGGCGGCGCCACCCTCGCGACCTTCGTGCGCGAAGGCGCGCGGGTGCTGGTGCTCTCGCGCTCGCTGGAACGCGCCCGCGCCGCGATCGACGACATCCTCGACGGGGACGAAGCCGCGGCGGCGATCCCGTTCGCGGCCGACCTCGGCGACCCGGCGCAAGCGGCGGCCGCGATTGCCGCGTGCGTCGAGCGGTTCGGGCGGATCGACGCGTTGGTGAGCCTCGCCGGCGAGTCGAAGGTCGTGCCGCTGGTGGAGTCGTCGCTCGCCGACCTGCGCGACAACGTGGCGGGCTTTCTCGAGACGGCCTACAACCTCGCCCTGCCGGCGTTGCGAGCGATGCTGGACCAACCCTATCTCGACGACGCGCGCTCGCGCGGGCGAATCGTCGTCGTGACGGCCGGTTCATCCAAGCAGCCGGCACCGGGCCGCGGGCTCTTCGGCGCGGCGAAGGCAGGCGTGAACGTTCTCATGCAGGCGATCGCGCGCGAGCACAAGGACGACGGGATCGTCGCGAGCGCCCTCGTCCTCGGCGGCGTCGCGACCGCGGCCGCGCGCTCGTATTACGACGCCGACGCGTTCGCCGCGGCGGCGACGCCGCAGGAAGTGGCCGACGCGCTAGCGTTCCTCGCGAGCGACCGCGGCAGCGGGATCAACGGCGCGCTCGTCGATCTGAACGCGCGCGAGGTGGACTGATCGAGAAGTCCAGCAGAGGTCGTCGTACCGCGTCGCGTGTAGCGTAGCGCATGGCGCACGTTCACGATCCGCTCACCTGCCGCTGCCCCCACGGCCGCTTCGATCCGGCCGTCTTCGCCCGGGCCGTCGCGCTGCTCGATCGGCGCGCGTTCGTCGTTGGGCTCGGCGCTGCGATCGGCGCGGCGGCGTGGCCCTCGCGCGCTCGCGCCGCCGACTCGGTGACGGTGCTGCGCGCGGCGCGGCTGTTCGACGGCGCTTCGATGCACGCGCCCGGCGTGCTCGTGCTGCGCGGCGATCGGATCGTCTCGTTCAACGCGGGCGATGCGGGGAGCGACGCGACCGTGATCGATCTCGGCGACGCGACGCTCATGCCCGGCTTGATCGACGCGCACACGCACGTCGCGAACTTCGTCGCGTCGTCGTCCTACCTCGTCCGGGAGCGTGGCGCCGACTCGGTCGCCGAGGCGGCGATCGGTTCGATCCGCAACGCGCAGGCGATGCTCGCCAACGGCTTCACCACCCTGCGCGACGTCGGCGGCGGCAACGGCATCGACCTCGCGATGCGCAACGCGATCGCCAAGGGCGTCGTCGTCGGGCCGCGCATCCTCGCGGCGGGCCCGGCGCTGTCGATCACCGGCGGCCACGGTGATGCGAACGACCTGCCGTCGTCGGTACACGTCGACTCCGACATCGAGTCGGGGGTGTCGTTCGGTCCGTACGGTTTCCGCCAGAAGGTGCGCGAGCACGTCAAGCGCCACGTCGACCTGATCAAGATCACCGCGACCGGCGGCGTGCTCTCCTACGGCGACGCGTTCGACGTTCCGCAGTTCAACCTCGACGAAGTGCAAGCCGTAGTCGACGAAGCGACGAAGTTCGGCCTGAAGGTCTCGGCGCACGCGCACGGCGACCGCGGGATTTCGGTGGCGGTCAACGGCGGCGTCCACTCGATCGAACACGGAACCGGCGTCGGCGATGCCACCCTGCGGACGATGAAGGAGCGCGGCACGGCGCTCGTTCCGACCATCTGGGCGCTCGACTCGATCCTGCAGCCGGGGAATCCCAACAAGATCACGCCGAACCTCATCGAGAAGGCGCACCAAGCGGCACTGCTGCGCGATACCGGGATGCAGCGCGCGCTCGCGGCTGGGGCGAAGATCGTCTACGGCACCGACGCGGGCGTCTTCCCGCACCGCGAGAACAACAAAGACTTCGCGCTGCTGCGCACGATGGGGATGTCCCCGCTCGACTTGCTGCGCTCCACGACGTCGCACGCCGCGGACCTCATCGGCACCGCCGACCGCGGGTGGCTCGCGGTCGGCAAACTCGCCGACGTGGCGGTGTTCGCCGGCGACCCGAGCGCGAACATCGCGCTGCTCGAGAAACCTCCGGTGGCGATCTTCATCGGCGGCAAACGCATCGATCGCGCAAAACTCGCGACGTAAGCGCCGCGGCGGACTCAGTCGTGCAGCACCACGCTGAGCAGCGAACTGTGCACGTGGAGCCCGCCGTTGTACTCGATGAAACCCAGCCGGCGGAACTTGTTCATGAAAAAGCTCACGCGCGAGCGCGTCGTGCCCACCATCTCGGCCAGCGTCTCTTGACTGATCTTCGCGATTACCGGCTCGGGGCGGCCCTCCTTGCCGAAGTTCGCGAGCAGCAGCAGGATGCGCGCCAAGCGTTTCTCGCTGGAATTGAAGAGCTGATCGACGAGGTCTTCCTCGAAGCGGATGTTGCGCGAGAGCAGATGGGCGATGAAGATCGCGCCGAACTCCGGGTCGTCGTGCAGGACCGCGATCATGTCGTCGAGCTTGGTTCGCACCAGCGAGCACGGCTCGAGCGCGATCGCGGTCGCCATGCGCACCGGCTGGCCGGCCAAGCACCCCTCGCCAAAGAAGTCGCCCTCGCCGAGCATCGCGATAACGGCCTCTTTTCCGCGGGCGGAGCTGACCGTGAGCTTCACCTTTCCGCGGGTCACGAAGAAGACCGAATCGGCGGGGTCGCCCTGCGCGAAAATACTCTGATGCGCTTTGAAGGTGCGCGCGGTGCCGCCGGCCGCGAACCGGACGAGCTCGGCGCGCGGTAGACGTGGTGTCCGCTTCGGGCGGGGCGGAATTGAAGCAGCGGCGCCATCAGCGCCCCGGTCGCGCTCAGCTTTCGGCATTCGTTAGGGGATACGCTATCGGTACGGTGGGCGCCCTGTACGATTGGACGGTTTTCTTCCAAGCGCGACCCCGAGTGCCTACCCTCCGGCGCCCACCAGTTCCGCGAGCGACGAGGACGGCTCGCACTGCAGCTCGTTCATCAGCACGTCGCGGTACTGGCGGTAGTGCCGCAGCGCTGCGGCGCGATCGCCGGATTCGATGTAGGCGCGGATCGCGATCTCGCGTGCCGGCTCGTCGCACGGGTCGTAGGCGATCATCTCGTGGCAGAGCGCGAGCGCGTCCTGCGAGCGGCCTTCGTCGAGCGCGCGCTTCGCCAGCGCCTGCGCGACCTCGCAGCGGAGCTCGCGCAGATGCCGTTCGGTCGGCTCGAACCATTCCCAGCCGTCGAACTTCGCCGGCCGGCTCGCGCGCAGGCGATCGTAGAGCTCGCGCAGGCCGGCGGCTTGCTGGGGTGCGATCGCTTCGTTCGTGCGCAGCGCGCCGACGGCGCGGTCGATCTCCCACAAGTCGACGCGCACCTCGTTGCCGAGCCGGTATCCCTCGCGCGTGCGCACGACGGTGTTGTCGTCCTCCAGGCGCGCCTTGAGGCGATGCAGGCAGACGTGGAACGCGTTGCGGGCCGCCGATTCTGCCAAGTCCGGCCACAGCATGTCGGTCAGCCGCTCCCGCGAGAGCGCTTCGGGGCGCATCGCGATCGCGGTGAGCAGCGCGTGCTCGCGTTCGGCCAGCGTGACCGGCTCGCCGTCGCGGATCACGCGGCCGGTCACCAGCTCGATCGCGATTCCGGCGCGGGCCGCCTCGGCGTGTCCCTCGCGCCGGTAGCGCGAGACGAAGCGCGCCAGGAAGCCGCCGTCCTCGCCGCGCGCGATGGCGTCGATGGCGTCGTGCAGTTCCGGAGCGTCGATTCGGCTGGCGATCGACGCGGCCTCGGCGCGCATCGCGCGCCGCCGCGCCACGTTGAGTTCGGCGACGGCAAGGGCGGCGAGAACTTGATAGAACGGCGCGCGGTACGACGCCGCGGTTTCGCGCGCCAGGTCGGCGCAGCGCAGCGCCCCCGCGTCGTCTTCCGCCTGCGCCGCGGCGACGAGGTATCCGCACGCGACCCACTTGATGTGATCGGCGGGCTGCGGCTCGCCGGCGTGGCCGCGCACGGTGCTCGAGAAGAATGCGAAGCCGCGCACGCCCTCGCGCTGGACCTCCGCTTCGAGCGCGAACGCGTGCTGGGTCAGGTCGGCATCGTCACCTGAAAGCCAAGCGCCGAACGTCGCTTCGGCTTCATCGAACGCGATGAAGTTGCTGAACCCGGTTTTGCGCACGTGTTCGATCGCGCGCTCGATACGTTCGCGTTCGGTCGCCCGGTCACCGCGCACGCGCGCGATGTCGGCCCCGAGCGTCAAGAGCGTTCCCGACGCCATCACGTGCATCGTGTTGACGAGCGGCCAGCACGCCTCGAGATCGCGTTCGGCTTCCTTGAGGCGACCCAACCGCGCGGTCATCAGCGAGCGCAGGTACAGCAGCCAGCCGTGCATGCGGGTCGTCGGGACGTCGGGCGCCGCGATCTGCGCGCGGAACTCGTCGACCAGTGCGAGCGCGCTTTCGAACTCGCCGACGTAGCTGAGCATCAGCACGCGGAACACGTAGAGGTAGATGCGCACGATCGGTAGCGCGTCGGTCGGCAGGCGTCCCCAGACCTCCTCGACTTCTTCCAGCAGCAGGCGCGAGTCGACGGTGAACGTCCGCAACAGCGCCGTTACCGACCAGACCCGCGGGTACTGCAGCACGACCGACCGGTCGAGCGAGGCGAGGACGCGCGCGTACGCGATCGACGGCCCGGCGTCCTCGAGAACTTCGATGTGTTCGAGCGCTTCGGCGGCGGCGACTTGGTCGCCGCGCGCGAGTTGGATGTCGGCCGCGCGCTGATACTCGCCCGCGGTGTGATACGCAGCGGCGGCCGGCGCGAGCAGCGATTCGACGCGGCCCGGATGGCGTTCGAGCAAGGTCGACGCGACGAGCGGATGTACGGCGAACGTGCCGTCCGCCCGGCGGGTGACGAACGGCGAGGTGCGCGCGAAGTCCATGAAGGCGTCGAAAGCGATCGGATCGCCGAGTGCGAGCCGGACGTCGCGCTCGGCGACTTGCGGAATCGCGGCGCACGCCAGCAGCCCGTCGGTGATCGCGGACGACGCGGCGCCCAGCACTTGATCGGCGAGGTACTCGTGCAGCTCTTCGTACGCGATGTCGTCGAGCTTGTCGAGCAGCGTGTCGAGCCGTCCTTCGTGCGCGAACCGCGCGAGCAGCAGCACCGCGATCGGCCAACCCGACGAGATCGCCGCGACCCGCGCGACCGCGTCGTCCGTCAGGCCGGTCGGCGCGAAGATCGATGCGATCTCCGCCTCGGTGAAGGCGAGGTCGGTCGCGCGCAGGGTCAGGATTTGATGCGGCGGCGCGAAACGCGAGAGGTGCATGCGCGGCGACTCACGCGAGCAGATGACGACGGTGCGTCCTTCCGGGCGGTTCGCGAGGAGCCGCGCCAGGAAGTCGTGCGAGCCGGGATCGCGGATCACGTCCTCGGTGTTCTCGAAGACGAACGCGGCGGCGTGCGTGCGCACGCGCCAGGCCGCCAGCGCAACGCCGACGCGGTCGGCGTTCGACGCGTGGCCGTCGCCCATCAAGCTCTCGTTCTGGGCCAGGTTGGCGCTGCGTTCGGGATTTTCGTCGGCCAGCGCGGGGAGAAGCCGGCGGGCGAGCTCGACGTCCGAAGCGACCCCAGAGCAGTCGCAGACCGCGAACGCCGGCGTCCCTTCGAGCAGTTGCCGCATGAGGGTCGATTTTCCGAAGCCGGCGGGCGCGATCAGCGAGACGATCGCCGGACGCGCCGCGCGGACCCGCTCCAGTAGGGCCGTCCGAATGAGGTCGGTGCTCGTCTCTGAGGGCGGAATGGTAGCGTCCATGAGCTGGGCCGTAAGTCCTGGGGCGGGTGCGCTGCAGCCGACTTTCGTCGTCCACCGGACCAGTCCCGGCCACCCGGCGAACTACTCGTGCGGCTGCTTACATTAACGCCATCTTACTTTGCACACAACACTGTGGATGCGGTGGATGAATCCGGTGGGGTCAGACGGCAACCGCGAAGAGCCGCCGAGAGAGCGCTTCGTTGTTGGCACTGTAGCACTCGCAGGACGCGGTCTCGAGCCCGACCCGGTCGAGGACGGTGAACTTGCCGCGGACGTAGCGGATGAACCCGGCTTGCTGCAGGGCGGCAGCGGCGATGCTGACCCCCGCCCGGCGGACGCCCAACATCGTCGCGAGCGCCTCGTGGGTGAGCGGGAAATCGGCCCGGCCCACCCGGTCGCAGGTCATCAGGAGCCAGCGCGCACAGCGCTCGCTCACGTAGTGCAGACGATTACAGGCGATCGCTTGTGCCATGACGTCGAGCTGCGCGCTCAAGAAGCGCTCGGCGATCGCGCGGAATTCCGGGTTGGCATCGCACAGCCGCCGGAACGCTCCGACATCGATCCGGTAGGCGTCGCCGGCCACCTGACACCAAGTGAGCGCGGTGGCGACGCCGCCGTCGAGCAGGACTTGGGCCCCGGTAACCCCCTCGCGGCCGATGGTCACGACCTCGATCTGCGTTCCGTCGCGCATCACCGTGACGACCGAGATGACGGCGTCGAT
Source organism: uncultured candidate division WPS-2 bacterium (assembly GCA_937927945.1). Taxonomy (GTDB): domain Bacteria; phylum Vulcanimicrobiota; class Vulcanimicrobiia; order Vulcanimicrobiales; family Vulcanimicrobiaceae; genus Vulcanimicrobium. The sequence continues at coordinate 19,039 of CALEYW010000030.1, read as the reverse complement.
CGGGAAGTACAGGAAATTGATCGGACCGCCGAGGTCGTAGATCGTCGCACGGTACGCGAGGTGGATCCGCTCACACGACCCGGCCACGGCATCGCGGACGTGGGGCGGCAGGGTGTCCAACAGGGAGTTGTCGAGCGTAGTATGTGGCGTAGGGGCTCCCTTAAAAAGAGCAGCCCGCCCCCACAAAGGAAGGCGGCGCACTTCGCTCCTAGCGTACTGAAGCGAATGGGCGGAGTCGGTACGCTACCGGACACACCCCTCCGGGGGCCGGCAACCCGCGGTTCTAGCAGTGTGTTGATAAGAGTGCTAAGAAAGGACCCTCGCGCGTGCGGAATCACGACGAGATACTAGAGATCGAGCGGCTGTTTGCTCCCCGCGGTGCGCATGGCCGATTCGAGCCGAACACCGACGTCGTGCTCGACGAGAGCGGCGGCGCCGTGGTCGTTCACGTGGAACTGGCCGGCGCCGACGCCGATTCGTTACGCGTGACCGTTGCGGATGCGTATCTCACCATCACCGGGACCCGCGCCCTGCGCGACGTCTCGCGCAGTGCCTCGCTGCTGCGCAAAGAGATTCAGTACGGCGAGTTTTTCAAGGCGATTCGCCTCCCGCTCCCCGTCCTCGACGAGGGTGCAACGGCGATCTACCGTGACGGTATCCTGACGATCCGTCTCCCGCTCGCCGAATCCAAACAGTACCCGATCGTGCGGACGACGATCCGCATGACGGTCAGAAGGACCCCCGCGTAATGGCCAAAGCCTCCAAGGCTCCCGAGATCATCGGCATCCTGCCGCTGCAGGATGCCGTGCTCTTCCCGAACACCGTCATCCCGCTCGCCGTCGTAAAGCGGCCGGGCATTCAATTGGTCGAGGAGGCGTTGCGCGAAGGTAAGCAGATCGGTCTCGTCGCGCTCAAAGACAAAGAAACCGAGGATCCGGGTCCGGACGACGTCCGCCGCATCGGGACGATCGGCACGATTCAAAAAATGCTGAAGGTGCCCGACGGCACGCTGCGCTGCATCGTCGCCGGCGGACCCGTCTTCCGCATCGATCAATTCGTGGCGACCGAGCCCTATCTCGCGTCGACGTTCACCGAATTGCCGGATCTCACGCGCGACAACGATCAGCTCGTGGCGATGCAGCGCAACCTCGGCACGCTCTTCCAAAAGCTGCTGGGCTATCTGCCGCAGGCGCCGCGCGAGATGGAGATGGAAGTCAACAACATCTCCGATCCCAACCTGCTCTCGTATTTCGTCGCGTCCACGATGCGGCTCGAGACGGCGGATCGTCAGGCGATCCTCGAAGAGCGCGACACCGGCAAGCGCTTGCGCAAGCTGACCATGCTCATCACCAAGGAGCTGGAAGTCGTCGAGCTCGGACACAAGATCCAGTCCGACATCCAGCGCGAGATGGAGAAGAATCAGCGCGAGTTCTATCTGCGCCAGCAGATGCGCGCGATTCAGGAAGAGCTGGGCGAAGGCGATCCGCAGCAAGCTGAAGCGAACGAGCTGCGCAAGAAGATCGAAGAAGCGAAGATGCCCGAGGACGTGCGCAAGTCCGCCGACCGCGAGCTCGACCGCCTCTCGAAAGTTCCGACGGCGTCGCCCGAGTACAGCGTCATCCGCACGTACCTCGACTGGCTCGTGCAGCTGCCGTGGAGCGTCTCCACGTCCGATCAGATCGACATCGCCCGAGCGCGGGCGGTCCTCGACGAAGACCATTACGACCTCGAGAAGATCAAAGATCGCATCGTCGAGTATCTCGCCGTCGGCAAGCTCAAGAACAAGCTGACCGGTCCGATCCTCTGCTTCGTCGGACCGCCGGGTGTCGGCAAGACGTCGCTCGGGCAGTCGATCGCGAAGTCGATGGGACGCAAGTTCGTGCGGCTTTCGGTCGGCGGCGTGCGCGACGAAGCGGAGATCCGCGGCCATCGCCGGACGTACATCGGCGCGATGCCGGGGACGATCGTGCGCGCGCTGCGCGACGCCGGCACGAACAACCCGGTGATGATGATCGACGAGATCGACAAGGTCGGCGGCGACTATCGCGGCGATCCGCAGTCGGCGCTGCTCGAAGTGCTCGATCCGGAGCAGAACAACTCGTTCCGCGATCACTACCTCGACCTGCCGTTCGATCTCTCGCGCGTGCTCTTCATCTGCACGGCGAACACGCTCGACTCGATCAGCGGACCGCTGCGCGACCGCATGGAGATCATCAACCTCTCGGGCTACACCGAACTCGAGAAGCTGCAGATCGCCAAGCGCTATCTCGTCACCAAGCAGAAGAAAGCCAACGGTCTCAAAGAGAGCCAAGTCGCGATCAGCGACCCGGCGCTCAAGCAGATCATCGTCGATTACACGCGCGAAGCCGGGGTGCGCAACCTCGAGCGCGAGGTCGGAACGATCTTCCGCAAGGTTGCCCGCAAGATCGCCGAGGATCCGAAGTACAAGGCGCGCGTCAAGCCGGAGAACCTGGTCGACTACCTCTCGAAGCCGCGGTACTACAACGAGGTCAAACGACGGACGGCTTCGGTCGGCGTCGCAACCGGTCTCGCCTACACGCCCGTGGGGGGTGACATCCTCTTCATCGAGACGACCGCGATGCCCGGAAGTGGGAAGTTCACCCTCACCGGACAGCTCGGCGACGTGATGAAAGAATCGGCCACGGCGGCGATCTCGTTCCTGCGTTCGCGCGGCAGCGAGATCGGGCTGCCGGACGATTGGTTCGCCAAACACGATCTGCACATCCACATCCCGGCCGGCGCGATTCCCAAGGACGGCCCGTCGGCGGGCGTGTCGCTGGCCACGTCGATCGCGTCGCTCTTGACCGGCCTCAAGGTCGATCCGGAGCTCGCGATGACGGGCGAGATCACGCTCACCGGTCAGGTGCTGCCGATCGGCGGCGTCAAAGAGAAGGTACTCGGCGCGAAACGGGCCGGCATCAAGAAGGTGCTGCTCCCGCGCCGCAACGAGATCGATCTCGAGGACGTCCCCAAGGAAGTCCGCGACGCGCTGCAGTTCGTCTTCGTGGACGAGTTGAGCGAGGTCTTCGCGACGGCGCTCGGCAAGCGCGTGATCACGCCCGTCCTGCTCGGCGCCCGTGACGAGAGCGCGAACAGCAACGTCGTGGCCCTGCGTCCGAGCAAGAAACGCTCGGCCGCGCGGGCGGCCCGCCCGGTCCGCGGCGCGACGCGAAAGCGCTCCTAACCAGCGCTACCGGTACCCACACCTATCACCTCACCCGGGGCCATACGGCTCCGGGTGATTTTTTATGTTCAGGTTTCGACAAAAGTCCAATGACTGCGGCAAAAGTCGCAGGTTCGCCAAGAACGCTTGTCGGAATTGACGGCTCTCCGCACGCCGCGTTGTCGCTTCGGGGGGTTTCTCGTGCACGACCTCGCCCAGCAGATCGTAAGCGGTTTGGCGACGGGCTCCATCTTCGCCAGCATGGCGCTCGCGCTCGTGTTGATCTATCGCTCGATGGGCGTGATCAACTTCGCCCAAGGTGAGCTGGCGATGTTCTCCACGTACGTCGCGTGGCAGTTGGTCCAGATGGGCGTGCCGATGTGGGGCGCGTTCTTCATCACGATCGTGGTGGCGTTCGCCGGCGGCGTCCTCCTGGAGCGGGTCGTCATTCGGCCTGTCGAGCGCGCTCCGCAGCTCACGCTCGTCATCGTGACGCTCGGCCTGTTCACGGCGATCAACGGTCTGGCGGGTTGGTTTTGGGGCTACATCGTGAAGCCGTTTCCGACGCCGTTCCCCACCACGCCGCTGCAGATCGGCGGCGTCGCCTTCAGCGCGCAGGACGTGGGCGTCATCGTCGTCTCGCTCATCACGCTGGGCCTCATCTCACTCTTCTTCCAGAAGACGAAGCTGGGCCTCGCGATGCGGGCCGCGGCGCTCTATCCCGATCAGAGCCGCGTTCTCGGGATTCGGGTAGGGTGGATGCTCGCGCTCGGTTGGGGGCTGGCCTCGGTCGTCGGCGCGATCTCCGGAATCATGATCGCGCCGGTGGTCTTCCTCGATCCCAACATGATGCAGAGCGTGATCGTCTACGCATTTGCGGCGGCCGTTCTCGGCGGGATCGAAAGCCCGATCGGTGCCGTCGTCGGCGGACTCATCCTGGGCGTCGTTCTCAACTTGCTCGGCACGTACGTCGAGGCGATCGGGAACGAACTGCGGCTCGCCGCCGCGCTCGCCATCATCGTGGCCGTGCTCGTGATCAAGCCGTCCGGACTGTTCGGACGCGCGACGGTGCAGCGAGTCTAGTGACGCTCGTGTCGCCGAGCTCCGCGCGCGCGATCCGCGTCGGCATCGCGATCGTCGTGATCGCGATCCTCCCGGCGATCGTCCCGACGTTCGTCGTGTTCGACTTCATCTACGTCGCGGCGTACGCGATCGCCATCCTGGGGCTGATCATCCTGACCGGGATGAACGGCCAGATCTCGCTCGGGCACGGCGCGTTCATGGCGCTCGGCGGCTACGTGGCCGCCGTGCTCGCTCACAACTTCGGATGGCCGTATTGGATCGGCGTGCCGCTCGCCGCGGTCGCGTCGGGCGCCTTCGGACTCGTCATCGGAGCGATCGCGCTGCGCTTGGCCGGTGTCTATCTCGCGCTCGCGACCTTCTCCCTCGCGGTCGCGACGCCGTCGTTTCTGAAGCACTACAAGAGCATCACGGGCGGCTTCGGCGGTCTCTCGCTCGATGCCGTCAAGGCGCCCGCCGGGGTGCCGCTCGACGGGCAGCAGTGGCTGTACTACGTCACCTGGGCGATCGCGGGCGCCGCCTTTCTCGCTTCGGCGCTGCTGGTTCGCGGCAAGTTCGGCCGGGCGCTGCGGGCGCTGCGGGACAATCCGATCGCCGCGATCTCGTTCGGCGTCAACCCCTATTACTACAAAACCCTCGCGTTCGGCTGGAGCGCGGTCCTCGCCGGAATCGCCGGCGCGTTCCTCGCCATGACGACCGCCTACGTCAGCCCCGATACGTTCACGTTCGCGCTCTCGATCACGCTGCTGATCGGCGCCGTGCTGGGAGGGATGTTGACCTTCTGGGGCGCGCTCGTGGGTGCGATCGTCATCGAGTTTCTTCCGCTGGTCGCGCAGCAAGTCAACGCCGGTGCGCCCAGCGTCGTCTACGGCGTCACGCTGATCCTCATGATGCTTTTCGTTCCGGACGGAATCGTCGGAGGGGTGCAGCGCTTGACGCGCCGGCTCGTTCGGCGAGCGCCGTCGACGCCGGAGTTCGAACCGCCCGTCCCTACCGCCGCTTCGATGGCGGTCGATCATTCCACGCGCGAGTAGCGCAACTCTGGGCCCGCAGGAGGTACCCGTGATTCCACACTACCGGAAAGCCGTGACAGGCATCATCGCAGCGACGTTCGCGCTCACCGTCACAAGCAGCGCCGTCGCCCCTGCCCTCGCCGCAGACCCCGGCGTTACCGATACCGAGATCGTGCTCGGCGGCACGCATCCGTACAGTGGTCCCGCATCGGCGTACGGGAACATCGGCAAAGGCATCGCTGCGTACTTCAGCTACGTGAACGATCATGGCGGGGTGAACGGCCGCAAGATCAAGTACATCGACAAAGACGACGGCTACAGTCCGCCGCAGGCCGTGCAGATCGTGCACCAACTGGTCGAGCAAGACAAGGTCTTCGCGATCTTCGACACGCTCGGCACGGCGGTCAACACGGCGATCCGCCCGTACCTCAACCAGAACGGCGTGCCGCACATGTTCGTCGCGACGGGCGCGTCGACGTGGGGCAAGGACTACCAGAAGTACCCCTGGACGATCGGCTGGCAGCCGGACTATCAGGCCGAAGCCGCCCTCTACGCCAAAGACATCTTGCTGAACCATCCCAAGGCGAAGATCGGCGTCCTCTATCAGAACGACGACTACGGCGACGACTATAACGTCGGGCTGAAGCGTGGGCTCGGCAAGCATCAGGACATGATCGTCAAGATGGCGTCGTACGAAACGACCGACCCGAACGTCAGCTCGCAGGTTTCGACGCTCAAGGCCGCCGGCTGCGACACGTTCATGATCTTCGCGACGCCGAAGTTCGCGATCCAGTCGATGGTCGCGGCGGCGCAACAGTCGTGGCATCCGACGACCTACCTCAACAACGTCTCCGCCGCGGTCCCGTTCATGAACGCGGCCTCGAAAGCGGGTGGCCCCAGCGCGGTCGCCGGCGTGATCAGCACGATCTACCTCAAGGATCCGGCGAACCACGCGCGCTACGCCGGCGATGCCGGGATGAAGTTCTACAACGAGATCATGACCAAGTATCTGCCGAACGCCGACAAGGACGACGGCAACTACCTCTACGGCGTGTCGATCGGGTACACGATGGTCGACGTGCTCAAGCGCGCCGGCAGGGATCTGACCCGCAAGAAGGTCATGGACATCGCCACGAACCTCGTCGAGAAGGACAACCCGCTGGCCTACCCCGGCGTCGTGATTCACACCTCGCCGACGTTCCGCTACCCGATCACGCAGATGATCACGGCGCGCTGGCTCGCGACGGATTGGTCGCCGACAGGTTTGCTGGTCGACACCCGTTCGATGACGATGGCCGAGAACAAGTAACGTTTCATGCCGGCGCTGCTCACGGTCCGCAACCTCACGATCCGGTTCGGTGGGATCACCGCGCTGAACGATGTGTCCTTCGACGTCGCCGAGGGGCACATCACGGGGTTGATCGGGCCGAACGGCGCCGGCAAGACGACGTGCTTCAATTGCATCACGCGGCTCTACGAGCCGACCTCCGGCGAAGTGCTCTTGCGGGGTGAGGATCTGCTGCGGCTGCGGCCGCAGCAGATTTCCGGCAAGCGCATCGCTCGAACGTTTCAAAATCTCGCGCTGTTCGAGGGAATGACCGTCCTCGACAACGTGCTGGTCGGCTATCACGCGCGGTTCCCCGGCGGCTTCGGCGACTGGGGTGCCGAGCAAGGTGCGCTCGCCGAAGCGATGGACGTGCTGACGAAGCTGGATGTCGCGGACATCGCGAAGCGCGCGGTGCACGGTCTCCCGTTCGGGATCCGCAAGCGCGTGGAACTCGCCCGCGCCATCATGGCGAAGCCGGAGCTGCTGCTCCTCGACGAGCCCGCTGCCGGGATCGGCCATGACGAGGTGACCGCGCTCGCCGCGACGATCCGCCGCATCGCGCGTGACTTCAGCACGACGATCCTCATGGTGGAGCACCACATGCAGCTCGTCATGAGCGTCTCCGACCACATCGTCGTGCTCGCGTCGGGGAAGAAACTCGCCGACGGTCCTCCCGCCGCGGTCCAAGAGAACCGGGCGGTGATCGAAGCCTATTTGGGGGCCGTGTGATGTCGGCGCTCGCCGAGCCGATCGTCGTGCCGCTGCTCGAAGCGCGTGGACTGCACGCGCGATACGGCGAGATCGAAGCGATCCGCGGCATCGACCTGACCGTCGGGACGGGCGCGATCGTCGCGCTGCTCGGCGCGAACGGTTCGGGGAAGACCAGCACGCTGCGTGCCTTGACCGGGGCGATCAAGACGACGGGAGCGGTCGTCTTTGCGGGGTCGCCGCTGAAGGGTGCGCCCGAGGACGCTGCGCGCCGCGGGATCGCACACGTGCCCGAAGGGCGCGGCACGCTCAGCACGCTGACCGTGTGGGAAAACCTCACGTTGGGCGGCTACCTCACGAGCGACCGGAAGCGCTTCGCGCGGCAGTACGACCGCGTCGCCGGATACTTCCCGTGGATCGCCGAGCGCAAGTCGCAGGCTGCCGGAACGCTCAGTGGCGGAGAGCAGCAGATGCTCGCGATCGCGCGCGCGCTGATGATGGAGCCGAAGCTGCTGCTGCTCGATGAGCCGTCGCTGGGTCTCGCGCCGATGATCGTGCGCGACATCTTCGCGCTTCTGCGTACGATCAACGAGCAGGCCGGCGTCACGATCCTCGTCGCCGAGCAGAACGCCACCGTGGCGTTGGCGACGGCAGATCACGCCTACGTCCTCGAAGCCGGCCGCATCGCCATGCACGGCGCCTGCGCCGAACTCGCCGAAAACGACCAAGTCCGCCGCTCGTACCTCGGCTACTAACCTACGCGGCGGGCGGTGGGACTGGGGACTTTGTAGCAGATGCCGCTGTGATCGTAGCGGATCGCTTCGTGCAGGGTGTGTGCGGCGTGGTGTTCGGAACCGAGGACGACGCGGCGCTCTTCCGCATTGTCGTAGTCGAGGTCGGGGATGCTGGCGAGGCGGTCTTCGAGGTAGACGTTCTCGACGGCGTGGTCGATTTCGTGGCCGAGTCCGAGCGCCGGTGATTGGCGACCGCCGAGCGTCGTTTCGAGGGCGCTGTGCGGATCCCAATGGATGGCGTGCGTGTTCGGATCGTACGAGTCGTCGTCGTGGTGGTTGATGACGATCCGGTGGTGCGTGCCGCTGTGCAGCAGACGGTCGATCAGCGTCCGCTCGACCGCGTCGCGCGAGAGGTAGCCGAAGGCGGCCTCGACGTTCTTGCGCGCCGAGGCGGCGAAGGTGAGCGATCCCATGCGGACGGGCGGAGCCGAGCTGCGGCCGGCGGCCGGGCGAACGGAGGTTTCGAACGGCGTCATGCACCGGCTCGTTCACGCGCTTGACGCCGGCGGCAAGGGTGCAACCCGGGCGCCCTGCCGGTGTTCGTGCTGCACTGTGAGCAGCGGAACGATTGACGTACGAGGGGTCCAAGCGCGGCGCGTCCAGGTGAACGTGCGGCTGATCGTCGCGGTCGGTGCGGTTTGGTTGCTCTGGGGTTCGACGTTCGCCGGAATGCGATTCGCGGTGCGGACGATTCCGCCGTTCGCGATGACGTCGCTGCGCTTCACGATCGCCGGCCTCATCCTCTACGCGGTCTGCGCGCTGCGCGGGAAGGCCCGGATCACCCGCGATGATCTCGTGCGCGCGGTCGTCACCGGGACGACGCTGCTGCTGCTGGGCAACGGGACCACGGCCTGGACGGTGCAGTTCTTGCCGACCGGACTGAACTCGCTGCTGCTCTCGCTCACGCCGGTGTGGATGGCGATCATCGCGTTTTTGTGGGGCGGCGAGCGGCCGTCGCGCATCGCGGTCGGCGGGATGCTGCTCGGATTCGCCGGACTCGGACTGCTGCTGCAGCCGAAGGCGACCGGCGGAATTCCGCTCGTTCCGGCCGCGGTCGCCGTTCTGGCCAGCATCTCGTGGGCGTTCGGCTCGATCTATCAGCGGCGAGTTGGGAAGAGCGGAAGTTTGGTGCTGGCGACCGCGCTGCAGATGCTGGTCGGCGGCCTGCTGCTGGCGCTCGAAGCGGCGCTGTTCGGCCAATGGCAGTCGTTCGAGGTACGTGCGGTGAGCGCGGCGTCGATCGGCGGGCTGACCTGGCTCGTCGTTTTCGGCAGCCTCTTCGCCTACAGCGCCTACCTCTACACGATGCACTCTGCGAGCACGGCCCTGGCCTCGACGTACGCTTACGTGAATCCGGTGGTGGCGGTCGCGATCGGTATGGTGCTGTTCCACGAGCGGTTCACGCCGCTCGAGGCTGTAGCCGGCACAGTGATCCTTGCGGGGGTCGCGCTGATGCTGCTGCCGCCGCGAGCGGGCGGCCGCACGGAGCCGGCGATTGACGGGGCGAAGGGGTAGCGCGGAGCAAAACGCTGACGCATCACCCCGACGGCGCCGCCGCGCTCGACCAGACGAACGAGGTGTGGCGCCATTTCGCGGATTCGATCCCCCAGCTCATCTGGATCGCGCGGCCGGACGGCTTGGTCGAGTATTGGAACGAGCCGTTCGAGCTCTATTCGGGCACCAAGCTCCGCGCCGACCGCGTCGCGCTGAGCGTCGCCGTGCATCCGGACGATGCGCCGTCGCTCGCGCGCAGCTGGGCCGATGCGGTGGACCGCGGCGAGTCCTTCGAACACGAATTCCGCCTCGCGCGGCACGACGGGACCTGGCGCTGGTTCCTCGGACGAGCGCGGCCGCAGCGTGACGCGGCCGGCACGATCATCCGCTGGTTCGGGACGAACACCGACATCGAGGATCGCCGCCGCGGCGAGGAACAGCTGCGGTTTCTCGCGGAGGCAGGCGAACTGCTCGCGGCGCCTTCCCCGGTCGCCGCGCTGATGCAGCAGTTCGCGGAACGCGCGACCGACACGATGGCCGATCTCGTGACGATCTTCACCGTCGATCGCGACGACACGCTCGACGTCCTCGCGCTCGCCCACCGTGACCCGAAGGGTTTGCAGGCGTGGCGTGAAGTGCGGCGTCTCTACCCGCTGCGGCGCGGCGATCTCGCGATTGGGGTGTTCACCACCGGAAAGCCCGTGCTGCTCGAACGCATTCCGGCCGATTTGATCGTCCGTCTCGCGCGCGACGAACGGCACCTCGCGATTCTCGAAGGCTTCAACATCACCTCGGTCATCTTCGTCCCGCTGATCGCGCGCACCGGTGAAGCCGTCGGCGTCCTGCAGCTGGCGAACGGCTCCGACGCACGCCGTCTCGACGAGTCCGATCTGCGTTTCGCCGAGATTCTCGCGCGACGCTTGGCGATCTCGATCGAGACGGCGGAAGTGTTCGAACGCGAGCGCCGCATCTCGGAGACGTTTCAAGACGCGGCGCTGCCGCGCACGCTGCCGAGCCTGCCGGGGATCGCGCTTACCGCGGTATACCGCGCGGCGGAAAAAGACGCCGAGATCGGCGGCGATTGGTACGATGCGGTGGTGCTGCCGGACGGACGGCTGATGCTCTCGATCGGCGATGTCGCGGGGAAAGGTCTGCGCGCGGCGGTGCTGATGGCGAGCGTGCGCAACAGCATCCGCACCGCGGCGCTGCAGTTCCCGATCGCGAGCGAAATTCTCGCCACGGCCGCGCTGGCGCTCGCGATCGAGGCGCCCGAGTCGTTCGTGACGGCGTGGGTCGGCGTGCTCGATCCGCAGACGCGGCACCTGACGTACGCCTTCGCCGGGCATCCGAGCCCGCTCGTGCGCGAGCGGGACGGCACCGTGCGGGCGCTCCCCGGAACCGCGCAGCCGCCGCTCGGCGTAGCCGACCAGGTCGAGCGGTACTCGCACGAGTTGACGCTCCCCGCCGGCGCCACGCTGGTGCTGTTCACCGACGGCCTGATCGAGTCGGCGCGCGACGTGACGGAAGGCCAGCGCCGCGTGTTCGATGCGGTGCGGCGCGACGCGTTCCGCCGCTCGGCGAACCCCGCGCGCTTCGTCGTCGACAGCGTGCTGTTCGACGGCGCGCACGACGACGTCGCGGTGCTGACCGTCGCGCTCGGACGGCGCTCCCATTGGGCGTTCCACTCGCACGACGCGATGCGAGCCGAGGGTGCTCGCTCCCAATTCGTCGAGCGGCTGCGCGACCTCGCGACCGCCGAGAGCGATCTCGCAGCGGCGGAGCTCATTTTCGGCGAGCTCATCGGCAACGTCGTGCGTCACGGGCCCGGTTCGATCGACGTCGATCTCGAATGGGAAGGCGAACGCGCGGTCCTGCACGTGATGGACCGCGGACCGCACTTCACGCCGAACGCGGAACTTCCCGACGACGTGTGGAGCGAAGAGGGGCGCGGCTTGTTCCTGATCGCCGCGCTCGGCGAGGACCTCTCGTACGCACCGCTGCCGGTGCGCGGGAATCACGTCAGCGTGGTGCTGCCGGTGCGGCGCCGGACGGACGAGCAGCCGGGCTGAACCGTTCCGGCGCGAAGAGGTCGAGCGAGAACCCCGGGTCGTCCTGGGCGAGCAGGGCTGCGACGATCGCGCCGATCACCGGCGTGAACTTGAAGCCGTGGCCGGAGAAGCCGCCGGCGGCGACGACGCGCGGATTGCGGGCCAGCGTGCCGATCGCGAAGTGCTCGTCGGGCGTGTTCGAGTACATGCACGCGGCGGCGCGCAAGAACCGTCCCGCGGCGGCCGGGACGAACGATGCGAGCGTCTCGCTCGCGACGGCGATCTCGGCTTGCGTCACGGTGCGGTCGAGGGCGTCGGGATCCGCCTCGACGCCGCTGCCGTGGTGCGCGATCTTGGCGCCGTCGCCGAAGTCGGGGAATCCGTAGAAGAACGGCCCGCCGTCGCGTTCGACCGCGTAGATCGGAAGACGATCGGGTGCGACGGCGGCGCGATCGATCGGCTCGAACCAGAACTGCACGTTGCGTTCGATGCGCAGCGGCACGCCGAATTCGGCCGCGATTCGGCCGAACCAGGGTCCCGCGCACAGCGCAAGACGGCCGGCTTCGATCCGCGACCCGTCGGCAAGCGTCACGCTCACGCCGGCGTCGCCCGCCTCCCAGCCGGTGACGTGCACGCCGAAGCGCAGCTCCGCACCTTCGGCGGCCGCCACCTGCAGCTGCGCCGCGACGGCCGCTTCGGGGAAGACCGCGCCCGCAACCGCCTCGTGCACGCCGATCTCGTCGTCGTGCGGACGAAGTGCCGGCCAGCGCGCGCGCAGTGCCGACGCGTCGAAGATCTCGTACGGCAGCCCCCACTGCTCGGCGCTCGCGATCGTGCCGGCGACGACCGGCGTCCGGGGCCGTCCGACGAAGAGCCCGCCGGTGCGCGCGCGCAGCGTCGTTGCGGTGCGCGCTTCGAGCGCATCCCAGAGATCGTAGGCGCGGCGCAGCAGCGGCACGTAGTCCGGCGACTCGAAGTACGCCTGCCGGATGATCCGCGTCCGCCCGTGCGACGCGCCGAGCGCGTGGACGGGTCCGAATTGCTCGAGTCCCAGCACGCGCATGCCGCGTGCCGCGGCATGCGCCGCGGCGGCGCTGCCCATGCCGCCGAGGCCCAGGACGATCGCGTCGTAGCACACGCTCAGCGAATGAAAACCGTGCCGGCCGGGCCGGCCAGCACTTCGCCGACGATCGCCGCGGTGCCGAGATCGGCGAGCGCCGCGAGCGCGCGGTGCGCGTCGTCCGGCGCGAGCGCGATCAGCAGGCCGCCCGACGTCTGCGCGTCCGAGAGCAGGACGCGGTACGGGTACGCGACGTCGTCCGCGTATTCGACGAATGCGGCGTGATCGGTCATGTTGGTGCGCGTGCCGCCGGGGACGACGTCGCGCGCGATCAAGTCCAGCACGCCGTCGAAGACCGGGACCGCGCGCGCGTCGAAGGCGAGCGCGACGCCGGAAGCGCGCGCCATCTCGCCGCCGTGACCGACCAAGCCGAACCCGGTGACGTCCGTCGCGGCGTGCACGCCGTGAGCGAGCATGACGGCCGCAGCACGGTCGTTGAGGCGGGTCATCGACACGATCGCGGGTGCCAGCCCGGCGTCGTCGATGAGGTCGCGCTTGTGCGCGGTCGTGAGGATGCCCGTCCCGACGGTTTTGGAGAGAAGCAAGAGGTCGCCGGGACGGGCACCCGCGTTAGTAACAATGCGGCCCGGGTGAATGGTTCCAGTCACCGCCATCCCATATTTTGGTTCGTCGGATTTGATCGTGTGACCGCCGAGGATGCTGACCCCAGCGGCGGCAGCGACCTGCGCGCCGCCCGCGAGGATGCGGGAGAGGATCTCGGTTCCGAGCGTTTCCACCGGGAACGCCGCGATGTTCAGCGCGCTGACCGGCACGCCGCCCATCGCGTACACGTCGCTGATCGCGTTGGCGGCGGCTATTCGACCAAAGTCGTACGGGTCGTCGACGATCGGCGTGAAGAAATCGACGGTCTGCACGATCGCGAGCTCGTCGCTCAACCGGTAGACGCCCGCGTCGTCGCTGGTGGCGATACCCACCAGAACGTTGGGGTCGGTTGGGGCCGGCAACCCGCGCAGCGCCCGCGCCAACTCCGACGCCGGGACTTTCGCCGCACAGCCGGCACAGGCCGAGAGCGTCGTGAGCCGGACGCGTCCGGGGGACTCGATCATGATCTCCGAATACAAGGTCGAACGTCCAACTTCCGCCGGAGGCTCCGTGTCCAAGAAGCTGCTTTTCATCCCCGGTCCCGTCACCGTCTCGGAGGCGGTACTGATCGCCGCCGCTCAGCCGATGATCGACCATCGCGGACCGGAGTTCAAGGAACTGCTGGGCCGCGTCGCGGACCGGCTGAAGCCGGTGTTCGGGACGGAGCACGGTGAGATACTGGTGCTCGGGTCGTCGGGAACCGGCGGCCTCGAAGCGGCGGTCGGCAATCTCTTCGGTGCGGGCGACCGGCTTCTGGCGTGCCCGATCGGCGTATTCGGAGAACGGTTGATCGCGATCGCGCGCACGTTCGGCTGCGAGGTCGACGTGCTCGAGACGCCGTGGGGCAGCGCCGTCGATCCCGCTGCGCTGCGCGCGAAGCTCGCCGCGGCAACCGGCGAGCGGCGCTACACGGGCGTCCTGCTCACGCACAACGAGACCTCGACGGGCTCGCAGAACGACATGGCCGCCTTGGCCGGCGCGGTTCGCGGCCACGGCGCGTACGTCGTCGTCGACTCGGTCAGCGGTCTGGCGGCCGGCGAGTTTCGCATGGACGAGTGGGGCTTCGACGTCGTGGTGACCGCATCGCAGAAAGCGCTTGCGGTTCAGCCCGGTCTCGCGATGGTCGCGGTCGCGCCGCGCGCGTGGGAACGGATGGATGCGAATCCGGCCCCGCGTTTCTACTTCGATTTGAAGAAAGCGCGCGACTTCGCGGCACTCGGGCAAACGCCGTGGACGCCGCCGGTGTCGATCGCGTTCGCGCTCGACGTCGCGCTGGCCGAATTCGAACGCGTCGGTGCGCGCAGCGTTTGGGAGCGTCACGCGCGGTACGCGCGGGCGATCCGCGCCTGCGCGGCGGCGCTCGGGCTCGAGGTCTTCTCGAAGGAAGGCGCGCATTCGGTCACCGTCGTCGCGATTCGCCTACCGGCGGGGATCGACGGCGACGCGATCCGCAAGGCGCTGCGCGAAGAACGCGGCGTCGTGATCGGCGGCGGCCAGGGCAAGCTCAAGGGCCAGATCCTTCGCATCGGCACGATGGGCGATCTCACCCAAACCGACGTGCTGGGCGCACTCGGCGCACTCGAGATCGCGCTGCTCGCCGCCGGCGCCAAAATCCAAATCGGCACCGGCGTCCAAGCCGCCCTCAAGGTCTTCCTCGAAGCGGAGCAGCCCGCTGCGGTGTAGAGTTTAGAACGTGCGGCGGAAGCGGCGGTGTTCGCGCTTTACGTTGCGCCATGCTTTGCGCCAGGCGCGGCGGGCGTCGAGGGCGGCTAGAATTTCGAGCGCGGCGAGCTCGCCGGCGAGGAACGCGCGCTCGCCGTCGCCGCCGACGTCGAGTGTCCGCAGCCGCTCGCAGGCCACGACGGCGTCGTGCTGTTCGCCGAGAATCGTCTGGAGGTCCTCGGCCGCACGCGCGAACGCGGATGCCGGACGACGCACGACGGGTTCGACGGCTTCGGCGGCGTAGCGGACGCGTTTTGCCGCGATGCGGATCGCGTGCAGCTCCCGGTCGGACGGCGGCCGCGTCCGCTTGCGAACGCGCTTGCGCACCGTCGACCACGCGTCCTCGACGATCGGCGGGATCGCATCGCACGCCGGATCGTCCGCGCGTGCGTTGAACGGGGGGCGTTTCGCCGCGTCGACCAGCGCCTGCAGCAACGGGACGTAGCGATCGTCGTGCAGCATCGCGCGCACGTGCTCGTAGGCGGCGTCGCGCGCTTCCTGGAGCGGCGCGAGCACGTCGTCGATGCGGCGGCGATCGGCGTCGGGCAGCGTTTCGCTGCGGCGCCGCAGGCCGGCGATGAGGACGTCGGTGTCGCGCGCGGCCGAGAGCCCGTCCTGCAGCCACCGCAACCGTTGCCGTAGACCGCACGCCCACGTCGCATCGAACAACGTCAGGAAGGTCCGCAGATCACTGCGCAGCCGGCGCACCGCGACTCGCGCGTGGTGGATCGCTCCTTCGTCTGCCTGGAGCCGGAGCTTCGCGTCGTAACGCACGATGCGCTCGACCGATCCCCCCAGCGAGGCGCGCACGACGTCGCCGATTCGCGAACGGGCGTCGAGCGCCGGCAACGCGATCTCCGGTTCGCGGGCGCGTTCGCCCATCGCACGGACGTCCTTGGGAACGGGATCGGGGTTCCCCGCCCCCGCGTTTCGCATCAGCTCCCCGAGTTCGTCCAGCAGTTCGTCGGGCGCCGCGTCGGCCAGCTCGATCTCGACTTGTCGGAAACGGCGCACGACGTGCGTGCCCTCGACGACGCGCACGTCGTCCTCGACCACCTCGGCGAGATCGTCGCCGCCCTCGGAGAGAACGTGCCGACTCGTGCGCAGCGTGCGGAGTTCGGCAACCGGTTGGGGCGTCGCACCGCGCAGGTACGCCGTCGCGAGGTCGAGTGCAGCCGTCGGGACGGTCGAGCCGTCGCCCGCAAAGACGTGCTCCTCGCGGTAGAGCGCCTGCGACTCGGTCGGAACCGGGATCTTCAGCGTCCAGCCCTCGCCGCGCCGAAAGCGCAGGCTGCAGCCCCAGCGCGTCAGGCGCAGGTCCTCGCTGTCGTAGTAGACCGTGTGCAGCCGTTTGAGCCCGACGGGCGATGCGACGTAGCCGTTGAGCCGCGGCCGTAGGCGCGCGAGCGAAAACGTGTCGGGAGGTGCGAGCTTCAACTCGCGTTCGACGTCACCGTCCATGCGTTGCCCTCGTACTCGAGAGACTACCCGATCGAGGCCAGGGCATCAGCTGGCGAGCGCCCTTCGGCTAGCTCAGAATGACAAGAGAAAAGAGGCCCGCTCTGCGCGGGCCTCTTTGTGTTTCGGCGGTGACGCGGGCTGCCGTTATTCGGTGAAGGGGACGGGGACGGCCTGGTATTTGCCCTTGTTGACGAAGGCGGCGACCGCGCGAATCAGGAGGTGCCCGGTCTTCGTGAAGCCGTTGATGTCGGCGACGCGATAGGTTCCGGGCAGGCTCCTGGCGGCGTGCTCCACCTTCGTCATGATTGCTGCCGGATCGGTGCTGTTCGCTTCCTGGATCGCCGCGGCGAACACGTGCATCGTCTCGTAGTTCAGGCCGACTTCCGAATTGGCTTGACGCGAGGTGCCGAACTTCTGGTTGTAGCGCGGGATGAATTGGCGCACGCCGGGCCCGAAGTCCTTGAACGGAATGATGCCGATCGTGCCCTCGAGCTGCGCGACCGGCGCCGCATCTTCGACCTGTTCGAACTTCGCCTGATCCATCATCGCGAAGCCGCCCTTGTAGCCTTGGTTGCGGGCCGACTTGATGACGAGCCCCGTCGGCTGCGACGGACCGCCGACGAGCATCACGTCGGGCTTGTCGCTCAGCGCCTTGGTGACGGCGCCCGAGAAGTCGGTCGTCGTGTTGTAGTCGACGCCGTAGTCCCCGGTCACCGTGCCGCCGGCAGCTTCCCACGCTTTGCGGAAGCCGTCGGCCCAGGCCTTGCCGTAGGCCGACGTGGTCGCGAGCAGGCCGAGCTTCTTCCCGAAGCGCTTCATCTCGGCGCCGATGAACGGCTTGAAGTAGGCGTCGTACGACGGCGGGATCATCACCGTGAGGTGGTTGTCCTGTTTGAGGATCGCCGGCTCGCTGCTATAGGCGCCGAGCACGAACTTCGGTGAGGACTTCTCGTTCATCGCCTGGATCGCCAAGATGCCGCCCGAGTGCGGGCAGAAGACGATGACGGCGTTGTTCTGCTGCGAGAGCTGCTTCGCGTTGGTAACGGAGTTGGGCGGGCGGTACTGGTCGTCGAGCGAGACCAGCTTGAAGGTGGCCTTCTTGCCGCCGACCTTCACGCCGCCCGCGGCGTTGATCTCGTCGATCGCCATCTGGATGCCGCGCTGCACGTCGGTGCCGTACGCCGCCGCGCCGCCGCTGAGCGGGCCGGTGTAGCCGATGGTGATCACGTCGGGCGACGTTTGTGCGGTTGCGCCGAGCGTCGATGCCATCGCCATGATGACCGCACTCGCAGCCGCTACCCGTAATTTGCGGAACAATGGACTCTCCTTCTCAGGCGCCGATAAACGCCTTCTTGACGAGCTCGTTCTGTTGCAGCGTGCTCGCCGAGCCTTCGAGCACCACTTTCCCGTTGGCCAATACGTAGCCGCGATGCGCGATCGAGAGCGCGGCGTACGCATTCTGTTCCGCCAGCAGCACCATCGTGCCGACGCGATTGATCTCCGAGACGGCGTCCAGCATTGCCTCGACCATCTTCGGTGCCAGACCCAGCGACGGTTCGTCGAGCAGCAGCAGCTTCGGGCGCGCCATCAACGCGCGACCGATCGCGACCATCTGCTGCTGTCCTCCGCTGAGCGCTCCCGCCGGCGAGCGCAGTTTATCGCGCACGTCGGGGAACAGGGTGCAGACGCGTTCCAGGGCCGCATCGGTTCCGCGCCGGTCGCGGCGTCCGACGTATGCTCCCAAGCGCAAGTTCTTCTCGACCGACAAGTCGGGGAAGAGCTTGCGACCCTCCGGACATTGCGCGATGCCGAGCGCGACGATCGCGGCCGGCCGCAGACGACCGATCTCCCGCTGCTCGAAATGGATGTGACCGCTCGATGGAATGAGGCCGCTGAGCGCGCCGAAGAGCGACGTTTTTCCGGAGCCGTTCGCGCCGAGCAGCGTGACGCACTCACCCGGCTGCACGATGAGGTCGACGCCGTCGAGCGCCGGCGACGCGGTACCGTACCGGACGCCGAGGTTGCGGATCTCAAGCATGCGTAGCGGCTCCGAGGTAGGCTTCGATCACCGCCGGATCGGCGCTGACCTCGCCGGGCGTTCCTTCGGCGATCTTCTTTCCGTGGTGCAGCACGACGATCGAGTCGGCCAACCCCATGACGAGGCTCATCTTGTGCTCGACGAGGCAGATCGTGTAGCCTTCGCGTGCCATGTGCCGAATGAGCGCGGCGTGCTCGAGCGTTTCTTCCGAGGTGACGCCGGCGACCGGTTCGTCCAGCAGGATCAGTTTCGGCTTGGCGGCGACGGCGATCGCGATCGCGAGCCGCTTCTGCGCTTCCTGCGGAATCGAGCCGGCGATGCGGGCGGCGAGCGGCTCGATTCCCGCGAAGTTCAGCGCCTCGAACGCGGCCTCGCGGGTCTCGGCTTCCTCGCGCCGCGCGCGCGGCGTGCGCAGCAGCGCGTCGAAGAGCGTGCTCTCGGCGTGCA
>CALEYW010000029.1 GCA_937927945.1 uncultured candidate division WPS-2 bacterium | reverse complement strand
ACGGCTCACGCGAGTCTCTTTTTTTGCGTGATACTTAGTAACACAGTAGTACTAGTCACCCGAGCTGCCGAGGAGCTATATCTGCGGCGGGACGGAGGGCCAGTGATATCGGCCTTCGCCCGTCGCGAAATGCGCGCGGAAATGGTGCAGCATCGCGAGCGCGGTGAGGTTGCCGGTCTCGAACTCCGCGAGTTGTGGGATGTTGCGTCGGATCCGCGCCGCGTGCAGCCGTGCTTCCTTGGCGCCGTTCCAGTCGCCGAGTCGCGCGCGGGGCGAGACCGATTAGCGCGACTTGCATGTCGGTGAGGTCGTAGGGGCCGCCGCCGACCGCTGGTGCGGACCAGGCGGCGATGGCGCCGTGGAAGTCGCCGAGCAGTGCCCGCGAGACGCCCGCCGCGACGACCCGGTCGGGCAGCCCGGGGCGCGGGTCGGTCATCGCGTCGTCTTGCGTCGCATCGCGAATATGCGCGAAAGGCGTCGTTCCAGCGTCCTGCGAACACCAGCGCGTCACCGCGCTGGGTGGTGTCCTCACCGCCGGAGATGACGTGCCAGGCTGCGTCGGTGCGCACATCGTCGCGGGCAAAGATCGCGGCGATCATCATCCCGCGCGCGGCGTCGACGTATCCGAGACTTTGCCGAGAGAAATCTCCCCAATACGTGAGCTCGGCTCGGAACGTGCGATATGCTTCGCGGGGACGGCCGGCGGCGAGCCGCTGCCACGCGACGTCGAGACGCTCGGACGCGGCGGCCTGTTCTGCGATGTCGTACGCGGCGCCGTGCGCTGGCTCGACGAATGCGCCGGCGAACAGAAGAAGGGCCGCGACGAACGTCGCGACCCTCATTTCTGTTGGCCGTTGCGCATCCCGGCGAGTTCCCGGAAGAGCTTTTGCTCTTTGTCGGTGAGGTTGGTCGGGAGTTGTCCGATGAGGCGGACGTACTCGTCGCCGGTGCCGCCGCCTTTGAGCTTGGGCATCCCTTTGCCGGTCAGGCGCAGCATCTTGTTGTTCTGCGTGCCGGCGGGGACGGTCATCGTGACGTCGCCGGTCATCGTCGGGACCCGTACTTCGGACCCTAAGATCAGATCGTAGATGCTGACCGGGAGATCGACGTAGAGATCGTCGCCCTTGCGTTCGTACTGTTTGTCGTCGGCGAGATGGACGACGAGGTACAAGTCGCCGCGCGGGCCGCCGCCGGCGCCGCTCATCCCTTGACCCGCGAGCCGGATGCGCTGACCGTCGCGCACGCCGCGCGGGATCGTTACGTCGAACTTCTTCGTCTCGCGGACCCGCCCCGTGCCGTGGCACTGGGCGCAGATCCGGCTGCGATCGGTTCCCGTACCGTGACAGCGCGGGCAGAGATCCTCGACTTGCAGCGTGACGGCTTTCTTGCCGCCCTCGAACGCGTCGTGGAGTGCTAGCTCGATCGTTGATTCCAAGTCTTCACCGCGCTGCTGAACGCTGCTGAACCCCGACGGGCCGGCCGCGCCGCGGCGGCCGATCCCGGAGAAGAACATATCGAAGAAATCCGAGAATCCGCTCGGGCCGCCGGGGCCGCCCGGGCTGCCCGCGCCGGCGCCGCCGAAGCCGCTGAAGTTGCCGAAGTCCGCAGTTTGCGCCGAACGATACGTGCGCTGGCGTTCGGCTTCACGCGCGGCGTTCTGCCAATCGGAGCCCAGCACGTCGTACTTCTTGCGCTTCTCCGGATCGCCGAGAACCTCGTACGCCTCCTGAATGTCCTTGAACTTCTCTTCCGCTTCGCGCTGGTTGGTCGGATTCTGATCCGGATGCCATTTGCGCGCGAGCTTCCGATACGCGCTCTTGATGTCTTTCTCAGCCGAGCCTTTCGGGACGCCAAGCGTCGCGTAGTAGTCTTTGTAGTTCACGGAGTCTTGGCGACGACGACTTGCGCGGGGCGCAGGACCTCGTCGCCCATCGTATAGGCCTTGTGGGCTTCTTCGAGGATCGTGTCCTCTTTGACGCCTTCGGGCGCGGGCTGGGTGGCGATCGCTTCGGCGAGGTTCGGATCGAAGGGCAGGCCCTTGAGCGGAACCGACTTCACGTTTTCGCCGGCGAGCACCGCCTCGAACATGCGCAGCGTCGCTTGCAGCCCGCCGCGCACGCCGTCGGAATCCTCGAACGCGAGCGCGCGCTCGAGGTTGTCGAGAACCGGCAGCATCTTGCGCAGCACGGTCTTGCGGCCGTCCAGCGCGATGCGGGACAGATCGCGCTCGATGCGCTTCTTGTAGTTCTCGAAGTCGGCCATCGCGTAGAGGAACTTGTTGTAGTTCTCTTTCGCTTCGGTGCGCGCGGCGATCAGTTCGGCGGCGAGGTCACCCTCGCCGCCGTTCTGCACCGCCGTGCCGTTCGGCGCGACCGCGTCGGCCGCAGTCGCGCTGGTCGCGGCGTCGTCATTCACGGGAGCGTTACTTCGCTTCCTTGAACTCGGCGTCGATCACGTCGTCGTGCTGTGTGCCCGCGCCGTTGGCCGAAGCCCCGTCGTGCGCCGTGGCGCCTTCAGGCGACGGTTCGCCGTTGGCCGACGCACCGGTCGACTTGTACAGCGTCTCCGCCATCTTGTACGACGCCTGCTGCAGCTTCTCGGTCGCCGCTTTGATTTCGTCCGCGCTGCCGTTCTCGGAGATCTTCTTGAGATCGGTCAGCGCCGTCTCGACGTCGCCGCGGACGCCCGCTTCAGCCTTGTCGCCGACTTCCTTGAGCGATTTCTCCGTCGAGTAGATCAGCGATGAGGCGGTGTTGCGGATCTCGGCGTCTTCCTTCTTGGCCTTGTCGGCGGCCGCGAAGGCTTCGGCGTCGCGCACCATGCGGTCGACTTCGTCCTTGTTGAGGTTGGTCGATGCGGTGATCTGGATCTGCTGTTCCTTGCCGGTCCCGAGATCTTTCGCTGAGACGTTCACGATGCCGTTGGCATCGATGTTGAACGTGACTTCGATCTGTGGGATGCCGCGCGGTGCAGCGGGGATCCCCTCGAGCCGGAAGCGTCCGAGTTCCTTGTTGTCGTTCGCCATCTCGCGTTCGCCTTGGAGAATGCGGATGTCGACCGACGTCTGACCGTCTTCCGCGGTCGTAAAGACCTGCGTTTTGCGGGTCGGGATCGTCGTGTTGCGCTCGATCAGCTTGGTGTTCACGCCGCCGAGCGTCTCCAGACCGAGCGACAGCGGGGTCACGTCGAGCAGCACGACGTCGCGGACTTCACCGGCCAGCACGCCCGCCTGGATCGCCGCGCCGATGGCGACGACTTCGTCTGGGTTGACCGACTGGTTGAGTTCCTTGCCGGTGAGCTTCTTGACGAGTTCCTGGATGACGGGCATGCGGGTCGAACCGCCGACCATCACGACTTCGTCGATCTTCGAGACGTCGAGCTTCGCGTCGGCCAGCGCGTTCTTGAACGGCTGGATGCAGCGGTCGGTCAGGTCCTGCGTGAGCTCTTCGAACTTGGCGCGGGTAAGCGTCACGTCGAGGTGCTTCGGACCGTTCTGATCGGCCGTGATGAACGGCAGGTTGATCGAGGTCTGAACCGTGCCCGAGAGCTCGATCTTCGCCTTCTCCGCCGCTTCGGTCAGACGCTGAAGCGCCTGGCGATCGCCGCTGAGGTCGATGCCCTGTTCCTTGCGGAACTCGCCCACGAGCCAGTCGCGCACGCGCGCGTCGTAGTCGTCACCGCCGAGATGCGTGTCGCCGTTGGTCGACTTGACTTCGAACACGCCGTCGCCGACTTCGAGGATCGACACGTCGAACGTGCCGCCGCCGAGATCCCACACGAGGATCGTCTCGTTGCCCTTCTTGTCGAGGCCGTACGCGAGCGCGGCCGCGGTCGGCTCGTTGATGATGCGCAGCACGTCGAGGCCGGCGATCTTGCCGGCGTCCTTCGTCGCTTGCCGCTGCGCGTCGTTGAAGTAGGCGGGGACCGTCACGACGGCCTGCGTCACGCGCTCGCCGAGATACGACGATGCGTCGTTGACGAGCTTCTGCAGGATCATCGAACTGATCTCTTGCGGCGTGTAGTCCTTGCCGTCGATCTTGACCTTATGGTCCGTGCCCATGTACCGCTTGATCGAAGAGATCGTGCGATCCGGGTTCGTGACGGCCTGGCGCTTCGCCAATTGCCCGACGAGCCGTTCGCCCGTCTTCGTGAAGGCCACCACCGAGGGGGTCGTGCGCGACCCTTCGGAGTTGGCGATGACGGTCGGGCTTTGCCCTTCCATCACGGCGACGACCGAATTGGTCGTGCCGAGGTCGATGCCGACCACTTTAGCCATGTGTTGTGTTTCTCGCTTTCCGAGCGTCGTGGACCAGCCGTCACGGAGGATATCCGCTCGGGCCTTGCCGCTTACCGTCGCTCAAGGGGTTGGAACTCGCCGCTCACCCGATCGGCGCCACTGCGTATCATACGCCGCCCGGGTATGCTTGTTCCACTCTGTCGGTTGTGACACTTTTTCTGGCACAATGGTTGCGGCCGCTCCGGGTCAACTATCGAAGCATGCTGGCCGTCGCCATCCTCTCGACCGTCTTGGCCGTCACCGGGGAGCCGGCGCTCGGCGGCGCCGAAGCCGGCCCGCGCTGGTTCGGGGTGAGTTTCGGGACGCCGGTCGTGACCTACCGGCAGCAGCTCGGCGACCCGCTGCGGGTTGAGGCTTCGATACCGACCGAGCGCAAGGCGAGGTTTCGGCTGGCGAGCGGCCCGCCGATCTTTTTGATCGTCAGCGAGCGGCGCGGCGCCGTCACGGGAATCGAGGCGTTTACCGATGCGCCGGTCACGGCGTCCATCACGTCGGTCGAAGCCGATCCGAGCGGCGTCGTGCTCGGCAGCACGATTGAAGAGGTCGCGCTCAAACACCGGACCGCGCAGCGCTCGACGGATCGCGACGGTGCGATCCACTTGATCGACCGGGTGGACCTCCGGCACGGCATCGTCGCCGACTACCGGTTCAGCAGCGGCCGCGTCGTCGCCGACGCGTGGTTCACCGACGCGTCGAACGACGGGCCGCACCTCCCCGGCGCGACCCCGTTCGCCGAGCCGCTGGGCGATAGCGAACAATCCGCCATCCTCGACGCGCAGACGAACGATCGCGACGGCGTCTCCTGGGAGTACGTCTACCTGCGCTATCACCCGTGCGACGCAAATACCGCTTGGCGAATCGGCACGCGCTCCGTGCACCAAAGCAACGGGCGCGCCTACGACGTGCTGGAGGCGACGTGCCCGTCCAACGGCTCGAAACGCGCGTTCTTTTTCGACGTCACGTCGTACTTCAGAAGGCCTCTGAACGACTCAGATCCGTGAGAGGGCGGCAAAATCGGGTAGGAGGGGGCGTCACCGCCCCCGTCCTCCCACACCACCGGACGT
>CALEYW010000028.1 GCA_937927945.1 uncultured candidate division WPS-2 bacterium | reverse complement strand
CCGACCCGATGACCGCCAGCGTCGTCGTCGACCGCGTCGTCCACCACGCCGTGATCTTCGAATTCGCCGGAGAAAGTCACCGCCTCCGCTCCCGTCAGGCTACAGGGAGATCCCGCAAATCGGCGTAACGAGCGCCGGGGTCATTTTAATCCCGCCGGAGGGATCAGGGTAATCCCGCCGTTGCCACGCCCCAAACTCCGGAGACTGGACTACGTAGTGCAAGAAGCGCGGCAATAGCCGCTTCGGATCTGCCTGAGGATGACCATGCCGGAGTTGATGCGCATATGCTCGTACTTGACGGCGTCTCCATAAAACGCCACATTACCAATCGTTCCACGAGTCGTCATAACGAGATCGTTTCGAGCGAGCTTACCTTTGCGAAGGTCCTGATCTTTCTCTTCTGATATGAACTGGCATTCCGAGAAGTCAAAGCGACCTTTTCGGACATTTCCGGTGTTCAGGAAGAGGCAGTAGTCAAGTCCCAAATCTGCTGTAAATCCGGTTCGGTCATCGTAACGGCTTAGGCGGCGCGAGCTCGCGGGCGAGGGTCGGCGTCCCGCCGCGCCGAGCTCGCGTAGCGTTGCTTTGATCGCTTCGAAGAAAGTCACTGCAGCAGGCCGATTCGATTCGCGTCTTTGCGGTTCTCGGTGAACCAGATCTTGCCGTCGGGCGCACCGGTGATCGCGAAGGGTTGCGCCGCAGCCGTCGGCAGCGGGTACTCGGTGATGAGGCCCGCCGGCGTGATACGTCCGATCTTGTGCGCGGGGTTCGAGAGCGAGCCTTCGGTGAACCAGACGTTTCCGTCCGCGCCGGCCGCGATTCCGAGCGGCCCGGCGTTCGGCGTCGATATTGAGAATTCGGTGATTGCACCGGACGGCGTGATGCGTCCGATCTTGTCCGCGGAATTTTCGGTGAACCACAGGTTGCCGTCGGCTCCCGCGGCGATGCCGAACGGATGTCCCGCGCGCGTCGGCACCGCGAACTCCGCGAACGTTCCGCTGGGCGTGATGCGCCCGATCTTGCCGACGCCGTATTCGGTGAACCAGAGGTTGCCGTCGCGTCCGGCGGCGATCGAGAACGGGAATGCGTGAGCCGACGGTATCGTGAACTCCGTCGTCGCTCCCGTCAGCGTCATCCGGCCGATCTTATTGGCGGCGTTCTCGGTAAACCAGAGTGACCGATCGGGCCCGGCGACGATCGCCGTCGGCTGACTGCTGCCGTTGGGCAGGAAGAACTCCGTGATCGTTCCCGACGGCGCGATGCGGCCGATCCGCCCGCGCGCGCCTTCGGTGAACCAGAGGTTGCCGTCGGGGCCTGGTGCGATGCCGAAGGGCTGCGCGGAGGAGCGCCTCGGCGGCATCGGGATTGCGAACTCGGTCACCTTACCGGCCGGCGTTATGCGCCCGATCGTGTCGCGGCTGTCCTCGACGAACCAGATGTTCCCGTCGGGACCGGGCGCGATCGAGCGCAGAACGCCGCCCGTCACCCCGGCGTACTCCGTGATCTTGCCGCCGATCGCGACCGTGCCGGCCGCCGTGGCCGAATCGACCGGCATTGCGAGGGATGCAGCCGTCAGGATGCCGATGGCGGCGCGTAGGCGGAACTCTTGGCGGAAGCGCATCGTGACCGCAATCATACCACGTCATGGCGGCGACTTGCCCGACCCTCTGTGCACCCTGAAATGCGTTTCCGCAGGCAGCAGCATCCGCCATCGAGCCGACAAGATCGGCATTGCAGGCTTTTTGCGGCCCCGGTATCGTGGATCAATGACGCGCCCGGCACAACCTCGATCATCAACGTCGCCGTCCGCAACACGGCCGATATTGCAGCGCATCCGTCCCCACGCGTAGCGCGCCGCGTCAACCCTACATCTGCTTCAACAGCACGGGAGTCGCACGGCGGCTCGCGGGAGATTCAGCATGGCTTCTAGCAAGCGACCCAACGGTTCGGGTTCTGCAGACGGTTCCGCGTCGGCAAAAGGAATGACCGACAATCACGGCGCGCCCGTCGACGACAACCAGAACTCGCTGACGGCCGGTGTCGCGGGTCCGACCCTTCTCGCCGACCATTACATGATCGAGAAGAACGCGCAGTTCAACCGCGAGCGCGTTCCGGAACGCATCGTGCACGCCAAGGGCGGCGGCGCCTTCGGGTATTTCGAAGTCACCGACGACGTCACCGATTACACGTGTGCGGAATTCCTCAGCGAGGTCGGAAAGCGGACCGACCTGGTCATACGGTTCTCTACGGTCGCGGGAGAACACGGCTACGCCGACACCGACCGCGACCCGCGGGGCTTTGCGGTGAAGTTCTACACCGGCGAGGGCAACTACGACATCGTCGGCAACAACACGCCCGTCTTCTTCATTCGCGATGCGATGAAGTTCCCCGACTTCATCCATTCTCAGAAACGCCACCCGCAATCCGGGTTGCGCGACCCCAACCGCATGTGGGACTTCTGGTCGCTCTCACCCGAATCTCTCCACCAGGTGACGTATCTGATGGGCGACCGCGGAATTCCGCTCGGTTACCAATTCATGAACGGTTACGGCAGCCACACGTTCCAGTGGATCAACGGCGCCGGCAAGGCGGTCTGGGTGAAGTATCACTTCAAGACGGAGCAAGGGATCAAGAATCTGACGCGGCAAGATGCCGTGCGGATCGCCGGCGAGGACCCCGACTTCCACCGCCGCAGCTTGTTCGATCTCATCGCCGGCGGCGACGTCGCAGCCTGGAAGCTCTACGTGCAGATCATGCCGCTCAAAGACGCGGCGACGTACCGGTTCGATCCCTTCGACGTGACGAAGATTTGGTCGCACAAGGACTATCCGCTGATCCCGGTCGGCCGCATGGTGCTCAACCGCAACCCGCAGAACTACCACACCGACGTCGAGCAAGCCGCGTACGAACCGTCGAACGTCGTGCCGGGCATATGGTTCTCACCCGATAAAATGCTGCAGGGCCGGATCTTCGCGTACGCCGACGCGCACCGCTACCGGATCGGCACCAACTACATGGCGCTTCCGGTGAATCGGCCGAAAGTCGAGGTCCGGAACTACATGCGCGACGGACTCATGCGCTTCGACGGCAACGGCGGCTCAGCTGACAACTACGAGCCGAACAGCTTCGGCGGTCCGGTCGAGCAGAAGGAATACCGCGAGCCGGCGTACGTCCTGCCGGGAAACACGACCGGGCGCTTCGACCAGCGGACTCCTCGCAACGACGACTACGTCCAGGCCGGCGACCTGTACCGGCTGATGACCGCCGACGCGCAGGACCGGATCGTCGACACGATCGTCACGATGATGAAATCCGTGCAACGCGACGTCGCACTCCGCGCCGTCGGCAACTTCGTGAAGTGCGATGCGACGTTCGGCGAGCGTCTCGCACGCGGACTCGCGTTGAACGAGCTCCTGAAGCCGGCGACCTCCGGCTCTCGGTAGCGCACAAACTCACCTGAATATTTGGAGCCACACCCGTATCATGAAAACGACTTTAGACCCGATCCGAATGCCGATCCCAACCGACGGCGCACCGAAGGCCGCCGGGGAGGAGGCCGCCGGCGTGTCCCTCGCGCGGAAGTTGGGCGCCGAGCTGATCGGCACGTTCATGTTGACGCTGGTCGCCGCGGGAGCGCCGGTGATCGCCACGGCGGCGAACGCGTCCGCCTCCGCCGCAGCGGGAGCCGCCGCCGTCGGCTTGGTCCTCATGGCGATGATCTATAGCATCGGCCCGATCTCGGGCTCGCACATCAACCCCGCGGTCACCCTGGGCTTCGCGCTGCGCGGTGCTTTCCATTGGTCGCGCGTGGTGCCGTACTGGGTCGCCCAGACCGTCGGTGCCGTCTTGGCCGCGCTGCTCTTGTTTGCGGTCTTCGGTAACGTCGCACATCTCGGTGCGAACCTACCGGCACCGAGCGCGGGACCCGTCGCCGCGTTCATCATGGAGGCCGCGCTCACGACGCTGTTCGTCCTGGTCATCCTCGGGACCGCCGAAGAAGCGGGTTCCGTCGGGCCGAACGCCGCGATCGCCGTCGGTGGAACGCTGGCGTTGTGCGGCATGTTCGGCGGCGCCGTGAGCGGCGCTTCGCTCAACCCAGCCCGCTCGATCGGTCCGGCCCTCTTGGCGGGAACGTGGCCCGACCTTTGGATCTACATCGTGGGTCCGCTCCTCGGCGCGGCGATCGCCGTCGGCTTGGACGCTTTGATCCACGGCTCGCGCAAACCAACGTACGGGCAAGCTGAAGGCCGCTAGAGCACCGCTCTCCCGCCGCCGCGCTCGTTCGGCGCGGCGGCGGCGGGAGATGTCCCACAAGAGATTCTCGACTTCGTGCACTCCCGGTGCAGAGTATGCGGCCTTACGCGCGGCTTCGCGCTCCGCCCACGAATGAACCGTCGCGTAACCCAAGGCGCGTGCGACATCTGGAGGACATCATGTAGAGTCCGACTCGTCACGGTCGTGGCTCGGCGACGCGGCGAGCGACGGCGTTTCACGCGTGCCATCGTGCTGCCCGAGGAGAGTCTCCGGTGAGACGCAAGAAAACGGTGCGCGGGCGATGCAGCAAAGCCGGTAGCACGGAAAGTCGCGCCCGCGGCTCATTCTACGTCGAGCGTTGAAATTCGTTGCGCCAACGCCTGCCAAAGCAGACGGCGATCCGGAAGCGCGTCTGGGCGGTGGCACGCATCGGCCATCTGCTCGATGGTGCGGTTCTCCGGCGACATCATCAAGACGTCCGCTCGTTTCAGGCCGAGCGACGAATAGTAGTCGAAGAACTTGAAGCCGTCACCGTGTACGCGGTCCGAGAGCTTTACCCAAACGGCGTCGATGCCGTATGCGTGCGCCAGGACGACACCATGCAGCGACGACGACACGATTCGGCGGCACGACGTAAGCTGCTCGACGTACGTCTCGGGCGATGCGCGCACGTCGACGATCGGAACGCCCTGCCGCTCGCAGTCCGCTACGAAGGCACTCTCGCGGTCGACGTAGTGTGGTACGAGTCCGATGGGATGCACCGCAACCGACGGCGCGATCAGGTCGGGGAGCAGCAGACCGATGTCGCCGATCAAATCGCTGCAGCGGATTCCGCGGCGGGTGAGGCTGTCGCGGGTCAACGTTCCACGCAGCGCGAGTACCTCGGCCGGACGGCGGACGTCCAAGTGCTCCGCAATGAGACCGCAGCCCCAGAGCACGGAGCGTTCGTCTGCCCAGTGTGCGATCGACCCGACGCCGATCAGATTCGGGAACGGCAGCGGTAATTCGCCGACGATGCTGGTGCGGCGTCCGGTTATCCGTTCGACGATACGCGAACCGATTGCATCACCGACGTTCGGCTTTGCCGAGAACTGCTTGAGGTACACGGGCACCGGCGATGCGGCTCCGGCAAGAGGCGAAAGTCGACGAGTCCGGCGCGGCTCACGAGCGACTCGAGGCTGACCGGTGAAAAATAATATCGGTGGTCGAAGAGGTAGAAGCCCCATGCGTCACCGGCCGCGGAGCCGGACCCACGATTCCCAGTTCGCCGTCTCGAAGATCATCCAACCGCCCGGACGCAGTCGTGCGCGCAGCGACGCGATCGTATCTTGCGGCTCTCGCAGATGCTCGACGACATCCCACATCGTGATGACGTCGAAGTCGCCGCGCAGGTGCGAGGGATCCGGTACGAGATCGACTGCGTTCCGCGCAGCACGTTCGAGCGCCGAGCGGCTGCGCTCCACGCCGACGGTATCCCATCCTCGCTCGAGCGCCGCGCTCACGAACGTTCCGATGCCGGCGCCGAAGTCGAGCACCCGCGGGCACGACGTGACGAGCGGCGCGAGCAACTCCAGCTGTCTTTGTACCTTGCTTTGCTGCGCCGCAACGTCTGCAACGTAGGCATCGTGCGAGCGCCACCGCATGTCCATATAGGCGAGTGACGCCTGCAGCGAAGGTCGCGGAGTTTGATAGGCCAGACGGCAACTGCTGCACTCCGCCCACCATTGCCGCCATGCCGAACTGCGCGGCGATCAGTCGCGCCGGGTGAGTATGGCCGCACAGCGGACAGCCCGGTCGCTCTTGGCGCTCGTACGCTACTCCCTCGACGACGTCCGTCACAACAGTAAAGCCCACCAGCTTCGATCCTACGCCTCGACGCCCGCAGCGCGGTCGCCTTCATGCCGTGCCGCACGAGCCAGGCGTCGCGGCTTAGAGGGGATGCGACGTTGCACGTCCGAAGGACCTGCGCGGTCGCGTACGAGCTTATGGAGGCGAATCTTGAACGTGCAGGTCGGGACAAAGCTGTGGTTGCGGTTCGA
>CALEYW010000027.1 GCA_937927945.1 uncultured candidate division WPS-2 bacterium | reverse complement strand
GGCGGTTCAAATTTCGCGAGCGTAAGGGTTCAATTTCTCGCGAGCGTTCCCAGCCCTCGGACCCGACTGCGCGAGCTTCGCGCGTTGAAGCTGCGTGAATGGCACGCCCTGGAACTCGCCTACAGCCGCAAGGCCTATTGGCGAATCGCGGGTGCTCCCCTGAGCAGCGCGATGCCCCGGCGGTACTGGACCGCCCGGGGCTTCGCAGGGCTTACCGAGCTCTTCGGCAGGTAGTTCGATGAACCGCCGGATGCCGAACGGCACGTCCGGTGGTGTGGGAGGACGGGGGCGGTGACGCCCCCTCCTACCCGATTTTGTTCCGGAGACACATCCGCACGGACGATCCGAACATCGCGACAAAAGAAAAGCGCCCGATCAAATCAGGCGCTTTCGGAGGGTTGAGGGCTTGCGGCTACAGCGCTTTGGTCGGCACGCGCAGGTGCTGGCCGACGCTAAGCTCGGCGCCGCGGAGGTGGTTCACGGCGATGATCTCGTCGACGGTCGCTTGGACGTCGCCGCCCGGCGCGGTATCGCGCTCGGCCAGGGCCCAGATGGTCTCACCGGGCTGGACGCTCACGGTCGTGTAGGCGACCGGCGGTGCGGCGTGGACCGTGCTGGAGAGGGCGGGCAGCGTGAACGCCAGGCTGAGGCCGGCTAAGGCCACTAGCGGCATGAGGGTCAGCTTCCGTTTCGTCCCGCGCATGTTGTGTATCGTACCCCCAGATGTTGTGCCGAACGCTCGTTCGTCCCCCATATGGTACCAAGGCTGGTCCTGCCCGTCAAGGGATGTTCGAACGTATGTTTGCCTCACGCGCGAATTCTATGGTATAGTCGCCGCAATGAGGGCGGCGCCTACCCGGGTGCCGCCGATCCGCAGCGTCTCAGGTCGCTGTGCCTACAGGGTGGCATTGTCAAAAGGGGGACGCGATGGCCGACGGGGCCACGACCGAAAAGCAGCAACGGATCCTCGACGTGATCCGCGAGTTCACGTCCGACCGCGGCTACCCGCCGTCGGTTCGAGAGATCGGCGAGCGCGTCGGCCTGTCGTCGTCGTCGACGGTGCAGTCGCACCTCAAGACGCTCGAACGGCGCGGATTTCTCAAGCGCGATCCCACCAAGCCGCGCGCGCTGGTGGCGACGCCGGATGCGGACGCGCCGCCGGCGGTCGATTCGGTGACGCTGCCGGTTCTCGGACGGGTCGCGGCGGGCGTACCGATCACGGCGGCCGAGAATCTCGAAGACCATTTCATCCTCCCCGCGGCGTGGGCTCCGCGTCGCGGCGGCTTCATGCTGCACGTCAAGGGCGACTCGATGATCGAGGCGGCGATCCTCGACGGCGACCTCATCGTCGTCGAACCGCGCCCGAACGCCGAGAACGGCGAGATCGTCGTCGCGATGATCGACGGCGAGGCAACCGTGAAGCGCTTCTATCGCGAGGACGGACGTATCCGGCTTCAGCCGGAGAACTCGGCTATGGCGCCAATCTACGCCGACGATGTTACCATCGTCGGTCGAGTCGAAGCGGTCATCCGCAGGCTCTGAGGCTCGACCGGCGGTCGGCGGTGCGGGACCGCAGCTGCCGACCGGCAACGGTATCGTCGCTCGGCTCGAGCGCGCGGTCGCGCCCTACGCGCACCGGTTCGCCGACGCGGCGGCCGTCAAGGCGCTGCGCGAGTCGCTGCCGATCGCGTTCGGCGTGGTCGTGCTGTATCTCGCCGCGCTGTACTGGTTCTTCCCGTTCGTCGACTGGGCCGGGTATTTCGCGCACCTGCGCGACGGCATCGGTCCCGGTTTCGCGCTCGCCTCGATCGTGATGACGCTCGTGCTCTCGTTCCGGCTCGCCGTGCGGCTGCGTTACGCCGTCGTGCCGATGGTCGGATTCTCGTTCGCCGTCTTCTGGATCGCCATGCCGCGCCACGCGGTGCGTGCGGTACTGGAATTCATCGGTTCGCGGGGCCAGGCGGGTTGGGGCACGTTCGCGACGACGCTGGGGGCGAGCGGCTTGTTCACCGCGATCCTCGTGTGCCTCGCGACCGCCGGCGCGATCGTGCTCGGCCGGCGGCGTTTCGGTCCGTTCGCCGGCGATCTCGCCGGCGGCCTCGCGCTATGCGCCCTCGCCGGCGTGCTGAATGCCGTCAACTTCTCGATCGCCGGACTGATCGCGACCGCGATCGCGCCGCTGGCGACGCTCGGCGACAGCTTCGTCGCGCTCGCGCTGATCACGGCGATCGAGGCGATCCTGTGGCTGGTCGGGATCCACGGACCGGCGCTGCTGGCGGCGCTCGTGCTGCCCGTCTACCTCCACCTGCAGCTGCAGAATACGGCGGCGCAGCAGCACCACGATCCGATCCCGCACATCGTCGTCGTCTCCACGTTCTTGTTCGTCTTCCCGGGCGGCGCCGGCGCGACGCTGCCGCTCGTCGCGCTTCTGCTGCGCAGCCGCGTTCCGCGCTTGCGCAAATTCGCGTACGCGACGATCCTGCCGTCGCTGATCAACGTGAACGAACCGGTGATCTTCGGCTTGCCGCTCGCCTACAACCCGGTGCTCGCCGTCCCGTTCGTGCTGGCGCCGGTCGCGCTCGCGTGCACGACCTACGCCGCGATGGCCGTCGGGCTGGTCGGCAAACCGCTGTTCTACGTTCCCTCGACGCTGCCGGCGTTCGTCAACGTGTTCGTCGCCACGCTCGATTGGCGCGACCTGGTCCTCGTCGCCGTCAACCTCGCGCTCGCCGCCGCGATCTGGCTGCCGTTCGTGCGCGTCTACGAGCGCGCCGAAGCGGCGCGCGCGGCGAGCGCGTAGGCGAAGCCGGCGATGATCGCGACCCTGCTCGACGGCGTGCCGCTCGATGCGCGCGTGCGCGCGGCGGCGGAACGTGCGGCGCCCTGGCTGGAACGCCGCGATCCGCGTTCGACCGCCGTGCGGGCGCGCGTGCTGCGCGCGTTCCTCGACGAAGGAGTTGCTGAGAGCGACCTCGCCGGCACGACCGGCTACGGATACGACGACCCGGCGCGCGAACGCTACGAGTCGCTGCTGGCGCGCGTCTTTCGCGCCGAACGGGTGCTCGCCCGGCTCTCGATCGTCAGCGGAACGCACGCGATCGTCGCCGGCCTCGACGCGCTCGTCGCGCCGGGAGCGCTGCTGCTCGCGGCCAACGGCGCGCCGTACGACACGCTGCGCCATGCGATCGTGAGCGCACCGTACTCGCTCGTCTCCCGCGGCGTGCGGTACGCCGAAGTCGAGCGCACCCCGTCCGGCGAGACGGATCTGCCGGCCTTGCGCGCCGCCGTGCGCGCGGAACGCCCGGCGGTCGTTTTCGTGCAGCGCTCGCGCGGGTACGCGGTGCGGCGGTCGCTCTCGATCGACGCGATCGCCGCGATCGTCGAGACCGTGCGCGGCGCGCACGCCGGCGCGCTGATCTTCGTCGACAACTGCTACGGCGAGTTGGTCGAAGAGCGCGAGCCGCTCGAGGTCGGAGCCGACATCGTCGCAGGCTCGCTGATCAAGAACCTCGGCGGCGGCCTCGCGCCCTCCGGCGGCTACCTCGCCGGCGACGGCGCGGCGCTCGAACGGATCGCGGCGCGGGTGTTCGCGCCGGGGATCGGCGCGGGGCTCGGTCCGACGCTCGGGTTCGGCCGGGCGCTGATCCAGGGACTCTTCTACGCGCCACTGATCGTCGCCGAGACGCTGCGCGGCCTCGACTTCGCGGCCGCGCTGTTCGCCGAGCTCGGCTACGCCGTCGATCCCGCCCCGGGTGAGGCGCGCACCGACATCGTGCAGGCGATCCGCCTCGGCTCGCGCGAGCGGCTGATCGCCTTCGCGCGCGGCCTCCAGCGGGCGATGCCGATCAACGCGCGCTTCGCGCCCGAACCAGGGCCGGTTCCCGGCTACGTCGACCCGGTGATCATGTCGAGCGGTTCCTTCGTGAGCGGGGCGACGATCGAGCTCTCGTGCGATGCGCCGCTGCGGGCGCCGTACGAGGTGTACCTACAAGGCGGGGTCACGGCCGAGCACGCGGCGCTGGGCGCGGTGCTGGCGGCCGAGGCGGTGGCGGCTTGCTAGGTCTCGCCGTCGTCGCGCGGGGTTTTCTGCTCGCCCATAAAGCCGTAGAAGAAGTAGGTCGTGCCGTCGTCGGTCTCGATCGCGATGCGGGTGTCTTCCAGGCGCGCCGAGACGACGCGGCAGCCGACCATAGCGGCCAGAAGCTCTTTCGCCTGCATGAACTCGGCGGCGCGGAGCGCTTCGGGCTCGATCTCGAGGAGAATAGAATCGTCTCGTTTCACCAGCAGTGGCTTCCTTCCGGAGAGGACCGGCCGTCCGGGCCGAGCGAAGGCGGTCCGGCGATGTACGTCCTCGAGGTGATGAGCGGGCCGCTCGACGGCAAGACCTGGGCTTTCGAGCGGGAGATCACCATCGGTCGAGATGACGCGGTGGCGACTGCCTGCATCACCATCGATCGGTATATCTCTCGTAAACACGCGCGGCTGTTTGACGAAGGGGACGGGAATCTGCGTCTGGCCGACCTGGCGAGCCGGAACGGGACCCGGGTCGACGGCCGGACGCTCGCCGAGCCCGAACCGATCGATCTCGGTCAACCGTTCGTGATCGGGCGGACGACACTGCGCGTCCAGCGGTCCTGATGTGCGCATAGCGCGAACCCCCGCTGAGGTGCGCGAAGCACTCGCGTCGGAAGAGCGCCCACTGGGGCTCGTACCCACCATGGGCGCTCTCCACGCCGGTCACCTGGCACTTGTGACGCGGGCGCGGGAGGAGTGCCGGACCGTCGCGGCGTCGATCTTCGTGAACCCGCTGCAGTTCGGGCCGGCCGAGGACTTCGCGCGCTATCCGCGTGCCTTCGAGAGCGACGTCGCCGCGCTGCGCGACGCCGGCGTCGCGCTGGTCTACGCGCCCGACGTGGCGACGATGTATCCCGCCGGCTTCGCGACCGCGGTTGACCCCGGTCCCGTCGGCGCGCTGTACGAGGGGGCCCTGCGGCCTGGGCACTTCCGCGGCGTCGCGACCGTGTGCGTGAAGCTGTTCGCGACGGTCGCGCCCGACCGCGCGTATTTCGGCGCAAAGGACGCGCAGCAGGTCGCCGTGCTGCGGCGGGTCGTCGCCGACCTGGACCTGGGCCTGGAACTGGTCGTCGTGCCGACCGTCCGCGAAGCCGACGGCTTGGCGCTCTCGAGCCGGAACGTCTATCTCGACCCGCCGCAACGCGCCGACGCGCCGGCGCTCCATCGGGCCCTCGCGGCGATCGTCGACGCCGTTCGAGGCGGGGAGACCGACCGCGAGCGCGCCGTGGCGTGCGGCCGCGCCGCCCTGGCCGATGCGGATGAAGCCTATCTCGACGTCGTCGACCCGCTCACGTTCACGCCGCTCGATCCCCTCGCGGCGAGCGGTCTGGCGATCGGCAGCGTGCGGTTCGGGACGACGCGGCTGATCGACAACGAGCCGATCGGGGAGGCGTTGTGAACGGCCGGCGCGTCCTGCTCGGGGTGACCGGTGGAATCGCCGCCTATAAGGCCGCCTCCCTCGCCAGCCGTCTGGTGCAGCAAGGGGTCGAGCTCGACGTCGTCATGACGCAGAGCGCGGAGCGCTTCGTCGGCGCGGCGACGTTCGCGGCGCTCGCGCGGCGGCCGGTCTACACGTCGCTCTGGGAGCGCGTCGAGGGGATTCCGCACATCGCGCTCGCACGCGAGGCCGAGGTCGTCGCGATCGTCCCGGCGACCGCGAACGCGATCGCGTCGATCGCGCTCGGCCTGGCGCACGACCTGCTCACCAACGTCGTCCTCGCGACGCGCGCGCCGCTGGTCGTCGCACCGGCGATGAACACCGCGATGCTCGAGCACGAGGCGACGCAGGCCCACATCGCGACGCTGCGCGCGCGCGGCGCGACGATCGTCGAGCCGGGCGTCGGGTTCCTCGCCGAGCGCGAGCACGGCGCGGGCCGGCTCGCCGACGAGGACGCGCTCATGGCGGCGATCGGCGCGGCGCTGGAGCGTCGCGAAGATCTGCGCGGCGAACGCGTGCTGATCACCGCCGGCCCTACGCGCGAGCCGATCGATCCCGTGCGATTTCTCTCGAACGCGTCGAGCGGCATCCAAGGGATCGAGCTCGCGCGCGAAGCGCTCGCGCGCGGCGCCGAGGTCGATCTCGTGCTCGGGCCGACGGCCCTGCAGCCGCCGGCGGGCGCGAACGTCGTCCGCGTGACGACGGCGCGCGAGATGGAGGCGGCGGTCAACGAGCGGGCACCGCATGCGACCGTTGCGATCGGCGCGGCGGCGGTCGCCGACTGGCGGCCGGCGACCGTCCACGAGCACAAGGTGAAGAAGACCGACGAACCGCAAACGATCGCCCTCGAACGCAATCCCGACATCCTCGCAGGCCTGGGAGCGCGCAAGGGCGCGACGTTCCTCGTCGGGTTCGCGGCCGAAACGGAAGACTTCGAGCGCAACGCACGCGGGAAGCTGGAGCGGAAACAGCTCGACGCGATCGCGGTGAACGACGTCCGCGGCGAACGCGGTTTCGGCCCGGTCCACAACGCCCTGGTGCTGCTCTACGGCAAGGACGGCCGGCGCGATCTCGGCCACGGCTCGAAGCGCGAGCTCGCGGCGCGCCTGCTCGATGCAATCGTCGATTTGAAACGCAACGGGCGCGCCTAGTGCTGCTGTGCATCGACGTCGGTAACACCGAGACGAAGCTCGGCGCGTTTGACGCGGCCGGAACGCTGATCGGGAACTGGCGCGTCACCACCGCGCGACGCCGCACGGCCGACGAGTTCGGCGTGCTGTTCCAGGCCTTCTTCGCGGCATCGCGCTTCCCGATCGACGGCATCGAGGCGATCGTCGTGTCCTCGGTCGTACCCGTCGTCGACCGCCCCCTCGCCGAGGGCTGCGTGAAGTACTTCGGCGTGACACCGACGTTCTTCTCGGCAGCGACGCAGCAATCGATGGTCGTGCGCACCGAACGCCCGCGCGAGGTCGGCAGCGACCTGATCGCCGCCGCGATCGGCGCGGTCGGCTACGTCGGCGCCCCGGCTATCGCGATCAACTACGGAACGGCGACAACCTTCGGGGCAATCGACCGCGACGGCGCCTACGTCGGCGTCGCGATCGCCACCGGCCTTCAGGTCGCTCTGGACGCGCTGGTCGGCCGAACGGCGAAGCTGCCGCAGGTCGCGCTTGTCGCGCCGGAGTCGGCGATCGGGCGCGAGACGGTCAGCGCGATCCAGTCGGGGCTCGTCTTCGGCGCGGTGGGACAAACCGAAGAGTTGGTCCGTCGTTTCCGTGACGTCATCGGCCAAGATGCGCGCGTCATCGCCTCGGGCGGGATGTCGCCGGTCGTTGCCGCTGAGACCAACGTGATCGAGGTGGTCGAACCGCATCTTGTGTTGCACGGTCTGCGCATCGAGCACTTGCGCGCCGGCTAGTCTGAGCCGCTCGTCGGATCGCTCTGCGACGTTTCCTCGGTCTCGTACTCCCACTTGCCGATCTCGTGGTATTGCCGCAGATCATCTGCGGCGACGGGGTCGTGATAATGGCGTTCGACGGTGCGGATGACGTCTTCGACGTGCTCGCGGGAGAGGCGACCGAGAATGCGGGCGAGGTCGGCCTGGTCGATCGCGCGCGCCGAGTCGAGCTTCATCAACACGAGATAGGCGAGCGGGATGACGCGCCTTCCGCTTGCGTCGCGCGAGAGCGGAGCGGAGAATGCTTCTTGCGCCCAGGGCAGGGCGCTTGTGATGAGATCGATTTCCTGACCGCCGCCCCGCGGCGTCCAGGCGCTCCCGTGGAGGCCCAAGGCGGCATTGGGAAACACCAAAGTACGCGTTTTCTTCCACTCGCCGTCGCGAAGGCGAGCCTGCGCGTCTTCGTAGTGCTCTTCAGCTACGAAATAGTCGACGTCCTTGGTGTAGCGTTCGGGCGCGTACGCTGCGGCAGCGAAGGCTCCAACCAGGACGACGGGGACGTCCCAGAAGATCTCCTCTATCACGGGGGCTCCGTTCAGTGTGCGCGGCAACTCCATGAGGCGGCGCATGTCGCTCCCCGCTCCCCGCGTGTTCAATCGTCTCGCGCGGGACAGGAAGAACCTGCGGCGTGAGGCTGCCGATGATACGTCGAGCGGAGGGCGTTGGTGCATCGATCTCGTGTCCTGAGCCAGGGTTTGGAGTACTTCGCTGCGGCACCATGCCACCGCCCGCCGTGTGCCAAGCCTGCGGCATGTGGGGTTGCCCTTCGGCTTCGCTCAGGGCAACCACGGGGGTCTCGACTAGCTCGAGGTGACGGGCGGAGTGACGGCAAGGTCGGGGTGACGGGGGGTGCCGTGTGGTACACTCCTTGGTCGTGACCGCTCCCTGTCACCCCGAGCTTGTCGAGGGGCCCTCATCGTCCACCGTCCCGCCGCTTCGCATCGGGCCCATCGCGGTGTGGCCTCCGATCGTGCTCGCGCCGATGTCGGGGGTCACGAACCGGACCCTGCGCGCGCTCTACAAGCCGTTCGGCTTCGGACTGACGGTCACGGAGTTCGTCTCGTCCAACGCGCTGCAGTACGGCGCAAAGCGCACGATGGAGATGATCGACCAGCACGGCGTCGAGAAGCCCGTCTCGACCCAGCTGTGGGGCAACGACCCCGCGATGATGGCGCAGGCGGCGAAGGTCGTGCGCGAGTGCGGCGCCGACATCGTCGACATCAACTTCGGCTGTCCTGCACCGAAGGTCACCAAGACCGACGGCGGCAGCGCGTGCCTGCGCGACGTCGACCGCTGCGAGGCGATCATGAAGGCCGTCGTCGACGCCGTCGACTGCCCGGTCACGATGAAGATGCGCCTCGGCTGGACCGAGAACGATCTCGTGTTCGTCGAGGTCGCCAAGCGCGCGCAAGCGGTCGGCGTGCAGGCACTCACCTTGCACGCGCGCACCGCGAAGCAGTTCTACAAAGGGAGCGCGGACTGGTCGAAGATCGCAGAGCTCAAACGCGCCGTCGACATCCCGGTCATCGGCAACGGCGACCTCTGCGACCCGTACGACGCGATGCGCCGCATGCGCGAGAGCGGCGTCGACGCGGTGATGCTGGGACGCGCGACCCTCGGCAACCCGTGGCTCGTCTCGCGTCTGCGCGCGCTGATGGAAGGCCGCGAACCGGACGCGACGCCGGCTGCGCCCGATCGCCTGCGCTTCGCGGTGCAGCACTATCTCACGATGGTCGAGGAGTGGGGCGAAGCGCGCGCGGTGCCGCAGATGCGCAAGCACCTCGGCTACTATCTCAAGAACTTCGCCGGCGCGAGCGCGCTGCGCGAGCGCTTGATGCGCACCGAGACCGCGGCCGAGACGGTGGCGATCCTCGACGACACGATCGCGCAGCTGGACGCGTATCAGCACGAGCTCGCCGTCGCGTGATCGCCGGCACCGACCTCGCGCAAGAGGCGTTCGACAACTATCGCGCCTACCTGAATCCGCCGCTCGCGCGGGTGATGAAGCTGTCGGGCTCGCCGGTCGAGGTGTCGGCGCAAGGATCGACGATCACCGACCACACCGGCAAGACGTACCTCGATTTCGCGGGCGGGTACGGCGTGTTCACGCTCGGCCATCGGCATCCGCGGGTCGTGGCGGCGGTGAAGGACCAGCTCGACCGGATGGCGCTCTCGGGCCGCACGATGTTCAACCCGCTGATGGGACGGCTCGCGAAGCGGCTCGCCGAGCTCGCGCCGGGTGACCTCTCGATCTCGTTCTTCGCCAACAGCGGGACCGAAGCGGTCGAAGGCGCGCTCAAGCTCGCGCGCGCGGCGACGCGGCGTTCGGGCGTCGTGACGACCGACGGATCGTATCACGGCAAGACGCTGGGCGCGCTTTCGGTCAGCGGGCGCGACGCGTTTCGCGATCCGTTCGCGCCGTTGCTCGACGGCATTCGGCGCGTTCCGTTCGGTGACGCCGAGGCGCTCCGCGCCGCCGTCGACGAGAGCGTCGGCGCGGTGATCGTCGAGCCCGTTCAGGGCGAGGGCGGCGTCAACGTTCCGCCGCCGGGGTACTTGCGTGAGGTGCGCGCGATTTGCGACGATGCCGGCGCCGTGATGATCGCGGACGAGGTGCAGACGGGCCTCGGGCGGTGCGGTGCACTCTTCGCCTGCGATCGTGAGGACGTCGTCCCCGACGTGATGACGCTGGCCAAGGGGCTCTCCGGCGGCGTCATGCCGATCGGTGCGTTCATCGCGCGGCCGGCGGTGTGGAATGCCGCGTATGCCAAGGCGCCGCTGCTGCACACGTCGACCTTCGGTGGAAACGAGCTGGCCTGCGCCGCCGCGCTCGCCGCGCTCGACGTGCTGGTCGACGACGATCTCGCGGCGAACGCGCGCGCCCGCGGCCTGCAGCTGCTCGAGGGCGCGCGGGCGACGATGATGCGTTATCCGGAGGTGGTGGCGGACGTGCGCGGTGCGGGACTGCTGGTCGGCGTGGAATTGCGCCGCGAAGGCTACGGCGGGACGATCATCCCGGAATTGCTCAAGCGCGGCATCACCGCGGCGTGGACGCTGAACCAGCAGCGCGTGATCCGGCTCGAGCCGCCGCTGATCGTGACGGAAGACGAAGTCGCCCAGGCCGTTGAGGCGTTCGACGGCGCCGTCGGCGCGGCGTTCGACGCGCTCGGGGTGCTGGCCTGATGCCGTACGTCGAGAGCACGATCGAGATCGACGCGCCGGCGGTCACGGTGTACGAGCTGGCCAAGGAGCAGGAGCGCTTCCCCGACTTCATGCCCGACGTCGAGACGATCGTCGTGCTCGAAAAACATGCGGACCGCGCGGTCACGCGCTGGAAGACGCTGGTGGAAGATGCGCCGATCGAGTGGACGGAGGACGACCGCTTCGACGATGCGGCGCTGCGGATCGACTACAAGCTGATCGAGGGCGATCTCGACACGTTCGAAGGCTCGTGGACGTTCGTCGAAACCGACGGCGTCACGCGCGTCGTGCTCGGCGTCGAGTACGACTTCGGCGTCCCGACCTTGGCCGAGCTGATCGGACCGACGCTGCAAAAGAAGGTGCGCGAGAACTCCGAGATGATGCTCGCGGCGCTCAAAACCGAGGCGGAATCACGGATGGTCCCGCAGTCGGCGCGCGGTACGCGCTGAAACTCGTCGCCGCGGCTGCGGCGCGCTGCGGAATCGCGGCGTGCAGCAGCTCGATCGAGCGCAGCAGCTCATCGGCATAGGCAGCCTCTTCGAGCCGCGCCGGCTCGAACGTGAGGGCCACCACGCGAAAGCCCGCCTTTTCCAGCGCGTCCAGCATTGCGACCGCCTTGACGGCACGCTCGGTGAGCGCGCGAATCCGCTGCAACGCGTCTTCGAGGCGTACGACCTCGCTGCGATAGTCGACGTAGCGCCGCGTTTCGGTCATCGCTTTGTCGCGGATCGCCGGCCAGCGCTCTTCGCGAAACGCGGCGACCTCGACGGCGGCGCGATCGGAGAACCGTTTCTTGCGCGCGCCGACGATGCGCCGTTCCTCTTCGTCCGCGCTGCGCGACCCCTTCGCCCGCGCGCGCGCGAGCACGGCGTGCTCTTTCGGGGTGAGCTCCGTCTCCAGCGCGATCCGGTCGCTGATCCCGGCGACTTCCTCGCGCCAGATCTCTTCGAGCGTCGAGGGTTCCTGCAGCGCGCCGAGCTGCGCGCGCCGGCTAGCGAGCTGCTCGCGGCGCGCGTCGAAGATCTGGCGCAGCGCGCGCACGCCGGCGCGCAGCGTTTCGACCCACGCGTTCTCCGTCGCGGCCGCGGGGTTGTCGAAGCGCAGATCGATGCCGAGGCCGACCGGATGCACGTCGCCCAACCGCCACATCTCCCGCGCCCCGGGGATCACCCGCACGCGGCTCCCGGTCGGCGGCACCGCTCCCTGGACGCGGAACGTGACGAACGACTCGCCCGTGTCGACG
Organism: uncultured candidate division WPS-2 bacterium; assembly: GCA_937927945.1. Taxonomy (GTDB): domain Bacteria; phylum Vulcanimicrobiota; class Vulcanimicrobiia; order Vulcanimicrobiales; family Vulcanimicrobiaceae; genus Vulcanimicrobium. The sequence continues at coordinate 8,950 of CALEYW010000027.1, read as the reverse complement.
CCGGCGAAGACGGTCTGCGGATCGAGCTGGTGGACGAAGGCCAGAACGCCGGAGTAGGCCGAGTCCGGCAGCCACACCGGCTCATCGACGTCGTCGTAACGCCGGTTCCACAGGACCGCCCACAGCGCGTCGTGCAGCCGCGCGGTGATGGTGTGGTCCTGCGTCGCGTGCTCGACGACCGCTCGCACGCTGGAGCGGCGATACCGGGAGGTCACGCTCGCTCGGTTCGGGCGATCCATCCGACTCTCCCGGCGTGCGCCGGACGGATCGCGACCTCCCTTAGTCCGGTTTTACGAACGCGACGATTGCGTTCTCGGTACGGGCGTTGGTCCAGAATTTCGTTCCGTCGAAGGCCAGGCCGCGGGCAGCGAACGGGATCGACGCCAGCTCCTGGATTGCGGGCTGCTCCCCGCGCGCGTCCAAACACAGCAGCCGGTAGTCGTCGACGTCGCGGCTTTCGGTGGTGATCAGGTAGAAGCGGCCGGCGACGATGACCATCCCGGTGATCTCACGCGGAACGGGGATCGTGCGCAGCACGGTCCCCGTTTCGTCCAACTCCAGAATGCGCCGGTTGTCGCGCTGGCTCACGTACAGCCGGTCGCCGTCGTACGCCAGGAACGACCCGGTGAGATCGGGGCAGGGAAGCTTCTCCGATTTGAAGTCCTTGCCCATGATGTAGCGGCGGATGTACCGGTCGTCGTTCTCGCCTTCACCGACCACGACGCGGAGCGCGTCGCCGGTCACCGTGATCCCGAATGGCCTGCCTGGCGCCTGTGCCTCCTCGAAGACCGTCCCTTGCTGGGCCTTGAGCCCATAGATCCGATTTGTCCCGAAGGAGCCGATCCAGAGGTCCGTTCCGTCACATGCGATCCCGATCGGGGCGGGACACGGGGCGGGGATCCGGAGCAGCTCGTCGATGGCCTCGAACGTCTGATTCATGCCCCCGGACCTTTCCCGGCCGGGTTCGCGGGCTCCCGGCGCCGGACGGCGAAAAAGCTCCGCCGGGATGGCCAGATTCTGCTTTGTGATCCACCCCCTATCGTTCGAGGACGTCGTGCGCTACGAGCCGGGCGCGCGAGGCAAGGGCAAGCCGATCATCGCGAAAATCCTCGAGTGGATGCCGGCGTACGCCGCCGCCCACGTCACCGGTATTCGGACGCCCGACGGGCGCGAGACGGAGGGATGGTTCGTCGCGGCGCCGCTGCTGCCGTCGCAGATGCTCGAGTTCCCGCGCGAGCAGGTGTACGACCGCATCCTCAAGGCGATCGACATCGGCGTCGAGCTCGGCGCGCAAGTTGCGGGTCTCGGCGCGTTCACCGGCGTCGTCGGTGACGGCGGCGTGACGATCGCCGAGCGCGCGCCGATCCCCGTCACGACCGGCAACTCGCTGACCATCGCCGCCGGCGTGCGCAGCCTCTTTCGTGCCGCCGACGAGATGGCGATCGATCCGCGCGAGGCGACGGTCGCCGTCATCGGCGCAACCGGCTCGATCGGCGGCGCGTGCGTCGAGTTGATCGCGCCGCGGGTCGGCCACGTGATCTTGGTTTCGCGCAACGAGACGCGGCTGCGCAAGTTCCACGAATCGATCGCGTCCGCGTTGCCGTGCGGCTCGTCGTACACGACCGACATCTCCGCGGCGGTGCGCCGGGCCGACATGGTGCTGACCGCGACGTCGTCGACGCAGGACGTGATCGAGCCCGAAGACCTGCGCACCGGCGCGGTCGTGTGCGAACTCTCGCTCCCGCACGACGTCTCGCGCCGCGTGGCGCTCGAACGCCCGGACGTGCTCGTCGTCGAGGGCGGCAACATGCGCGTTCCCGGCGACATGAAGTGGTCGCGCGTGCGCGAGCCCGGGTCGCCCTTCGACATGGGTCTGCCGGCCGGAACGGCGCTGGCCTGCATGTCCGAGACGATGGTGCTCGGACTCGAGGAGCGCTGCGAACCGTACACGCTCGGCCGCGGAATCGACGTCGCGAAAGTCCGCGAGATCGACGCGCTCGCCGAACGCGACGGCTTCTCGCTGGCCGACATGCGCGCGTTCGACCTGCCGATCTCGCGCGAACAGATCGCCCGCACCCGCGCCGCCGCCGCCGAACGCCGCGAGGCCTCGGCGTGAAGACGGTCGTCTCGGTATCGCTGGGATCGTCGTCGCGCGATCACCGTACGGAGGTGGAGCTGCTTGGGGAGCGGTTCGATATTTCGCGGGTCGGGACGGATGGGTCGATCGATCGGGCGATCGCGCGGCTCAAGGCGCTCGATGGGACGGTCGATGCGATCGGGCTCGGTGGGATCGACGTGTATCTGTACGCCGGCAAGGACCGTTACGCGCTGCGTGACGGCGTGCGGCTGCTCGAGGCGGTGAAGCTGACGCCGGTCGTCGACGGAAGCGGGTTGAAGAACACGCTCGAGCGGCAGGCGATCGCATTCATGCACGAGACGCTCGGCGTCGAACTGCGCGGGAAGCGCGTGCTGATGGTCAGCGCGCTCGACCGCTTCGGCATGGCGCAGGCGCTCGTTCAGGCCGGCGCCGACGTGATCTTCGGCGACTTCATCTTCGCGCTCGATCTCGACCGGCCGGTGCGCGGGCTCGACGAGTTCGAGGAGATGGCGCGCCGATATCTTCCCGACGCCTGCAAACTGCCGTTCCAATTCTTCTACCCGACCGGCAAGAAGCAAGATCGCGCGCCGCAGCCCAAGTACCCGGAATACTACGAGGATGCCGAGATCATCGCGGGCGATTACCACTTCATGCGGCAATTCATGCCGGACCGGCTGGACGGCAAGACGATCCTCACCAACACCGTCACCGCGAAGGACGTCGACTTCCTGCGCGGACGCGGGATCGCGCGGCTGGTGACGACGACGCCGGATTTCGGCGGCCGTTCGTTCGGAACGAACGTCGTCGAGGCCGCGCTCGTCGCACTGCTGGGGAAGAAGTGGGTCGACGTCACCGAGGACGACTACCGGAGGCTGCTGCGCGAGCTCGACCTCAAGCCGCGCGTCATCGAATTCCAGGCCGCATAAACCGTTGTCGCTGATCCGAAACCTGTTCGCGCGCCAGGCGCACGATCGCGAACGCTTGCCCTCCGACGGCGTTCCGCTGCGGCGCGTCTTGGGTGTGAAGGCGCTCATCGCGGTCGGTCTGGGCACGATGCTTGGCGGCATCTTCACGACGGTCGGCACCGGCGCGCACGCCGCGGGGCCGGCGGTGATCGCGGCGTTCGGCCTCTCCGGCGTGACCTGCTTCTTCGTCGCGTTGTGTTATGCGGAGCTCGCGTCGATGGTCCCGGTCGCCGGGAGCGCGTACACCTATGCCTACGCAGCACTGGGCGAGGTGGTCGCGTGGGTGATCGGCTGGGATCTGATCCTCGAGTACGGGATCAGCGTCGCGCCGCTCGCCGCGACGTTCTCGGGCGCCCTGCAGCAGCTGCTCGGCCGGCTCGGCGTAACACTGCCCGCATGGGCGCAAACGGCGAACATCGTGGCGCCGAACGGCCAGCTCGACCTCGCGCACTCGCAGGTCGACCTGCTGGCGTTTTTCACGATCCTGGTTCTCTCCGTTATTCTGTCGATCGGCATCCGCGAGTCGGCCGCGACGAACGTAGTGCTGGTCGTCGTGCAGCTCGTCGCGCTCTTCGCGTTCGTCGGCGGGGTCGCCGGTGCGATCCACCCGCACGCGTATCATCCGTTCGCGCCGTTCGGCCTGGGCGGGATCGTGACGGGTGCGGCGGCCGTCTTCTTCGCGTACATCGGCTTCGACACGGTGACGGTCGCGAGCGAAGAGGCCGTCGACCCGCAGCGCGACGTACCGCGCGCGATCATCGGCTCGCTCGTGATCGGCGCGGTCCTGTTCTCCGCCGTCGCCGCGGTTGCCGTCGGTGTCGTCGCGTGGGACAAGATCGACACCAACTCCGGTTTGCTCGACGCGGTCACGCATGCCGGCAACAACCCGTGGCTGTTCGCGCTCGTTCTCCTCGGAACGGTCACGGGGACCAGCGCCTCGATGCTCATCTCGCTCTTGGGTCAGGTGCGCATCTTTTACGTGATGTCGCGCGACCGTCTGCTGCCGCGCGCATTCGGCGCGGTAAACGCGCGTACGCGTACGCCGCTGATCATGACGATGTCGACGGGGATCGTCGTGGCGGTCTTGGCGCTCGGCGTTCCGCTCAGCGTGCTGCTCGAGTTCGTCAACATCGGGACGCTCTCGGCGTTCGTGATCGTGTGCGCCGGCGTCATGACCTTGCGCTTCACGCATCCGGGCGTTGCGCGACCGTTTCGCGTTCCGTTCGGTCCGATCGCGGTTCCCGCGATCGGGATCGCGCTCTGCACGTGGCTGACGGTCGGGGGCCTCGCGCCGCTGACCTGGCTGCGCTTCGCGATCTGGTTCCTCGTCGGCGTCGCGATCTACGCGCTCTACGGCTACCGCAAATCGGCGCTGCGCGAACGGTGAACGCGCAGCCGCACCTCCACCGCGTGCTGGGGCTGCGCGACTTGATCGTCGTCGCGGCCGCGGCGATGGGCCCGGCGTTCTCGCTCGCGACGACGATGGCGGCGATGATCGCGGCCGCCGGACGATGGGCGTGGCTCGCCCTGGTGATCGTCACGGTGCTGATGGCGATGGTCGCGGCCGGATACCGCCGGCTGGGCGAACGGATGGGCGATGCCGGTTCGTCGTACACGTGGATCCGTTCCGCCTTCGGGCCGGAAGCCGGTGCGTACGGCGCGTGGGTGCTGCTCGTCGCGAACCTGTTCGCGATCCAGGCGACGGCGCTGCCGGCCGGGACCTACACGCTCGACCTCCTCGCTCCGTCGCTGGCGGGGAACGCCTTGGCCGTCGCCGCGGTCGCGTCGGGCTGGACGATCGCGGGCGCCGTCGTCTTGTGGGTCGGCCTTCGGCCGACCGCGCTGCTGGCGCTCGCGCTCCTCGCGGCCGAGGTCGTCGTGCTGGCGGGCGCGGCGCTGCTCGCTGCGGGGCACCCCCGAGCCGATGCGATCGCCTTTACCGCTACGCCGCCGGAGTGGGCCGGGATCCTCGGCGCCGCCGTCGTCGGGATCTGGATGATCGACGGGTGGGAAGTCTCCGCCTCGACCGCCGAGGAGGCGCACGGGAGCTCATCGAGCCCCGGCGTCGGCGGGCTCGTCGGCCTGGCTCTGACCAGCGTCGTGCTGATCGCGGCGCTGCTGGCCTTTGGCCGGGTCGGCTCGGCCGCGGGCTACGATGCGCACCAATCGGACGCTTTGGCGTACGTGGGCGGGCTGCTCGGCGGACAGTGGCCGCTGCTGCTCAGCGTGACGGTCCTCGCCTCGCTCGCGGCGTCGCTGCAGACGACCCTCGTGTACCTGAGCCGCAGCGTGCTGGCGATGGGACGCGACGGTCTCGTCCCCGGCGTTCTCGGGCGGCTTGACTCGCGCGACGAGCCGGCGGCTTCGATCATGGTGATCGCGGCGCTCTCGGTGGGCTTCTGCCTCGCGTCGGGTTTGTGGCCGACGGCGACGTCGGGCTTCCAGGTCGCGCTCCAAGGGACGTCGTGGTTCCTCGGGCTGCTCTTCGCCCTCTCCGCCGCAGCCGCCGTACGGGTCTTCCTGCGCGAGCCGGATCGGCGCTGGAGCGGCGTGCTCTTGCCTGGTGCGGCAGCCGTCGGCTTGGCCGCGGTCCTCGCGGTCGGATATTTCCATGAGGAGGGTTCACCCAGGGTTTTCATCGCCGCCTCCGCAATCATCGGGCTTCCCCTGGCCATCTGGAGAGGCCGTGCGGTCCGCCGCACGTCGAAAGCCGGGGCTGGAGCATCGCTCGGGAGTCGCTTTTGAACGACAAAGAAATCGTTTTGACCCGTGATGGTCTGAAGAAGCTCGAAGACGAGCTCGACGACCTCAAGACCGTGCATCGCCGCGAGGTCAACGAGCGCATTCGGCAGGCCAAAGAGTTCGGCGATATTTCGGAAAACGCCGAATACGAGGACGCCAAGCAAGAGCAGGCCTTCGTCGAAGGACGTATCCTCAAACTCGAATCGATGATCCGCAACGCGCGCGTGATCGACGCGAGCGACTACGTCGCGGACGAAGTGCACCTCGGCGCGACGATCAAGGTCGTCGAAACGAGCTCGAAGACGGGGCACGAGTTCACCATCGTCGGTTCGGCCGAGGCCGATCCGAAGAACGCTCGGCTCTCCAACGAGTCGCCGCTCGGGCGCGCGCTGATGGGCCGCAAGAAGGGCGAGACGGTCGACGTCACCACGCCGCGCGGTCAGATGAAGTACAAGATCGAGTCGATCAACAAGGACCCCAAGAAAACCAAGAAGGCCTCCTAAACCCATGAGCGATCTCGTCGCGGCACGGCGTGCCAGACTCGCCGCGCTGCGCGAGCGCGGGGTCGATCCGTTCGCGGCGACCCGCTACGACGTGACGGCGCACGCCGCCGAGTTGGCTTCGAAGTACGCCGAGCTTCCCGAGCAGGGGCGCGCCGAGGCTCAGACGTGGTCGCTCGCGGGCCGGATCATGTCCGCGCGCGGCCAGGGGAAGGTCATCTTCTTCGACCTGCACGACCGCACCGGGCGCTTCCAGCTCTTCGTGCGGCAGAACGACGTCGGCGAAGAAGCCTTCGCCATTGCGAAGGAAATCGAGCGCGGCGACATCGCCGGCGCGAGCGGCTTCGTGTTCCGGACCAAAACCGGCGAGCTTTCGCTCTACGTGCGTTCGCTCGAAGTCCTCGGCAAATCGCTGCAGCCGCTCCCGGACAAATGGCACGGCCTGCAGGACGTCGAGAAGCGGTACCGCCGGCGCTACGTCGACCTCATCGTGAACCCGGCGGTGCGCGACGTGATGATCGCGCGTTCGAAGATCGTCGCGGAGATGCGGCGCTTCATCGATGCGCACGGGTTCTACGAGGTCGAGACGCCGACGCTGCTGACGATCGCCGGCGGCGCGACGGCGCGTCCGTTCCTCACCCATTCGAACGCGCTCGACATTCCGCTCTCGCTGCGCATCGCGACCGAGCTCTACCTGAAGCGGCTGATCGTCGGCGGGATGGAGCGCGTTTACGAGATCGGGCGCATCTGGCGCAACGAAGGGATCGACCGCACCCACAACCCCGAGTTCACCATGCTCGAACTGTACGCGGCGTTCTGGGACGTTCAGGACATGATGCGCTTCAACGAAGAGCTCATGGCGCATCTCGCGCGCAGCGTCCACGGGACCGAGACGGTGATGTACGGCGAGGACGCGATCTCGTTCGCGACGCCGTTCCGCCGCATGGACTATCTCGGCGCGTTCAAGGAGTTCGCCGGCATCGAGCGCGAGCAGCTGCTCGATCCGGACCAGTGCTTCGCGCTGCTGCGCGAGCACGGGATCCCGGATTCGCCGTCTCACGCGCACGCGCTCGACAAACTCTTCGAGAAGATCGTCGAGCCGCATCTGCTGCAGCCGACGTTCGTCTACGGCTATCCGGTCGTGCTCTCGCCGCTGGCCAAGCGGATGAAGGACGATCCGCAGCTCACCGAGCGCTACGAGCTCTTCGCCGCGCACATGGAGCTCGCCAACGCGTTCACCGAGCTCAACGACCCGGACGATCAGCGGCGGCGCTTCGAACTCTCGATCGCCGAGAAGGAATCCGGCGACGAAGAAGTCCCGCCGCCGGACTGGGATTTCGTGCGTGCGCTCGAGTACGGGATGCCGCCGACCGCCGGGATCGGGATCGGCGTCGACCGGCTCGTGATGATGCTGACGAACAACGCCTCGATCCGCGACATCCTGCTCTTCCCGCTGCAGCGTCCCTTGCCGGCCGACGCGACGGACGACGACGACGACGAAGGGCCGGCCGCCGGCACGTGACCGGCGCGCCGGCGAGCGTCTTCCTCGAGGCGGGGCGGTTGCAGCTGTGGGACAAGCAGGCGAGCGATCTCGATTTTCTCGCATCGCTCAGCGCGGATCCCGAAGTGATGCGCTGGATCGGCGACGGGGCAACCTATCCGCGCGGCGAGATCGAGGCGCGGCTGGCGCGCGTGCTCGAGATCGAGGCTTCGCCGGACCACGAGCGCTGGAATAGCTTCAAGATCGTCCGGCGCAAGGAAGACGGTGCGCCGGTCGGTCAGGCCGGTATCCTGCGCTGCGAGATCGACGGCATCCCGCAGGTCGAGATCGGGTGGTGGCTGGCTCCGTTCGCCTGGAGCCAGGGCTACGCGACGGAGGCGGCGCTGGCGCTGCGCGACTATGCGTTCGCGGAGGTCGGGCTGCAGCAGCTCGCCGTCGTACTGCACGCCGCAAACGCTCGCTCGGTGGCGGTCGCGACACGGATCGGCGCGGGTGCGCCGCGCTTGGCGCAGTATCGGGACCGCTTGGTGACGTGCTACACGGTTCGCCCCGCAACTCCGGCCGTTTCCGGGTAGTCGAACCGGTCGTCATGCTGAAACTCGATCTGACTAATTCGTACCCGCGCTCCGTGCGCGAGAAGCTGCTCGGCGTCGTCCAACTCGGACGCGCGATCGACAAGGGCGGCGCATTCGCGAACGGCAAGAACGGCGAATACAACTACGACTGCCCGATGGACAAAGGCGTGCTCGGCTTTCTCGGCGTCGACGGTGAGAAATTGTTGGACGTCATCAAGAAAGCGAACAGCGAAGCGGACGTCGTCGCGTATCTGAAGCCGTTCGTCGATGCGAAGTCGCCGGCCGAGATCGCGGCGTTCAACGAAGAGTTCCTCTCGCATGGGCCGGCGCCCGGCAGCGATGGCGAGAAGTATTTCCTCAACCTGCGCGGTGAAGTCGCGCCGGATCGCACCGACGTCACGACGTGGCCCGATCTGCTCGATCTCGACGAAAAGCGCCCGGTCCCGCAGCGCGTTCCGGCCTGATCCCGGCGTACCGCAGACTCTGAAGCGAGGTCACCGCGAGGTGCCTCGCTTCTTTTGTGCGCCCGGCATGGACGCTTGACTTGGAGGTGAGAGTCCTCTACGGGG
>CALEYW010000026.1 GCA_937927945.1 uncultured candidate division WPS-2 bacterium | reverse complement strand
CACGTCCGGTGGTGTGGGAGGACGGGGGCGGTGACGCCCCCTCCTACCCGATTTGGATGAGCGACGCGGTTACGTCGCCTTCGTGGCCGTGAAGAGCTGGAGTGCGTTGTTCAGCGTCACCCAGATGCCCCACGCCAGCGGGATCCCCACCCAGAACCACGCCAGCACGAGCTTGACGGTGGTGCCGGAGCCGGTATCGGTTGCGTTCACGATCGTCGCTCCTTACCCGGCCGCTTCCGCGGTCGTGACGTAGTGCCGTTCGTCGAGCGGCTTCACCAGATAGTTGCAGATGAAGCCGACGATGAGCAGCACCGCCATGATGTACATGGTGACCGAGTAGGCCTCGGCCTTCGGAACGCCGTGGTCGAGCTGATACTGGCGGATGTAGTTCACCAGCACCGGCCCCGCGACGCCGGCCGCGGACCACGCGGTCAGCAGCACGCCGTGGATGGCCCCGACCTGGACGGTGCCGAACATGTCGCGCAGATACGCGGGGATCGTGGCGAAGCCGCCGCCGTACATCGTGAGGATGATGCAGCACACGGCGACGAACAAGCCCAGGCTGCCGATGTTCTTCGTCCACGGGATCAGCGCGTACAACACCGCTCCTAGGCCGAAGAAGATCATGTAGGTGCGCTTGCGCCCCAAGAAGTCGGACATCGACGCCCAGAAGATGCGGCCGCCCATGTTGAACAGGCTCAGCAGGCCCACGAAGCCGGCCGCCGCCGCGACCGCGACGCCGAACATGTCCTGAACCATCAGGGATGCCTGGCCGAGGATGCCGATGCCGGCGGTGACGTTGAGGAACAGCACGGCCCACAGCAGCCAGAACTGCGGCGTCTTGACCGCTTCACCGACGACGACGTTGCGCGTCGTGATCATCCTTGCGGCCGCTTCGGCCGGGGTGGGCGGAACCCAGCCGGCGGGCTTCCACCCGGGGGCGGGGAGACGTACCATCAGCGAGCCGGAGATCATGAAGATGAAGTAGATGATCCCCATCGTGATCATCGTCGGAGCGACGCCGGTCGACGTCGGCGACGCGTAGTGCTTCATCAGCGTCACGGCGAGCGGAGCGCCGATCAGTGCGCCGCCGCCGAACCCCATGATCGCCGTCCCGGTCGCGAGGCCGGGACGGTCGGGGAACCATTTGATCAGCGTCGAGACCGGCGAAATGTAGCCGATCCCCAGGCCGCAGCCCCCGATGACGCCGTAGCCGAGGTACACGATCGGCAAGTTGTGGATCGAGACGCCGAAGCCCGCGACGATGAGGCCGCCGCAGAAGAGGCAGGCGGCCGCGAACATCGCTGCGCGCGGCCCCGCGCTTTCGACCCAGCGGCCGAAGACGGCGGCGGAGAGCCCGAGGAACACGATCGCGAGGCTGAAGATCCAGCCGAGATCGGGGATGGACCAGTCGCCGGGCGCAGGGGCCGTGACGCCGATCGCCTGCGACATCGGCTTGTTGAAGACGCTGAACGCGTACGCTTGGCCGATGCACAAGTGGATGCACAAGGCTGCGGGGGGGACCAGCCAGCGGCTGAAACCCGGCCCGGCAACGGAATGAGAACGGTCGAGGAAGGCCGCCAACAGTCTTTCTCCTCTGCGCCCGCAAAGAGGCGCGGTCTCGCCCTAGTGCGACTTTGTACGAAGGCCCGTCCCCGGGAACCTGCGTCACCCGGCGGAGCCCTGGGTAGAGATATCTACCAGTGCGCTCGGAGACCGGCTTCTTCACCGACGTGACGCTCTGCATCGGGTGCAAGGCGTGTGAGGTCGCGTGCAAGCAGTGGAACCAGCTCCCCGCGGACGGCTATACCTTTTCCGCAGAATCGTACGACAACACCGGGCGGCTATCGGCGACCACGTGGCGGCATGTCGCTTTCGTCGAACAGGCCGACCGGACCGACCCCGCGTCCTCGCGCTGGATGATGATGTCCGACGTATGCAAGCACTGCACGAACGCGGGCTGCATGGAGGCCTGTCCGACCGGTGCGATCGTCCGCAACGAGTTCGGCGACGTGTACGTCCAGCCGGACGTGTGCAACGGCTGCGGCTACTGCGTGCCGTCGTGTCCGTTCGGCGTCGTCGCGGTCGAGCCGAAGGCCGGCGTCGCGCAGAAGTGCACCCTGTGCTACGACCGGCAGAAGGACGGAATGGAGCCCGCCTGCGCCAAAGCGTGTCCGACCGACGCGATCCTCTTCGGCCCGGTCGACGAACTTCGTGCGACCGCGCAGCGGCGCGTGGAGACGCTGCTTGCGCAAGGCCGCGAGGCGCGTTTGTACGGCGTCGACGGCGACGAGACGCGCGAGACCGGTCCGCTCAACGCGTTCTTTCTGCTGCCGGATCGCCCCGAGGTCTTCAACCTTCCGCCGCGTCCCGTGCTGCCGTCGCGCTTCCAGCCCGCGGCGTATTCGACGGGCTTGCTCGCCGCAAGCGCGCTGGCGCTGCTGGGCGTCGCGGTCTTCCGCGGCTTCCGCGAGGGCGCGTAGTTGTCGTCGCAGCCGCACGGCGCGGCGTTCGGCGAGTTGGGGAACGTCTCGCCGGACGCGGTAGCCGCGTCGCTGGGGCGCGGCGACGGCGGATTCGGCCGCGCGCAAGAGACGTATTTCGACCATCCCGTGCTGCACAAGGCGCATTGGGGCTGGCAGATCGTCGGATACTTCTTCGTTGGCGGCGCGGCTGCCGGAAGCGCCGCGCTCGCGACGATCGCGGACGGCAGCGGCGACGCGCGCGACCACGCGCTCGTCCGCAACGGACGCTATGCCGCGCTCGCGGGAGCCGGCGTCAGCGGAGTGCTGCTGATCGCGGACCTGGGCCGGCCCGAACGTTTTCTCTCGATGCTGCGCATCCTCAAGCTGAAGTCACCGATGTCGGTCGGCGTGTACGCATTCTCGGCGTTCTCGGCGACCGCGGGACTCGCCGCGCTGGAACAGGCGCGCGCCGATGGAGCAATTTCGCGCAATCCGCTCGGCTGGATTCCGAAGGGTCCGCGCGTCGCGGTGCACGCGCTCGCTGCCGCGCTGATGGCGTCGTATACGGGCGTGCTGCTCTCGGCGACGGCGATTCCCGTGTGGTACCGCGGCCGCCGGCACCTCCCGGCGATCTTCGCGCTTTCGGCGGCATCGACGGCCTGCGCGCTGCAGAACGGCTTGCTCGCACTCGGCGCCGGCTCGCCCGCGACGTCGCGCAAACTCGAGCTGATCGAGACGGTCGCCGGGATTGCCGAGGCGGTGCTCCTGCTCGACTACGAGCGCGCCGCGGGCGCACCCGGGAAGGCGCTCTTCGGCGGCACGCGCGGCCGTCGCCTCAAGCGCGCGACGCTCGGCCTGGGGATCGCGGTGCCGGCGCTCATGGCGCTGCCGGGGGTGTTCGGCCGGCACGCGAACCGCGCCGATCGCCTGCGCGCGCTGCTCACCGCCGCCTGCGCGCTCACCGGCGGGTACGTGCTGCGCGAGTCCGTTGTCCATGCCGGACGAGACTCGGCCGACGATCCGCGCGCCTATCTCCAACATCCGACATAGCACGAAGTAGCCACGGGGAACCGAGTCCGGGGTAGGAGCTCGCCGACGCGCCGGTCAGGTACCATGACGGGCGCGACGATCGGTACGACGCAAGCCCATCAGAGACGCGCCACCTGTGAGGGGATCTCACCCGGCGCCGTCATCGCGGACGGTAACCTTCGCGGACATAAGCCGGCGGACGAAGAGGGAATACGCGACGACGGCGACGAGCCCCGCCGACGCGATAACCAAAGAGAGCGCCGTGATGGAGGGCGGCGGCGCTTGGAAGATCGTCAGCCCCCCTACTGCGCCTGGGTAGGGTCGAATCAAGTAGGGATACATCGTCGCCGCTGCGGCCACGAGGATGCCGGCGACGAAGACGACCGACGACCAGAAGGCCGATGCGGGGCGCCGGCGCTGGACGGAGACGCGCACCGTGACGAGCGACGCCAGCGCGGCCACGCTTGCCGCGATGGCGAGCGGCGCGCTCGCAAGGTCGCCTCGGTGATCGGCGATCGTCGTCGCGGTGACGGCGACGTATGCCAACAGGACGAGCCACCACACCCTGCCGATGGAGCGCAGCGCGCGTTCACCGAGCCGTCCCTCGACGTTGTGGGCGACGTATGCGAGTCCATGCTGCACGAGCGCGAGGACCGCCAGCACGCCGACCATCGTCGCGTACGGATTGAGCAGCATAGAGAAGGTGCCCAAGAAGTAGCCGTTCGCGTCGAGCGGCAGGCCGCGCACGAGGTTGCCGAGCGCGACGCCCAGGAGCAGGATGAGCAGCAGGCTGGAAACCGAGAAGGCGACGTCCCAGAAGTCCATCCACATCTCACCGGGGAGATGCGAGCGCAATTCGATGGCCATGCCGCGGAACATCAGCAGCCACAGCACGACGATGAACGGGAGGTAGAAGCCGCTGAACGAGACGGCGTAGACTTGCGGAAACAGCGCGAAGAGCGTGCCGCCCGCCGCGACGAGCCAGACTTCGTTTCCGCTCCAGAACGGGCCGATGCTCTCAACGATCGCGCTGCGCTCCGCGCGCGTTTTCGCGACCAGCGGCGTGCTCGCGGCGGCGCCGAGGTCATACCCGTCCAGCAGGGTGTAGACCGACAGCATGGCTGCGATCAGACAGAACGCAACGAAGCTGGTCATCGCTCCGCCACGAGATCCGGCGCCGGCGAGGCGGCCGCTGCGGCGTGCCCCGCGGGCCCGATGGCGATCTCCCGCAGCGTCAGCAGCAAAAACAGGACGCCGAGCAGAAAATACATGCCGACGAATCCGATCAGGGTGAAGACCGTCTCTCCGCTGACGACGTTCGGCGAGATCGCCGCGGGCGTCTTCATCAACCCATAGACGATCCACGGTTGGCGGCCCACCTCCGTGGTGACCCATCCGGCTTCATTGGCGATGTAGGGAAACGGCATCACGAGCAGCAGCGCCCACAGCGCCAGCGGCATCGTGAACAGTCGCCGGCGCCACAACAGGAACGCCGCCCCGGCCGCGACCGCGATGAAGATCGTCCCCAGACCGACCATCACGTGGTACGCATAGTACGTGAGCGTGACGGGCGGCCACAGCTCGGTTGCGTACGACGTCAATCCAGCGACGTTCGCGCGAAAGTTGCCATACGCTAAAAAGCTCAGGAGATCCGGTACGAAGATCGGATCGAGCAGCTTGTGCCCGGCAACGTCCGGCATGCCGATGATCGCGAGCGGCGCGCCGTGCTGCGACTGGAAGAGCCCCTCCATCGCAGCCAGCTTGACGGGCTGGTACGTCGTGACGTCGAAACCATTGCGGTCGCCGGTCGGGAAGACGGCCAGCGCCGAAGCCACCAGCGCGACGATCACGCCGGTCCGCACGAACTCGCGTCCGAATCCGACGTCGCGCTTCGCCAAAAGATAGTACGCGCCGATACCGGCGACGACGAAGCCGCCGGCGACGACCGCACCGGTCATCACGTGCGCGAACTGCCACCAGGCGAACGGCGACAACAGCACGGCTGCAAGGCTTTGAAGCTGGATCCGCCCGCCCGCGCCGATGACGTACCCGACGGGGTGCTGCATCCACGCGTCGGTGGCGACGATGAAGAAACCGGAGAGCCACGAACCGAGCCAGACCGCGACGGCCGACGTCGTGTACAGCGCGGGCGACACGCGGTCGCGACCGTAGAGCAACACCCCGAGGAAGACCGACTCGAGGAAGAATGCGTACACGCCCTCCATCATCAGCGGCTGTCCGATCACCGAACCCGTCTTCGCGGAGAACGCGGCCCAGTTCGTGCCGAACTGGAACTCCATCGGTATCCCGGTCACGACGCCGACCGCGAAGTTGACGGCGAAGATCCTCGTCCAAAAGCGAGCGGCTTGTGAGTATCGCTCCTCGCCGGTCTTCAGCGCGCGATAGTTGTACCACGCGATGAACGGAGCGAGGCCCATCGTCCCGATCGGAAAGAGATAGTGGAACATTATGGTGAAAGCGAATTGGAGCCGATCGGCCAGTACTACGTCCACGAGTTGCGGCCCGCGCCACGATCTTCATCCATTGCGCTTAGTGTACGCTACAGACCGGGTTTCCAAGCGGACGATGTTGGCAAGGCTGCGACCGTAGTCGCAGCCGAGCGCTCGCGGCCTCTCGCCGGACACCGAGCACACCGAACGGGTTGAGAGCAAGCGGGCGGAGGCCTAGCGCATCAGCGGGACTCGCGAGGCGGCAGGGCGTGCGGGCCCTTTACGGCGTGCCAAAGGATGTCGTTGAGCGCCGTCTCGTCGGCCGCGTCGGCGACGTCGAAGCGCATGCGCGCGCTGTCGCGCGCGCGGTAGGCGGCTGCGCCGTTCTTCGTGCGGACGTCGTACTGCGCCGCCAGCGCGTCGAAGGGCGCGAGGTTCGGCGTCGCGGTGAACGCTTCGCTGAGCGGCGGCGCGCCGGCGTCGTAGGCGGACATCGGCGAGAGCCCGAGCAGGATCTCGATCGTGCGCAGCACCGAGGCTTGCGTGTACGCCGCGTGCTGCACGCCGCCCGCCGCGTACGGCGAGGCGAGGTAGAAGGTCGAGCGTTGTTCGTCGACGTGATCGGCGCCGTTCTGCGCGTCGTCCTCGACCACGAAGATCGCGGTGCTCTTCCAGTCGGCGGAGTGCGAGATCGCCTCGACGAGCTTGCCGACGGCGAGGTCGTTGTCGGCGACCATCCCTTGCGGCGTCACCGCACCGGGCCGCGTCCCGGCCGTATGATCGCGCGGGAAGCGTACGATCTCCAACTGCGGCAGCGTGCCGTTCTTCTCGTAGGCGTCGAATTCGCGCCTCCACTCTTCGAACCGCGCGACGTCTTCGACCGCCAGATCGAAGGTCGCGAAATCGCGGTCGGTATTGGCGAGCAGGCCGGGATCGGAGGCCGAGACCGGCGTCGGTTTGCTCGGTGCGGCGGTCACGAACTCTCCGTAGTTGCGCAGCGTGACGTGGTGCGCGAGCGCGTCGTTCCACAGATAGTGACCGTGCGGAACGCTCGCCTCCGCCCCGTCTTCGAAGTCGTAGAACGGTCTGCGGTTCGCGTAGTTCTGCGGCCACATCTTCTCGAGGTAGTCGTTGGCGAACGCGGCGGTCGACCAGTTGTGCCCGTCGGCGCTGACGTGCGCGTCTTCGAAGAACCGGTCGAAGATGCCGAAGCGCCGCACGAGCGCGTGCTGGTTCGGCGTGATCTGCTCGCCGAACAGCACGAGCGAGGGATCGCCGTCCGCTTCGCGCACGTCGCCGAGCACCTGATCGTACGTGCGGTTTTCCTTGATGACGTAGACGACGTGCTTGATCGGTCCGTTCGCGCGCACGACGGCGCTCGGCGGCACGTCCGCATGCTGCGCGAGGTCGCGCACGTCGGCCGTGCCGCGGGCGAGCGTCCCATCGTCCGGGATCGAGAGGCGGCGGATCGAGCCGACCAGATTGTCGGCGACGTAGTCGCCCTCACCGCGGGCGAGTGGGTTGAACTTGGGGTTGGCGTGGCCGGACTCGCCCTTGCCGTTCGCGACGTAGAGCGCGCCGTGGGCGCGGTCGACGGCAACCGCCGTCGGGTACCAGCCGGCCGGGATCGCGCCGAGCGCGCGCAAACGGCCCGCCGTGACGGCGAACACCGCGACCGCGTTCGCCGCGCCGCAGGTCACGTACAGCCGGTCGCCGTCGAGCGCGAGCGCGTTCGGCGAGGTGCCGACCGCATCGGTGCGCGCAAAGGGGATGTGCGCGTGCTGCACGACGCGATTCGTCGCGAGGTCGACGACCGCGACGTCGTCGTCGTCGCTGTTCGCGACGTAGAGGTGCGTGCCGTCGCTGGCCAGCGCGACGGGATGGAGACCGACGTCGATGCGGACGGGGACGCCGCTCGCGGCGGCGTTGGCTCCCGGGACCGGCACGACGTCGACGAAGCGCGTCGCGCGGTCCGCGACATAGAGCCGCGCGCCGTCGGTGGAGAACTGCAGCGCCGCCGGATGACGGCCGACGTCGCGCTTCGCGACGACGACGCGCGCCTGCGGATCGGTGAACACGACCGCGTTGGCGAGGTCGCCGGCGACCGCCAGCGTCCCGTTCGGTGCGCGCGCGATCGCGACCGGATAGAACGGATTCGGGAGCGACACGGTGCGGTCGACCGCTGCCGTCGCGGTGTCGACGTGCGCGATCTGTTCCTGAAACGTGCCGGCGATCGCGACCCAAACGCCGTCGCCGTTCGCATCGCGCAGCGGCGCTCCGTACGCGCCGTTCAAAGCGACGCTCCGCGCTTCGTGCAGCGTCGCCGCGTCGAGCACGCGCAGCGCCGGCTTGCGGTGTCCGGCTTCGAGTTCGAACAGGGCGGAACCGTCACGGGCCAACGCGAGGCCGCTGGGCAGCGTGCCGACCGTCGCGACGGGTCCCTCGGCACCGCGAATCTTCCAGCCGGTGGGAAGCGTGGTGATGCCGATGGCGGCGAGGGCGGTGGTGCCGAGCGCGCACGCGCTCAAGATCGCGGCGAACGCGGTCCGTTTCACGAGAACCTCCGAAAGCGTTGCGAAGAAGCTAGGTGCCCAAACCGAGCCGGTGCTCGGGGTGCGTCGCAAGCCACAGCACGCGCGGGCCGAGGCCGGCGACGAGCGCGACGGTGATCATGAAGAAGACCGGATGGACGACGCCGAGGTCGTCGTGCGGGATCGCGCGGCAGCCGACGTTGGTGCCCAGCATCGCCATGCAGAACAGCCCGTAACCGAGCTGGAGGCGATGCGCCGGGTCGATCGCCGTTCCGAAGAACGAGCGCCGGTGTTCGGGGAGCCACCACCACAGAATCGGCACCGCGACGGCCAGGCAAAGCGCGGCGGTGACCATCCCCCAGGTCACGTCGAAGCCGCGAGAGCCTTCCATCCACGCCCAGTCCATGTCCCGGGGCGATTCAGCCCGGCGAGCACGCGGACCCGCTCCGGACGGCCCCTGCTACGCGCGCAGCAGCGCCCCGATGCCCGCGGCGCAGAGCACGACGATCCACGGCGCGACGCGCCACACGCCGATCAGCGCGAACGCCGCGAGCGCGATCGCGATGCGCGGCCAGTTCGTGCCGAACGAGACGATGATCGGGTCGTACAGCACCGCGCCGAGCACGCCGACGACCGCGGCGTTTGCGCCGCGCAGCGCTCCCGCGGCACGCGGGTACGTGCTCAGCCGGTTCCATACCGGCGCCAGCGCGAAGATGAGCGCGAACGACGGCAGGAAGATCAGCACGGTGGCGACGACCGCTCCGAGCGCGCCGTGCAGCGGCGAGCGGTTCGCGTAGCCGAGAAACGCGGCGAAGGTGGAGATGGGGCCCGGGACCGCTTGGACGGCGCCGTAGCCGGCGAAGAACTCGCGCGCACCGATGAGGCCGTCGGCGACCAGCGTCTGCAGCAACGGCAGGACGACGTGCCCGCCGCCGAAGACGAGCGATCCGCCGCGCACGATGGTCGCGACGAACGCGGTGATCGGCGTGCGCGGCAGCAGCGTGAGCGAGACGAGCAGGACGAAGAGCGCGCCGGCGGCGATCGCGACGGCGCGCGGGACGCGCACCGGCAGCGGCTCCGCCGGGATCCGCCCGTCATGGAGGAACAGCGCTCCGACGGCCAGGCCCAGGATGATCGGCAGCCATTGCAGGCCGGGGAGCGGGCGTAGGCCCAGCGTCAGGATCGTCGCCGCCAAGGCGATCGTCTTGGTTGGCCGATCGGTGCAGAGGGAGCCGGCGAGGCCGAGCACCGCCTGCGCGACGACCGCGGCCGCGGCGGCGAACAGTCCATCCAGCAGGCCGGCGAACCAGGCCGGCGGATCGTGTCCTTCGATCCCGCCGAGCGCCGCCGCGACGGCGGCCATGAGCACGGCGGAGGGCAGCGTGAAGCCGAGCCAGGCCAGGAACGCACCGGCCGGGCCGGCGCGTATCAGGCCGATCAGCATCCCTACCTGGCTCGAGGTGGGTCCTGGGAGCACCGAGCAGAACGCGACGATGCGAACATAGGCCGCCTCGTCGAGCCAGCGCCGCTCCTCGACCAAGGTGCGGCGAAAATATGCCAGATGCGCGATCGGACCGCCGAACGACGTGACGCCGAGCCGGAGGAACGTCGTGAACACCTCGCGCACGAGGGCTCCCTTACCACCGGAGGACCGCAACTTCATGCACCTGGGCGACCTGACCGTATACCATGACGGAAAATTCTCACGCTACGACGACGCGAAGGTCGGCCTGCTCACGCACGGCCTGCAGTACGGTACGGGGTGCTTCGAGGGCGTCCGCGGCTTCTGGAACGCGCACGACGAGCAGCTCTATCTGCTCGAGCTCGAGGCGCACTACGACCGCCTCGCCCAGTCCGCGCGCATCCTGTTGATGAAGCTGCCGCACACGACGGCCGAGCTGTGCGACATCACGGTCGAGCTGATCAACCGCAACGGGTTCCGCGGCGACGTGTACCTGCGGCCGTTCGCGTACAAGGCGAACGAGGACATCGGCGTGCGCCTGCACGACGTGCGCGACGCGTTCGGGATCGTCGCGATCCCGTTCGACCGGTATTTCGATACCGCGCGCGGCTTGCGCTGCACGGTCAGCTCGTGGCGGCGCATCGACGACACGATGGCGCCCGCGCGCGGCAAGATCACCGGCGTCTACGTGAACAGCGCCCTCGCCAAGAGCGATGCGATCCTGCACGGCTTCGACGAGGCGATCATGCTCACGGCCGACGGCCACGTGAGCGAAGGTTCGGCGGAGAACCTTTTCATGGTGCGGCGCGGCGTCCTCTACACGCCCGACCCGTCGCAGAACATCCTCGAAGGCGTGACCCGCCGCGCGATCATGACGCTCGCGCGCGAAGAGCTCGGCATCGAGGTCGTCGAGCGGGCCATCGACCGCAGCGAGCTGATCGTCGCCGACGAGGTCTTCATCACCGGCAGCGCCGCCGGCGTGCAGTGGATCGAGTCGATCGACCATCGTCCGATCGGCGACGGCGAGCGTGGCCCGATCGCGACGAAATTGATCGACCTGTACGACCGCGCCGTGCGCGGCGGCGTCCCGAAATACCGCCACTGGCTGACCCACGCCTACGCGGGCCGGCAGGCGGCGGCGAGCTAGCGCTTCAGCCGGTCGCGTGATCGAGGCGCGACGTTCGAAGGGTCCCGACGCCCGCGGCTGGTGGGCGCTGTTCGCCCTGTACACGGCGGTCGGCGCCTTCGGGTTCTGGTATCGGTACCTCGACGATCTCGCGCGCGAGCATCGCAACACGCTGGCGCGGCGGCTGCTCGAAGAGTCGAGCGGGACCTACACCGCGTTCGCGCTGCTGCCGCTGATCTTGGCGCTGTGCCGTCGTCTGCCGTGGTCGACGACGACGTGGCCGCGGACGATCGCGCTGCACCTGTTGGGTGCCGTCGCGTACTCGTTCGCGCACACGACGCTGATGGCGCTGAGCCGGGCGGCGCTGTTTCCGGCGGCCGGCCTCGGCTCGTACGACTACGGCGTCATGCTCTACCGCTATCCGATGGAACTCTCGAACGACGTCGTCAGCTACGCGATCGTCGTCGGCTTCGTGTACTTCATCGAGCGCATTCGCTTGGCGCGCGAAGGGGAGCTGCGCGCGGCGCACCTGCAGATGGAACTCGCGGAGGCGAAGCTCGAAAATCTGCAGCTGCAATTGCAGCCTCACTTCCTCTTCAACACGCTCAACACGATCTCGGCCGTCATGTACGAGGACGTGCGCGTCGCCGACCGGATGATCGGGCGGTTGAGCGAGCTTCTGCGTGCGACGCTCTACGCGTGCGACCGTCCGGAAGCGACGCTCGCGGACGAACTCCACATCGCGGAGCTGTATCTGGACATCATGCGGGCCAGGCTCGAGAACCACCTCGACGTGCGCGTTCGCGTGGCGGACGGCCTCCGCGAAGCGCTGGTGCCGACGATGATCTTGCAGCCGCTGCTCGAGAACGCGATCAAGCACGGACTCTCGCCCGACAACGTCGATCTGCGAATCGACGTGGACGCCGAGCGTTCCGGCGACGTCCTCACCGTGCGCGTCGCCGACACCGGGATCGGCCTGCGCCCGCGGCCCGAACGCGTCGGCGGCCTGGGCCTCGCGAACACGCGGCATCGTGTACGCGAACTCTACGGTGACGACGGGACGGTACGGCTGTCCGACCGCGCCGGCGGCGGCGCCGAGGTCGTGATCACGTTGCCCTATCACGCCCGGCTCGCCGAACGCGCGGTGCGGTGAACGTGCCGCTGCGCGTGCTCGTCGTCGACGACGAAGCGCCGGCGAGGCGAAAGCTGCAGCGGTTCCTCGCCAAGCACGACGACGTGCAGGTGATCGGCGAAGCGGCGAACGCATCGGAAGCGATCGCGTCGGCGCGGCGCGAGCGCCCGGACGTCCTCTTTCTCGACGTGCAGATGCCCGGCGGCGACGGCTTCGAGGTCGTGCGCGCGCTCGCCGCGGCCGGCGACGCGCCGTACGTCGTCTTCGTCACGGCGCACGACGATTTCGCCGTCCGGGCCTTCGAAGCCGAAGCCGTGGATTATCTGCTCAAGCCGCTCGACGAAGAGCGGCTGGCCGCGACGCTCGAACGGATCCGACGCCGGCGCAGCGACCCGCCCAACGGACATTTGGCGCGCTTGGTCGAGACGTTTCGCCCGGCGGCGCGCTACCCCGAGCGCCTGTTCGTGCAGGACGGCGAGCGCGCGCACTTCCTCGCGGTCGCCGAGATCGTCCGGGTCGAAGCCGACCGCAACTACGTGAACGTCCACGCCGGGCGCTCGACGCACCGCCTGCGCACGTCGCTCGACGCGCTCGAACGGCGGCTCGATCCCGACGTGTTCGTGCGGCTCAATCGCTCGGAGCTCGTGCGCATCGACGCCATCCGCGAGATGGAACCGTGGTTCCACGGCGAGTTCAAAGTGCGCATCAGCGACGGTGCGCAGATAACCTGGAGCCGCCGCTACATCGCGCGCCGCCCCGAGCTGCTGCGCTAGTTCCAATCGTTGGAGCTCGGCGTGACAATGGCTGCGTTGCGGCCCGTTCGTCCTCGGCTGCGGCCCGCTCGTCCCGTGGGCGTTGCGCTCGAACACCTCGCCGGGCAATGATGACGCCATGGAACGGCCTTGGTATCGCGATCCGGTTGCGCTGGCGATCGCGCTTCCGACTTTCGTAGCGCACCTCGCGCTCGCGAACCGCTACGACGTCTTCCGCGACGAGCTGTATTTCATCGTGTGCGGCCGGCATCCGTCGTTCGGGTACGCGGATCAGCCGCCGCTGGTCCCGCTGCTCGCGGCCGGCTTCTACGGTTTGGGTCATCAGACGTGGCTGCTGCGCTTTCCGGTGGTGCTCGCCGCGGCCGCGCTGGTGTGGCTCACGGTCCGGTTCGCGCGGCTGCTCGGCGGCGGAGGCGGCGCGGCTGCGGCGGCGGGGATCGCGGCCGCCGTCGCGCCGATGTTCTTGGGATTGTTTTCGACCTTCAACACGACGGTGTTCGAGCCGCTGGCGTGGACCGCGCTCGCGTACGGGCTGGCCCGGGCCGCGCTGCTCGACGATCGCCGCGCGCTGATCTGGAGCGGCGTCGTCGCGGGCGTCGCGCTGGAAGCGAAATACGCGCTCGCGTCGTGGCTCGTCGCGCTCGCCGCCGCCCTGCTGATCGTTCCGGAGCGGCGGCTGTTCGCGCGGCGCGAACTCTGGATCGGCCTGGCGCTGATGGTGCTGATCGCGGCGCCGTCGGTCGTGTGGCAGGCCGCGAACGGCTGGCCATTCGTCGAGCTCTTGCGTGCCGCCGGCGACAAGAACGCGGACGTCACGCCGGTCGCATTCATCCTGAATCAGATGATCGTGATGAACCCGCTGTTCGCGCCGCTCTGGATCGCCGGCCTCGCCGCGCCGTTCGTGTGGCGCGATCTCGCGAGGTTCCGTTTCATCGCGCTCGCCTGCGTCGTCGTGACGGTGCTGACGTTTGCGGGCCACGGCAAAGACTACTACATCGCCGCCGCGTATCCGGCGCTGTTCGCGCTCGGCGGCGTCGCGCTCGAACGCGCGGTGCGCGGCGCGTCGGCGCGCGCCGTGTACCTCGGCGCCGCCGTAGCCCTCTCGGCACTGATCGCGCCGTTGGCGATGCCGATCTTGCCGCCGCAAGCGATCGCCGGGTACATGCGATGGCTGCACTTCGCTCCGCAGCAGCAGGAGAAGAGTTTCGCCGGCACCGCACTGCCGCAGGAATTCGCCGACCAGTTGGGCTGGCGCGATTTCGTCCGCGAGGTCGGAACCGCGTTCGAGGCGCTTCCGCCGGACGAGCGAGCGCGCACCGCCGTGCTGGTCGACAACTACGGCGAGGCGGCGGCGCTCGACGTCTACGGATCGGCGTACGGCCTGCCGGCCGCGCTCAGCGGACACAACCAGTACTATCTGTGGGGATTGCGCGGACAGGATCCGCAGCACGTCCTGCGCGTGCAGCGCCACGTCGAGCGGATGCGGCCGTACTGTCGCGACGTCCGGCTGGTGGGCAGGACCGCTTCGCCTTACGCCATGGGCTACGAGAACGGCAAGGCGATCGCGTTCTGCCGCGACCTGACGCCGCCGGCGGCCAACCTGTTCCCGAAGCTCAAGAGCTTCGGCTAGTGATTCCCATTCGCTCGGGGTGACAAGGGCGGACGCTCATCGCCCGATCGTGCAGATCGTGCGGATCGTGCGGCCTTCGGCGAGGGCGTCGAGGGAGGCGTTGAGACCGTCGAGGCCGATCGTGCCGCTGACGAGGCGCTCGATCGGAAGTTTTCCGGCCCGCCACAGCGCGATGTAGCGCGGAATGTCGCGCTGCGGAACGGAGGAGCCCATGAAGCTGCCCTTGAGCGTGCGGTCGTTGCGGACGAGCAGGCTGTGGGGGATCGCCGCGGTCGCGTCACTGCGCGGCAGCCCGATGGCCACCGTCGTACCGCCGGACGCGGTCGCGAGGAACGCCGACTCCAGCGCCGCGGCGACGCCGGCGGCTTCGAACGCATAGTCCGCGCCGCGCTGCGCAAGAATGGCGCGCACCTGGTCTGCGGCGTCGCCGGTCGCGGGGTCGACGGTTGCCGTCGCCCCGAGTTCTCGCGCCAGCGCGCGCTTCTCCGCAACCGGATCGACGACGACGATGTCGGTCGCGCCGGCGATGACCGCCCCGAACAGCGCCATCAGCCCGACCCCGCCCGCACCGAAGATCGCGACGCTGGTCCCGGCTTCGACCTGCGCGGAATTCAGCACGGCACCGAGTCCGGTGAGGGCCGCGCAGCCGAACAACGCGGCGATCTCGAGCGGCGTATCGGCCGGGATGCGAACCAGCGATTCTTCGGCGCAGACGGTCCGCTCCGCAAAGCCGCCGACGCCGAGCTGCGTGTACATCCGCTCGTCGCCGCGCCGCGCGGGACGACGCTCGCGCATCAGCGTGCCGGCAGCGTTGGCGCGGTTGCCGGGTTCGCAGAGCGCGGGGCGGCCGCCGGCGCACTCGATGCAGTGACCGCACATCGGAACGAACGAGAAGACCACCTTGTCGCCCGGCGCGACGCGGCTGACGCCCGGGCCGATCGCTTCGACCGTCCCGGCCGCTTCGTGACCGAGCGCCAGCGGAACCGGCCGCACGAAGGTGCCGTCGACGGTCGAGAGGTCGGAGTGGCACACGCCGACGCTGGCGACCGCGACCTGCACCTCACCGTAGCCGAGCGGATCCAGCTCGACCTCGACGATCTCGATCGGCCGGCTCTGGGCATAGGGCCGCGGCGATCCTTGCCGCATCAAGATCGCCGCTCGCGCTGTCGTCACGCGGCGCCCTTCGCCGCGCGCCGATGCAGTTCAGGCTCGATAGTGCGATCGAGCGCGCGCCAGAATCTGACCGGCGGCCTCGGGCAGGTTGTTGCGCAACCAGAGCACGACCGCTTCGCCGCGCGGCATCGCGGCCCACGACGGCCGGTGGTTCGGCTTCATCAAGGGACGCAGCAAGTCGCTCCGCGCGCCGAGAACGTCGTCCATCGCCCGTTCGACCGCCGCTTCGAGCCGCCCGTCGTTCGCCGGGGCAAGGTGGGTGTGCGCGCACAAGACCGGGTCGACGCCGCCCACCGTGAACTCGGGGCCGAACACGTCGATCGGATAGCCGCAGAAGAGCTGTAATTCCTCGCGCTCGAGGAGGCCGTTCCAGAGTTCCTCGAGCCGCAGCGCGTCCGCCCGGCGGCCCGATTCCCACAAGATCCCTACCATCTCACCGTAAGCGCGGACGTCGCGGGTGCCCGTCGCGCTGCGGAGATCGTGCAAGACCGGCCCGATGACCCCCTCGAAACGCAAACGGTCGGGTCCGTCATGACGGATGAAGCGCGCGAGGGTCTCCTCGGCATCGAGCAGCACGACGGAGCCGCCCCGCACCGCTGCGTCGACATCGACGTTCAATTCTGCGAGCGCCCGGACGATTGCGGCGCGGCGGCCCGGCCTCGTGATCGCGACGACGCCTTCGCCCCGGATCAAGCCGTCAGAAAAGAAACGCGCGACGTTCGAGGCCAGCGCCTGTTCGTCGCCCTGATAGAACTGGACGATGTGGCGCCGCGCGCCGTCCCGAAGGGCGTGCGGCTGGGAGATCGGGTCGGTCAACGGCGGCTTTCGGGGGAGAGTACCGAGCCTACATTTCCCCGTTTTCGCGATTTCTCACGGCGAACCCGTAGCCGGTGCGGGACTCGCCGCGGCGGGCGCGCTGTCGGGTGCCGCGCCTTCGGCCCGCGCCGGCGTCCACATCTGCTGTTCGGGCGTCGTCGCGGCGGCGGCCGGCTGCGGCATGGCAATCGTCGGAGGGTTCTCCGAGCGCCACGACGCGTAGCGGCCCAGCGCGTCGTAGGCCATCCGGGAGACGCCCCGGATGAAGCGGCGGCCCGCGTCGAGCGTCGGCAGATCGGTCGTCATCACCGCGATCACGTAGGGCTCTTCGCCCTCGTACACGATGCCGACGTCGTTGAGGGTATCGTGCAGGGTGCCGGTCTTGTGCGCGATGTCGGTGCCGGTCGGCAGCGGTTCGGGGAGCAAGCCGTTGTGGGTCTGGCCGCGCAGGATCGCGATCATCTCGCGCGACGACCATTCGTCGATCAGCTGGTTGCGTGCCATCGACCGCAGCAAATGCGCCATGTCGGCCGGGCTCGAGCGCAGCGCCCAACGGATCATCGTCCCGCTGGTACGGATGAAGTCGGTCAGGCGCGTGTGCGTCAGGCCCAGTTCGATCATCGTGTCGTTGATGTGCCGGCGGCCGACCAGGCGGATCAGCATGTTGGTCGCGGTGTTGTCGCTGACGTCGATCATGAGGGTGAGAAGCCGGGCGACGGTGTACGACGAGCCGACCCGCGCGTCGGCGAGGTCGCCCGAACCCCAATCCCTATCGGACGCGCGCAGCCTCACGTGACGATTGAGGTCGAACGCTCCGGCGCCGAGCTGGCGGAACACTTCGACCATCACCGGGATCTTGATCGTCGACGCCGCCGGCATCTCCGCGCCCTGGTTGATCCCGGTGGTGAGACCGGTCGACACGTCGGTGACCGCGATGCCGACGTGACCCGGCGCGCGCAGCGAAAACGCGGAGAGCCGCACCTGAAAGTCGGCCAGCGGCCCGGGCACGGTAAGGGCCTGCGCCGGCAAAACGCCGGCGAGATTGAAGGCGAACAGCGCGACCGCTGAGATGGCGCGTCGTGGTACTCGCATTGACTCTATTGTCGGTCGGTCACGACAAAAGTCAAGTTGCTTGAATGGAGTGTGAGGTGAGCGCGGCGCGACAAATGGAGTGAGCGTTCATTGCCGGACGTACGGAACGCCGTCCGCAGCCGGCGCGCGCACGCGTCCGGCGAAGCCCGCCAGCGCAACCAGCGCGGCCAGATACGGCAGCGCCTGCATCAGTTCGCTCGGCACGCCGGCGCGCTGCAGCGAGTATTGCAGCGCCGCGAAGAACCCGAAGAACAACGCCGCGCCGGTCGCGCCGAACGGCGTCCAGCGGCCGAAGATCACCGCGGCGAGCGCGATGAACCCGCGGCCCGCCGTCATCCCGTCGGAATACAGATCGAGCTCCGCGAGCGAGAGGTACACGCCGCCGAGCGCCGCGATCGCGCCGCCGATCACGACGGCGGTGAACCGGGTGCGCAGCGCGTCGATCCCTGCCGCCTCCGCGGCGCTGGGATCCTCGCCGCAGGCGCGAACGTGCAAGCCCCATGGCGTGCGGGTGAGCACGACGTGCAAGGCGGCGGCGGCGAGGAACGCCAGCAGGATGAGCATGTTCTCGCCGGCGTGACCGAACGCCGGCACCTCGCGCGACGCGCCGGGCTGGTGGTAGATCAGCACCAGACCGAACGCCGCGGCCGCGAGGGCGGCGATGTTCAAGCCGGTGCCGGCGACGATCTGATCGACGCCGAGGCGCGTCGCGGCGAAGGCGAGCAGCGCGGCGACTCCTGCGCCCGCCAGGACACCGGCGAGCGCGCCGACCAGCGGGCTGCCGGAGAGGCCGCTCACGACGACCGCGGTGAACGCGCCCGCGATCATGATTCCTTCGAGACCGATGTTCACCACGCCGGAGCGCTCGCTCAGCACGCCGCCCAGCGCCGCGTAGATCAGCGGCGTCGCCTTCACGAGCGTCAGGCCGAGGACGGCGAGGATGCCGGCAAGGACGGGGTTCACGTCGACCTCCGCGCCGCGACGACGCGCCGCCCGGCCAGCGCGATGATGACGAGGCCGGTCACCAGCGCGACGACGTCGCGGGGGACGCCTGCTTCGGCCTGCATCGCGATCCCGCCGCTCTGCAGGACGCCGAAGGCCAGCGACGCGACGATGATCCAGAGCGGGTCGAGGTTCCCGACCAGCGCCACGGCGATCGCGATGAACCCGTAGCCCGGTGAGAGGCCGGTGTTGAAGCGATGCAGTTCGCCCGCTACGATCGTCGCGCCGCCGAGCCCGGCGATCGCGCCCGAGAGCGCCATCGCGACGAACGCCGTACGGCGCAAGTCGATTCCCGCGCGCTTGGCGGCCTCGGGCGCATCGCCCGCGGCGCGCAATTCGTAGCCGAACACGGTTCGCTGCAGCATCCAACGCAGCACGAACGCGAGCCCGAGCGCGATCGGGAACGCCCACGTCAAACGCGAGTCGGCGACGAGATCCGGCAGCTGGGCGGCGTGCGGCAAGCTCGGCGTCTCCGACGCCCCGCTGCCGGGCAGCGCCAGCGGGCCGTTCACCAGGTACGTCGCCAGGAGCACGGCGACGACGTTGAGCATCAGCGTCGCGATCACTTCGTTGGCGCCGAACCGGGCCCGCAGAAAACCGGGGATTGCGCCCCATACGCCGCCGGCCAGCGCGCCGGCGACCAGCACCATCGGGATCGCGAGGTACCACGGCAGTGGGAGCTGCGCGCCCAGCCACCCCGCGGCGAAGCCGCCGAGAATCAACTGGCCCTCGGCGCCGATGTTGAAGAGTCCGGCGCGGAACGCGACCGCGATGCCGAGCGCCGGGAAGAGCAAGTTGGTTGCCTGGACCAGCGTCTCGGCGACTTCTTCCCGCGTGCCGAACGCGCCGTCGAAGAGCGCGCCGAACGCGACGAGCGGCGAGACGTGCGCGAGCAGCATCGCGATCGACCCGACGCCGAAGACGAGCACCAGCACGATGACGATGTCGCGAAACGCGCGGCCGCGGACGAACGCGTACGGCATCAGGCGCGACCTCCGGCCATCAGCGCGCCGATGCGGCCGCGGTCGATCGCCGCGCGGTCGAACGAGCCGACGAACGCGCCGCCGGCGATCACCAGCACGCGATCGGCGCACGCGAAGATCTCGTCGAGCTCGAACGAGATCAGCAGCACGCCGGCGCCCGCGTTGCGCGCCTCGATCAGGCGCGACTGCACCAGCGCCGCCGCGCCGATGTCGATCCCGCGCGTCGGCTGATACGCGACGACGAGCTTGGGAGCGCCGGAGAGCAGCCGGCCCACGACGACCTTCTGCTGGTTGCCGCCGGAGAGCATTCCGACGATGGCGCCCGGGTCGGGCGGCCGTACGTCGAACCGTTCGATCACCTCGCGCGCCGCCGCGTCGTAGCCGGCTCGCGGCAGCGTCCGCTGCCGGCCCAGCACGACGTTGTCGCACACGTCCCAGTCGAGGACCAGCGCTTCGCGGCGCCGATCTTGCGGGATCACCCGAATGCCGCGCGCGAGCCGAGCCGCCGGCGAATCGTCGGGGCGCAGTACGACGCCGGCCAGGCGCAGCTCGCCGGTGAACGGGACGATGCCGGCCAGCGCGTCGGCGAGCGCGGACTGACCGTTTCCCTCGATGCCCGCAATCCCGACGATCTCGCCGGCCCGCACTGCGAAGGTCACGTCGGTGAGCGCGCTCGTCCCGGACGTCGCGGAGAGTCCGTGCGCCTCGAGCAGCACGGCGGGTTCGGTGGCCGCGCGGGTCGCGAGGGCCGGGACCTCGCCGCCGACCATCTCGCGCGCGATCGCGTCGGCGTTCGTTTCGCCGGTCAGATGGCGGGCGACGACGGCGCCGGCGCGCATCACGGTGACCCGCTGCGAATAGGCGATCACTTCGGCGAGCTTGTGCGTGACGACGAGCACCGCGGTGCCGCGCGCGGCGAGGCCGCGCACCGTTTCGAAGAACGACGCGATCTCGCTCGGCGCGAGCGCCGCCGTCGGTTCGTCCAGCAGCAGCACGGCCGGTTCGCGATCGAGCTCGCGCAGCAATTCGACCCGCTGCTTGATGCCGACCGGGAGGGTCTCGACGACCGCGTCGGGATCCACCGCCAAGCCGTACTTCGCGGCGAGTTCCAGCACGCGCGCTCGCGCCGCCGGCACGTCGATCGTCCAGCCGCGCTTCGGCTCGCGGTTGAGCAGCACGTTCTCCCACACGCGCAGCCGCTCGATCAGTTTGAAGTGCTGGTGCACGAGGCCGACGACGCCCAGTGCCTCGACGGTGCCTTCGTCGGCGCGCACGGCACCGTACGCGATCGCCGCGAGCGTCGATTTGCCCGCGCCGTTCTCGCCGACGAGCGCGTGGATCTCGCCCGGCAGCAGCTCGAGATCGACGCCGTCGACGGCCTGTACGGCGCCGAAGCGCCGGCGCACGCCGCGCAGCGTCAGAGCGGGAGGCGCGTGTACGATGCCAATCCCTCCCTGGTCGACGGTACGACGATCGTGCCCGAGACGATCGCGGTGCGCAGTTTCGCGAGCACCGCGATCTTCGCCGGCGTCACGACGCTGCGCGTGTAGTGGAAGTCGGTCAGCCCGACGCCGCCTTCTTTCAACCCGAGCACGAGATGCGCGGAGCGCTTGCGATGGGCGACCGCTTCTTGGCATACGCGGAAGACGCCGGTATCGACCCGCTTTATCATGCTGGTGAGAATCTTGCCGGGCGCCATCCCGTCTTGATTGGAATCGACGCCGATGATGAAGACGTCGCTGCGCCGCTTCGCCTGATCGATCGCGCCGAGGCCGGCTTTACCGGCCGCAACGTACACGATGTCGGCGCCCTGGTCGTACAGCACGCCGGAGAGTTCCTTGCCGGCGGCCGGATCGTCGAACGAGCCCGTGTATTTCACCAGCACTTTTACCGACGGGTCGATCTGGCGCGCGCCGGCGGCGAAACCCGCCTCGAACTTGCGCAGCAGCGGGATGTCGATTCCGCCGAGAAAGGCGATCGTCTTGGTCTTGGTCGTCAGCGCGGCGAGCGCGCCGGCCAAGTACGAACCCTCTTCCTCTTTGAACGTGACCGAGGTGACGTTGGGGAGGTCGACGACCGCGTCGATGATCGCGAAGTTCCGCTTCGTGTAGCGGGCCGCGACGTCGGCGACGTCCTTCGCCATGAGGAAGCCGATGGCGAAGATCTCGTCGTACTCTTTGTTGGCGAGCACGGTCATGTTGATCGCGTAATCGGCGGCCGACCGTGATTGCAGCACGGTCCCCTCGGCGTGCAGCTCCGTTTCCGCGCGCAGCAGCCCGGCGTAGGCGGAGTCGTTGAACGAGCGGTCTCCGAGGCCGCCCACGTCGGTGACCATCCCGATGCGCGGGACGCCGTTCGCGGCGTGCTTCGGAGCGCAGCCGGCGGCCGCGGCGCACAGCGGAACGAGCGCGAGCGTGAGGAATCCCGCCCGCGAGCGGAAGAACATCGGGCCTCCTACGACGTCGGTGCGGGGCGGCCTCTTGGAAGCGGGGAAGAGGGAACCAGTGAACGCTCCCAGAGGGCCCGACACCATGCGCCCGCGCCGTCCGATGTCGAGGACGGAGCGGCGCGTCACGTTCTGGCTCAAGGTCCTCGTCCTGGTCGCCGTCGCGATCTATCTGCTCGTCGGGCTGCTCCAGTTCTTGGGCAACGTCCGCTCGACCGCGATGCTCTTCGTCGGCGCGCTGTTCTTCGCGTACCTGGTGTACCCGCTGGTCCGGCGGTTCAACGAGCGCATTCCGCTGGTGTGGTCGATCCTGCTGGTGTACGTCCTCATCGGTGTGCTGGGCACGGCGATCGCGCAGCTCCTGATCCCGGCGCTCGCAACCGACCTGCAGGGCGCGGTCAAGAGCCTGCCGTCGGTCATCAGCAAGATCTCGCAGTTCCTCTCGGACCCCAACAACCTGTCGGTCAAGTGGCTCACGCCCGAGGCTCGCGGGTACATCGCGACGATCCCGGCGCAGATCGGCGCGTTTCTCCAGACGAACGCGCTGGATACGGCGGGCAAGACCTTCACGGTCGTGATGTCGACCGTCTCGGTGCTGGCAACGGTCATCATCATCCCGGTTCTCGCCGCGTACATGCTGTTGGACGCGGAGAGCATCAAGGCGAGTTTTCTCGGCTTGCTCAAACCGAAGAACCGCGCCAAGGCGGAAGACGTCATCGCCGCGCTGGATCAGGTCGTCGGCGGGTTCATCCGCGGTCAGCTGATCGACGGCACGATCCTCGGCACGATGCTGACCATCATGCTCTTCGCGATGCAGGTGCCGTATGCGCTGCTGATCGGCGTCATCTCCGGGGCGCTCAACTTCATCCCGTATGCGGGCGCGCTGATCGCGTTCGTCCCCGCCGTCGCGCTGGCGTTCGCGTACCACGGGCTGACCAATGCCCTGATCGTCGCCGCGCTGATCTTCGTCATCCATCAGATCGACGGAAACTTCGTCGCGCCGCGCGTGCTCAAGGAGAACGTCGGCCTCTCGCCGTTCTGGATTGTGCTGGCGATCCTGGCCGGCAGCGAGCTCTTCGGCTTGGCGGGCACGTTCCTCGCCGTGCCGGTCGCCGCGATGATCCGCGTCCTGCGCGAGCAACTGCTCCCGGGCGCCGTCTCGCAGGCCGCCGCGGAACCGGCGCTCACGAAGGAACCGCTCAGCGAGACGCGTCCGCCGCGCCGGAGGGCGTGACCGGCGCCTGGGCTGCGCCGCGTTCCAGCGCGATGTCCTCGACGAGGCGCCGCGTGATCAGCCGAACGAGATAGATGCCGAACGAGGGGTCGCGCTTGTAGAGCGCGAGCGCGTCGTCGCGGCGGAGCATGTAGACCAGGCTCGTCTCGCGGGCGCTGACGCTCTGCGTGCGCTTGCCCTCGGGCGAGAAGATACCGATCTCGCCGAACAGTGCGCCCGGCGCCACGTCGATCCCGAGCTCGTCCAGCCGCAGCCGTCCGCCGGCGAGGAAATAAAGCGCGTCGGCCGCATCGCCGCGCCGGAACAGCACCGTCCCGGCGGCGATCGTGCGCCGTTCCATGAAGTCGATCAGCCATTCGGCGGAGACGTCGTTCGCGGCGATCGCATCGTCGATCAGCCGCCGCTCGCGCACCAGCTGCACGAGGCGCACCAGATTGACCGGAAAGAGCGCGATGTGCAGGATCAGCGTCGGATACAGGTGCACGCCGCCGGCCCACAGCGCGTAGAACACGTTGCTGGCCAGCGCGATCTGGCGCAGCCGGATCGAATCCTTCATGAAGAACGCCACGAACGTCAGCAGGGCGGCGATGTAGCCGGCGTCCGCGAGCAACGACCAAGGCGACACGAGGCGGTCGTCGTTCGCTACGGGAGGCCGGCGGTCCGTGCGGCGAAGTGGGCCAAGTGCTGACTCAACCTGCCGAGCTTTCCCCCGCCCGCAAGCGCGTCGCGCGCGTCGAAGTTGTCGGCGTTCCGATGGATCTCGGCGCCGACCGGCGCGGCGTCGACATGGGCCCGTCTGCGATCCGCTACGCGCGCCTCAAGGAGTCGCTCGAACGGCTGGGCATCGAAGTCACCGATCGCGGAAATCTGCGCGTCCCCGTGCCCGAGTCCGCGACGCAAGCCGAGCAGAACGCCAAGTATTACCCGATCATCAAGGCCGTCTGCGACGAGCTCGCGGGGGTCGTGGAAGGCGTCGTCGCGGGCGGCGCGTTCCCGCTCGTGCTCGGCGGCGACCATTCGATCGCAATGGGAACGATCGCCGGCGTGGCGCGCGCGCGCGGCGGCGCGCCCGGAGTGATCTGGGTCGATGCGCACGGCGACATCAACACGCCGCTCACTTCGCCGTCGGGGAACGTCCACGGGATGCCGGTGCACTTCGCGCTGAAGGAACACGCGGTCGATCCGGCCCGGATGGTCTTCATCGGATTGCGCGACGTCGACGACGGCGAGAAGCGCGCGATTCGCGAACTCGGCGTGCGCGCGTTCACGATGTCCGACATCGACCGGCTGGGCATGAGCCGCGTGGTCGACGAAGCGCTGGCGATCGTCGCGAACGGCGAGAACTCCGTGCACGTCAGCTTCGACATGGACGGGGTCGACCCGCAGGAGGCGCCCGGCGTCGGCACGCCGGTGCGCGGCGGGATCACCTATCGCGAAGCGCACTTGCTGATGGAAGGCGTCGCGGCATCGGGGACGCTGGGCTCGCTCGAGATCACCGAGATCAACCCGATCCTCGATCGCGAGAACCAAACCGCGATCCTCGCCGTCGAACTCATTCTCTCCGCCTTGGGAAAGACGACACTCTGATCTTCGACCGCGCGTCGTTCGCGCTGCGGCGCGAAACCTTCGAGGATGTGCTCGCCCCCGAACTGACGCCGGAACAGCGGCTCGCGCTCCAGGTGAACGACGGAGTGCGCGCGACGTGTCCGTGCTGCGGATACCCGACGATCAACGGACGCGCGGCGTACGACATCTGTTCGCTGTGCGGTTGGGAAGACGACGGACAGGACGACGCGGACCGCGCGCTGCCGGGATATGTCACGCCCGAGGCCGTCGCCGGCGGACCGAACCTCGACTACTCGCTGACCGAAGCGCGCGAGAACTTTGCCGAGTACGTCACGATGTACCGGCCAACCGACCGCGACTTCGAACGCGAACGCGCGCAGACGAACGTCAAGCGCGCGATCGCGTCGGCGTACGACCGCTGCGTCGACGGTGAGGCCACGTTTGCGGAAGCGGACGCCGAGGCGCGCGCCTTGATCGACCAACTCGTCTGACGGGCCGAGCGACGGTTCTGATTCGGGCAGCGCCGAGCCTTCATCGCGTCGTTCCTCGGCTGGACGCTCGACGCGTTCGACTTCTTCCTGGTCACCTTCGTCGTCTCGCGGATCGCGACCGACTTCGCGATGACGATCCCCGGCGTGCTCGCCGCAGTCACCGTCACGCTGGCGTTCCGCCCGCTGGGCGCCCTGATCTTCGGGACGCTCGCCGACCGGTACGGCCGGCGCGGTCCGCTGATGGCGAGCATCCTGCTCTACTCGCTCTTCGAGCTGCTGACCGCTTTCTCGCCCAACTTCGCCGTCTTCATCGTGCTGCGCGCTGTACGGGATCGCGATGGGCGGCGAGTGGGGCGTCGGCGCCGCGCTCGCGCTCGCGACGCTCCCCGCCGAGGCGCGCGGCGTCGCATCCGGGATCATCCAGCAGGGCTACGCCTTCGGCTACCTGATCGCGGCGGTCGTGTTCGGTCAGCTCGTCGAGCTCATCGGCTGGCGGGAGATGTTCGTCGTCGGCGTACTGCCCGCACTGCTCGTGTCCTACATCCGCGCCGGTGTCCAGGAGTCGCCGGTGTGGCGCGCCGGACAGGCGCGCAAGCTCGGCGAGCGCGACAACCTCTTCCGCTCGATCGCGCGGCAGCCGCTGCTGTATCTCTACGCGATCCTGCTGATGGCGGCGTTCAACTTCATGTCGCACGGCTCGCAGGATCTCTATCCGACGTTCCTGCAGGAGCGCGGCTTCGATCCGCACCTCACGCAGAACGTCACCGTCGTGATGAACGTCGGCGCGATCATCGGCGGGACGCTGCTCGGCGCGCTCTCGCAGCGGATCGGGCGCCGGGTAACGATCTTGGCGTGCTGCGTGCTCGGCGCGCTCGCGATCCCGCTGTGGACCGGCGGCGCGACGCCGGTGAGGGCGCGTGGGGCGTGATCCCCGCGCACCTCAACGAGCTCTCGCCGGGCGACGTGCGCGGAACGTTCCCCGGCTTCACCTACCAGCTCGGCAACCTGATCGCCGCGTACGCCGCGCAATGGGAGGCAGCCTACGCCGGCAAGAACTTTCCGCTCGCGCCGCCCGCCGGAGCGGACTACGGCCGCGCGATGCAGATCATCATGCTCGGCGTGTTCGCAGCGGTCTTCATCCTCACCGCGATCGGCCGCGAGCGCCGTGCCGTGTCGTTCACCGAGCCGTCGGGATAGCGCCGCGCATCAAGACGCGCCTATACCCGCGATCAGGTCTCGATCGGCGTGTCGGCGATCTTTCCCCACTCGGCCCAGGAACCGTAATAGACCCGCACATGGTGGTATCCGAGAAGATACCTCAACGCAAACCACGCCTGGCTGGCACGATTGCCGATCGTGCAATACGTGACGACTTCGGCTTCGGGAGTGATGCCGCCATCCCGCATGATCTGCTGCATCTCGGGTGCGCTCCTGAAGTTCCCGTCGTCGGTGCGCAGCAGCTCGATGGGGAGATGAACGGCGCCCGGTATGTGTCCGGCGCGTCCGGCCCCTTCCGTCGCACCGGACGGCCAGAAGCGCTCGCCGTCGTACTCGGCTTTGGAACGCGTGTCGAGGATCACGCGGCCCGGCTTGCCGATCATTTCCCGCACGTCATCCTGCGATGAGAAAAACGCGTCTTGGGCGGCGAGTACGTAGTGCGATTTGGTGAGCGTCGGAACGTCGGTGGACCAGTTCTGCCCGGCGGTCTTCCACTGCTCCCGCGAACCGTCCATCAACCGGACCCGATCGTGTCCGTGGGAAGTCAACAGCCAGAAACCGAGGTGAGCGCCGTATCCGTAGAAGACGACCGTCATATCGGGAGTCACTCCCGTCTTGCGCAGGACGTCTTGCACTTCGGCGGCGCTTATCGGGCGGTAGTCCGAGTGGCGAAGGTCCGTGTACGCATTCCACAGCGCCGCGCCGGGAATGTGCCCGGCGTTATACGCAGCCGCGCTGACATCGATCTCTACGAACCTCATCGAGGGATCGTCGATGTGCGAAGCGATCCAGGCAGCGTCAACGCGTGCGTCCGGCAGAGTCGTAGCGGATTCCATCTGCTGCCTCCTCGTTCTGAATCGGCACGATGCCGATGCGCTAGGGGCGTGTGGCCAGCGTCGTCGCGCGCAGGGTTTCGCGGCTGATGACACACAGCGGCACCTCGCGCCAGTGCGTCTCGATGCGGCTGATCCAGGCATCGGCGAACGTCACGCCGTCGATCCCGCCGTAAAGGCAGATCTCGTCCTCGCCCTCGCCGTGGCGGAATTCGTAGCCGACATCCGCGAGATCGACCGGCGAGACGCCGTCGAGATCCGCTCCGAGCCGCGAAAGCGCGCGATAGACCTTCGCGGCGTTCTCGTCCTCGGCGTCATACCACAAGCAATGGTCATCACACTCGGCGATCTCGCCGTGCAGCCGTTTCGCCAGGCCGCCGACGACGAGGGTGCGCGCGCGTTCGTGGGCGAGAGCCCTGAGGACCTCGGCAAAGACGGTATGGTCGCCCACCACAGCCTCCCTCTCGGCGAACGCCGGACTTCGGTGCTACGCGACCGGCGTCGGGGTCTCCCCTCTCACAGCGCCGCATCGGCGCGCCGAGCGAACGCGGCCGACGCTTCGGCCGCCCAGGCCGCGCCGCGCCCCAATTCGCGCGCCAGGAGGGAAGCGGCGCGCGGTGCGCTCTCGCGTGCCGCACGCGCATCCAGAAAGAGCGCTCGCGTGCGCCGGGCGAGCACGTCTTCGACGGTGCGCGCCATCTCCACGCGGGCCGCGTACACGACCTGCGCGCCGGTGTACGGCAAGTCCGCGTGCAGCCGTTCACCGAGTGTCGGCTCGTCGCGCACGAGCGCTGCCAGGTCCGACGCGTCGCTCCCGTACACGCGCAGCACGTCGTCGTCGACGACCTCGCTCATCGCGCCGCGCAGCTGAAGCGTCGCGGTTCGCGAAGGCGCCGGCGGAAGGGACGCGCTGCGCGCTGCTGCGTCCACCGCATCCTGCGCCATCTTCCGGTACGTCGTCCACTTGCCGCCGGCGATCGTTACGAGTCCCGACGCGGAGACGTCGATGAGGTGCTCGCGCGAAAGCTTCGCCGTCGAGGTCGCGCGCCGGTTGACGAGCGGACGCAACCCGGCGAACGTCGCCAGCACGTCGGCGCGGAGTAGCGGTACGTCGACATACCCGTTCACGGTCTCGAGGACGTAGGCGATCTCGGCCTCGCTCGGGTGCGGATCGGACTCCGGCGCCGGCACGGGGACGTCGGTGGTTCCGATGACGACGTGACCGTGCCAGGGGAGCGCGAAGAGCACCCGGCCGTCGCTGGTCTTCGGAATGAGCAGCGCGGCCGTCGCGTGACCGAGAGCTGCGGCCCGTACGACGACGTGCGAGCCGCGGCTGTGTGCGAGCAAGGCCGGCGCGCCGGGCTCGTCGAGCGCGCGGAGCCCGTCGACGAAGATTCCCGTCGCGTTGATGGCGACCCGCGCGTGAATCGCGAGTTCGGCCTTCGACTCAGCGTCGACCGCGTGCACGCCGACGACGCGCCGGTTCGCGTCGTACACGAAACCCGTCGCCCGCACGTAGTTGGCGACCGTCGCGCCGCAGTCAACCGCCGTGCGCGCCAGCGCGATCGCCAGTCGTGCGTCGTCGAACTGCCCGTCGTGATACGTGACCGCGCCGCGCAGACCGCGCGAGCGAAGCGCGGGGATGCGTGCCCGCGCGCGGGTGGCCGAGACAATGCGGCTGCGTCCGAACTCCGAGCGACCGGCGAGCAGATCGTACGCCGCCAGACCCACCGCGTAGTACGGCACGTCGACCCGGCGATACGCCGGCACCACGAACTCCAGATCGTCGACCAGATGTGGCGCATTGCGCCGCAGCGCGGCGCGCTCGCGCAGCGCCTCGCGCACCAAGCCGACGTTGCCCTGCTGCAAGTACCGTACGCCGCCGTGCACGAGCTTGGTCGACCGGCTCGACGTCGCGTTGGCGAAGTCGCCGGCGTCGATGATCGCGGTCGCGTACCCGCGCGACGCCGCGTCGACCGCCGCGCCCAAGCCGGTCGCCCCGCCGCCGATCACCAGCACGTCGAAGCGTTCTCCCGGCAGCCGGCGCAGCGCGGTTTCGCGGTTCATCCTCGGCTTCGCTCGACCGCGCGCCTCCAGCCGGTCAGCAACGCGTCGCGCCGCGACGCCTCCATCGCCGGAACGAAGCGCGCGCCCTCGCGCCATTGCCGCGCGACCGTCTCGACGTCGTCCCAAAAGCCGACGTGCAGGCCGGCAAGATACGCGGCGCCGAGCGCGGTCGTCTCCAGCACGGCGGGCCGCACGACCGGAACCCCCAGCAGGTCGGCTTGAAACTGCATGGTCAAACCGTTCGCCGCTGCCCCACCGTCGACGCGGAGTTCCTTGAGCGTGATCCCCGCGTCGCGCTCCATCGCGCCGACGACGTCGGCCGTCTGATACGCCATCGCTTCGAGCGCCGCGCGCGCGAGATGCGCGCGCGTCGTCCCGCGCGTCAGCCCGGCGATCGTGCCGCGCGCGTGCGGATCCCAATACGGTGCGCCCAGACCCGTGAACGCCGGCACGAAATAGCAGCCGC
The DNA here is from genome assembly GCA_937927945.1 of uncultured candidate division WPS-2 bacterium. Classification (GTDB taxonomy): domain Bacteria; phylum Vulcanimicrobiota; class Vulcanimicrobiia; order Vulcanimicrobiales; family Vulcanimicrobiaceae; genus Vulcanimicrobium. The sequence goes on along the minus strand of CALEYW010000026.1, from coordinate 88,949 downwards.
CGTTGTCGTCGGCCTCGCGCGCCAGCGCCTCGACGTCCTCCGAACGCGCGATGATCCCAAGCCCGTCGCGAAGCCATTGCACGGCGGCACCGGTTACGAACACCGAACCCTCGAGCGCGTACGTCACGCTCGCACGCTCGAAGCCGAACGCGATCGTCGCGACCAGACCGTGCTCGCTGCGCACGACGCGGTCGCCGGTATTCAGCACGACGAACGATCCCGTCCCGTAGGTGTTCTTGGCGAGACCCGGGGCAAAGCCGGCCTGCCCGACGAGCGCCGCCTGCTGATCCCCCGCGACCCCCGCGATGCGAATCGACCGCCCGAACAGCGACGGGTCCGTCACGCCGAAGTCGGCGGTGCACGGAAGCACCTCGGGCAGAACCGCGCGCGGGATGTCGAGCGCGGCGAGGAGTTCATCGCTCCACGCCAGACGGTGGATGTCGAAGAGCATCGTGCGCGACGCGTTGGTGACGTCGGTGACGTGGCGCTTCCCGTCGGTCAGATTCCAGATCAGCCACGAATCGACCGTGCCGAAGGCGATCGCGCCGGCTTCGGCGCGTTCGCGCAGTCCTTCGACGTTGTCCAGCAGCCACGCGATCTTGGTGCCGGAAAAGTACGGATCGAGCAGCAGTCCCGTCTGCGCGGTGACGAGCTCGCCGACCCCACCCGCGCGCAGAGAGTCGCACATCGCCGCCGTACGGCGATCCTGCCACACGATCGCGTTCGCCACCGGCTCGCCGCTCGCGCGATCCCAGAGGATCGTCGTCTCACGCTGGTTCGTGATCCCGATCGCCGCGACGTCGCTCGCCGAAAGGCCCGCGTTGCGCAGCGCTCCTTCCGTCACGTCACGCTGCGAGTTCCAGATGTCGCGCGCGTCATGCTCGACCCAACCCGGCTGCGGGAAATGCTGCGCAAACTCGCGCTGATCGAACCCGACGACCGCCCCGTCCCGATCGAACACGATCGCGCGCGAGCTCGTCGTCCCCTGATCGAGCGCGAGAATGAAGCTCACAGAATGAAGCTCACAGCCGGAATGCGTCCACGCCGCCCGGGTCGGGGAAGATCTTGCCGGGGTTCATGATGCCGAGCGGGTCGATCGCGTCCTTGATCTTGCGCATGAGCGCGAGCCCGTCGGTGCCGACGTCCAGCTCCATGAACTGCTTCTTGAGCAGGCCGATGCCGTGTTCGCCGGAGAGCGTGCCGCCCAGCGCGATCGCGGTCTCGAAGATCGCGCGGGCGGCGGCGGCGACGCGCGTCATCTCTTCGCGGTCGCGCCTGTCGCACAGGATGTTCGGATGGAGATTGCCGTCGCCGATGTGGCCGAACTGCGGGATCTCGAGCCGGTGCTCGGCGGCGATCTCGCGCACGCGGGTCACCATCTCGACGATGCGGCTGCGCGGCACGCAGATGTCCTCGCCGAGTTTGTTCGGCCGCCGCCGCGCGAGCGCGGGCGAGATCGAGCGCCGCGCGGTCCAGAGCCGCTCCGATTCCGCGTCGCTCGCGGCGACCGTCACGGCGCGCGCGCCGTGCTCGCGCACGATCGCGCCGATCGCCGCGATCTCTTCGTTGACGACGCTCTCGTGGTTGCCGTCGGCGCCGAAGATCAGGATCGCATCGGCGTCGAGCGGGAGGCCGATCGGAGTGTTCTCCTCGATGCAGCGGATGGTGAGCTGGTCGAGCAGCTCGACGGCGGTCGGCACGATTCCGCTCGCCATCACGGCGGTCGTCGCGCGCGCGGCGTCTTCGATGCGGTCGAAGACCGCCAGCGCCGAGCGTGCGATGCGCGGCTTCGGGATCAGCTTCAGGGTGATCTCGGTGATCGTCCCGAGCGTCCCCTCGGCGCCGGTGAAGAGGCGGCGCAAGTCGTAGCCGGTGACGTTCTTCACCGTGCGGCCGCCGGTGCGGATCGGTGTGCCGTCCGGCAGCACGACCTCCAGCGCGAGCACGTAGTCGCCGGTCACGCCATATTTGAGGCCGCGCGCGCCGCCCGCGTTTTCCGCGACGTTTCCGCCGATCGCGCTTTGCTTGAGGCTCGAGGGGTCCGGCGGGTAGAACAGGCCGATCTTCTCGACCTCGGCCTGCAGCTTCGCGGTGATCACGCCCGGCTGGACGACCGCGACCCCGTCGATCGGATCGATCCCCAGGATGCGGTCCATGCGGGCGACGCCCAGCACGATGCTGCCGTCGAGCGGCACGGCGCCGCCGGAGAGGCCGCTCCCCATCGCTCGCGGGGTCAGCGGGATGCGCCGCTCGGTCGCGATGCGGTGGACCGCGCATACCTGGGCGGTCGTCGTGGGCAGGACGACCAGGGGCGGGGTGCGCTCGTAGAAGGTTCCGTCGAAGCCGTAGGCGATCAGATCCTCGGCGGCGGTCAGGAGCCCGCCCGGGACGGCGGTGCGGAGCGCGTCGAGAAGCTCGGCATCGAAGGCCGGCGTGCCCTCAGCCCTTCGATGGGTCATCGGTCGTAGATTCGGCACGGCCGCCGGGGTACACTCGTGCGGCGGGCCGCACGCCCGCGGTGCTTTTTTCATACCGGAGGAATCGTGGCAGACGTCCTGACGTCCGAGTACCGGCTCTCGACCGAGACGGGTCTCAAAAACTTCGTATCCGCTGCGCTCGAGAAAGTCGGCGTCACGCCCGCGGATGCGGCGATCGTCGCGGACGTCCTCGTCGCCGCGGACCTGCGCGGGATCGAATCGCACGGCGTCGCGCGGCTCGAGTCGTACTACGTCAGCCGCATCCGAGCCGGCCAGCTCGTCCCGGTTCCCAACGTCACGACGCCGCGCGAGACCGCGACGTCGATCCTGGCGGATGCGGGCAACGGCCTCGGCCATCCGACTGCCAAGCGCACGATGGAGAAGGTGCTCGACAAGGCCGCGCAGAGCGGCGCGGCGTTCGGTGCGGTACGCAACTCGAACCACTACGGCATCGCCGGCTATTACGCGATGATGGCGCTCGACCGCAACATGATCGGCGTCGCCTCGACGAACAGCGTGCGCTACGGTGCGCCGACGTTCGGCCGCGACATCATGCTCGGCACCAACCCGCTCGCGTTCGCGATCCCGGCGAAGAACGAACCGGCCTTCGTGCTCGATTTCGCGACGACGACCGTGCCGAAGGGCAAGCTCGAAGTCTACAACCGCAAAGAGAAGAAGCTCAACCCGGGCTGGGCGATCGACTCCGAAGGACACGAAACGCTCGACCCGCAGGTCGCGCTCAAAGGGGCGCTGCTGCCGCTCGGGGGCTTCGGTGTCGACGGCGGCGGCCACAAAGGCTACGGCCTCGGCTTGCTGGTCGACATCCTCTGCGGCGTGCTCTCGGGCGGCGCGTTCGGCAACGATCTCCCGCTCCCGAACGACCCGCCGCTGCCCGGCAAGATCTCGCACTTCTTCGCGGCGTTCAAGATCGACGGTTTCCGCGATCCCGAGCAGTTCAAAGCCGACATGGACACCGAGCTGCGCGCGTTCAAGGATTCAGCGAAAGCCCCGGGCCAGGACCGCATCTACGTTGCGGGCGAGATCGAACACGAGAAGACGCTCTACAACCGCGAGCACGGCGTGCCCGTCCACGTGAAAGTGTGGGACGGGCTGCAAAAGATGGCGGGCGAACTCGGCCTTCCGTTCGACATCGAAAAACACTGACGCTCACCGTACCTCAGTCGAAGAGCCCGCCGTACAGCGGGCTCTTTTAATTGTGCAGCGGGACCGTTCCGGTGCAGCGCAGTCCGTTGCAGACGGCGGGGATGAAGCGGGCGGCGAGCAGCCGGTTGCGCAGTTCCTGCATCGTCGCCGGATCGGCCGGCGCGCGCACGAATTCGATCGCGACGGCGTGGCCGCTTTCGTCGACGGTCACGCGCAACTGCACGGCATCGGAGATTCCGGCGAAGAGCATGCCGCGCGATTCGGGGTCGACCTTGGCGGGATAGTCCTCACCGAAGTTGCCGATCCCGTCCTCGTGGGCGTCCGCGGCGACCGGCGCCGGGCTCGCGGTCGGCAGCGGGGTCGGCGTCGCGGACGCGGCGGCGGCAGGCGGCTGTGGAACGGCGGCGGCGATGACCGGCCCCGCGGCAGCAGTGCTCGCCGCCTTTGCGGGAGCGGCGGTCGAGCGGGCTGCGAACCGCCGCTCGGCGGGGACGACCAGCGCCCGTGCCGCGTGGGAAACGGTGCGGGCGACCCGGACGACCGGCACGACGGCCGGGCGCGTAGTCGGCGGCGGCAGGGTCGCGGGGCGGACGTGGGCGATTCGCGGCGGCGTGCGGTGCTCGATCCGGATGATGCCGGTGATCAGCGTCCGCTCGTCTTGGACGTCGGGACCGAACGCCGGCACGGCGATCGTCGCGACGAAGGCCAGGACGCAGCAATGGAGTGCGATCGACAGGGCGATCGCGGTGCGGTCACGCCGTGGGGGGAACGCGCGGTTGACCATTGCCCTTTAGGCTCGGAGGAATCCGACGGCGGCGCGGGCGCAACCTTTTTCTCTCAGAATTGTCCTTTTACGAGAAGAAATGGGTCGACAAACTGACATGGTCCTCTATCAAGCCGAATGGTGCGGCTATTGCGCACGAGTGCGCGCGAAGATGACCGATCTGCTGCTGGATTACAAGACGGTCAACGTCCCGCGCTCCCACGCGGAGCGCGGTGAGGTCAAGCAGGCGTCCGGCCAGACGTCGATCCCCGTCCTGGTCGACGGCGACGTCGTCCTCGACGACGATGACGACATCATTCCTTACCTCGACAAAAACTTCGGCACGAGAGCCGAAGCCACGGGCTAGTCTTTATTCGGCCGGAATGTCGACTCGGGCGGCGCCTTTGCGGCGGCGGGGGAGCACGAAGACCAGCGGCAGCAGGAAGAACGTAAGGGCGCCGAGCGCCCACTGCGCGTCGGCGTACGCCATGACGGTCGACTGCTGCAGGATGAGCTGGTAGAGGTCCAAGATCGCGCCCGTGGCGTTGTGCATCTGCTGCTGCAGCAGTTGCAGGGCTGGGTTCTGCGGCGTCGCGGTCTGCGCCAGTACCGCTTGGTGGAAGGCGCTTCGGCGGCTGAGCAGCGTGATGAGCGCGGCCGTCGAGAACGAACCGCCGAGCTGCAGTGAGAGTGCCTGGAACGACGTCGCCTTCGGCACCACGTTCGGCGGAATCGAGCTCAGCACCGCGATCGAGATCGGGACGAACAGCATTGCGAGGCCGACTCCGGCCATGATCGCCGGCCCGAGCAGTGAGTTGAAATCGTTCTGCGAGGTCGTGATGTTGCCGAGCCAGATCTGGCTCGCGCCGATGAGCGTGAACCCGACGACGAGCAGGATGCGCGTATCGATCTTCCCGCTTCCGGCGAGCCTAGCGATGAACGGCGTCAGCAGCGCGATGAACGCCGCGCGCACGAAGATGAGCTCGCCCGAGAGCGTCGCGGTGAAGCCGAGCACGCCTTGCACGTATTGCGGAAGGATGACGGTCGCGCCGTAGAGGACCGCGCCGATGGCGAACCCGAGCATGCTGCCGGCAGCGATCGCGCGGTATTTGAACACCCGCAGATCGACCAGCGGCCGCTTCGCGCCGTACAGCTCCCACCAAATGAACGTGGCGATGCCGGCGACGGTCGTGAAGCCGAAGAGGCGAATCACCGGATCGGAGAACCAGTCGTTGCGCTGACCTTCGTCGAGGATGTACTGCAGCGAACCCAGGCCCATCGCGAGGAGCGCGAGGCCGACACCGTCGATGGGGACCGGCTTCGGATCGGTCGGATTGCGCATCATCGTCCACACGATGATGGCGGCGAGGACCCCGGGCGCGACGTTGATGAAGAAAATCCAGTTCCACGAGAAGTTGTCGGTGAGCCAGCCGCCGACGGTCGGACCGACCGACGGGCCGACGAGTGCGCCCATCGCGAACACCGCCTGCGAAGCGCCGAGCATGCGCGGGGGGAACGTGTCGCGGAGCGCCGCCTGTCCGGTCGCGACGAGGCCGCCGCCGAACAGCCCTTGGACGATCCGGAAGAGGATCAATTCCTGAATCGAGCCGGCGATGCCGCACAGGACTGAGGCGATCGTGAAGCCGACGATCGCGACGGTGTAGTATTGCCGGCGTCCGAAGCGGGCTTGCAGCCAGGGCGTCATCGGGATCACGATGACCGCCGAGATGATGTAGCCGGTGACGACCCAGGCGCCTTCTTCCTGGGTGGCGCCGAGGTTGCCCTGGATCGTCGGGAGCGCGACGTTCACAATCGTCGCGTCGAGCGTTTGCATGAGCGTCGCCGCGATGATCCCGAGGGTGATCAGGATCAGCCGGGTGCCACTTTCGCTGACGTCGCGATCTTTGACGAGTTCGGTTGCCATAAATAGCGTGCGATGATGGTCGCACGATGGCTTGGACTACACGTCGACCGATGTAGGTTTCGCCACTTGCATCGCCCCGGATCGACCGATGCGCGTTGCCCCTTCCTAGGCAGGAGGGCCGAGCGTCGCGTGCCGCGCTCGTAGTGGGGCTATTTGCCGGGTTCGACGATCACGCGGGTGAAGCGAGCGGGATCGACCCGGCGCAGCGCGTGCTCGAGCTGAGCGGGAGTCGTGCGCAGCAGCGCGGTCCAGAACCACTGCTCGCCCCCGGTGCTCTCGAAGCCCTCCTCCGCTCCGCTCAGCATGTCGCCGGCAAGGCCCGTATACGAGTCCAGCGGCAGCACGCGCTGCGCGAGCAAAAGCGCTTTGGCGCGCTGCAGCTCGACCTCGGCGAGCGGATGCGTCTGCAAGCGCTTGATCATCGCGACCACGGCCGCGTTCGCTTTGGACACGTTCTTCGGATCGCTCGCGAACGACACGCTGAACTCGGCCCCGTTGAGATCGACGTGAAAGTTCGAATCGGCCGTGTACACGTAGCCGTGCCGGGTGCGCAACTCCTCGAACAGCAGCGAGCCCGTGCCTTCGCCCGAGAGCATCGTGTTCGCCAGGAGCAGCGGCACGTAGTCGGCGTCCGCGCGCGACATGCGGAACAGCTGCGTGAGCGTGACTTCCGACTGCGCGTTGGTCGGGGACTTGACGACGACGGTCTTGGCCGGGTCCATCTTCTGCTTGAGGCGCGGATACTGAAACGTCGGCGGTTTTCCCGCATTTTTCCAGCCGCCGAAGTAGATCTTCATCGCCGCAGCTACGCGAGCGGGCGCGACGTCGCCGACGATTGCCAGCGTCGTCTCGTCCGGCCGGTAGGAAAAGCGGTAGTACCGCTTCACGTCGTCGAGCGTCACCGCGCCGACGGTCTTCTCCGTGACGTCGCGCCGATGCGGATCACCCGGCGCATACATCGCCAGCCGCTGCGCGAGCTCGGCCTTCGTTTTTGGCAGCTTGTTGCTGATGCCGACGGACTGCAGCGTCGCAGCTTTGACGACCGCGAAGCCGTCCGCCGGGAGCGCGGGTCGCAGCATGCCGTCGGCCAGCAGCTCCATCCCGCGTTCGAAGTCTTTCGCCTGGACGGTGACGCTGAACGCGGTGCCCAGTTTCGCGCTGCCGGCGATCGCGTCGAACTGCGCCTCGTACGCCTTGCGGTCGAGCGAGGTCGTTCCCCATGGCATGAGGTCGGCGAGGATCAGGCCGACACCGTCTTTGCCCTTCGGTTCGTAGAGCGCGGGACTGGTGCGGATGACGCCGCGCACGACGATCGTCGGGGCGGTCGTCTCGCGGCGCACCGAGTAGCGGATCCCGTTCGGCAAGCGCACCGAGCGGGTAGCCGTCTCGTCGGCCGGCGCGCGCAGCGGCGCCTCCAGCGCCGTTTGCGCCCACGCGGGCAGCGCTTCGTGCACCGTCGGTGTGTAGCCGACCCGCTCGACGCCTGCGTTCGGATCGACCCTCGGCATCGTACTCGATGGTTTCGGCGCGATCACGATCGAGAGGCGATGATCGTCGGTGAAGTAGGTGCGCAGCACGCGGTTGACGTCGTCGGCCCTCACCGCGGCGAGCGCGTCGTACGTCGCGTCAGGCGACGACTGATGCTGCGCGTTCGCCTCGGCCCAGGCGAAGCCCAGCCCCGTAATGGAGGCTTGCCGGTAGGCTTGCGCGCTCAGTAGCCGTACCTTCGCGGCGTCGATCAGCTCGGGCGGCACGCCGCTGGTGCGATAGCTTTGGAGCACCGCCGAAACCGCAGCCTGCGCGGACTGCGGGCTGCCGCCGCGGACCGGAACCGCGAGCAGAAAGTCCGCCCCGACCTCGGGGAACGAGTTGGCGAAGTTGGCGACGGCGAGCGCCTTGCCCGACGCGACGAGATCGGCGAGAGCGCCGCGTCCGTTGTCGAACACCTTGGCAAGTACCTCGGAGGCGGCGTAGTCGCTCGCGTTCGTGCCGGGAATGCGGTAGGCGAGAACGCCGAAACCGATCGGGAAATCGATCGACGACTCGACCGTCGAGCTCGTCAGCGGCGGGACGTCGATCGGCGTTCGCGCGGGCAGCGTGCCGTCCGGGATCGCGTCGAACTGCTCGTGGACGTGCGCCAGCGTTTGCTGCGGGTCGATGTCGCCGGCGACGATCAGCGTCGCGTTGCTGGGCTTGTACCACGAGCGATAGAAAGCGCGAATGTCCTCGGCCGTCATCTTCTCGAAGCTCGGAACCGTGCCGCCCGAGGCCGTGGCGATCGGCGTCCCCGCGAAGAAGGTCTGCTTGAGCTTCTGCCCGATCGCGTACGTCGGCGCGCTCTCCTGCGCCCGAATCTCCTGTTCGATCGCGCCGCGTTCGGTCGCCCAATCGGCGGCGCGGATCGTCGCGTTGTTCATGCGGTCGGCTTCGATGTGCAGCGCCAGGTCGACGTACGACGACGGGAGTTTATAGTAGTACAGCGTGGACTGGAACGTCGTCATCGCGTTGTACTCTGCGCCCATGCGCGCCGCGATGTCGGCGAGCTGACCGGCTGAGACGGTGGTCGTCCCGCGGAAGAGCATGTGTTCGGTGGCGTGCGCGATCCCCGGCATCGTGTCGTCGTCGGAGCCGACGCCGTACGACATAAGCGTCGTCGCTACCGGCGCGAGGTTGTTGCGCAGCAGAATGACGTGCATGCCGTTCGCGAGGATCGCGCGTACGGGCGCGTTTGCATCCTCGGAAGCCGGCGTGCTCGGCGCGACGGGCGGAGTCCCTTGCGCGCGGGCGGCGCACGGAAGGAGCAGCAGGCTTGCGAGAACGGCAAAACCAAGGCGCTTCAAAACGTCACTCCCTCGAACCGAAGACGCGATTCGCGTCGCCGTTGTGTGCGGTGTGAGGCGCCCGGCGCCCTGTCTCGGCTAGATCAGCGCGAACGCGACCAGCGCGCCCGCTGCGGTGGCGAGCAGGTTCACGAAGTCGTTGGAGACGCCGCGAAGGCCGCGGATGAGGCGAGTCGGGGTTCCGCAGGCATGGGGGTTCGTCTCGCACGTGCGGTCGCAGGTCTCGCACTGCCGAAGTTCCTGGAGCGTCGCGCCGAGGATCGAGTCGAGCGTCGCCCCGGCGATCCCGCCGAGTGGCATCGCCGCGAACGTCAGCACCATCGGTACGATGGTGCGGGGAATGGGCCACCAGAAGCTGCCGTTCCCGCTGATAGAGGCCAGCGCGATCGCCGGCAATGCGACGGCGCCGAGCCAGACGGCGCCGCCGATCTCCGCCAGCGTCCCCGGCAGCGTGATGCCGCCCGAGAGTCCGGTCGGAATCGGCCGCAGGGTGAGGATCGATCGCGGCGGCTGGCGCGCCAGCGTGCCGATCTCGGTCGCCCACGTATCGGCGGTCGCGGCGGCGTACGCGCCGGCGAACGCGGCCGCCCAGCGAACGTCGTGGGTCAGCGCCCACGCCAGGGCGCAGGCGGTGGCGACGCCGCCGTTGGCGAGCACCTGCAGCGCGTCGCGCGCGCCGCCCTTGCCGACGTCGACGAGCGCGCGTTTGCGCGCCCTCCCCAGGCGCGACAACAGCACCGAGGGGACGAAGAACGCGAGCAGCACGAGGGTGAAGCCCAGCGTGCCGCTCGCGTACGTCAACGTGCCGACGGCGAGTGCGGCCAGCGCGCCGCCGCGCGTCAGCGCGTGCGCTCGCCACGCGGCAGCCGCGATCGCGCCGGCGAAGACGAGACCGACGACGACGTCGATCGGCCTCATCGCATCATGACGCCGGTACGAGCGCGGTGGTGATGTCGATCGCCTGCGTCGGAAATTGCGACGGCGGGACGGGGTACGACGCGGGAGTGCTCGGCCACGTCACGTTTGGCCAGTTCGACTTGGTACACGAGCATGTTGCCGTAAAATCGCGTCTGAAAGACCAAGTTCGTCCAAGTCCTTCACCACGATCCATTGCGTGTGGTCGTAGCCGGTCGTCGGTGGCCCGCTTTTCGCGGGATACTCGCCCTCGCTGACCCCGTAGGGGATGTCGACGCCGTTCAGGAGGTGGAAGACGAGATTGTACGTTCCCAGCGGGTTCGGCTGGATCGGGATCGCCAGATTCGGGTCGAGCGTTGCGAAGTTCTTGATCGTGCACACGCCGACCGGGTTCGGCGTGATGATCGAGATGGCGCTTCCCCCGCTGCCGTTCGAGACGTACTCGATGACCGCGCTGTCGCCGGTCGCATCGTACAGCGTGAAATGCAGCGTCAGCAAGATGCCGAGTGAAGTATTCTGATACACCACGACGCTGGGCGCGCCGCTCGGCGGCTGGATCGCGGCGATGCTCGGCGACGGTCGCATTCATCCCGAGCGCCCAGTTATCGAATTGTCGGCGGTCATGGAGACGTAGTTGTAAAGAGACGTCCACGTCAGCCCCGTCCCGTTGTTCGCGCCGACGGACTTGTAGCTCGTGTTGGCGGCGTTCAGGCCGATTTGGGAATTGAGTTCGGCGAACTCCATGCTGCGGCCGTGGACGATCGCGCCATCGGTCGATGTGAGCATCAGATCGGTACACATTGAAACCAGCTCCTCTTCAACCCGCTTCGCGAGCGTGGAATAGAAACGGCCGGTTCCCCGCCCGGAATGCGCCTTCCGCCCGCGGACCCGCGGATGGGCCTAGGCGGCGGTCGCGGTAAGGGCTCGCAGGAGGCCTTCGACCGTGAACTCCTCGGCGACCACGTCGACCCGGATTCCGGCGTCCCGTGCCGTCTGCGCGGTGATCGGCCCGATGGCGGCCACCGTCTTCGCCGCGAGCAGAGGTCCCGCACCGGGGATGTTGTGGACGAAGCCCGCGACGGTGCTCGAGCTGGTGAAGGTCACGATGTCGGCGCGCTCGGCCTTCGCGGCCAGTTCGGTATCGTCGACGAAACGTGTCTTGTACGCCGCGGCGACGTCGACACGCCGGCCGCCCTCGCGAAGCGTGTCGGGAAGCACGTCGCGTGCCTCTTGCGCGCGGAACAGCAAGATGCGCTCGCCCGGCGCGGAGCGCGCGAGCAGTTCCGGCGCGACGGCTTCGTTGACGAACACGGGCGGTACGAGGTCCACGCGCAGCCCGCGCGCGGCGAGCGCCTCGGCGGTCTTCGGTCCGATCGCGGCGATCTTCGTGTCGCCGAACGCGCGCGCGTCGCGGCCGAGCTCGCCCAGCACGTCGAAGAACGCGTCGACGCCGTTACGGCTGGTGAACGCGACCCACGCGTACTCGCGAATCGCGGCGACCGCGTCGCGCGCGGGCCGCGGATCGTCGGGCGGCCCGATCACGATCGTCGGCGCGACGATCGGCTCGGCTCCGGCTTCCCAAAGTTGCGTCGCGAGATCGTCGGCTTGATGAACCGGGCGCGTGACGAGCACGCGCTTGCCGAACAGCGGCTGCGCGTCGAACCAGCGGATGTGCTCGCGTTCCTTCACGACGTCGCCGATCACCACGATCGCCGGCGCGGTGATGCCGCTCCGCGCGATCTCTGCCACGATCGTGTCGATCGTCGCGGTCACCACCTGCTGCGTCGGTTTCGTTCCCTCGTGCACGATCCCGACCGGCGTTTCGCCGGGCAGACCGTGAGTCCGCAGCTCACCGACGATTCCGGCGAGATTCCCCATCGCCATCAGGAAGATCGTCGTTGCCTTGGGATTCGCCAGCTTCGCGAAATCGAGCGACGAGTAGCCCTTGGTCGGGTCTTCGTGGCCGGTCGCGACGGTGAACGCGGTGTTGTGGTCGCGGTGGGTGACCGGGATCCCGGCGTACGCGGGCGCCGCGAGCGCCGACGAGATGCCGGGGACGATCTCGAACGGAACGCCGGCTTCGGCCAGCGCACGCGCTTCCTCGCCGCCTCGCGCGAACACGAAGACGTCGCCGCCCTTGAGCCGGACGACCTTCTTTCCCGCCAGGCCGAGCCGCACGATCAGCGCGGTGATCTCGTCCTGCGAGAGCGTATGCGCGCCCGCTTTCTTGCCGACGTAGATCTTCTCGCAGTCCGGCGGCGCGAACGCGACGATCGCGGGCGACGCGAGGTAGTCGTACACCAGCGTGTCGCAGTGCGCCAGCGCTCGCGCACCCTTGAGCGTGAGCAGTCCCGGATCGCCGGGCCCGGCGCCGACCAGCCAGACTTTGCCGGGCGCCCTCACTCTTCTTCGTCGAGGCCCGCGGGCGCGAACGATTCGGCGGCGCCGGTGTGGGCCTGCAGCTCGAAGAGCTCGTCCAGCATCCGCGCGTGCGTCAGCGCTTCGGCACGGTTCTCGACCGCCTTGTCGCGGATCCGCACGATCGCGCTGTGCAGCAGCTTCGAGACGATCGTCAGCGACATTCCGGTGACCAGGCTGCGCTCGCGTTCGCTCAGCTCCGGGCAGCGCGCCAGCAGGCGTTCCATCTCGGCCGCGCGGATCGATTCGGCTTTCTGCATCAGCGACGAGATGACGGGCACCGCGACGCGCGACTGATACCATTGCGCGAACCGCTCGACGTGCGTCGCGATGATCTCTTCGACCAGCGGAATCGCTTCGCGCCGTTTCTCCAGCGTGACGTCCACCAGATCTTTGAGGCCGTCGATGTCGATCAGACCGACGCCCGGGATGCGCGTCACCTCGGGATCGACGTCGCGCGGAACGGCGATGTCGACCATGAAGAGCGGGCGGTGCGGCCGCGCCAGCATCGCTTCGGCGACGTTGCCGGGCGTGACGATGAAGTGCGACGCACCGGTCGACGTCACGACGACGTCGGCTTCTTTGAGCGCGTTCACGAGCCCCGGCATGTCGGCGGTGCGCGCGGCTTCGCCGATCTGGTCGGCGACGTCGCGCGCGCGGCGGTGCGAACGGTTGAGGACGACGATCTGCGCGGCGCCTTCATCGCGCATGCGGCGGGCGGCGGCCGCGCCCATTTTGCCGGCGCCGATCACCAGCACGATCTTGCCGGCGAGGTCGCCGACGTGCTGCTTCGCGAAACCGACGGCCGCCGTGGCGACCGACGTCGAGTCGCTGGAGATCGCGGTCTGCGCGCGCGCGTTCTTGCCCGCTTCGAGCGCCTCGCGGAACAGCGTGTGCAGGGTCTTGCCGAGCGAGCGCGCGCGCTGCGCCTGCACGTACGCGTCTTTGACCTGACCCAGGATCTCCGCCTCGCCGATCAGCATCGAGTCCAGGCCCGTGCTCACCCGGAACAGATGATCGATCGCCTGCGTCCCCAGCAGCGTGTACATGTACGAGTCCATGTCGCTGACGTCGCTGTGGCGGAAGTTGTTGAGATACGTCTTGAGCTGGCCGACACCGGACTCGTAGTCTTCGAGTTCCGCGTAGATTTCGAGCCGGCCGCAGGTCTGCAGCATCAGCGCTTCGCGCACCGCTTCGTAGTCGCGCAGCGCGACCAGCGCCTCGCCCATCATCGCGGTCGGAAACGCATGACGCTCGCGCACGTCGACCGGCGCCGTGTGGTGCGAGAGACCCAGACACACTAACGGCATACGACGTCACCTTGAAGCGCGAGTGCGAGCGCGTCGTCGGCCGCTGCGATCGTTCCGTCGATCTCGGCGTCGGTATGGACCAGCGAGAGGAAACCGGCTTCGAACTGCGAGGGCGCGAAGTAGAACCCGCGGTCGAGCATCGCGTGGAAGAAGCGGCCGTACAGCGCCGTATCCGCGGTCTTCGCGCTGGCGAGATCGGTCACCGGGCCGTCGGTGAAGAAGAATCCGAACATCGATCCGGCCGCGCCCACCGTGTGCGGGACGCCGTGCCGGCGGAACACGCCGCTCATGCCTGTGCAGAACCGCATCGCAAGCCCTTCGAGATGCACGAACGTCGCGGGCGACAAGAGTCGCAGCGTGGCGATCCCGGCGGCCATCGCCAGAGGATTTCCCGAGAGCGTGCCGGCCTGGAACACGTCGCCGTCGGGGGTCAGCCGGTCCATGATCTCGGCGGTGCCCCCGAACGCCCCGACCGGAAGCCCGCCGCCGATCACTTTGCCGAGCGTGGTGATGTCGGGCAGGACGCCTTCGCGCCCCTGAACGCCCGCGTATCCGATTCGGAACCCGGTCATCACCTCGTCGAAGATCAGCAGCGCACCGAACTCACGGGTCAGCGTCCGCAGGGCGCTCAAGAAACCGGGGAGCGGCGCGACGAAGCCCATGTTGCCGACGTACGGTTCGACGATCACCGCCGCGATGGCGCCCGGGTTGGCCTCGAACGCGGCGCGCACGGCGGATGCGTCGTTGTACGGCACGATGATCGTGTCGCGCGCGGTTCCGGCCGGCACGCCCTTCGAGTTCGGCACACCCATCGTCAGCGCGCTCGACCCCGCGGCGATCAGAAACGGATCGGCGCTGCCGTGATAGCAGCCCTCGAACTTGATGAACTTGTCGCGGCCGGTGAAGCCGCGCGCCAAGCGCACGGCGTTGGCCGTCGCCTCCGTCCCCGACGAGCAGAACCGGACTTTGTCGATCGACGGGACCGCCGCGACGATCAGCTCGGCCAGTTCGGTCTCGGCCTCGGTCGGCGTGCCGAACGACGTGCCCCCCTCGGCGGCGCGCTGGACCGCTTCGACGACGGCCGGGTGGGCGTGCCCGGCGATCATCGGACCCCAGGAGAGGACGTAATCCAAATAGCGGTGACCGTCGACGTCGGTCAGGTACGCGCCGCGCGCGCTGCGCACGAACACCGGCGTGCCGCCGACGCCTTTGAACGCGCGAACCGTCGAGTTCACGCCGCCCGGAATCACCCGCTTCGCCGCGGCGAACGCCGCTTCGGAGGCGGGACGCAAAGCGTTCGAGGGGCCGCTCACGTCAGCACCTCGCGCAGCGCGGCGTACTCGGCGGGCGTGTTCACGTTGGCAAAGATCTTCTCGTCGCGGACCGGGACGAACGTCGTTTTGAGCCGGTCGATCACGAGGCGCAACGCGCCGCCGCCGCCGAGCAGCACCGGCATCCCCTCGCGCAAGAACGCTTCGCGGCGATAGAGCGAGGCCAGCGGTTCGAAGCGCTTCGCGTTCGCGTCGTGCATCGGCACGATCGCTTCGACCTCGGGTGCGATGCGCGCGGCGAGCGTCGCGACGAAGGCGGCGTCGACGAACGGCGCATCGCCGGCCACCGCGAACACCCACGTCGTGCGCATCGCGTTCATCGTCGAGAGCAAGCCCGAGAGCGGACCGCGGAGCGGCCAGCGATCGACCACCTGCGGGGCGTCGATCTGCTCGGCGATCTCCGCCGCCAGCTCACCCTTCGTCGACAGCCACGTCTCCCCGGCCGGCGAAACGTTGCGGAACACGCGCACCAGCATCGGCACGTCACCAACCGTGAGCGCAAGCTTCCCCGGCAACCGCGTAGCCTCGCCGCCTGCGAGCACGCACACGCCAATGGTGTCGGACGTGCTCACCGGGTTCTCCGGAGATAGTCTTTGGCAAAATAGGTAATGATGATGTCGGCGCCGGCGCGCGCCATCGCGGTGAGCGTTTCGTCGATCGCGCGCTCTTCGTCGATCCAGCCGCGTTCCGCCGCGGCTTTGAGCATCGAATACTCGCCGCTGACGTGATAGACCGCGAGCGGCAGGTCGGTGATGTCGCGCACCGCGCGCACGACGTCCAGATACGCCATCGCCGGCTTGACCATCACGATGTCGGCGCCTTCATCGATGTCGAGCCGCACTTCCTTGAGCGCTTCGCGGCCGTTGGCGGGGTCCATCTGGTAGCTGCGCCGGTCGCCGAACGACGGCGTCGACTCGGCCGCTTCGCGAAACGGTCCGTAGAACGCCGAGGCATATTTCGCCGCGTACGACATGATCGCGGTCTTGGTGAAGCCTTCGTCGTCGAGCGCGGTACGGATCGCCGCGACGCGGCCGTCCATCATGTCCGAAGGCGCGACGATGTCGACGCCGGCGCGGGCGTAGCTCAGCGCCGTCTTGGCCAGCACCTCGAGTGTGCTGTCGTTGTCGACGTCGCCCGCCGGATCCAGAATTCCGCAGTGCCCGTGATCGGTGTACTCGCAGTTGCATACGTCCGCGATCACGAGCATGGCGGGGAGCGCGTCCTTGATCGCGCGCGCTGCACGCTGCACGATGCCGCTCGGATCGAAATTCGCCGTCGCGTACGCGTCCTTGTCGGCGGCGTCGGGAATGCCGAAGAGCAGGACGGAGCGCACCCCGGCGGCGTCGAGCTCGCGGCACTCCGCGACGACCCGGTCGACCGAGTAGCGGCTGACGCCGGGCATCGAGCCGATCGGCTGGACGATCCCGCTCCCGTCCACCACGAAGAGCGGCTGAACGAGGCCGTCGCGGTTGACCTGCGTCTCGCGCACGAGCGCGCGCATCGCCGCGTTCGAGCGCAGGCGCCGCGGCCGCGCGGTCAGGCGAGTCCGTTGAGCGAGGTTCATCCGCTGTTTTCCAGCACGAAGAGCAACACGGTTTGTACGAACGCTCCAACTTCCGCAGAGGGTGCAACCACGTCCGGTCGCCAGCCCTCGGCCTGCGCCGTTTGCGACGACGCCGGACCCATCGCTGCGACCAGCGGCCGATGGCCGTCCCGGCGCAGCCCCGAGAGATACTCCGCCATCGCGCCCACCGCACCCGACGAGGGGAAGAGAATCACATTCGGCACCCGGCCGCCAAGTGCCGTTCTTGCGGCTTCGCTGTCTCGCGCTTCGACCACCTCGGCGCCTGCCTCGCGCAGAGCCGGCGCGATCCGGCTCGGCCGCTCTTGTGTACGGGGGAGCAGAAACAGCCGTCCCGCGAGCGGGGTCGCCCCCAGCAGTGCGGCGCCGCCCGCCCCGAGCAACCCGACCGCGAGGTCGACGCCCAGCGCCTCGGCCGCTGCGAGATCCTCCAGGGCGAGGCTGGTCTGGCGCGCCGCGCGCAGCACCCGCGAGCCGTCGAGCGCGGCGATCGCCCCGGCGATGCGGAGCATCCCCGCTTCCCATGCGGCATGGGCACCGACGGGGGCCGCGCAGCCGCCGCGCAGGGTGCGCAGGAAGGCCCGCTCGGCGCGGACTGCGATCGTCGTCGCGGGGTCGCCGAGGATGGCGTCTAGCCGGGCCGCGAGCGGATCGCCGTCGCGGGTCTCGATCCCCAGCGCCCCTTGGCCGACCGCCGGGGTGAGCTGCGCCGGGTCGAACGGAACGGTGTGGGCGGCCCGCAGGCCGAGCCGGTTCAGCCCCGCGCAGGCCAGCACGATCGCGTCGTAGTCGCCGGTTCGCAGCTTGCGCAGACGCGTGTCGACGTTGCCGCGTACGTCGTCGTAGACGAGGTCGGGGCGCAGCCCGCGCAGCTGGGCACGGCGGCGCGGCGACGAGGTGCCGACCCGCGCTCCCGGCGGGAGGTCGTCGAACGCGGCGTACCGCTCGCTGCAATAGGCGTCGCGCGCGTCCTCGCGGCCGGTGATCGCCGCGAGCGTCATGTCCCCCGCGAGGGTGCTCGGCAGGTCCTTGCACGAGTGAACCGCGTAGTCGGCCCGTCCTTCGCGCAGTGCCAGCTCGAGTTCCGTGACGAAGACGTTGTCGGTGCCGATCGCGGCGATCGCCCGGTCCTGCACGGCGTCGCCACGGGTCGTCACCTCGAGGATCGTGGACGGGATACCGGCGCGCGCGAGGGTCGCCATGACGCCTTTGGTCTGCGTCATCGCCAATTGGCTGGCGCGGGTCGCGGCCACCAGCGGCCGGTTCTGCGCCGGCACGACGCCGGTCAGCGTGTCGACCGTTCGCTCGACCTCGTGCTCGACCGCCGAGGGGACCATGGAGGCCAGCTCTTCGATGTCGCGTTCGGCGAAGTGCCGCATCACCTCGGCACGCATCGGCGCCGGGACGACCGCCTGGACGCGCTCCCGGAGTGCACCCAGCGTGGCGGCGGCGCGGGCGTAGCGCGCATCGAACTGCACCCCCAGCTCGTCACGGATGCGCCTGGTGAACGACGGCGAGAGCCCGGCGGAGTCGACCGTGACGGTCAGCGCGCCCGAGCGGTGAACGGCCGGCGTCGCGAAATCGCCGCGACCCGCCTCCGAGGCGTCGTTCACGAGCACGCCGGCTCGGCGCGCGTCGGCGGAGATCGTCGCGTTGGTCGCGTCGTCGTCCGTTGCGGCGAAGGCGAGGAACGCTCGAGCCAGGTCGCCGGCCTCGTAGCGCCGTGCCTCCCACGCGACGCGACCCTCCTCGGCGAGCAAAGCGACCGCCGCGCTGAGCGTCGGGCTGACGACCGTGACGAACGCTTGGGCTTCGAGCAAGCCGCGAATCTTGCGTTCGGCAACGCTGCCGCCACCAAAGACGAGCGCTCGCCGACCGCGCAGCGAAAGGGCGACGGGATACACAAGCCCTATCTTCCAGCAGATGCGATCCGTCCCCGCGCGCGCGGCACTCCTCGGGGCCCTCTTCTCCGCGCTCGTCACCCTGCCGGCCCTCGGCACCGGCACCCTGTGGGACAACAGCGAGACCGCATACGGCGAGGTCGCTCGCGAGATTTTGCTCACCCACGACTGGGTGGTGATGCACCTCAACGCGCAGCCGTGGTTCATCCAGCCGCCGCTGTACTTTTGGTTCGCGGCGGCGTTCGCGAAGGTGCTCGGCGTCTCGGCACTTGCGTTGCGCTTGCCCTCGGCGCTCGCGACGATCGCGATGGGCGGAGCCGTCGGTTACGCGACCGCGCGAATCGCCGGCGAACGCGCCGGGATGATCGCGTCGATCGTGCTCTCGACGAGCCTGATGCAGGCGATCGTCGGACGGCTCGCGATCATGGACGCGCTGCTCGACTTTGCGATCGCCGCCGCGGTGCTGTGGTGGTATCGCGCGTTCGAACCGTCGGGGACCGCGCGCCGGCGCGACACCGCATTCGTGTGCGGCGCGCTCGCGCTCGCCGTCGGAACGCTGGCGAAGGGTCCGGTGGCGCCGGTCATCACCGTGCTCGTCATCGCGACGTGGCTCGTTTGGGAACGGCGCGCCGGACGGCTCGCCGGCCCGAGCGCGCGCGCCGTCGTGCTCGCCGTGCTGGCATACCTCGTCGTGACGCTTCCGTGGTTCATCGCGCTGACCTCGCGCGTCGGCAGCGGCGCGCTGATCGAGCTGATCGGTCACTACACCGTCGGCCGCTACACGGGCGTGATCGAAAACCAGCGCGGCCCGTTCTGGTACTACGTCCCGGTGCTGATTCTCGGCTTCTTTCCGTGGATCGCGTTCGTTCCCGTAGCGTTCGCTGCAGCGTGGCGCGACGCGCGCCGTCCCGAAGCGGCCTTCGCGCGGCTGGCGCTCGCGTGGACGATCGTGCCGTTCGTGTTCTTCAGCTTCGCGAACACGAAGCTGCCGAACTATGTCGCGCTGGTGCTGCCGGCGCTCGCGATCCTCGTCGCGCTCTGGTTCGAGCGGGCGCGCAACGGTTTCGATCGCCGTGCGGCCATCGTCTCGGCGGCGACGATCCCGGTCTTCGTCGGCATCGTCGGGTTCGCGGTCGCGGTGTTCTCGCACACCAACCGGCTCGACGTCGACCTCGCCGCCGTCGGACCGCAATTCGTGTTCCTCGGCGCGGCAATGCTGGCCGGTTCGATCGCGACGGTCGTGGCGATCGCGCGCCGCGAGACGGCGCAGTGGTCGCCGTACGTTCTCGCCTGTACCAGCGGCGCGCTGGTGCTGTTCATCGCGATCGTGGCCGAACCGGCTGCCGAACCGCTCAAGGCGATCCCGCCGATCGCGCGCGCGATCCAAGCGCAGCGGCAGGCGGCGGACGTCATCGGCGTGCACGGCGTGAGCGGCGGTAACGCGCTGGTCTTCTACACCAGCCCGCCCGTGCGCGACGTCGAACGCAACGCCGACTTCACCGCGACGATCTGCCCGGATTCCGCCGCGTGGATCGTCGCCAGCCCCGCCGAAGCCGACCGCTTCGGCAATATCGCCCGCGGCCTGGGGCGCAGTGCCGAGGTCGTCACCGCGAGACCGCGCGGCCCCCACCCACGAGCCGCGCTCCTCCACGTCTTCGGTCCGCCCTGCCGCTAGAAAAAAAGCCCGCCGAGCGATCGGCGGGCTTTTTTCTCGCTGCGGCCGGTGCGGCTATTTGCCGCCGGCGGCGACTTGCGCTTCGGTCACGGCGCTCGCCTTGTTGCCCCAGGCGTTGCGGATGTAGGTGATCACGTCCGCGATCTGCTTGTTGGTGAGGTTGCCCTTCCACGCCGGCATCTGGCCGTTGTACGTCGCACCCTTGACGTCGATCTTGCCGGTGAGTCCGTTGTTGACGATGTTGATGACGGTTTTCGGATCGCCGGCGACGACCGGGTTGCCGGCCAGCGGCGGGAACGCGCCGGGGACACCCGCTCCGGTCGCGCCGTGACAGCCGGCGCAACTCTGCGTGTAGACCGCCGCGCCCGCGCCCGCCGCCGCCGGAGCGGAACCGCCACCGGCAGACGATGATCCCGAGGTGGTGCCGCCGACTCCGGCGGTCGTCCCGACGGGACCGCTCTGGCCCGACGCCGTGTTGGCGGAGGTGGCCACGGTGGCGCCGGGGCCGATGATGTTGTGCTGCAATTGTCCGTGGACGACGTTGTTCTGGCCGAACCACGAGAGGCCGATCGCGCCGACCATGGTCAGCGCGGTGAGGCCCAGCACCCACGGACGCCGGGAGAGGCGGCGCGACGGGTTGCGGTCGATGAACGGGAGCACGACGAGCAGCACGATCAGCAGCGTCGGCCCGATGATCGTCGCGAACAGCGACGCCGTCTGCACCATCCACGGCGGCAGGCCGCCGACGATGTCGACGAGCGCGTAGAGCGCGATGAAATACCAGGCCGGATACGGGACGAAGGTCGAGTTGTTCGGATCGGCCTTGTCGTCGAGCGGCACCGGCGAGAACGTCGAGAGCAGAATGATGATCAGGAAGATCGCGAACGACAGCACCGTGTCCATGAACAGCTGATCCGGCCAGAAGCGGCCCGGTTTGAGCTTCGGCGCTTCGTCGATCGGCGGTCCGGCCGGACCGTTCCAGCGGAAGATCGAGAGGTGCGCGGCGACCAGCGCGACCAGCGCGGCGGGCATCAGCCAGACGTGGATACCGAAGAACCGGTTGATGGTCAGCGTGCCTATGCCGTCGCCGTCTTGAAGGAACTTGAGCACGGCCGGCCCGAGGATCGGCGCGTTGCCGGCGATGCGGATCGCGACGGTCGACGCGAGCAGCGCGTTGAGGTCCCACGGCAGCAAGTAGCCGGTGAGCCCGAGGACGAGCGTGACGACGAAGAGCAGCACGCCGACGACCCACTGCAGCTCGCGCGGCTTCTTGTATGCGCCCCACAGCAGCACTTGAAGCAAGTGCATCGCCATCAGCGCGATCATCGCCGAGGCGCCCCAATAGTGGAGCGAGAGGACGAAGTGCCCGGCCGGGACCTTCTCGATGATGAACTTCGTCGATTCATACGCCGTCGCGGTCGACGGTGCGTAGTAGAAGGTGAGGAAGATGCCGGTCGCGATCTGCAGGATCATCGCGAACATCGTCGCGCTGCCGAATGCGTACCAGTACGATGCGCCGCCGGGGACGTCTTCGGTCAGGAAGTCCTTGGTGGCGGTGACGATCCCGGTGCGCTGGTCGAGCCAGGTCAACATTGCGCTCGTGGCTCCCTATCCGACCTGGATGACGATGTGCGCCGGCATGTTCGCCGCGTAGAGGATCCACGAGACCTGGACCTTGCCTTGATACTCGCGCAGCGGCAGCGGATCGAGACCGCGCAGCGCCGGACCGGCTTCGTGCACGCCCAGGGTGCTGTATGTCGAACCGTGACACGGGCATTGGAACTGTTTGGCGTTCGCGTTGTACGCGTAGCGGCAGCCGAGATGCGGACACAGCGGGCTGAAGACCACGAAGCCCATGTTGACGACCGGATACGGGATGTCTTTGAGGTCCGGACGCTCTTTTTTCATCTCTTCTTCGGTCGCGCGGACGGCCCAGACGAATTGCTCGCTGTCGCTCGCGCCGAAGTACCCGTTCACTTCGTGGAGGTTGAACGTCACCTTGACCGGCGTGTTGTCCGTCGCTTTCTTGAGCTGGTCGACTTCCTGCGGCGTCAGACCGGACCACGCGTCGTTGCTCGTACCCGAAGCGGGGACGAGCGAGGTGACGAGCGGGATCGCGAGGCTGATCCCGATCACGCCCCCGAGCGCGATGACCGCATTGGCCATGAAGGTCCGCCGGCTTTGTTCCTCCGGCGTGCCCGGGTCTTTGTACGCCTCTGCGTGAGCCATCTCTCTCCTCAAGGAATAGGTGCCGCCTCGGCCGCCTAGTGATATCGTAGGCGGGCGCCCGGCAAAACTCGCGTACCTTCGTAGGAATCGCGCGTGCTCTCCTCCGCGCGAGCGCAGGTTTTTGCCGGGTGATAAACTGGACGGATGGCCTATGCGATCCTGGTCGTGAGCGCGATCCTGCTCGAGCTCGCGGTCAACCTCCCGACCGGATCGCTTCCCTTGGCGTTGGCGAGCGACGGAATCGGTCCCACCGGGATCGCCACCGTCGCGGCGGTCGCGGCCCTCGCGCCGCTGCTGGGAAGCATACCCTTGGGCGGCGTGATCGACCGGTTCGGGCGCCTGCGAACGATGCGCATCGCGGCTGCCGTCTCGGCGCTGGCCCTGCTCGGCCTGGGCTTCGTGCACGGAATGGCCGCCGCCGCCACGGTGATGGCCGTGCGCAGCCTCGCGCTCACCGCCTACATGACCGCGCAGTTCGCCTACGCGAGCGCCCTCGTCCGCGCCGACCGGGCGGTCTCGGCCGTCTCTACGCTCGGAATGGTCGGGAACCTGTCGCTCGCGGTCTCGCCTGCGCTCGGCGTGTGGCTCTGGCAGCACGGCGTCGGCCGCGAACAGTACCTGTGGAGCACGATCCCGGCGCTGGCGGGGACCGCCGTCGTGTTCGCGCTGCCGCGCCGGCACGACGTCCACATCCGCCGCTCCCGACGGATCTTCATGCGCTCGGCCTGGCTGCCGGCGATGACCTTCTTGATCGGCGCGACGCTGGTCGGCGGCGTGAACACGGCGCTGGCCGTCATCACCTTTCACCAGCGGGGCATCGCCAACGCGGCGCTGCTGTTCACCGCCGTTGCGGTGACGACGTTCTCGCTCCGGTACGTCGCGGGCCGGCTCGTCGACCGCTTCGGTCCCCGCTGGGTGGCGGTGCCGACCGCCGCGTTCCATTTCACCGGTGCGGCCCTCGCCGCGACGGCCCACAGCGACGCGATGGTCATCGCAGCGGGCTGCTGCCTCGGCTTCGCGTGGTCCGCGATGGTCCCGGTCGGGATCGCGCTGCTGTTCGAGCGGAGCTCGCGCACGACGCGCGGCGCCGCGATGGGCGCCTACGGCACCGCCTTCGCGATCGGCAGTCTCGGCGGGGCGACGCTGGCGACGCTGGCGTCGGCCGCCGGGGTCGGCTACACCGCCGCGGTCCTGGTCGCCGGGGCCGGTCCCGCGCTCGCCGTCCCGTGGATATTTGCGGCCGGACCGGGAAAGGTCCGAACGTGAACGATCAGGAGCTCCATCACCACATCGAGCAGCTCGTCTCCGAAGAACATTCGCTGCTCGAAAAGGGAGGCGAGGTTTCGTCCGACGAGCGCATCCGGCTCGCGGCGATCAACGTTCAGCTGGACCGGCTGTGGGACTTGCTGCGCCAGCGGCGAGCGCGCGAAGAGTTCGGCCAGGATCCCAACACGGCGCACGAGCGCAGCGCCGAGACGGTCGAAAAGTACCTGCAGTAGCGGGGTTCGGGAACCGCTAGCGGCGTGGGGGACGGGCGCCGAACGCGCGGCGGACCTTCGGCGGCCGTTCGGCCGCGATCTCGATCGTGATCGTCTTCTCTTCGAGCACGCTGTTCTGCAGCGCTTGAATCGCCGCGTCGGCGAGCCGAGCGTTGGCGACGAACACGTAGGCGATCCCCTTGCGGCGGCGCGTGCGGCGGTCGCGCGGCAGCGCGATGCGCTCGGGGTCGCACCCGAAGGGCGCGAAGAGCTCCGCGATGCGGCTCACCTCGACGCCTTTGGCGATCCCGCGAACCAGCAGTCGAATCTCACCGGGCCGTTCCATCGCGGCGGCGTTCCCGCCCACGGGTCCGGCGTCCTCGGCCGAGCGCGTGTGAAATCCTTAACTCGGGACCTTTGGGGCGCGGGGGCGCGCGAACTTCAGCGCGCTCGACGTCGCCGACACCGAGGCCACTTTGAGGTCGATCAGACCGCGCTCGCGCAAGGCGGCGCGCACCGCGGTCTCCCCGAGCGGCGCGCCGTGGGACGACCCATAGCGGAACGCCGCGGTCCAAGGTCGCCGCGTGCGCGGTCGCGACCCGCGCGAGCTCGCCCGCGTCGTCGAGACGGGCGGCGATGAGGTCCGGATCGGCGTGCGCGGCGGCCCAGCGCGGCGCAGCCTTCCCCACCACGAGCGCGACCTCGTCGGTGCCGGTGCGAAAGCAGAGCGCCTCGCCGACGACCCGCACGCCGCGCAGCAACGCGAGCGGTTCCTCAAAGTCGTGCAGCGTGCCGTCGTGCTTGCTGCAGTAGCGGCAGTGCGCGCTGTGCGCGTCGCCGGGAGCGTGATCCTCGGGGCCGTTCATTTCGTAGCCGCAGCTTCCGCAGCGCCTCATCGCTCGATCTCCTCGCCCGCGCGCACGAGCGCGCGAAGTCCTCGGACGAGCGCGCGGAGTTCGTCCGCCGTCATGCGCGCGAGTGCGGCGCGCAACGCATCGCCGGCCAAGACGCTCGGCGGCCGGCGTGCGTGCCGTTCGCCTGCGCGGGTCAATCCGACGAACACCCGGCGCGCGTCGCGGTCGTCGCGCATCCGTCCCACGCAGCCTTTCGTCTCGAGACGATCAACCAGTTCGGTCGCCGTCGACTTCTT
This sequence comes from uncultured candidate division WPS-2 bacterium, assembly GCA_937927945.1. Lineage (GTDB taxonomy): Bacteria > Vulcanimicrobiota > Vulcanimicrobiia > Vulcanimicrobiales > Vulcanimicrobiaceae > Vulcanimicrobium. The sequence continues at coordinate 63,792 of CALEYW010000026.1, read as the reverse complement.
CGTCCCGAGCGCCTCGCTCAGCTCACCGAGCGTCGACGGTCCCACCGCCGCGAGGTGCTGCAAGATCCACAGCATGCGCGGGGTGATGTCGGTGCCGGGCAGCTTCTGGCGATGCTCGAGGTGAAAGCGCCGATAGACCGCGGGGTACAGACGCGCGACTTCGACGGCAAGCTCGTCGAGATCGTTCGTCACGAACTATGCTAACGTGTAACCGGCGGTCCGGTCAAGGGTCTTGGAGTGGAGGCGCATGCTTCAACAACTCGGTGATTCGATCTGGACCTTCGAGCAATTCATTCGATTCGGCGGCCTGCCGTTGCGGCATCGCATGACCGTCATCCGCCTTGCCGAGGGCGGTGTGCTCGTTCACTCACCGGCGGCCCGTACGGCCGAACTCGCCCACGAACTCCAAGAGATCGGCCCCGTTACCGCGATCGTTGCTCCGAGCTGGTGGCACGATCTCTATCTAAGCGACTGGCTGCGCGTCTTCCCCGAGGCAGCACTCTACGGAGCGCCTACGCTGGTACGATTGGGCCGATCGTTGCCCTTCACCGGCGTTCTCACGAATGCGACGCCATCACTGTGGGCGCACGATCTCGAAGGGCACCACGTCGAGGGCATCGGACTCTTCCTCGACGAGGTCGCATTCTATCACCGCGCTAGCGGCTCGCTCATCGTCGCGGATTTGCTTTTCAATCTTGATGAGAACGATCGGGGCCTCACGAAGATCCTCGCTCCGATCGTCATCGGCCCCGTTCCGGGCTGTCGATTCGCTCGTCTGTACCGGCCTTTTATTCTCGATCGTCGCAGCTTTCGTGTCTCGATCAAACGCATTCTCGAGTGGAATTTCCACCGCATCATCGTCGGCCACGGTGCAGTCGTCGAGAATGAGGGCAAGGAAGTCTTTCGGTCCGCGTTTCGATGGCTGCTGAAATGACCGGCATCGCCCGTTCCCTTATCTCGTCAGCGAACTGGCCCAAGCATCGACGCGTTGCGCGATCGCATCGCGGACCTGGCGCGTGCGTGCCAGTCGTTCCTCAGCCGCACCGGTGAACGATGATGGATCCGCGAAGGACCAATGCAGGCGGTCACCGCGCGTCGGGTAGATGGGGCACGAATGAGCGCTCGATTCGTCACAGACCGTGACGACGTAGTCGTATTCCCGCGAGCGGATGTCCCGGTCGCTCACCGACTTCGATCGATTGCCGCTGATGTCCATGCCGAGCTCGCGCATCGCGACCGGTCACCGTGCCGCTCGTTCACGAACGCCTCGGCCATCTGGCTTCGGGCGCTGTTGTGGATGCAAACGAAGAGGGCGGTTTTCACGCAGCGATCTCAGAGGCGCCCTGCGACTCGAAGCTTGCCCGCATGGCCAGGGCGACACGAACCAGGACGAGCATGACGGGCACCTCGATGAGCGGGCCGACTACGGCCGCGAACGCTTCGCCGGAGTCGATGCCGAAAAGCGCGACGCAAACGGCGATCGCAAGCTCGAAGTTGTTGCTCGCGGCGGTAAGGGCCAGGGCGACAGTCCGCTCGTAGCTCGCTCGGATGCCGCGTCCCATCACGAACGCGAGCGCGAACATGATGACGAAGTACAAGACGAGCGGCAGCGCGACCAGCACGACGTCGAGGGGATGGGCGATGATGCGCGCACCTTGGAGCGAAAACATCGCTACGATCGTGACGAGCAGGGCGAGGAGGGTCAGCGGCGCGATCCGCGGGACGAAGCCGTCGTCGTATGCCGCCACACCGACGCGCGGACGCACGAGCGCGCGGGTCAAAGCACCTGCCGCGAACGGGACGCCCAGGTAGAGTCCCACGTTGGCCGCAACCTGCGCGATCGTGAGGTGCACGGCGAGCGAGGGCAGCCCCACGAGCGGCGGAAGCACGGTCACGAAGACGTAAGCGAGCGCGCCGTAGGCAACGATTTGGAAGATCGAGTTGAGGGCGACGAGCGCCGCCGTGTATTCTCGATCGCCGCGGGCGATTTCGTTCCAGACCACGACCATTGCGATGCACCGCGCGAGCCCGATGAGCACGAGACCGGCGAAGTAGTCCGGATGGTGCGGCAGGCACAGCGCCGCGAGCGCGAACATCAGCAGCGGACCGATGATCCAGTTTTGGACGATGGACAGCCCGAGGAGTCGGAGATCGCGCAGGACAGCCGGCAGCGCGTCGTAACGGACTCGCGCGAACGGCGGATACATCATTGCGATGAGCCCCAGCGGCACGATGATCGCCGGGACGCGCACGTTCATGGCGCCGAGCGCTACGCCCACGAGCATCGCGGCGACGATCCACCCGGTCAGGTACCGGTCGAGCGTGGAAAGCCGACGCTGCACCGGACGGCGGAGCAGCATCGCACGGGCGACGCGTGAAATGAGCAGCATGCTATCTGCCGAAATTGAACGCGACGGCACTCCGTTCGCGGCGCGCGTCGGCGGCGCAGAGGGGGCTGCACACTTCGCCGCAAGACTCGCAGAACGTCACCCGGCCCAACGACGATACTCGGCCGAGGAGCTTCCTTACGAGCAGCACGTCGCCTCGGCGTCGTCGCGCGCCTCGGTGTCCTCGTGCACGACGTACGTCTCCCAGCGACGCCCTTCCGGATCGCTCGCCCACACTTTGGTCTGCTTCGCGTAGCAGCACGTCTCTTCGCGTTCGACGTCCACCGCGTAGCCGGCGCTCTGCAGGCGCGCGACCTGCGCGTCGACGGCGTCCGCCGACTCGACGACGATGCCGAAGTGCTGACCGTGACCGGCCTGCGCGCCGCCGTCGAGATCGAGCGCGAGCTCGAGTCCCGGCTGCTCGGTGATGAACAGGGCGTAGTCGTCGAGCTTCTTGGCGGGCTGCGCGTCGAGCAGCGTCGAGTAGAATGCGACGCTGGCGTCGAGGTCGCGCGTCGCGAGGTTGAGGTGCATCTTCATACGAGGACCTTCTCCGGGATTACGGATTGCAGGATGGCACCGATGCGATCGCGTGCATCTGGGGCGATCCGGTAGTAGACCCACGTGCCTCGGCGCTCGCACGTCACGAGCCGCGCATCGCGCAAGATCTTCAGGTGGTGCGAGACGGTGGGTTGTTCGAGCGGAAGCGCGTCCGTGAAGTCGCAGACGCAGACCTCGTCCTCGGCACGCGCGAGCGTTGCGAGCATCGTGAGCCGGTGCGGGTCGGCGAGCACCTTGAAAAGCGAAGCGTCCGCGGTGCGCTCCGCCTGATCGACCCTTGCCGGCGGGCAGCAGCGTTGCATTGACATATATCGATATTACCACCTGGATCGGCGCACGTCAATATAGTGGAGCGCTGGGCGCCACGATGGGGCTACCCCCGGGGCCGGGTTACGACGAGCAGCTGACCTCGAGGTGGGCGTATTCCGGAGGCGCGGGATTCGCCCACGCGTTGTGTTCCGGGTGCTCGTCGTACGGCGCGCGCAGCACGTCGTAGGCGGCGCGCACGACGGCATCGTCGCCGGCTTCGCAGGCCTCGATCGCCTGCTGCGCGATCCAGTTGCGCAGCACGAATTTCGGATTCGCGGCGCGCATCGCGATCCGCCGCTTCGCGTCGTCGCGCGGGTCGAGCGCGGCGTGCGCGCGGTACCGAGCGAACCACGCGCGCGACGTTTCGTCTTCGCCGAGCAGTGCGAGGGCGCTCGCGTCGTCGTGAGAGAGCGCGCGCCAGAAGTTCGTCCAGTCGACTCGCCGCTGGGCCAACAGCGTGACGACGTCTTCCACCAGAGCGACGTTGCCGTCGGCGGATTCGAGCAAGCCGAGCTTCGCGTTCATGCGCACCAGGTACGTCGTCCAGAACGCCGGCTCGTACCGCGCGAGGGCGGCTTTCCGATCGTCTTCCGTGATCAGTGACGAGAGCGCGGCGGCGAGCGCGTGGCAGTTCCAGAATCCTACCGTGGGCTGGCGGTCGAACGCGTAGCGTCCGCCCTCGTCGGTGTGGTTGCAGATGAAGCCGGGATCGTAGGCTTCGATGAAACCGTACGGACCGTAATCGAGGGTCAGGCCCAGAATCGAAAAGTTGTCGGTGTTCATCACGCCGTGCGCGAAACCGACCGCCTGCCACTGGGCCATCAGCATCGCGGTGCGGTCGACGACCGCCTCGAGAAAGCGCGCGTAGCGCACCCGCTCGTCGGGGTGGGTGATCTGCGGAAAATAGCGTTCGATCGTGTAGTCGGCGAGCGTCTTCACCGCGTCGAACTGCTTGCGGTAGTGAAAGATCTCGAACGACCCGAAACGCACGAAGCTCGGCGCGACGCGAATGATTGTCGCCGCGCGTTCGATTCGCTCGCGCAGCACCGGTTCGTCGCCGGCCGTCATGGCGAGCGCGCGCGTGGTGGGGATGCCGAGCGCGTCCATCGCTTCGCTGGCAAGAAATTCGCGCACCGTGGAACGCACGACCGCGCGGCCGTCGGCGAAGCGCGAGAACGCCGTCATCCCGCCGCCTTTGATCTGCAGTTCCCAGCACCCGGCGCCTTGCGCGCGGCTCGAGGAGTGCACTTCGCCGAGCAAGATCGCACGGCCGTCGCCGAGCTGGCCGGCCCACACGCCGAATTGGTGGCCGCCGTACATCGCCGCGACCGGTTCCATTCCGCGCACCAGTGCGTTGCCGCTCGCCAACGCGAGGAACTCGGGGCGCCGTTCTTCGCCGGGGCGCAGATCGATCAGCTCGGCGGCGGCGGGGCTGAACGCGACTAGGCGCGCGTTCGGAATACCCTTCGGCGAACGCGACTCCGAGAACGCATCACCAAGCGCCGCGAACGAATTTGCGAACTGCAGCTCTTCAAGGGTCTTCGCGGGCGGTGGTGCGATGGCCATTAGCCTATCAGACCCGTTCCGCAGCGCGAACCGTTGCGATCGTCGGCAGGTGATGCTTCCCGGCATCGTGGAGAATCAGGGCGTTTATGCGCCCTTTTCTCTTCGGCTTTGTCGTCGCGTTCTTGCTGCTGGGCCTGGTTGCGTTCGGTGCCGTCAAGACCGGCTCGGTCATGGCTCGGCAGGACGTCCCGCCCGGCAAACTCGAGACGTGGCTCGCGCGCACCTCGCTCGAGGCGACGATCGATCGCGAAAAACCCATGCCGCCCTATCCGTACGGGCCGCCGTCCGAAACCGACTTCGTCGCCGGCGCGAACCTGTACGTGCAGAACTGCGCCGTCTGTCACGGGACCGGGCACGGCACGCCGAGCGCGATCGCGCGCGGGCTCGAGGTCAAGGCGCCGCAGTTTGCCAAACACGGCGTCGACGACGATCCGGAAGGCGTCATCTACTGGAAAGTCGAGCACGGCATCCGCATGACGGCAATGCCGGCCTACGACATGACGCTCGACGAGAAGCAGATTTGGCAGCTCACGTACTTCTTGAAGCACCTGCCGGACCTGCCGCCCCAAGCGAAGGCCATCTTCGACGATCCTGCGCTCGGAGCGCCCGCGACGCCGCTGCCGCAGATGACCATTTTCCCCGAACCCCAGGCCCGCGGCACCACGACGTAACACAAGACGTCGCGTGCAGACGATCTTCGCGCTGATCTTCGCCTACCTCGTCTTCGTGACTCGAACGTGGCCGATCACGCGCATGTTCGTGCTCGCCGACGTCGGCCTCGCGCTGCTCTACGACTTCACCCCGCTGCGCGTCCGCTTCGGCATCGTCGAAACGATCGCACTCGCGCTCACCTTCGTCCTGTGGGCCGCAAACCTCGTCATCGACCGGCGTTCGCCGCCTCCTGCCGTCTCAGGGTGAGGCGGAGAGCGCTACATCTTATAGGAGTGCAGGCCGCTGATCCAGATGTTGACGCCGAGGTAGCAGAAGACGATCGAGGCGAAGCCGATGACGCTGATCCAGGCCGTCTTCGTTCCGCGCCACTCGGGGCGCGTGTGCAGATGCATGAACATCGCGTACACGATCCATGAGATCAGCGCGGCCGTTTCTTTGGGGTCCCACTGCCAGTAGGCACCCCATGCTTCTTTCGCCCACATCGCGCCGGTGATGATGCCGAGCGAGAGGAGCGGCAGGCCGACCGCGATGACGCGATACTGTATGACGTCGAGACGCGCCAGCGACGGTAGTCCTGCCAGCCATTGCGCGGCAGCGTCCCCCGCGGCTGCCGCTTGCGCGATCGCGGGCGTGTCGATGCGGACGATTCCCGGCGGCGGCGCGGCGTAGGCAGTGGTGCTGAGCGAGACGTCCATCGTGCCGCCGGCGGGCGCGGCGACGACGCCGCGCAGCGTGGTGCCGCGCGTCTCGTACCGCCGTTCCGCCGCGGCCTTGAACAGATAGAGCAGCGACACGCACGCTGCGACCATGAACGAGGCGTACGCCGTGATGACGATCGGCACGTGGATCTTGATCCAGTACGATTGCAGCGCCGGCACCGCCGGCATGTACCCCTCGTTCCACGTCGTCGCGTAGCTGAACGCGATCGCCGCCACCGCGAGTACCGGACCGCCGATCAGCGCGAAGTCGTAACGATACGCGAAGATGAGGAAGATCGTGACGGCGACTGCGCTGAAGAGCGAAAGCGAGCCGTACAGGTTCGTCAGCGGCCATACGCCCGTCATCCACCAGCGCGTGCCGAGTTCGACGAACTGTGCCGCGCAGCCGAGGATCGCGAGCGGCATGCCGATGGCGCGCAGCAACGGCGTGCGCAGGAGGAAGTAGCCGAACAGCACCAGGGCGCCCGTGACGTACGAAGCGATCCCGATGCGCAGCAGCGTTTGGTCGAGCAGCTCTCTGGTCGGGTCCATACCTCTCCTTATACCGTTCCGAGCGCCGGGGCGGGTGTGACTTCGGTGACGTCCGCGAGCGGTTGCGTCCGATGGAGCGCGTCGACGATTTCCCGGAAGCGGTCCTCGAACACATCGTAGCCCTTCACGGTCGTCGCCGCGAGCCCCACCTCGGTGCCGCCCGGGACCGGGCGGGCGATGACGAACAGCCGGGCCGGCAAGAAGTACATCGAGATGCACAGGCCGGTCAGCAGGACGAACGCGCCGAGCCCGACGACGAGCATCCCGGGGTCGTTGCGGTACTGGAAGCCGGAGTAGAGGACGTAGCGGACCGGCGTGAGGGCGAAGCCCGCGCCGAGTTCGACCGTCTGGCCGAGCGGCACGAGGGCGCTGCCGACGGCACGCTCGCCGTCAAACGCCTGGATGACGATTCCGGGGTCGTTCGGCCGCGGATCCGCTGCCGGTTGGCCGGTCGCGCGGTCGATCGTGCCGACGAAACGCGTGTACTGGATCGCCCGCGTCGTGCCGTCGATCGGAAAGCCTTCGCCTTCCTTGAGCGGATGGTCGGGGCTGCCGGGAACGGGCCGGCCGTCTTTGGTGAGCCGGAAGTCGATCGCGAAACCGTACGTCGCCTGATAGATCAGCGTGCCGTCGACGTCGTACGGCTGGTTCACGCGAATCACGGCATCGCGCGTGACGCCGTCCTTGCCCGTGACCTTGGCGTCGGAGACGTAGTCGATCGGCTGGTAGACGATGCCGGCCTTCGTCGTGATCGGGTCGATGCGATAGGCGAAGCGCCGCAGATCGACCTTCGCGCCGTTCTCGGGGATCGTCGCCGTCTCACCGCTGAGCACGGCGAACTGGCCGCTGTAGCCCTTGGCCCAGTAGATCGTCGTGCCGATCGCGATGATCAGAAAGCCGACGTGCGCGACGAGCACGCCGCGGCGCGCCCAATTGTTCTTGTCCGCGAACGTCCACTCGTCGCCGCCGAACGCGCGCTTGCGCACCTGCCAGCCACGTTGCGCGAAGAACGCCGCGATCCGTTCACGAGCCGTCTCGACGTCGCCGGCGACGACGACCTTCGCGTGCAGCGGGATCGCGTCGACCTTGACGGGTCCCAGACGCGGGATGCGGCGCGGTATCACTTTGGTGAACGTCGCCGCCGCCATCGAGCACAAGATCAATCCCAGCACGCCCAGGTATGCGGCGCTGTGATAGATGTTGGCGAGGTCGAGCCGCGCGATGAGCCGTGCGATCGGCGGCGCGTAGTTGGCGGCGTAAAACGACGGATCTTTCCCTTGCTCGAGCACGACGCCGATCAAGGTAAGAAAGGCCCACACGCCGAGCAGCGTGACGCCGAACGTCACGTTGGCGAACGTACGCACGAGGTCGGCCCACGCTTCCCGCAGCGGGCCGAGCGCCGTGAGCGCTACGACTCCAACGCCGCGTCGCGCTTCCACCTGCGCTCCATCAAGACGATCAGCCAGATCGAGGCCTCGAACAGGACGTACATCGGCGAGGCGATCAGCAGCATGGTGACCGGGCTGCCGTCAGGGGCCAGGACGCCGCCGGCGAGCAGCATCCCGAAGACGATGTAGCGCCGGTACTTGCGCAGCATCACCGTGTTCACGAGGCCGATGCGGGCCATCAGCAGCATGACCACCGGCGTCTGAAACACCAGCGCGAACGCCAGGAACAGCAGCAGGATCAGGTTGACGGTCGACTCGATGCCGAACGTCGGGTCGGCGATCGTGTTGGTGATCTGGATCAGCGCGCCGATGACCCGCGGGATGACCAGGAAGTGCGCGAACGCGATGCCCAGCAGCGCCAGCAAGAACGACGGCAGGACGTAGGAGTAGACGGCCCGGCGGGTCTTCGGGTGCACCGCGGGGACCACGAACATCCAGATCTGATACAGCAGGACCGGCAGGCCGAGCACGATCGCGCCGTAGATCGCGAATTTGAAGATCGCCCACACCGCGTCGGCGGGGCCGAAGGCGTGCAGGACGATTTTGTCGCCGAAATACAAACGCACCAGCGGCCGAATGGCTTGCTGGCACGGCCAGAGCAGCACGACCGCCAACCCGAGGACGGTCGCGACGCAGATTGCCAGCCGGTTCCGGAGCTCCCGCAGGTGCTCCGTGAACGGCATCTCCTTCTGGTCCCAATCCACCTCAGGCTCGCGCTCGCGCGTCGAGCGCTCGGCGAGCACCTTCGATCAGGGCCTCGGCGGGGCGATTGTCGTGGGCGGCGGACCGCCGGTCAGCGGATCCGGGACGGCCGTTGGCTGGCCGACGCCGTTGGGCGCGGTCGCCGCTTCGGCCGCCACGACCTCGGCGCGCTTGCGTGCTTCCTCGCGCGTGCGTTCCGCGGCGATGTCGGCCTCGGCTTGGCCGACCATGAATTCTTTTTTCGCTTGACCGGCGCTGCGGGCCAGCTTCGGCAGCTTGTCGACGCCGAAGAGCAGGATTGCGGCGCCGACGATGAGAGCGATTTCGGTGGTTCCGAGCATAGGGTTCTCCGGTTTTCAGAGTAAGGCGTCGGCGAGCGCGACGAGTTCGGAGCGGGCTGGGGCGTTCCCGAGCGGTGCGAGCGACGCTTTTGCTCGTTCGACGTAGCCGGCGAGGGCCGCTTCCGTCTTGCTCAGGCCGTCATTGGCGCGGATCCCGGTGACGATACCCGCGATCCGCTCGCGCGTGTCATCGTCCTCCTCGAAGAACCGTTCGACGTCGGCGCGAAAATCCCGATCCGCCCCCTCGAGCGAGAGAACCAGGGGGACGGTCATCTTGCGTTCGCGCAGGTCGTTGCCGACCGGTTTGCCGAGCGTCGCCTCGTCGGCGGTGAGGTCGAGCAGGTCGTCGCGCATCTGGAACGCGATCCCGTAGGCGGTGCCGAAGTCGCGCAGCGCCTTGACGGCGAACGGCGAACCGCCGGCCGCCAGCGCGCCGCATTCGGCCGAAGCGGCGAACAGCGAGGCGGTTTTCTTCGCCGCGACCTCGACGTACTCGGCGAGCGTCGTCGCGAGGTTGCCGAGCGCGCGCAGCTGCAGCACCTCGCCGTCGGTGATGTCGGCGAGCGTAGCGCTCAGAATGTGCGGGATCGGGTGCGAATAGTCGGCGGTGAGGTTCTTGAAGATCCAGGCGAAGAGGTAGTCGCCGGCGAGCACGCTGATACGGTTCCCGAAATCGACGGCCGTCGCGTTCACGCCGCGCCGCGTCTCGGCGTTGTCGACCACGTCGTCGTGGATCAGCGTCGCGACGTGGATCAATTCCATGAAGGCGGCCAGTCGCAGGTGCGGCTCCGCGTTTCCGCCCACCGCCTCGGCGGCGAGGAGCGTGAACCGCGGGCGCAGCCGTTTCCCTCCCGCATCGAGCATCCGCCGCACCGCCTCGGTGATCAACGCGTTGTCGGTTGCGAACGATGCCCGGAAATAGTCCTCGATCAACGCGTACAAATCGCGCTCGGGCGCCTGGCGTTCGAGCATCGTTATGCGACGCCCACGTGCACGGCGATGGCGCCGGCGCCGAGGCGGATGTAGCGGACGTCGCGGAATCCGGCGCTGCGGAAGCGGTCGGCGAGGCCGTCGGCGTCGGGGAAGTTCGTCAGCGAGTTCGGCAGATAGCGGTACGCCGTTTTCGAGCCGCCCACCAGGCCGCCGATCAGCGGCACCAGGTTGTAGAAATAGAATCCGAAGAGGCGGCGCACGAGCGGGTTCGGCGGCTTGGTGACGTCGAGGTTCACGAAACGCGAACCCGGCCGCAGGACGCGGCGCGCTTCCTTCAAGGTCGCCACGATGTCGACCACGTTGCGCATCGAGAAGCCCATCGTCGCGCCGTCGAACTCGGCGTCGCCGAACGGCAAGCGGGTCACGTCGCCCTCCACGAACGTCGCGCGCGACGCGGGATCCTCGCGGCCGGCCCGGCTGCGCGCGCCGTCCAGCATCGGCGGGGTGAAGTCGACCCCGACGACGTGCATCGACGGGTCGGTTCGGAGCAGGTGGAAGACCAGATCGCCGGTGCCGCAGCAGAGGTCCACGATCCGGCCGCCGCCGGGGGCGGCGAGCTCCGTCACGGCGCGCTTACGCCACGCCTCGTCGACGCCCGCCGTGAGCAGCCGATTCGCGCGGTCGTACCGCGGAGCGATCGCCGCGAACATCTCGCGGACGTAGAGTGCCTTATCCATGGTCAGGTCGACCGGGGCTGTTCGGCGGCCGGCCCTCGATCCACTCCGCACTTCCCACGAAACCCTGCGGGGGAAGGCAAGGGGTCGCCGTGCAGAGCAACGGTGTCGCATGGGGCCATCATGGGTCGTGCGTGGAGCGACGGCGCTCGCCAACGGCACGGTGGTCTCGATCCTCGGGCTGGCGTCGGCCGTCTCAGGATGGGTCGAGCCTTTGCACCGTTGAGGTTCGGCACGGCGGCCGGCGGATCACGCAGCCTGCTTCAGGCCGAAGATGCGTCGCGCGTTCGCATCCGCGCGGGCGAGGACCGTTGCCACGTCGACCCCGAGCACCCCGGCGACGACCTGCGCCGTGTCGGCCAGGTAGGCCGGTTCGTTGCGTTTCCCGCGGTGCGGAATCGGCGCCAGATACGGGCAATCCGTTTCGAGTACGATCGCGTCCAAGCCGGCCGCCTTCACCGCGTCGCGCAGCGGCTGCGCGGTCTTGAACGTCACCACGCCGCCGATTCCCAGCAGCAGGCCGAACTCGCCTGCGAAGAGCTGCGCCTCCTCCGGCGTCCCGGTGAAGCAGTGCACGATGCCGCGCTGCGCGCCGGAATCGTACCCCGCGCGCAGCGCGGCGACGAAATCGTCGTGCGCTTCGCGCTGGTGAAACACCAGCGGCATCTCGCGTTCGCGCGCGTAGGCGAGCTGCGCGGCGAAGACGGCGCGCTGCACGTCGCGCGGGCTGTGGTCGTAGTGATAGTCGAGCCCCGTCTCACCGACCGCGACGACGCGCGCGCCGAACTGCGCGCGCAGCCCGTCGAAGACGGCGGCCAGGTCGGCGGGGGCGTCCTTCGCTTCGTGGGGGTGGATCCCGATCGTCGCCGCAAGGCCGAAGGCCTCAGCCGCCTCGCAGGCTCGGCGGCTATCCTCGACGTCACACCCAACCGTCACGATCGCCTCGACACCGGCGAGGCGTGCCCGCTCGAGCATGGCGGCGCGGTCCTCGTCGAACGCGCGGTCGTGCACGTGGGCATGCGTGTCGATCATGGTGAAACCTTAGGCCTCTCGTGCACCTCTTCCCCGAGCCCGCGTACCGGACCGGCCGCCGCGTCCTGGTCGTTGCGGTAATTCTCTCGATCCTCTTCCATCTCGTCGGCGGCGCCATCTGGGGATTCTTCGTGCGCGAGGTCCTCGCGAAATCGCCGACGCAGGCCCGCCAGGCCCCCGAGGGCGTCTCCTACTCCGACGCGATCACGATCGAGCACCGCGTCGTCCCGCACCCCTCGCAGCGAGCGCGCTCGCCCCGGGCCGCCCGGCAGCAGCCGCGGCCCGAGCCCGCCGCGCACCCGGTCGTGATGCCGACGCTGCCGGAGATTTCTACCGCGAAGCCGGTCGCTCTCGCGAAGCCGCGACCCGCGCCCGTCCAACGCGCGGTCGTTCACCGGCAGGTCGCGCAGCGGCCGGTGCCCTTGCCTCCCCAACCGAACCGCAACGCGTTCTCGCCGCAGCAGATCGCCGCGCTCGACGCGCAGTTCAGCCGCGCGATCGCCGCGGCCCAGCGCGCGGTCAGCGAAGGTCCCCAGCAGCGCGGCGCGGCCTCCGACGTGCGCGCGCAGCGCGAGCTGCCGTCAACGGACCGGCGCCGGTACGACCAAATCTTGGCGGGAACGCCGCAAGAGGTCCGCGCGAAGATGTTCATCTCGGGCGACGGCGACTGCGTCTCCATCCAAGGTCCGATGATGGTCGGACGCATGCGCGGCCACTACATCCGGTGCCTGGTGCACTATACGGACGGTTTCTTCGAACAGGTCTCGTTTCCGTGGCCGTTCTATTTCGCACCGCACAAAGATCCGTTCGATTATCACGACAATCCCAACGGAACGATGACCTTCCCGGCGCAGGATCCTCCCGCCGGGTTCACGCTGCCGACCAACTTCGCGCTCTCGCGCACGGTGTGCGCGTTCTTCCGGCCGCAATGCACCTCGATCATCAACGCGGAGATCGATCGCGGCGAACCCTCCTACGGCAAGCCGCCGTAGCGGGCGACGTCAGTTGTGGTGCGAGCGCACCGCGATGACCAGCGAGAGAACGCCGTAGATCAGCGCGAAGATGCCGAGCGCGATTCCGGGTGCGAGCAGTCCGCCGAACGTCACCCACAACAGCGCGACGCCGAGCGCGATCGCGAGGATCCCGCCGAGCAGCCACAGCCACGCGTCTTTGAGGCGACGCCAGGTGACGGCGGCGAAGACGATCGTGATCGCGCCGATCGCGAACGCCCATTCCGCAACCGTCCAGGTCAGCCCGATCACGCTGCGGGCGACGCGGAACACGGCGACGCCCAGGCCGATCCCGACCACGCCTTCGAGCGCGTGCAGCAGCCACGCTCTGTCGCCCCCGGTCGAGCGCAGGGCGACGATGATGCGTACCATGCCGTCGACGATCGCGAAGACCGCGAAGGCGAAGATCAGCGCGGTGGTGATGCCGGGGCGGTACAGCGCGTAGCAGCCGAGCGCGAGCGCCACGACGCCGCGCAGCGCGATCCCGGTGCGGTGGAGCCCGTCGTTCGCGCCGGTGCGCGCGAGCCGGGCGCTGGTGCGAGTCGTCACGCTCATGCCGATTTGTCCTCCGCGGGCGGCGCTTCGATGCGCGGGAAGAGTGCGGCCCCGGGCGCGGTCTGCGTGCCGGCGGCGAGCCGGCCCCACTGCAGTTCCTCGCTCCAGCGCACTTCGGGTGTTCCGCTCAAGCCCAGCTGCTCCCACATCTCCGTTGCCTTCGCGGGCATGAACGGGAACAACAGGACGCTCAGGAAGCGCAGCCCTTCGCACAGATCGTAGAGCAGCGCGTCGAGCTCGTTGCCGCGGCCCTGCTTGTAGAGTTCCCACGGCTTCTGTTCGTCGATCGCGCGATTGAGCGCGGTCACCAACGTCCAGATCTCGTCCAGCGCTTCGCGAAAGCGCAGCGCCATGACGTGGTCGCGCACCAGCGCCGGAAGGTCCGCGACGCGTTCTTGGACTGCGCCCTCACTCGGTTCGGGGACGAGGCCGTCGCGATACTTCTGCAGCATGGCCAGCGACCGGCGCAGCAAGTTGCCCAGATCGTTGCCGAGGTCGCTGTTGTGGCGCTGGCGCAGCTTCTCGAGCGAGATCGAGAAATCGCTGCCGAACGGCGCTTCGCGAAAAAGGAAATAGCGCACCGAATCGGCGCCGAATTCGCCGATCAGCGCGAACGGTTCGATTACGTTGCCGAGGCTCTTGGACATCTTCGCGCCCTCGACGGTGATCCAGCCGTGTGCGAAGACCCGCTCGGGTTCGGGCAGCCCCGCCGACCACAGCATCGCCGGCCAGATGATCGAATGGAAGCGCGCGATCTCCTTGCCGATCAGGTGCGTTCCCGGCCAGAACTCGGCGTAGAGGCCGTGCGGATCGTCGGGCCAGCCGAGCGCGCTGATGTAGTTGATGAGCGCGTCGAACCACACGTAGATCACGCCGCCGCCCGGCAGCGGGATCCCCCAATCGAACGACGAGCGCGAGATCGAGAGATCTTCGAGCCCGTTCTCGAGCAGCACCATCATCTCGTTGTAGCGCGGCTGCGGCCGCAAGAATTCGGGGTTGGCGCGAAAGTGCTCGAGCAGCCGGTCGCGATAGGCCGAGAGCCGGAAGAACCAGTTCTTCTCGGAGAGCCACTGCACCGGACGGCGGCATTCCGGATTCGGACAGCGTCCGTCGATCAGTTTCGCTTCGGGCCAGAACGTCTCGTCGTTGGTGCAGTACCAGCCTTCGTACACGCCTTCGTACACGTCGCCGTTCGCGCGCATCCGTTCGAACAGGGCCAGGCTGGCGCGCGCGTGCCGCGGCTCGGTCGTGCGGATGAAGTCGTCGAACTTGGCGTCGAATGCCGGCGCGAGCTCGCGCCACTTCGGAGCGAGCGAATCGACGTATGCCTGCGGCGTCATCCCGGCCGCCGCGGCGGCCTCGGCGACCTTCTGGCCGTGTTCGTCGGTCCCGGTCAGCGCGCGCGCGGGCCCGTGCGCGCGCGCCGTGCGCGCGAGGATGTCCGCCGCGACCGACGTGTAGGCGTGACCGATGTGCGGCGTCCCACTGATGTAATAGATGGGCGTGGTGACGTAGAAGGCGCGGGAGGACACGACCTGGGCCTTTCGTCGCCGCGTCGCTTGCGGCATCCCCGCGGCGGCGTGATAGACTCGCGGCGAGGAGTTCCGATGTCCGTCACCTTCCGGCCGCTCTCCCCGCCGACCGACGAGGAGATGCTGGCCCTGCATGAACGCAACCCCGGATACCGCGTCGAGCGTCTCGCCGACGGGGCGCTCTTCGTGAGCCCGAACGGCGCGCGGGGGAGCGCGCGCAACATCGAGCTTTCCGGCCAGTTGCGCGATTGGCAACGCTCCGTTCGGCGGGGGAAAGTCTTCGACTCCTCCGCCGGCTTCGTACTGCCGGACACGTCGCTCTTCGGTCCCGACGGTTCGTACGTGAGCGCCGAACGCTGGGAGTGCCTCACGCCGGCCGAGAGCGAGAAGTACTTCCGAGGCGCTCCCGACGCGGCGTTCGAGATCGTCTCCAAGACCGACTCGCGCGAGCAGCAGCTTGCCAAGGCCGCCGCGTTCGCGCGGCAGGGAAGTCGCTTGGTCGTCCTGATCGACCCCTATCGGCGGGCCGTCGACGTCTGGCGGGACGACGTGCACGCGGCCCTCGGCGACGTTGCTCAGGTCGACTGCGACCCGGTGATGCCCGGCTTCGTGCTCGACGTCGGCGCTATTCTGGAGGCCTGACCCGGCGCTCCGAAACCCGCGCGTAGAGGTGGCGGCGCTCGCCGTGCCCTGCTTCCGTCATCTGCTTCGCGATCGCGGAGGTGCTGAGTCCCTCGGCCAGCATCGCGTCGATCGCCGCGTCGATCTCCTCCGCCGCTGCGGGCTCACGCTCTCGCGGCTCCGGTTCCGCGCCTTCCACGACGAACGCGAACTCGCCGCGGACCGGGTCGGCGATCGCCGCCTCGACTTCAGCCGGCGTCCCGAGGATCTGCTGTTCGTGCAGCTTGGTCAGCTCGCGCACCAGGAAGACGCGCCGTTCCGGCGCCACCGCCCCCAGGTCTCCTAAGGAAGCACGGATGCGGTGCGGCGCTTCGTACCAGACGGTCGTCTCGCCGAGCGAGGCGCGAAAGGCGGCGCGGCGTGACGATCCGCTGCGCGGCGGAAACCCGGCGAAGGCGAACCGCCGCAGGTCGAAGCCCGAGAGCACCGCGGCGCACACGAACGCCGCCGGCCCCGGCAGCACGTCGACCGCGATCCCGGCCTGGCGGGCGGCCGCGATCAGCTCGGAGCCCGGATCGCTGATCCCCGGCGTCCCGGCGTCGGTCACCACCGCGACGACCTCGGCCGCGGCGCGTTCGAGGATCGCGCCGGTCGTCGCGCGAGCGTTGTGCTCGTGATAGGTCCAGATCTCTTTGGAGCCGACCTCGAGGGCGTTCAAGAGGCGGCGCGCGACCCGCGAGTCCTCGGCGACGATCAGCGACGCCGCCCGCAGCGTGTCGATCGACCGCAGTGTGATATCGCGAAGGTTGCCCAGCGGCGTCGGTACGAACACGAGACCCATGGCATCCGCTTCGTCGTCCGCGACGGTCGTCCGCCGGATCGAGCTGCGCGGACACATCCTCGACTCCGGGATCTTCAACCGTGTCCTCGGTGTCCTGACCGACCACGAGCGCGCGGCGTACGTGATCGAAGACTTCGACTCGGGCCGCACCAAGGTCGATCCGTCGTACGCGCGGCTCGCGATCGAGGCCGACGACGCGGACTATCTCGACGAGCTGATCGACAAGCTGCGCGAACAGGGTGCCGAGGTCATGGAGGAAGGCGACGCCGAGATCCAGCTCGCGCCGGCCGACGGCGTGCTGCCCGATCAGTTCTATGCGACGACCAACTACGCGACCGACGTGCGGGTCAACGGGGCGTGGCTCGCGGTCGCCAATCCGGAGATGGATTCCGCGATCGTGCTCGACGAGGGCGGCCCGCTGACCGTGCCGCCCTCCGACGTCAAGGCCGGCGACGCGGTCGTGGTCGGGCACCGCGGCGTGAAGCTGACGATCCCGCAGCGCGCGCGGCGCAAGGCCGTCTTCGAGTTCATGGCGAGCGCCGTGTCGAGCGAGAAGCCCCGTCACGCCCTGCTCGGCGAGATCGCGCGCGAGCTGCTGGCCGTGCTGCGGTCGGGCAAGCGCGTGCTGCTGGTCGGCGGTCCGGCGATCATCCACACCGGGGCCGGCCCCTACCTCGCCGATTTGATCCGCGACGGCTACGTCAACGCGCTCTATGCCGGCAACGCGCTCGCCGTGCACGACATGGAGTCGCAATTCTTCGGTACGTCGCTCGGCGTGAACCTCGAGGACGCCTTTCCGGCCGAGGAGGGCCACGTCCACCATTTGCGCACGGTCAACCGCCTGCGCGCGGTCGGCGGCATCCGTCCCGCGATCGAGAGCGGAATGCTGCGCGCCGGCGTGATGTACGAAGCGTACCAGAAGAAGATCCCGGTCGTGCTATGCGGTTCGATCCGCGACGACGGTCCGATCCCCGACGTGATCACCGACGTCGTCGAAGCTCAGCGGGCGATGCGCAAGTACGTCCCCGAAATCGGGATGGCGCTGATGGTCTGCACGCTGCTGCACTCGGTCGCCGTCGGCAACCTGCTGCCGGCATCGTGCAAGACCGTCTCGGTCGACATCAACCCCTCGTCGGTGACCAAGCTGACCGATCGCGGATCGCACCAGACGCTCGGCATCGTGATGGACGCCTCGTCGTTTCTGCGCGAGCTCACGCTGGCGATCGGAGCGGCCGAAGCGGAACTCGCCGGCGCCGCGCCCGGTTGAGTCGGGATATGGATCTCGAACGGCTCGAGCCCGGACATCGGGTCGAGATGTACGTCTCGCCGACATGTCCGTACTGCGAGCAAGCGCGCGCGCACTTCGATGCGCGGCAGTATCCGTACGCGGTGTACGACGCGCAGAACGACGCCGCGCGACGGGCGGAGATGTTCGCCTTCACCGGCGGGGATCCGACCGTGCCGGCGATCGTCGTCGACGGCGCGTACGTGCAGTCGGGCTGGGGATCGCCGCTGCGCGGTTGAACGGTTTACTAGCGCGTGCCGGTCGGCACGCACTGCGTTACGGGTCTAGCAACCTGCTAGGCTGCTTCCGCTTCCGCCGCTTCCGGTGGGCTCGGTCCGATCATCACGCGAAAGCCGATGCCGAGCGCGACGCAAGTGAACGCGGCCGGCACGATGCCGGTCAAGTGCGGGTTGACGCGCAGCACCGTGGTCGAGACGAACGGCGATAAGAAGAACGCCAGGTTGTTGAGGCTGTCGTTGACGCTGAGGATCGTCCCGCGCTGGTCGGGCGGCGCAGCGCCCGAGATCAGCGTCCCGAGCGACGGCCGGATCAGCGCGCCGGCCATCGACCACAGCACGATGAAGGCGTAGACCGCGAGCGGAGCCGTGACGAATCCCACCCCCGCGTAAGCGACGAGCGCGCAGAACAGACCGGCGAGCGCGATGCGTCCCTCGCCGAACCGGTCGACCAGCGGGCCGATGAAGCCCACCTGCATCACGATGCCGACGATGCTCGACACGATGAACACGAAGGCCGTTTGCTGCGGGCCGAAGCCGAGCACGCGTTCGGCCCAGAGCGCGAACACCGTCACCCACGACGTGAACGCGATCGCGAACGCGAACTGGGTGAGGATCAACCGCCCGAGCAGCGGCGAGCGCAGCGAGGAGCGGATCTCGGTGAACGTCGGCGCGGTCTTGACGGCGCCTTTCGATTCGGGCAGCAGCGTCAGCGTCATCACGATCGTCAGCAGCGCGAGGCCGGCCGCGACCGCGAACGGGACGTGGTAGCCGAACCGCACGAGCACCCCGGCGAGCGCGGGGCCGATCAGAAAGCCCAAGCCGAACGTCGCGCCGATCAAGCCGAACGCGCGGGCCCGCTGCTGCGGCGTCGTCACGTCCGTGACGTAGGCTTGCGTGATGCCGAGCCCGCCGCCGCCGAGACCTTCGATGGCGCGCGCGGCGAACACCGTCCACAAGGCCGTCCCCGAAGCGAGCAGCGTGAAACCGAGGAATGCGAAGACCTGCGCCGCGATCAGCACGCCTTTGCGCCCGATGCGATCGCTCAAGTTGCCCCAGAACGGCGAAGAGATGAGCGAACAGAGGGCGACGGTGGAGTAGATCGCACCGACGGTGGTCGGATTCGCGCCGAAGTGTTCGGCATAGAACGGCAGGATCGGGATCAGCAACGTGAAGCCGAGCACGTCGACGAACGTGATCGCGAGCAGCGGAAGCAGAGCTCTGGGCAAGCTCGTGACCGCCGGCCCTACCGCTGGCGCATCGCGGCGACGATCTGCCGCGGTGAGGGGAGCCGTCCGTACATGAGCATTCCGACCCGGTAGACGCGGCCGCTGAACCATGCCAGCGCGACGGCGGCCAGCACGTTTATCGAGATCGACACGACGAGTTGCCACGCCGGAACGCTGCCGACGACGACGCGGGTGAACATCACGAACGGCGCGAGCAGCGGGACGAAGCTGAAGACCACGACGTTCGGCGCGTTGGGAAACTGCAGCGCGAACTGCGCGATGATGTACGCGCCGATGATGGGGATGTAGAGCGGACCGGAGATGCTGCCGACGTCCTCGCTGCGATTCACCAGCGATCCCGCCGCGGCGAAGATGACGGCGCATTGGATGAAACCGATGATGAAGAAGACGATGAACCACAGGATCTCCGGCGCCGTGACGCCGAGGGCCGGGGCGCCGGCGGCGGCCGGCGCGTCGGCGAAGAATCCGGCCACCGTTTTTCCGACGACCACCGACGTGCCGATCCAGACGGCGAGCTGGACGAAGCTGGTCGCCGTCGCCGCGAGAATCTTCGCGAAGAGCAGCTGCGCGGGATCGATGGCCGCGACCAGCAGCTCGGCGATGCGGCTGGTTTTCTCTTCGGCGACCGCCATCACGATCGACTGCGCGTTGAGCAGGATGGCGAGATAGAGCAGGACGATGAAGGCCAGGGCGATGCCCTTCGCCGCCACCGCCTGCGACGCGTCGGCGAAGCGGCCGCTGACGTCGTGCTCCTCGACCGCGATCTTCGTGTGCGCTGCCACCTCGCTCGGCGGCGTGCCGGTCGCAAGCCCGATCTGGAGCGGCGCGAGATCGGTCGCGAAGGCCGTGCGCATCCCGCCCGGATCGCGCGTGTAGGCGACGACGTGAAGCGCGTCGCCGCGCCGCTCGAGCACCGCGACGGCCGAGGCTTTCCCGTGCGCGTCGAGGTAAGCGACGGTCGGCGTCTGCGCGAGGCGCGGCACCGTCGCGACGATCGAGAAGTCGCGCTTGAGCAGTTTCGCGGCGGCCGACGTCAGCGCCGGATCGCCGACCAGTACGATGGTCTTCGTCGAGCTCGCGAAGCCGCCGAGCAGGCCGGGCAGAAGCGCGAGCGCGCCGATCGCCAGTGCCCCGATCACCGTGCCGATGAGAAACGCTCGGGAGCGGATCCGCCGTTCGAACTCGGCGCTGAAGATGACGCCGACGGTATTCACGCTTCAGCTCCGATCGCACGCATGTAGATGTCGCTCAGGCGCGGCTCCACCCGCTCGAAGCGGGTCACGTCGCCGGCGGCGACGAGGCGGCGCAGCATGGCCGCGACGTCGGCGCGGGCCGGCACCTCATATGCCAGCACGGCGCGGTCGGCGAGCGGCAGCGCGCGCGCCTGCGGCTCGGCGTCGAGCGCGGCGCGCAGCGCGCCGGAGGGCGGTTCGATCTCGATCACGCGGGTCGGCCACGCGGCGCGCAGTTCGGTGAGCGTCCCGGTGACACGCACCGTTCCGTCGGCGATGATGCAGAAGCGTTCGCACAGGTCCTCGATCTGCCACATCTGATGCGAGGAGAGGATCAGCGTCGTGCCCGCGGCCTTGAGTCCGCGCAGTGCGTCGAGGAGCGTCTCGGCGTTGACCGGGTCGAGCCCCGAGAACGGCTCGTCCAGGACGAGCAATTCGGGCTCGTGCAGTGCGGCGCACGCGATCTGCACCTTTTGCTGGTTGCCTTTGGAGAGCTCGCCGCACCGGCGGTCCGCGTACTCGCCAAGATCCAAGCGCTCGATCCAGGCATCAGCTCGCTTGCGGTCGAGCGGCGGCGGCACGCCGTGCAGCCGCCCGAAGTACGCGATCTGTTCGCGCACCTTCAATTTGCCGTAGAGTCCGCGTTCTTCCGGCAGATAGCCGAAGCGCCGTCGGGTCGCGAGATCGACCGGTGCCCCGTTCCAGGCGACGCTGCCGCGGTCGGGGACGAGGATCCCGAGGATCATCCGCATCGTCGTCGTCTTGCCGGCACCGTTCGGCCCCAACAGGCCGAACGTGGTCCCCGACGGGACCTCGAACGAGATGTCGCGCACGGCGGCAACGTCGCCGAACGATCGCGCCACGCCGGAGAGGACCAAACTACCCACGGAGCAATCTCCTTATGCGAGGAGGACCGACGACCTTGTTCGCGATCGATCTCCACGAGCGGGTCACCTTCGTGACCGGCGGTGCGCGCGGCATCGGGCGCGCCTGCGCCGAGGCACTCGCGCAGACCGGCTCGCACGTCGCGGTCTCCGACCTCGATCTCACCAACGCCGAGCGGACCGCACGGGAGATTGCGGCGCACTACGGCGTGACGGCTCGCGGATACGCCTGCGACGTACGCGATCCGGTTGCCGTTCGCGCCACGGTCGACGCGGCGGCGAGCGACTTCGGCGCGCTCGATCACCTGGTGAACAATGCCGGTGTGCAGCACGTCGCGCCGATCGCGGAATTTCCCGATGAAAAGTACGACTTCGTTCGCGCGATCGATCTCGACGGCGTGTTCTATGCGACGAAGGCCGTCTGGAAACACCTGGTCGCCCGCGGGCGCGGGCGGATCGTGAACATTGCGAGCGTCCACGGTTTGGTGGCGTCACCGTACAAAGCCGCCTACGTCGCCTCGAAGCACGGCGTGATCGGCTTGACGCGCGCCGCCGCGCTCGAGGGCGCCGAGCACGGCATCACGGTGAACGCGATCTGCCCCGGCGCCGTGATGACCGACCTCGTGCGTGGTCAAGCCGCCGGTCTCGCCCGTTCGTACGGCGGCGGGATCGGCGAGGACGAAGCTCTCGCCCGCGCGTTTCTCGACGCGATGCCGACGCGACGCTTCATCGAGGTCGGTGAAGTCGGCGCGCTGTGCGCGTTCCTGTGCAGTGACTACGCCGTCTCGATCACCGGTGCTCCGATCCCGATCGACGGCGGCTGGTCCGCACATTAACCGCTCCTGCGCGGTTGACGGCGCACGCAGGGGCATGGTAACCTCGGTGTCTGTACGGCGCGAACGCGCGCATTGCGTGCATAGAAAGGAGAGCGCTTTGAATCGACTTGCATACCCGTCCAATGGCATGCCCGGCATGCGAACCATTATCGGTTCGCGTCGGTTCGTCACGCTTTCGGAGGCCGCGATAGGCTGACTCGATACGTTTCATCGAGTCCGTTCTGCGCAAGCCTCCGTCTTCCGGAGGTTTTTTTGTGTACTATTCAGCAGCGTTGCTCGCGGTGCTGGTTCTCGAACGCCAGCGCGCGGTAGCGCGCGACTACGCATCAGCTCGCCGTTTCCGGCTGCGCCGCGCCGTGGCCGCAGTCGTCTACGCGCTCGCCTCGGCGTTCGCGGCCCTCGGGGCCGCGCTCGACGAGGAACCGGCCGTCGCATGACGGTCGTCGGCGTCGTGAGCGACACGCACTTCCCGCGCTTCGGGCGCGCGCTTCCGAGCGCGCTCGAACGCGGTTTGCGGCGCGCGCGCGTCGACCGCATCCTGCATCTCGGCGATATGACGGACCTGCTCGCCGTTCCGCTGTTCGAAGCGATCGCGCCCTTCGACGCGGTCGCCGGCAACAATGACGGCGCCGACATTCGCGCGCGCTTCGGACGCCGCAAGATCGTGACCGTCGAAGATGTGCGCGTCGGGATGGTGCACGGCGACGGAAAGGGCCGCTCGACCAAGGATCGCGCCCTCGCGGCGTTCGCGCCCGACGAGGTCGACGTCGTGCTGTTCGGCCACAGTCACTTTCCGTACGTCGGAGATGCCGGCGGCGTGCTCGTCGCCAATCCCGGTTCGCCGACCGACAAGCGGATGAACCCGCTCTACTCGTACGCTCTGCTCACCGTCGACGGCCGCAGCGCGCGAATCGCGCTCAAGTTCTACGCCGTCCGCTAGTCACGGACCGTCGTGCTATCTGCTCCGAACGTCAGCGTCGTATTTCTTCAATGCGTCGGCGACCGTCAGCTCCGGCTCACGGTCCATGTACGGAACGAGCCGGCCTACCCACGTCTCGAGCGTCGCGGAATCGCTCGAATCGGGCGATTGCGCCTGCGCCCGGCGCAGCGTTCGGATCAAATCGGAATTGTGCATCGCGTCGATGACGTCGCCGCGGTCCGGCCCGCGCAGCAGCATCGCGACGTCGTGCGCGACGGCGACCGGCGCCTGGGCGAGTTCGAAGGGAATGCACGACGCCTCGCGCAGTGAACCGTCTTCCCGGCGGTAGAGACGGATCACGCCTCCGCCCGAACCGCACGGCTCGATGTGAAGCCGATGATTTCCGACTTCGAGGACCATTCCGGAATGATGCGCTCCGTCAACGAACCGTGCGAGGTGGGCCCAGAAATGGACCGACCATTCGTGGCGCATCGTCGGCCGTATGTCTCACCGCCTGCAATCGTAGCAGTGCCGAAAGCGCCGGGACAGCGGTCGTTCGGCCGAACTTTTCGGCCGGCCGCCCGACATCACTCTGCCGTCAAAACGTCCGACCCTGGTGGAGTAACAGCGCCTCGGCGATCGGGCCGAGCGCGTCGGCCGGGACGAACGTCAGAGCGGTGATGATCAGTGCCGTTCCGGCGAGCAGGACGCCGAAGAGCGGCGACGCGGTGCTCAGCGTGCCGAGGGTCATGGTGTTTCGCGGCTTGCGCGCCAGGCTGCCGGCGATCGCGGCCCGCCATTGCCGGTGGCGCTCAACCCGGGGAGCAGCGCGAACGTCGTCGGGACGAGGATGGTCAGCGCAGGGACGAGCGCTGCGAGGACGACGAGCAGGATCTGGCGCCGTTCGATCTTTTTCCCGAGATACTCCAGGGTTCGGCCAACCATCAGGCCGGCGATGAACGCCGTGAGGATTGCGAGCAGGATGATCCCATACAATCCGCTTCCGACGCCGCCGAAGACGACCTCACCAATCTGCATGTTGATCAGCGCGACCAGTACGGAGGACGGCATCAGCGAGTCGTACGCGACATCGGATGCACCGCTCGACGTGTCGGTCGCAACAGTGATCGAGAGCCTCGAGCATCACGGCGTACAGCATCCATCCCTGGCGCACGTCGCCGACGAGGCGTCCGAACGTATTGGTGAGCGCCGCTCCGATCAGGAACATCGCCAGCAGCTGCAAGAAGTCGGTCAGCGGTGTCGGATTTTCGTTGGGTGCGGCGGAGTTGGCTCCGACGAAGCCGCCGCCGTTCACGCCGAGCTGCTTGATGATCTCCTGCGAGGCGATCGGTCCGCCGGTGATCGTTTGATGGGCGCCTTGCAGCGTCGTCGCCGTGACGTACGGTGAGAAGTTCTGGGGCGTGCTCGTTTCGCTGGCCGGCGAGCGACTCGCCAAGCGGATTCCGGTCGAGGCCAGCTCGTCACGTACGCGCTCTACACGTTCCTCACGATGATCGTTCTGGCTGTGTGAGGCGCCACGCGCGGTGCGCCGTTACGGGCCGGAGCCGTCGAGCAGGCCGAGCCGCGCGCACTGCGCCACGAGCCCCGCCCGATTGCGCACGCCGAACGCGGTGAAGATCGCCCGCGTGTGGTTGTTGATCGTGTTGAAGCTGCGGCCGAACTCGGCGGCGATTTCGCGCGCCTTCTTGCCTTCGCACAGCGCGGTCAGCACGCGGCGCTCGGCCGGGGTCAGTTTCGCAAGCGGCAGGTCGTCGTCGGAGCGCTGTTCCAGCGCCGGACGCAGCCATGCCTGCGGCGCGTCGCGCAACGCGTCGAGCGCGATCTGCGCGTAGCGAGCGTCGCCGGTTGCCAGCCGGAGTTCGTTCGCGGTGAGCGCGACGCGGAGCCGGTAGTTCAGCCGCGTCCAGAGGTCGAGCGACTGCTGCAGCGCGGCCGTGCCGCCCTTGGGGTCGCCGCTCAGCAGGGCCACCCGGCCGCGCGCGTACAGTTCCAGCGCTTCGACGCGGCGATCGCCTTCGAAGGCGAGCATCGCGGTGCGGCGCGGCTTCGAGCGATCGTAGAACGTCATGACGCGCTGCGCGGTCTCGACGTGCGTCGCGCCCGCCGCGGTGGCGAACCCCAGCAGCGCCGTGCGGCGCTCGACGTCGAGCGCGACCTGGTCGCCGCGCAGCAGCAGCGCGCCGGCGAGCGTGATATAGCGCGACTCGGAAAAGCGGTCGCCGACCATCCCGGCGATCTTCGCCGCGTGGATCAGCGCGATGGCATGGTAGCTGGTGTCGACGGTCAGGGTGAGCGCGAGCTGACGCTCGTCCCACGCGCGCTCGACGTCTCCGGCGAGCAGCGAGAGCCACGAGAGGTGCTCGAGCACTTGGAAGCGTTCGATGCGGGTGTCATCGGTCCAACGGTTGGTCTCGTACTCGCGCCGCACGACGCGGCCGAGCCGGATGTCGACCAGCTCGGCGGCGATGAAGGCGAGCGCGTGCAGGATCGCCGCGCGCCCCTTCGCGTCGGTCTCGCGCGTCTTGTCGAGTTCATCGAGCGCGGCGGTGAAATCGTGCGCGGCCGAAGCGTATGCTTCGCGCCGGACGTCGATCCAGCCGAGCAGTTGCAGCAGCCGCGACCGCACGACGCCCGTCGCCGCAGGCAGCGCAGCTTCCACGATCTCCTCCGCTTCCATGACGCGATACGTCCCCCAGCGGCGCAGCGCACGATAATAGGCGATCTCCGGCACCCGTGACGGCGCGCGGCGGACGGCGGCCCCGGACACGGTCTCCAGCAGCCGTTCGCCCTCGTCGTCGCGCTCGGTGCGGACGAGCGCGGCCCCCAAGAGCATCTGCGAGACGATCGTCTCGTCAGAAGTTTTGAGGTCGTCGCCGGCGGCGTCCAGCAACGCGGGGACCTCGCCCGGACGGCCGACCGCGAGCAGGGCACGTGCGCGCAGCACGAGCGAGGCGGCGCGGTCCTCGCGCCGTTCGAACCGGACGCCGCCGAGGCCGCGCAGCAACAGTTCGAACTCTCCGGCATCCCAGGCTGCGCGCGCCGCGTCGAGCGGTTCCGGGTGGGGAAGCGCGACCAGTCCGGTACGGCGAGAACTTGCCACGTGCGGTGCCTTAGTCACCGCCTCGACGGCGCCTGCTGTACGGGGCGGGCAAGCCCCTGCCGAAACATCGCGGCTCCCGTCTCGCTATCGAGGTCCATGCCTCTCTTCCGTTTGTTCCTCACGTCGCGGCGGAACGTGGTCCGGGCGTTCGCGCTGGTCCAAGATCCGCGCGTCCCCCTGCGCCTCAAACTCCTGACGCTCGCCGGTGCGATCTTCATTCTCTCGCCGCTGAACATCTTGGGCGATATCCCGCTGCTCGGCATCGTCGACGACGTCGCGCTGCTCGGTTTGCTGCTGGGCTGGTTCGTTCGTTCGGCGGGCCCCTACGGCGAGGACACGTCGAGGCAGACCTTGATCGTTTCGCGCTGATCCATCGCGCGGTACCCGTCGGGTGACCCCTCGAGCGGCAGGACCGAGGTGAACACCGGCGAGGGGTCGATCTTGCCGGCGGCGAGGGCGCCCATGAGTTCGGGCAGATAGGTTCGCACCGGCGCAAGCGCGCCGCGCAGCGCGACGTTGCCGCTGAACAGCCGCCGGAAGGTCAGCTTCTCCATCCCGGCCGGGACGCCGACGAAGCTGACCGTTCCGCCGTCGCGCACCACGTCGAGCGCGAGATCGAGCGTCGACTGCACGCCGACCGCCTCGACCACGCTGCGCGCGCCGCCGCTCGTCGCTTCCTTGATGCGATTCACGGCGTCCGGGTCGTGCGAATCGATCGTGTCGGTGGCGCCGAATCCGGCCGCAATCGCCAACCGCCCCGCATGGTGTCCGACGCAGACGATTCGTTCGGCACCGAGATAGCGCGCAGCGATGACGGCACACAGTCCGACGGCGCCGTCGCCGATGACGACGACGTCGCCGCCGGCGCTGGTCCCGGCGGTTTTCACGCCGTGGAATCCGGTCCCCATCACGTCGGTGAGGGCCAGTACCGCTACGCGCTTGGCGGGGTCGGCGCGGATCGCATCGGGGATCGCAACCAGCGTCGCGTCGGCGAAGGGAACGCGCACGAATTGGCCCTGGCCGCCGTCGTCATCGACGCCGCCCCAGAAACCCGCGTTGGGGCACGACGTCGGAAGGCCCTCGCGGCAGAAGCTGCACGACCCCTCGGCGTACGAGAACGGAGCCGCGACGAAGTCGCCGGCCTTGAAGCCGGTGACGGCGGAGCCGATTTCCTCGACGATGCCGGTGAACTCGTGACCCAGCCGCGAGCCGGGCGCCCATGCGGCGATGCCGCGGTACGGCCACAGGTCGGAGCCGCAGATCGCGGCGTTCACGACCCGCACCAGCGCGTCGGTCGGCGCTTTGCGCGCGGGGTCGGGGACGGTCTCGACGCGCACGTCGCGCGTGCCGTGGTATACGGTGGCCTTCACGTTGTCCGCTAACCGTGCGAAGGGCACACGGGTTGCTTTCCAGGCAGCGAGGAAGAATCCGCCGGTGCGCCGCTTGCTTACCGTGCTCGTCGTCGCGCTCTTCGTCGTCGCCGCACTGACGGTGACGTGCGACGCTTCGGAGTTGCGTCTGGATCCCGTCCTCGGCGCCCCCGACCTCTGGTTGCAGGCCGACGTACTGCGCGATCCGACCGGCCGTTGGGACCTCGCGACCCTCGAGCGTCACGCCGCTGAATTTCGTCCCGCCGCGCAGCTGAGCCCCGATCCGGCGAACTGGGCCTTCGCCCCGGCCACGCTGTGGTTCCGGCTCACGCCGCGCAGCGTCGACCCGCAACGGTGGTACGTCGACGTTGACGTGAACGTGGATTCCGGCGAGCTGGTGTTTCGCGCGCCGAACGGCCGCGTCGAGCGCAGCGCGTTCGGCATGCGCGTTCCGTACGCCGAACGGCCGTACGCCTCGTATGGCGTCCTCGTACCAATCCCCGCCGGCGCGCTGCGCGAGGGGACGCTCTACGTGCGCACCGTCTCGCGCTTATCCCGCTTCGGCGCGTTCGCTATCCGGTCCGACGCGTGGCTGCGCGGCGCGGCGCAACGTGCCGAGCGCGACGTGCTCGTCCCGCTGGTGCTCACCGCCGGGATGATCTTGGCGCTGGCCTTGCTGAACTGCATTCTTGCCGCGACGCTGCGCGACGGCATCTACCTCTGGTACGCGGTCGCGATGTTCGCGTTCGTTCTGTACGACGCTGCTCAGTCGGGTGTTGCGTGGCAGTTTCTCTGGCCGCGCCTCTCGCTGCCGTACGACATCACGACCTATCTCACCATGATCGCGTACTGCGGCTTCGTGGTGGGGTTCTGCCGGTCGTTCCTCGACCTGCCGCGCACGGCACCGCTGCTGTGGCGCGGTATCCTCGCGTGCTTTGCGCTGCTGGCCGCTGAACAGCTCCTCTACGCCTTCGCGCCCAACGTGCTGGACCGCGCCGGGCTCTATTCCGTCGTCGATCCGCTCGCGACGACCTTGCTCCTAATCGTGGTGTTCGCGGCCGGAATCGCCGCCTGGCGGCGGGGCAACCCGCTCGCGCGCTACTACTGCCTGGCCTTCGCCGGGGTGGTGATCGGCATGTCGATCAACGTCTGCGGCGTGTACCACCTCATCCATCACACGGCGATGACCGACGCCGCAGCCGGAGCCGGCGTCGCCTGGGAGGCGGTCTTTCTCTCGGTCGCGCTCGCCGATCGCATCCGCGGTCTCAACCTGCGCGCCGCGACGCTGCAGGGGGAACGCGACGCGTTCGAGGTGGTGGCGTTACGCGACGGGCTGACCGGCGTCGCGAACCGGCGCGCCTTCGAGCTGCGGTTCGACGAAGAATGGCGGCGCGGCGCGCGCACGCAGGCGCGTCTGGCCGCGATCATCCTGGACGTCGATCACTTCAAGGCGTACAACGACGCGCTCGGCCACCCGCGCGGAGACCGGGTGCTGCGCCGCGTGGCGCAAGTGATCGGCGGCGTGCTGCGCCGGCCCGAAGACCTCGTCGCGCGCTACGGCGGCGAAGAGTTCGTCGTCGTCCTCCCCAACTGCGGCCGCGACGACGCCGCGCGGATCGCCGACGAGATGCGCGCCGCGGTGCGCCGGCTCGCAATCCCGCACCCGGCGAGCGATTCGGGCTTCGTCACGATCAGCGCCGGCGTCGCGAGCGTCATCCCGCGCCACGAAGCGCGCCCGATGGCCCTGATCTCCGCCGCCGATCGCGCACTCTACGCGCGAAGCGCGACGGGCGCAATCGCATCGTCGTCGCGCGTTTCGCCCCGCGCTGGTACGCGTGACGCGTCCGTTTCTCGGCCGCATCATACGGGAGCAGACGAATCGTTCATTGGGCCAGTGTCAAGGTCGCTTCCCGGCGATAAAATACCGCTTCCAGTCGATAACGACCAATATAGTTGATAATGCCAAGCGAGCCGACCGCCGACTTCGCGCCCTCTTTGCGCGCCGGCGGCCTCCGGCGCAGAGCGCCGAGCTTTCATTCGGGCCGCTACTGAGAACGGGCGCCGAGGCGTCCGCTGAAGGAGTAACGCTCGCACCGGACAGCTACGGCCTCAGTTCGCCCGGACGTACTCTTCCGCCAGCGCAAGGATCCAGATCCGAGACATCGCTCTCACCAGAACCGAGATGGCTTCAGCCTCTTCGCTCGCGATCTGGGCCAGCGCGTCTTCGGCGATTGGAACTTCACCATGCCGGGATCAGTGCCCCCGGAACCGTAGCAGTGCATTTCAGGCGTTCGCGGCGCGCTGAGGCGCTTCCCGGGCCGTCACCGCGCGACGCGATCCGTAGTTGTCTCTTCTTTGACAGCAAACAAACGACGAAACACCTCCTCGACAACGTCCATATACTCACTGATATTTGTTCGCGTTTTCTCGATCGTTTCCATAAGAGCGATGTGTTCGTTAGGGTTGATCGCGCGCTGAACGCCGTAGGTATTCGCGATTTTTACGAACTTCTGATTCAGCGTATCGAGCGCATTAGCGACTTTCTTCGGGAAAATCCGCGGTCGACGAGTTGCTGTTGACCCAGACGTTAGGACCGGGCGGGCCGATCACCGGATCGTCGATACCGGCGCTCGGTAGCGCCGCCAAAACCGATCGCTCGTCGGCCGGGCCGCGCGCCTGTGCCATGAAGCGCAAGACCTTCGCGTGGTATCGTACCGGTAACCGGCTGGACTTTACCCGGCAGTTCACCTTTCGGCTTACCGAAAACGGCCTTGTAGAGAACTTCCATGATCCGCGGGCCACTACGGTGACCGAACTCCATCATGTCCGCCTCAACGGCAGGCATTCGGTCGACCGCGTTGCGGAGTACTGGCATGAGAACCGATGGACCGCGGTTTCGATGGACACCACCCTCTATTGCAGGCGCCGTTGAGCTGCCTGCCGTGGCAATAGATAGTTACCTGCAGGTGACCTCTGGTGCGCCCTTGCGGCTTCTATTACCATCATGCTGCATGGGGACCCATTGATGAGACGCACGATCCTTTGTGCCTCGGTGCTCGCGCTATGCGCAAACACCGCGGCACTTGCCGCTCAAAACGCCACGTATACCGGGCCCGAATCGGTCGCGGAAAAAGCCTTCGTGACCTCGATTCAGATCGATCTCATGAAGCGCTTCCACACCGCTGCCGACGCGGAGAAGGCGGGCTACGTCCGCTACACCACGGTTGACGACACCGGGGCGATCAGCTACGCCAACTGCGAGTGGCAGTCGACAGACCCGAAGCACCCGAGCCAACTTTGGTACGATCGCAAAGGGCAGTTGCTCGGCGCCGACTATTCCGTAATGCTTTCGGAGAGCGCCGTGCGCCCGCGACTCTGGGGCATCAATCCCGGACGCTGGGTCGCGCTCGACGGGCACCGACGCTGGGTCAAAAAAGAGCCGGCAACGGGCGCGCTGACCTACGATCTCTGGATGCCCGATGCGAAGTTCGCCGCAGCGGGCGGCGACGTCGAGCACCCATCAGCGAGGACGCTCGTCAAGATGCACAAAGTCAAGAGCGCGAGCGAAGTCGTCAGGACCTTTCACTTTCTGCGGATCTGGGACTTGATGGTGTGGGTGAAGCCGAACACAAACGGGGCCTTCGCCGAAAAGAACCCTGCCGTTACGCCGCGGGCGGCATTGCAGAAAACTCGGAGAGCGGCACGGCCGAAACGCGATGGAAAACACGATTTCGACTTCCAGTTCGGCACGTGGAACGTTCACGTATCGCGACTCGTGCATCCGTTAACCGGCTCCACGACATGGGTCCAGTATGACGGCACTCACGTGGTCCAAAAGGTTTGGAATGGCCGCGCCAATCTTGGTGTGCTCGAGATCGATGGTTCAGCAGGTCACATCGAGGGCCTGAGCCTCCGTCTCTACAATCCGCAATCCCACCAGTGGAGCGCGAACTTTTCCAACAGCAAGGACGGCACCCTAGGTCACGCCTCGATCGGCGCGTTCAACAATGGACGCGGCGCGTTTCACGACCATGAATCATACAACGGCCGCGCCATCGACGTGCGAACGATCACTTCCGATATCACTCCGAAGTCGCACAACGATGAACAAGCGTTCTCCGTACTCGGTGAGCGAGTAGATCACGGGAGCCGGCACCGGCCCAGTCTCTTCGCGGTGCACGATGTCGTCGGCGATCAGCTCGCCCATGAACATGCAGCCTGTTAGCTTAGCCAAATAGCAGCTCTAGCCGCGAAAAGGACATTGTCCAGCGCCGATCTCGGCGGGCTAAAGACTCTACTCGTTACGCACTCGGCAGGCGCCGTGTTGGTATTGCTGGTCGTGACAGCCGTGTCTTACTACAAGCCGCGCGGCATGACGCGGAGCGGGTGGCGCGAGCAATATGAGGAACGTACAGCGTAGCAAGGGACCATGGACATCGACCAATTGCGAGCCGCATATGACCTCGTCGCTCCGGAGTATGCGTCTCGGTTTGCAAGCGAGTTGAGCGGCAAGCCGTTCGACCGTAAGATGCTCGACTGGTTTGCCGAGCGCGTCGGCGGTAGCGGGTCTATCCTCGACGTAGGTTGCGGTCCAGGTCAGTTACCTACGATCGAGGTACTTTCCGGAGACAACGTCACAACGTTCGTGACGACGGCATTGGTTAGATCCGGTGTTCCACCAGGGAAGCTCTGATGAAGGGTGCGCACCGCATCGCGGTCAAACGGTGCATGGCGAGCGGTTTTCCTAGGGTATTGTCAGGTATCCCTAGCTCGCGCTCAGCGGATCCACAGGCGGTTTCCAAACGATGGGTACAGGACGTAGGCATATCTTTCGAATAGACCGGATCTGATGATTCCTGCCAGCCTATGCCACGTGTCGCCGGCTGTGAGATAACCGATGTCATACTCAGCCGCGCCGATCGTGTAGGTCGTGAACGAGCCGAGGGCACGCGAAACCCACTGTACCGTGACAGCCTGTTGTCCGAACTCTCCTGGTAGCCCGGTCTTGGTTACAACTAGTGAACCGATACAGTCGTCTGCGGTGATCGTGACCTCATGTCGGACTACATCGCCGGAGATGAAGCGTTCTGAGCTGTCGTGGTATTCCCGCGAATGCGCGACATAACGATGGAATCCACGCACCGTGAAGCGGTATGCACGGCAAGATCGCGACGACGGCACCGGCAACCGCTATCGCATGGACACGCGTTGTAAGCCCCGCGAGGAAGATAAGCAGGCCGACAGACGTGACGGCCTGTTGCCACGGATGAGGTAACCATAATTTCGCGACGCCGAGGGCTTCTTTATTGGCGTCTCAGATCAGGCAGCGTCATCGTGGGGCGTGGACCGTAGCCTACGCCAATACGAGCCGCTCGAACACCGCTTCGCGCAAGGCGCTGGGCGGTATCAGTCCTTGCTCGAGGATGAAATCGTGGAACGCGCGCTGATCGAACCGCTCGCCGAGCGCCGCTTCGACTTCGGCGCGCAGCGCGACGAGTTGGACGTACCCGTAGAAGTACGACGTCGCCTGGCCGGGCGCGCGGAACGTGTAGCGCTCGACCTCGCTGCGCGCGAAGGTCGGCGAGAAGGGGATCTCGCGTTCCAAGAAAGCTTGCGCCTCGGCCGGCGTGATCGCGCCGCTCTGCAGCTCAGGATCGAGGAACGCGCGCGCCGCGCGGTGCAGGCGCATCTGCAGCGAGCAGAGCTTACCCGCTGCGGGCATGAATGGCAGCACCAGCGCTTCGGCGTAGAGAGCCCAGCCCTCGACGTTGACCGAGTTGAAGGCGAACGCGGCGCGCGCGAGCGAGAGCTCGCGCTCGAGCATGCGGTCGAACTGCACTTCGTGGCCGGGACGCGCTTCGTGCGCGGTGAGCGTCCACGTCACCGCGTCGTGGGTGAAATCGTCGGACCGCTCCGTCGCGCTTCCGCCGGCCGCGGGCGGGACGTCGAGCGGGAGGACGAACTCGCCGACCTGACCGGTGTTGCCGATCAGCGGCGCGGGGTTCATGTGCGCGACCGGCGATTCGGCGCTCTCGGCCAGCGACGCGACGCGAATTCGCGCCGGGCGCTCGGGGAGCGAGACCAAACCTTCGCGCCGGACGATCGCTTCGATCTCGGCCAGCCGCGCGCGGTAGAACGCCATGATCGCATCGGCATCGCCGTGGATCTGGGTGCGCTTCAGCGCGCGGATCACGTCACGGTAGTCGCGTGCGTCGATTCCGAGCTCTGCGGCGACCTGCGGCGCGAGCGCCTGCATCTCGGCCTGGATCGCATCGAACGCGGCGTGCGCACGCGCGGCGAGCGCGGCCGGCGCGATGTCGACGCCGACATGGCGCAGCAAGTGCGCGTACACGTCCGGCGGCAAGCGATGGTCGGTGCGCGCCCGCGGGAGCAGTTCCCGCGCGACGAACGCCGCATACGCCTCGCATTGCCGCTGCAGCAGCACGAACGCTTCCTGCCAACCGTCCAAACCGGAGGAGCGCAGCATCTCGCCGATCCCGGCGATCAGCACCGGACCCAGCGCGAGGACGGTACGCACCTCGACGTCGTACGGTCCCGCGAGATGCGCAAGATCCAAGCGCGAGTGCGTCTCGGCTTCAGCCGCCTGCGCTAGCGCCATCGTCCCCGGCTCCAGACCAGCATATCGGCGCAACCGCACGAGGGCCAAGCGCTTGCGTTCGATCGGATTCTGTTCGTCGAGCAGCACCCGCAGCCCCAGGAACGCGATCTTCGGGACGTCGATCAGCGCGAGCAGCTGCGCGTCGGTGACCGCGATCGCGGCTTCGGTATCGGCGACGCGGCCTTGCATGATCGCGATGTCTTCGCGCAGCCGCGGATCGGTCTCGCTCGCGTCCGCCGCTGCAAGCGTCGCGTTCGCGCGTTGCGCCGCAGCGCGCACGCGTTCGCGCCAACCCTCGGCCAAATCCACCGTATACGGGTCCGCTAGGCTCAGTCCCATCTGCGAGGCGTTTTCCGGCCCGGCGGCGATTACGAGGTCGACCACGGGCGCGGCGAGTTCGTCGCTGCGCAGAATCCAGTCCGGTTTCACAAGCTCCAACTTCCTACGTTCCAAAAGTCACTCACCGCCTGCGCCGGTTTCACGCCGTGCAGGTCGGTGTTCCAGGCGTTCACGTTCGCGCGCCAGACGATGGTGTGCGAGGGCAAAATCTCGCCGATACGCCGCTCGAGCTGCGCGTAGAGTGCTTTGCGCCCACGATGGTCGTACGTCGCATTGGCCTGCTGCTGGAGCCGCCCGATCTGCGCATCGACCACGCCCGAATAGTTCGCGCCGTGCGGCGGGACGTAGTCCGGGCCCATCGTTTGGCTGTCGTCCGGATCGGGGTTCTTCGTCCACGCGTACAAGCCCAGGTCGAACTTCCCGGTTGCGAGCAGACCGCCGGCGCCGACCGGAGCGAAGAGCAGGTTGGCCGGGGCATTGTGCACCTGCACGTCGATCCCCACGGCGCGCAGCTGCTGCTGAATGACGACCTCGGCGTTCTGGCGCGTGATCACTCCGGCGACAGTCACGATCTCGGCTTCGAGCCGCTTCCCGTCCTTCATCCGGATGCCGTCGGGACCGGGCTTCCAGCCAGCCCCCTCGAGCAGCGCCCGTGCGCGCGCCGGATCGTACGGCGTCGGGTCGGGCTGCGCCGTGTATGCCCACGAGCGAGGATAGACGTCGCCCCAGTCGGCGAGATCGACGTCGAGGTAGGTCGTGCGGGCCAGCGCCGGCCAGTCGATCCCGTATCCGGCCGCGCGCCGGACGCGCACGTCGGAGAACGGCGCTCGGCGCGCGTTGAAGACGACCATCTCGAATTGCGAGGACGGGATCGCGCTGGTTTCGACGCCGTCGATCGCGCGCAGCTCGCGGTACTGCTGTTCCGGTGCGCTGTAGTAGAAGTCGATCTCGTGCGTGCGCAGCGCGATCAGCAGCGTGTTCTCGCTCGGGATGATGCGGTAGGTCACCCTACTGAGCCCGGGTTTGCCGCCGAACCAGTGAGGGTTCGGCACCATCTCGATCGTCGTGTTGCTCTCGTAGGAAGCGATCGCATACGGGCCGCTGCCGATCGGCTTGATGTTGTAGGGGTCGCGATTGAGATCGGACTTCCCGCCGAGCAGGTGCTTCGGGAGGATCGCACCTTGCACGCCGCAGCGGAAGAAGTTGGCGACGAACGGTGCCGACGGCGCTCGCAGCCGGACGACGACGGTGTAGGGATCCTTCGCGACGACGCTTTGCGCTTGGTCGTATGGGAAGTGGTACGGCACGTTGTTGCGCGGGTTCATGACTTGCTCGAAAGTGAAAGCGACGTCTTCGGCCGTCAGCGGCACGCCGTCGGAAAACCGCACGTCCCGGCGCAAATGGTAGACGATCGTTTTGCCGTCGGCGCTGATGCCGCCGTTCTCGCGAGTCGGGACGGCGGTCGCGACGTCGGGGATCGCTTCACCGCGCTCGTCGAAGCGGATCAGCCCGTCGAAAACGAACTGCGCGAGATCGGAGCCGGCCGCTTGCCCCGAGAGCAGCGGGTTCAGGTTGTCGATCGTGCGCAGCGCGCCGATGCGAAGATGCCCGCCTTGTGTCCACGGGTGCTGCGCGGCGGCGGGCAACGCGATCGTCGTGACGGAGACGGCGACGGCGAGCGCGCCGGCTGCCCGCCGCACCGCGGTCAGAAAGCGCGACCGCACTTAGCCGCGGTTGTCGCGCGTCCGGCGGCCGCGCCGCCGCTTTCCACCGGTCTTCTCGGCGGACGCGGCTCCGGCGCCCGCTGGGGGTTTCGTCGCGGGCCGCGCCGAGGCGCCGCTCGCCGGAATCGAGGTGTAGCCGGAGAGCATCTCGTCGACCCGCTGGTACGCGCTGCCGAGCGCGCCGGGCAGCGACGAGCTCACCTCGATCACGCGCTCCGGAAGATCTTCGGTCGAGTAGAGCGTGACGTACTTCTGGTCGTCGCGCTTGACGTCGATGCGGCGGCGTTCCCAACGCACGGTTTTGGGATCGACGCTCAGCATGCGGGTGGCGAACCGGTCGGCGTCTTCGTGCGGTGCGATGCGGCGCGCCTCGGTCACCCACTGATCCCACTTCGTCGCGAAGTCGGGGATCTGCCGGCCGCGACGGTCGAACGCGACCCGGGTCGGCGGAAGTTCGAGCCGCCAGTGGTCGACCGGATCGATCGCCTGCCAGGTCGGCTTGATCTCGCGCGGCGTGGAGGTCGCGTCGATCTCGACCAGCGCGGTCTCGATGTCTTCGGCGCTGCGTACCTTCGCCGCGCGCTTGGGATCGCGCCGCAGCAGCTCTTCGAACTTTTCGGCGACCTGCGCGGTCATCCGGCCCTGCGCGTCGATGTGCGGCGGCAGTCCGTAGAGCGACGGGACGGTGACGAGCTCGTGGCGCTGCGCCTGATCGACCAGGTCGATGACGATCGCGGCGGGTTTGGGCGACTTCTCGATCAGCTCGCGGCGTTCGAGCGCGCTCCCGGTGTGCGAGAGCGCCCCGGCGATCTCGTCGACGGGCCGCAGCGCGCGGCCGGTGATCTGCGTGTACAGCGTCGTCGACTTGGTCGGGCGCGCGTTGAGGATCACCTGGACCGACGGAACGTCGAACCCTTCGAGGTACAGCCCGCAGTTGACCAGCACGTCGATGCCGTCGCCGCGAAAGTCGCGCACGATCCGTTCGCGCTCGTCGCGCGGCGTCTCACCCGATGCCCATTCGGCGCGGACGCCGTTGGCGACGAACTCTTCCGCGATGTCGCGCGCGTGCTCGACCGAGGCGGTGAAGACGAGCGACTTGAGGCCCGGGGTGTGCTGCTTGTAGGCGGCTACGATGCGGGCGTTGCGATCGACCGTGTTGACCGCGGCGGCCAGCTGACCGATCACGAAGTCGCCGCCGCGCGATGCGACGTCGTCCAGGTTCGTCGCCGTCGCGACGGCGTAGGACTTGACCGGCACGAGGTAGCCGGCGTCGATGGCCTTGCGAGCGTCCATCGTGTAGACGATCTTCTCGAAGACGTCGACCAGCCGGACGCCGTCGCCGCGATTCGGCGTTGCGGTGAAGCCCAGGATCATCGCTTCGGGACGCTGCGCCAGCACGGCGTCGACGATCGCCCGATACGACGGCGCAGCCGCGTGATGCGCTTCGTCGATGACGAAGAGCGAGATGCGGCGGTGGAAACGCTTGACGAACTCTTCGAGCCGCTTCTCGGCCAGCGTCTGCACCGTGGCGACGACGATCGAACACTCGTCGGAGGCGCGGCGCTCGGCTTTCTCGATGCCGATCAGCGCTTCGGGATTCTCGACCCGGAACTTCTCGGCGAGCTGTTCGATCAGCTCGTCGCGATGCGCGACGACGACCGTGACGTCGCCCGGACGAAGCGAGAGCAGCTTGGGCAGCGTTGCGATGACGACCGACTTGCCGAGTCCGGTCGCGAGCGAGACGAGCTGCGTGCGGATTCCGCGCGCGCGATGCTCGAGAATCGCCTGCTGCGCTTCGAGCTGATAGGGACGAAGGTGCGGTGCCCGCGTCGCTGAGGGGCGGGCGGATTCGAGCGCCGGGCGGCGTCGCGGCCGCGTGCTGACGGCCGGCGTCGCGTCGTGTAGTTCCATTGCGCCTTAGAGAGGGAAACGCTCCGTCGCTCCTCGACGAGGCGAGAGGCCGGTTCGAGGCGCTACGCGCACCTGCAAGAGCCGTGTGTTGAACTCTGCTATTCCCAAACCGCAGCGTCGACTCCTCGGTTGCGCGCGAGAAATCGCACGCTCTGCCGGCCCCCGGCCGTTCGACGGCCGATAGACTCCGCAGAGGAGCTCGATTCCGCCGCGCCGCCCTTGCGTCCGCGGCGCTCGTTTGCGTCGCCGAGCCGGTTCTTCATCCTCGCGGCGGCGCAGCTGGCGACCGGTGCGGAGCTCCTGGCGGCCGTGCTCGGCTGGCGCCAGCGGCTGAGCTCGCTGGAGGCAACGGTGCGCGGCGTCGCGGTCGAACTGACGGAATCCGTAGAATGCGCGAGACGATACGCAACGTCGCGATCCTGCGCGAAGCCGGATTCGCGATCGCGCTCGTCGATTTCGGCACCGACGTCCGGCTGCGCGAACGCCGAAACACCGGAACCGGACGCCCGTACATGAGGGCATGAAAACACCGACACCGCGCCCCGAACCAGCCCGCCCAGTGCGCACGCTGCCGCCCTACTACGCCGACACCGCCTCGTTCCGCGGTTGGGGACCGCGCGTCCCCGGAATCTAACTAGGGAGACGCGCGAACCTGCGGCGAACGCGCCGCCATGGTCAAAGAAGGCTGGCGCGGACGGTACTACGAGACCTTCGAGGTGGGCGACATCTATCGCCATCGCCTCGGGCGCACCGTGACCGAGACGGACAACACGCTCTTCACGATGTTGACGCTCAATACGAATCCGATCCACTTCGACGAGAACCTCGCTGCAAAGACGCCGTTCGGGAAAATCCTGGTCAACTCGTGCTTCACGCTATCGCTCGCCGTGGGACTTTCGGTCTCGGATCTGAGCGAGCACGTGATGGCAAACCTCCAATGGAACGACGTCAAGCTGCCGACGCCGGTCTTCGTCGGCGACACGATCTACGCGTCGAGCGAAATCCTCGGCAAACGCGAGTCCGGCTCGCGCAAGGACGTCGGCATCGTCACCGCCCGCACGACCGGCGTCAACCAGCACGGCCAGACCGTCATCTCGTACGACCGCACGTTCATGGTCTACAAAGAAGGCCAAGACCCGCGCGACACGATGCCGTTCCCCTCGGCGTAAACGAACACGGATCGCAGCGAGGTCGAAGGAGCTCGATAGCGCTCTTTATGGGTCGGGACGGACTGAGCTGGTTCACGGAACGTCTTCCGCCTTTGCCGATCCCAATAAGTGCGTTCGTTGTCGCCGAGTGAGCGTGCGGCGCGGTACCTTTCTCACCGGAGCTTGGATTCGCGTATTGCCGGCCGGACTTGCGAGCTGCCGTTCGAGATCGGTGAAAGCATCGATGATCTCTCGCGCTTCGAAAATACGGTTTCTTGCTCGCTTGCTCGACTCTCGTAAGATGTCGGCTTCAACCAGCTGCGCGACGGCGTCGTTGACGGCCGGCAGGCTGCGTCCGGTAAGGTGAACGGCCGTCTTTACTGTTAGAATAGGTGCGCCTGGCAAGATTCTGATTAGTGCGTGGACGGCTGAGTGTGATCGTATCTTTCCGAGTCGAGCGTACCACGCTTGAACGACCGAACTAATGCGCTGCTCGAATTGATCCGCATCGTGTACCGCGCGAACACAGGACGTCGCGAACAACTCAACCCAAGAGTTTGAAGTTCGCGTTACCTCTTCCGACATTGCGGTAGGGGCATAGCGTGTCTTCATCAGCGCGCTCATGTACTCTTCGGCGCGCGTAGCGAGCACGAGCGAGACGGGTGGCGTAACGCGTGACGTGAGGCCGCGTCGACGCAAGACCATGTGAATGAGAGCGCGCCCAACCCGACCATTGCCATCGACGAATGGATGGATCGTTTCAAATTGAGCGTGTGCGATCGCCGCTTGCGCAATTGCCGGTAAAGTATCATTGTTGCAGAACGCGCACAGGTCGGCGAGCAATTCTTCGACGAATTCCGGC
This sequence comes from uncultured candidate division WPS-2 bacterium, assembly GCA_937927945.1. GTDB lineage: Bacteria > Vulcanimicrobiota > Vulcanimicrobiia > Vulcanimicrobiales > Vulcanimicrobiaceae > Vulcanimicrobium. Next base: position 23,562 of record CALEYW010000026.1, on the reverse strand, counting down.
GGCGGGGGGATGAATGCGGCATTGCACGGATTGTAGATGCTGCCGCCGATCCAATTTTGGCGCTTTCGAATGACGCCTGCGTGTTCGGCAAGGCGAGTCGGGGCTAGAAGGCGGCGATGCGTTTCGAGAAGGTGGTCTGGCTTGATGGCATCGCCCTTGCCGATCACTTTGAGCGCAAAGGTCATCGCGTCGATGTTTGCGAGCACGTCGGTGGCGGTGACGTCTGAAGGCTGCTCGCCTTCCTCTCGCGTTGCGTCTACCTGGAGGAGCCGGCGTGCGCCGATTTCCAGACCCTCGATACGGGACGACGCTACGGACTCAGCTCGGAGGAGGAGCCGGGCGAGGGCTTCGGTGTCAACCAGGGCAACCGCACGCCGGTTGAGGTCGGTGACCGCCGTTTGGGCGTCGGAGACGTCCGCAGCGACGGCCCCCTCGAAGAGAAACTCGCGGTCTAGCAGGTGGTCGGGGACGTAGGCTTCATAGCGGCAGCCTTTCCGATCTCGGCGCGGTACGTCGATTCCCGCGAATTCTGGTTCCCAAGATCGACGCAGAAGTAGTGACATAGGAGGCTGTTATTCTTATTTTATATATAAACCTTTATTTAACGGCCTAATTGTGCTGATTTTCGAAGGAAAATTTTATTACTCGCTCATTCCTCACGATTTAGCCCCAGGAAGCCAAGGCGACTCTCCTTCGTTCTTCGACTTTCCCTTGAAAACTTTAATAAGATGGTCTCCTATTCTGACTTTCCCACGAATGAGAATACTCTTGGCCTCGAATAATGGCTTGTGATAGAGTCGTGGGCTATTCCGGGACGACTCGCGGGATATCGTATTCCAGCCGCTACGCCGTGCGCCGCAGTCTTGATGCTGCACGGCTTTGCCGAACACGCTGGACGGCACGAACAGGCGCTCGAGCGGCTGGCGAGCCGGCGGATCGAGGTTTACAGCTACGATCATCGCGGTCACGGCCGTTCCCCGGGTGCCCGAGCGATCGTCAAGCGGTTCTCCGGTCTCATAGACGACGCGCTCGCAATGTGCGCCCGCGTCGCTGCGGAGCAGCCCGGCCTTCCGCTCTTCCTCATGGGCGCGAGTATGGGTGGGCTGGTGGCAATTCGCACGGCGCAGCGGCGGCCGGACGGTCTGGCGGGTGTGGTTGCGGTCGCGCCCGCGCTATCGATCGGCGGGAAGGAACCGGCGATCGTCCGCGCGCTGGCGCCTTGGATCGCGAAGATCGTGCCCTCGATGCCGGCCGCGAAGCTCGACGTTCGCGTGCTCTCGCGCGATCCCGCCGTCGGCGAAGCGTTTCTCGCCGATCCGCTCACCCATAAAGCCGGCGTGCCCGTCGCGAGCGCGGTCGCGATGATCGGTGCCGGCGCGGCCGCGCTTGCGGAAGCGCCGCGTTGGACGCTGCCGCTGTTGCTCGTCCAAGGCGACCGCGATCGAATTGTCTCACCCAGCGGCGCGAGCCGCTTTGCCGTCGCGGCCGGGGGCACCGACGTCACGCTGCGCGTAGTGCCCGGCGGCTTTCACGAACCCTTCAACGATCCCGGCGGAGAAGCGCTCGTCGACGAGGTCGCCGACTGGATCCTCACCCGTGCCGCCGTCCCGGCGGGTTAACGTTCCGCGCGGCTGAGAAGGCGTTCGGCGGCGATGATGATCGGGGGATCGATCATCGTGCCGTCGAGGACGGCGGGGTTCGCGTGGCGCGCGGCCTCGACGATGCGGCGCGCGTAGGCGACTTGCTGTTCCGTCGGCGCGAATGCCGCGCGCACCGGCGCGAGTTGCGCCGGGTGGATCAGCAGTTTGCCGTCGAGTCCCATCCGCCGCGCGTGCTCCGCGTCGCGGGCGGGAATCGCCGGATCGCCGTATTCGCGCGAGGGTCCGTCGATCGCCCAGCGCTCCGCGGCGCGCGCCGCGACGAGCATGCGCGCGCGGTGCGGATCCATCACGTCGTCGGTCGTCTCGCCGCCGAGTTCGGCGGCGAGGTCGTACGGACCGAAGGCCAGCGCGAGGACGTGCGGCGCCGCGGCGATCGCTTCGCAGCGCGCGACGCCGCTCGCCGTTTCGATGATCACGATCAGCGGAATGTCGCCGACGGCGGCGCTCACCCGCGCAACGTCGCCGGCATGGCCCACTTTCGGCACCACGAGCGCCGCCGGGTGCGGGGCTTCGGCCAGCATCGCGAGGTCGGCCCGCCCGTCCGGCGTTTCCGCCGGGTTGATGCGCACGGCGACCCGCGAGAGATCGTCGCTCGCGCCGAGAAACGCACGCACCTGATCGCGCGCGAACGCTCGGCGGTCCGGCGATACGGCGTCCTCGAGATCGAGGATCGCACCGGAAGCCTCCGACGCGAGCGCCTTGGCGAAACGGTCCGGCCGATCGGCCGGTACGAACAGCAGCAGTGAAGGATCGAGCGGCATTCTGTGGGCTAAACGATCTTCGGCGTGTAGCCGTCGCGTTTGCTGACCGTTGCGGCAGCGATCGCCTTCTTCGCGGCGACGGCCCACGGCGAGTCGCAGGTCCCGTCGGACTCGCTCGCCGGCACCTCCGCGACGATGTCGAAGACGTACTGCGTCTTCGCGAACGTCTTGGAGTTGACGATCGCGCCGGCATACGTGTCCTGCGCCAGCTGATGGTCGCAGCCGTGCCAGACGGATGGGTTGGCCTTGTAGCCGTGCCAGGAGTGATCGTCGAACGCGGCGGCGAGCTTCTCCGCGTCGGTTGTGCCGGCGCCGGAGATGCGGTCGGCGAGCGCCATGATGCCGCCGTATCCGTAGAAGTGGCGGGCCGAAATCGGGCCCTTGACCGCTTTGCCGATCCGCGCCGCAAGCTTGCGCGCGGAGTCGGACGCGTTCGGGGTCCAGAGCACCGTGAAGCTCGAGCCGGCGATGTCGTCGAGCGGAACCGTTTTCGCATAGATGTCTTCGAGGTTGATACCGGCGAGTTTCATCTGCTTGTGCAAACCGAACTGCACGAATTGTTTGATCGAGTTGGCGGCATCGATCCCGCTATTCGCCAGGACGACCACGTCGGCCCCGCTGTTGCGGATCTTGGTCATCGTCGGCGAGAAGTCGGCGGTGCCGAGCGGGAGGATGTCGTGTCCTGCTTCCGAGCCGCTGGTGTGTTTGAGCACGTCCGAGAGCAGCGCGTACGCGTCGCGTCCGAGCGCGTAGTCGGCTTGGATGAAATACCACTTCTTGCCCAGCGCCGGAAGCCGGTTCGCGAGCGGCCGCAACGACATGCGGGCGTTCGGACCGAACCGGTAGGTCAGCCGGCTGGCCTTCTCGCCGGTGATCGCCGAGTCGAACGGCCCCAGTTCCAGGTTGAAGATGCCGAGCGAATCGCAGAGCGGCCCGAGCGCCAGCCCGATCGCCGACGATGTGCCGCCGAACAGCACGTCGACCTTCTCTTGCGCGACGAGCCGGCGCGCTTCGGTCGTGCCGACGGCGGGCTTCGACGCGTCGTCGCCGTACACGAGCTCGTACTGGATCCGACCTCTCGCGTTGAGGTCCGCGACCGCCAACTCCGCGCCGGCCTTGTGGTACGCCGCGATGTCGGCGAAAACGCCGCTGAAGGAGTCGAGGAAACCGATCCGCACGACGGGTTTCGGCCCGGCGGCCCGAGCAAACGACGGAATCGCCGCAAGTGCCGCCGCGCCGGCGGCTGAACGAAGCACGGAACCACGGGTTGCCATCACGCTGCCCTCCTCGGATGACGCTCCCTCGGTCAGCAACGCACGCAGTTCCTGCGCGACGGTCTCACGCCAGGGCGTCATTGAACGGAAGCTGACGCACCCGCTTTCCGGTCAGCACGAAGATCGCGTTGCCGACGGCTGGGGCGATCGGCGGCGTGCAGACCTCGCCGATTCCGGTCGGGGCCGCCGTGCTCGGGACCACGTGCACCTCGATCGACGGTGCGTCGGCCATGTGGAGGACGGTGTAGTCGTAGAAGTTATTCTGTTCGACGCGGCCGTTTTTGATCGTGATCTTCCCGGTCAGCGCCGCCGAGAGGCCGAAGTTCGTCGCGCTCTGCGCTTGCTGCACGACGATGTCCGGGTTGACTGCCGTGCCGCAGTCGACGGCGGCGACGACGCGATGAACTTTGAGCATCTTGTCCTGCATCGAAACGTCGGCGACGATCGCGCCGTAACTTCCGTTCCAGAACGTCACGGCGAGGCCTTGCGCGACACCGGCCTGTTGTTTTCGCCCCCAGCCGGCCTTCTGAGCCGCCAACGTCAGCAGGTTGGCCGCGCGCGGGTTGTGCTTTAGCAGCGCTAGGCGAAATGCGAGAGGGTCCTTGCCGGCGGTGTGGGCGAGCTCATCCACGAACGATTCGGTGACGAAGCAGTTCCAATTGGCGTTCGGTGCGCGCCACGATCCCGCCGTGATCCCGTGGTCATGGTCGATATAGGTAGCGCGGAAGTTCGGTATCGCATAGGGCGCGTCGGTGACTTCCTCCATAGCGCCAGGGTCGATTCCGTTCTTGACGAGCTGCGGCCACCAATCGCGATACCAGGACTTCTGGACGACTTGATGCGTAAGCGCGGTCACGTCGCCGCCGGAGAGGACTCCGCGCACGACGTTCAGGCTCATCGGACGGTAGAAGTCGTGCTGGATGTCGTCCTCGCGCGTCCACATCACCTTGACCGGCGATTTGATCGCTTTCGACACCTCGGCGGCTTCCTGGACGTAGTCGGCCTCGAGGCGCCGGCCGAAACCGCCGCCGAGATAGGTCGTGTGGATCGTGCAGCTCTCGGGGGGCAACCCGCTCCCTATTGCGGCGGCGGCACGTGCTCGCAGCTGGACTTGGTTCGGCGCCCAGACCTCGCAGCTTCCCGCGCGCACGTCCGCCGTTGCGTTCATCGGCTCCATCGTCGCGTGGGCGAGGAATGGACCGCGGTAGACCGCTTGGACGACCGTGCCGGAGATGCTGTCCGGATTGCCGCGCGAGGCCGCAATGCGTTCGCCCTGATGCGTCTTTGCCAAACGCTCGGCGTCGGCGAAGAGCGAGGCCGTGCTCACCTTCGCGTTGGGCCCCTCGTCCCAGACGATCTGGAGCGCGTTCTTCCCTTGGAAGGCGGCCCACGTGTTCTTCGCCACGACCGCGACGCCGTTGGAGACTTGGACGACGTCGGTGACGCCGGGTACGGCTTTGGCCTTGGTCGCATCGAAACTCTTCACGCGTCCGCCGAAAACGGGCGAGCGCGCGATCGCGGCGTAGACCATTCCCGGAACCTTCACGTCGATGCCGTAGATGGTCGTGCCGTTCACCTTCCCGGTGAGGTCGAGGCGTCGGCTCTGCTTCCCGATCAGCGTGAACTTGTCGGGCGTCTTGAGCGGGACGTTCGCGGGGACGGGAAGCGTCGCGGCGGTGGCGGCGAGGCTTCCGTAGCTTGCGCTGCGGTTCGAGGGTTGGTGGTAGACGACGCCCTCGCGCGTCGTGCACGTCGCGGGGTCAACGCCCCACTGCTTCGCGGCCGCGGCGACCAGCATCGCGCGGGCCGTCGCGCCTGCGTGGCGCAGCGGCAGCCAGGAATCGGGAATGCTCGTGCTCCCGCCGGTGATCATGTCGCCGCCGAGTCCCGGGTCGCCGTACTTCGGGTCGGCAGGTGCGAACTCGGTTCGCACGTGGTTCATCGAGGCGTCCAGCTCGTCGGCGAGGATCGTCGGAAGACCGGTTGCGACGCCTTGCCCCATCTCGGATTTGTTGAGGACGACCGTCACCGTATCGTCGGGCGCGATCCGAACCCATGCGTTCGGAGAGAATTCCTTGCCGCCGCTTTGCGAGCTGGGCGCGCATCCCGGGAACGAGAGGGCGAGACCCAGGCCCGCCCCGAGCGCGCCGGTAAGACGGATGAAGGTGCCGCGGCTAAGCGCCGGTGCGTCCATCTCACGTCTCCCCGGCCGCACGGTGAATCGCGCTCCTGATGCGGTCGTACGTGCCGCAGCGGCAGATGTTGGTCATCGCCTGCGTGATCTGGTCATCGGTCGGCTTCTTCGTCTTCTGGAGGAGCGCGGCGGCGGCCATGATCTGGCCGGACTGACAATAGCCGCACTGCGGGACGCCCTCCGCGATCCACGCTTTCTGCACCGGATGCGAGTTGTCGGTCGAGAGACTCTCGATCGTGCGGATTTGCTTGCCGACGGCTTGCGATACCGGCAAGACGCACGTGCGCGTCGCGACGCCGTCGACATGCATGGTGCACGCGCCGCATTGCGCGACGCCGCAGCCGAATTTCGTTCCGGTCATCCCCAGTTCGTCGCGAACGACCCACAAGAGCGGCATCTCGTCCGGGACGTCGACGTCGTGGCTCGTGCCGTTTACCGTAATCGAGACCATGCTTTCCTCCCTGCAGCCGCTTCGTTGACGGCAGTTGCATGGAGGTAAAGACCCTTAGACCACCCGGACGTATTCGTAGTCGACCGGGCGGTCTTTGACTCCCTTGTCGGGCGGCGCGATCCAGCCGGCCATCTTGCCGGGCTCGGTGACGCGCTGCATCAGGCTGCCGACGAACGCGCGGTCGTCATCGCTGGGCAGCCACGACCCGAGCTGTGCGTCGTAGGCTTCCTGGGTGATGCGGTTGCCGGCCGGATCGGTCGGGATGTTCGCCCAGCTTCCGATGCCGCGGCGGAAGCGCGTGCTCGGAAGCGTGAAGCGATACGCGTGACCGGCGGCTTCGAGAATCCGGTTCCAGTGCGTGAGCCCCTTCATGCAGTCGTCGACGTAGGCGTTGCGCACCACCTCGTTCATCGCGTTACGCATCGGAATCGTGTCGACGCGCGTGCCGAGGGACCCGTCGGGGATCTCGAGGTCGAACGATGTTCCGGCGGCGAGATGATCGGCGAATTTCTTCTCGTCGGGACGCCCCTTGATGCCGGTCGCGAAATACTGCGCCGCGTTCGAGGAGGCGTCGGCGCCGAAGAGATCGAGCGACGAGGAGAACCAGAAATTCAAGTAGCGCTGCAGCGTGGGGAGATCGACCGCGCCGGCGTGGCGCACCGTGTCAGGATCGTCGCTGCCGGTTTCGCTCATCACCTCGAGCGTGCGGCGCACGACCCGCGCGATGCCGGTGTCGCCGACGAACATGTGGTGCGCTTCTTCGGTGAGCATGAATTTGCACGTCCGCGCGAACGGGTCGAAGCTCGATTCTGCGAACGACTTGAGCTGGAACTTGCCGTCGCGGTCGGTGAAGAACGTGAACATGAAGAACGAGAGCCAGTCGCGGATCGGCTCGTTGAAGGTTGCAAGGATGCGCGGGTTGTCGGCGTCGCCGGAATGGCGCGCGAGCAATTCTTCCGCCTCTTCGCGGCCGTCGCGCCCGAAGTACGCGTGCAGCAAGTACACCATCGCCCACAGGTGACGGCCTTCCTCGACGTTGACCTGGAAGAGGTTGCGCAGATCGTAGAGCGAGGGCGCGGTGTGGCCGAGCAGCCGCTGCTGTTCGACCGAAGCGGGTTCGGTGTCGCCCTGCGTGACGATCAGCCGGCGCAGCGCGCTGCGATGTTCGCCCGGCACTTGCTGCCAGACCGGTTTGCCGAACTCGTCGCCGAAACCGACGCGGCGGTCGTGCTCGGGATCGGCGAGGAAGATCCCCCAGCGATACTCCGGCATCTTCACGTAGTCGTAGTGCGCCCAACCCTTCGCGTCGACCGAGATCGCGGTGCGCAGGTAGACGTCGTTGGCCTGAAAGTCGGTCGGCCCCAGCTCCTTCCACCAGTTCAAGAAGGCCGGCTGCCACTGCTCGAGCGCGCGTTGCAAGGTGCGGTTCGATCCCAGCTCGACGTTGTTCGGAATCTTCTCGGCATAGTTGATCGACATGGTCTACACGCGCTCCCAATCGAAGTTGGCTTTGGAACCGGTACCGAAGAGTTTGAGCGCACCGCGCTCGCCGGTGGAGTTGGGACGATAGAACACCCAGTTCTGCCACGCCGAGAGACGGCCGAAGACCTTCGTCTCGAGCGTCTCGCCGCCCGGAAAACGCAGGCTCGCTTCCATCCCGGTCAACGCGTCGGGCGAGAGCGCGGCGCGCTCCTCGAGGGCCAGGCGAATCTCGTCTTCCCAGTCGAGGTCGTCGGGCGCGACGGTCGCCAGGCCCGCATCGACCGCGTCCTCGGCGGAGTAGCGCCGGCCGTGGTCGGCCTGCGCACGTTCGTGCGCGGCGTCGTCGCCGAGAAAACGCGTCGCCAGGCGGCTGCGGCCGTTCACCGCCGGCAGGAGGCCGAAGTTGCATTCGTCCAGCACGATTTGCGGAACGTCGCCTTCGGAGAGCGCCAGCATGTAGATGCGGTCGGCTGCGGCTGCGAGCTCGTAGAGCAGTCCGGCGAAGCACGACCCTTCGTCGGCGATCGCGTACATGCTGCGCGAGGTGACGTCGAGCCGCGCGAACGTGCGCCGCAGCAGGCCGATCGTCTCGTGCACGAGCCAATGGTCGCTCAGCGCCAGGAGCGTGCGGTCGACCGCGAGCACCGCGTCCGCCTCGCCCGACGTCTTCAGCACCAGCAGGCCGAGTTCGAGCTCGTTCGTGCGCAGCAGCAGCAGCGCGTCGTCGAGCTCGCGTGCCATCGCAAGCGGCCACCAGGCGTCGCCGAGCGCGACGATTTCCTCCGCGTCGGTGGGCTGCGGCTCCTGCGGTGCGCGCACGAGAACGGTCGCGGTGCGCGCGGCGCGATCGAACGTCACGTCGACGTGGCGGTAGTGATACCCGGCGTCGTCGATGGTCCGCGACAGCGGACGCAGCGCGATGCCGGTCGCGTCCGCGGAGCGCGGCGAGGCGGCGACGCGCGCGGCGGCGTGCTCGCGCACCAGGGAGGCGAACTCGGACGGTGTCGCCGACGCGTCGACCAGGTTCCAAGCCCGCGCGCGCTCGGCGCGGACGCCGTCGGAGTTGGTGCAGAAGAGGTCGGCGAGATCGCGCCGCACCTTGCGTTTGTCGACGAGGCGGGTGAGTCCGCCGGTGCCCGGCAGCACGCCGAGCAGCGGCACTTCCGGCAGCGACACGGTCGTCGAGCGGTCGTCGATCATCAGGATCTCGTCGCACGCCAGCGCGATCTCGTAACCGCCGCCGGCGCACGCACCGTTGACCGCCGCGATGAACGAGAGCCCGTCGTGACGGCTCGAATCTTCCATCCCGTTGCGCGTCTCGTTGGTGAACTTGCAGAAGTTCACTTTCCACGCGTGCGACGACGTGCCGAGCATGTAGATGTTCGCGCCCGCGCAGAACATGCGGTCTTTCCCGCTGGTGATCACCACGCACGCGACCTGCGGATGCTCGAAGCGAATCCGCTCCACCGCGTCGTGGAATTCGATGTCGACGCCGAGGTCGTACGAATTCAGCTTGAGCTTGTAACCGGGGCGGATCCCGGCATCCTCGTCGATGTCGAGGGTGAGGGTCGCGACGCGGCCGTCGACCGCGAGCCGCCAATGGCGATAGGCGTCGGGCGCAGTGTCGAAGGTGATCGGGCGGGAATCGGCCGGTGACTCAACCGTGACCATGCGACCTCCAGCGGGGATCAGTAGTTTGTGGAATTATACTGCATAATGCCGAGGCGCGCAAGCATTATTGTGCCGGAATGACTGCCGTGAGAAGCTGCAGCGCCTCCTCGGACCCCTTGCCGCTGGTGTCGACGTCGGCGTCGGCGCGGCGGTACAACGGCTCGCGTCCGGCCAGGATGCGCTCCAGGTCGGCCATCGACTCGGTGTTCCCGGCCATCGGCCGCATGTCGCCCTGGGCTACGACGCGCGCCATGTGCTCGGCCGGCGAGGCGTGGAGCCAGACGGTGAAACAGCCGGCGAGCAGATGCTCGAAGGTCGCCGGTTCGGAGACGATGCTCCCGCCGGCGGCGAGCACGAAGCGCGGGTGCTCCTCCAAGACGCGATCGAGGCAACTGCGTTCCAGCCGCCGGAACCCGGCCTGACCGTAGAAGTCGAAGATCGTGGCGAGCGAGACGCCGCTCGCGCGTTCGATCTCGCGGTCGAGCTCGACGAACGGGACGTCGAGCCGTTCCGCCAAGATCGTGCCGAGGGTGGTTTTCCCCGCCCCGCGCAGGCCGATCAGCGCGATGCGTCGCCGGCGCCCCTCGGGATCGCCGGCGGCAAAGCTGCGGGCCAGCAGTTCGCGCGCTGCTTCCAGTCGCTCGGGCGGGAGCGCGCGCAGCAGTTCGACTGCGCGCTCGAGCGCGGCCGGGTGCTCCGCTTCGTCGATCAGCAGCCTCGGGAGCGCGACGTCGAGCGCCCGCGCAAGCTGGCGCAACAGCAGGACGGAGACGTTGCCTTGACCGCTTTCAAGCTGGGCGAGGTAGCGCTCCGAGAGTCCGGAATCGCTCGCGAGGATGCGGCGGGTCATCCCGCGGCGGGCGCGCAGCTCGCGTACCCGGTCGCCGAGCTGCCGCAAGAAGGCGGCGTCGTCGGCCCGGTCGGCGTCGGAGGATTCGGCCGTCATCGGCCTCTCGAACCAAAATGCACTATCACGCTTGCGGAACCTCTCTGATGCATTATAATGCCCAGGCACCCGAATCTCCTATGAGGTCGACCTGCCCGTGATCGCAAGCGAACCAGCCGTGCTCCAGAGCTATCTCGGCGGAGGCTGGCTGACGGGACGAGGTAAGCCGGTCGATTTGATCGATCCGGTCACCGGCGACGTCCTCGCTCGCGCGAGCTCCGAGGGGATCGACCTCGGCGCGGGACTCGCCTTTGCGCGGGAAACCGGTCGCGCCGCGCTTGGCTCTCTGACCTTCGCCGAACGGGCCGCGCTGCTCGCGGCCGTGGCGGACGTGCTCGCCGCGCGCCGCGAGGAGTGGTACGAGATCGCCCGCCGCAACTCGGGCAACACGCGCGCCGATGCCGCGATCGACGTCGACGGCGCGATCGGCACCCTCAAGTACTACGCGAAGATCGGCGCCGCGCTCGGCGACGCATCGTTCCTCGCCGACGGAGAACCGGCGCGGCTTGCGCGCGATCCGAATTTTCAGGGCGTGCACCTGGGCGTGCCGCTTCCCGGGATCGCGATCCACATCAACGCGTTCAACTTTCCGGCCTGGGGACTGTGGGAGAAGGCGGCGGTCGCGCTGCTCGCCGGAATGCCGGTCGTTGCGAAGCCGGCGACGGCGACGGCGCTGCTGGCGGTTGAGATGGTGCGCGCGGTCGTCGACGCCGGCGTGCTGCCGGTCGGCGCGCTCTCGGTGCTGAGCGGCGGCGCGGGCGACTTGCTCGAGTACGTCCGGTTCGGCGACGCGATCGCGTTCACGGGTTCGGCGGAGACCGGCGAGACGATCCGCAACCATCCGCGCGTGCGGGGCGAAGGCGTGCGCATCAACGTCGAGGCCGACAGTCTCAACGCCGCGCTGCTCGGTCCCGGCGGCGCGCCGGGAACGCTCGCGTTTGCGCTCTTCGTGCGCGAGGTCGTGCGCGAGATGACCGTCAAAGCCGGCCAGAAGTGCACGGCGATCCGGCGCGTCCTCGTCCCCGCCGCATACGCCGACGCCGTCGTCGAGGCGATCGGTACGGGGCTCGACGCGGTCACGGTCGGCGATCCGGCCGCCGAAGAGACGCTGATGGGGCCGCTCGTGTCGCGTACGCAGCGCACGGCCGTCGAGGATCGCATCCGCTCGCTCTGCGACGTCACGACGATCGTGTACCGCGGCGAAACGCCGGCCAACGGCGCGTTCGTCGCGCCGACATTATTGCGCGCGCGGGCAGAGGCCGCGCAGGTGCACGTGCGCGAGATCTTCGGTCCGGTCGCGACGGTGGTCGCATACGAGGACGCAGCCGACGCGTACGCGCTGGCGCGGCGCGGCGGCGGGTCGCTGGTCGTTTCGGTGTTCAGCGCGGACGCGGAGTTTCTGATCGCTTCGGCGGCCGCGCTCGGCTCGTCCCACGGCCGGGTGCTGCTGGTCGATCCGTCGATCGGCGAGACGCACACGGGGCACGGCGTCGTGCTGCCGTCGTGCGTGCACGGCGGCCCAGGACGCGCGGGCGGCGGCGAAGAGCTCGGCGGTTTGCGCGGGCTGTGGTTCTACCATCAACGCACCGCGGTGCAGGGATCCGCGCCGGTCGTCGCCGCGCTCGCCGCGCGCAGCGCGCACATCGCCGGATGACGTCCCCGGAGTCCGCCGTGCCGAACTTCTACAACTGCGCCGTCGACCTGCTCGAGCGCAACCTCGCGACGCGAGCACAGAAGCGCGCGTTCGTCGACGACGGCGGCGCGTACACGTACGCCGAGCTGGCCGCGCGGGTCGACCGCTGCGGCGCCGCGCTGCTCGGCCTGGGTCTGGAGATCGAGAACCGGGTCGTGCTGTGTCTGCTCGACACGATCGACTTTCCGACCGCGTTTCTCGGCGCGATCAAAGCCGGGATCGTACCGATCCCCGTCAACACGCTCTTCCAGCCCGTCGACTACGCGTACATCCTTGCCGACAGCCGCGCCAAGGCGGCGATCGTCTCGATCGAGCTGCTGCCGGCGTTTTTGGACGCGGCGAGGCAGGCGGACTGGACCGGCACGATCGTGCTCTCCGATCCGCGCGGAACGTCGAGCGACGAGCGCTTCGTGCGGTTCACCGCGCTGGTCGAGGGCGCGCGGCCGCTGACCGCCGCGGCGCCGACGCGAGCCGACGACGTCTGCTTCTGGCTCTATTCGTCCGGATCGACCGGCAAGCCGAAGGGCACCGTGCACGTGCAGACCAGCTTGGTGCGGACGGCGGATCTCTTCGCGCGCGACGTGCTCGGCATGCGCGAAGACGATGTCGTCTACTCCGTCGCGAAGCTGTTCTTCGCGTACGGTCTGGGGAACGCGCTGACGTTTCCGCTCGCCGTCGGCGCGACGAGCATCCTGCACGCGGCGCGTCCGACGCCCGCGGTCGTGGCGCGCATCGTGCGCGAGAACGCGGTGACGATCCTCTGCGCCAACCCGACGACGTTCAGCGCGATGCTGGTCGACGCGTCGCTGTTCGAGCGCGGCGAGGTGCCGCTGCGGCTGTGCACGTCGGCCGGCGAAGGCTTGCCCGAAGAGATCGGCCGGCGCTGGAACGCGCGCCTGGGCGTCGAGATCATCGACGGGATCGGTTCGACCGAGATGCTGCATATCTTCATCTCGAACCGGCCGGGGCACGTGAAGTACGGGACGCTCGGCCAGCCCGTTCCGGGCTATCGGGCCCGCATCGTCGACGAGAGCGGGAACCTCGTCGCGCCCGGCGAGCTCGGCGAGCTCGAAGTCTGCGGCGACACCGCGGCTGCCCACTATTGGAACAACCGCGAGAAGACGCGCCGTACGTTTGCCGGCGAGTGGACGCGCACCGGTGACAAGTTCCGCCAAGACGAGAACGGCGACTACGTCTACTGCGGACGCGCCGACGACATGCTCAAGGTCAGCGGGATCTGGGTGTCGCCGACGGAGGTCGAGTCGGCGCTGACCGCGCACGACGCCGTGCTCGAAGCGGCGGTGATCGGCATCGCCGATGCGGAAGGCTTGGTGAAGTCGAAAGCGTTCGTGATCCTCAAGCCCGGTTACGACGGCGACGCAGCAATGGCCGATGCATTGAAGACGCACGTGAAGAGCCGGCTCGCGCCGTACAAGTATCCGCGCGCGATCGAGTTCGTAGCCGAACTGCCGAAGACGGCGACCGGAAAGATTCAGCGCCACGTGCTGCGCGCGCGGGAAGCGGCGCTGCGCGAACCCGGAGCCGCGGTCTGAACCGCACGGATCCTCGCGCGCGCGACGTCGTCGCCGACGGCGCGCGCCTCGAGACGGTCCGCTGGCCCGGCGTCGATGCGAGCCTCGCGCCGGTCGTCATGCTCCACGAGGGGCTCGGCTCGGTCGCGATGTGGAAAGACGTGCCGCGGGGGCTCGCCGCGCGCACCGGCCGCGACGTCGTCGCCTACTCGCGCCGCGGCTACGGCCGCTCGGAGCCGATCGACGGTCCGCGTGCGATGACGTACATGCACCGCGAAGGCGAGGTCGTGCTGCCGGCACTGCTCGCGGCGCTCGAGATCCCGCGCGCGATCCTCTTCGGCCACAGCGACGGCGCGTCGATTGCGTTGATCTGCGCCGGGACGCACCCGCAACTCGCCGCGGCGCTGATCTTGCAAGCGCCGCACGTTTTCGTCGAAGACCTCTCCGTAGAGAGCATCGCCGCTGCGCGCGCCGCGTGGCAAGCGAGCGATCTGCGCGTCAAGCTCGCGCGCTACCACGACGACGTCGAGGGCGCGTTTCGCGGCTGGAACGATGCCTGGCTCGACCCGCGGTTTCGCGACTGGAACATCGAGGCGTACGCGGACGGCGTGCGCTGCCCGGTCCTCGTCGTACAAGGCGACGCCGACGAGTACGGGTCGATCGCCCAGGTCGATCGCATCGCCGCGCGCATCGCGCGCAGCGAGATTTTCCTCGTTCCGGCGGCCGGACACAGTCCGCACCGCGACGCCGCCGCGGCCGTCCTCGAGCGTATCGCCGCCTTCACCGCCGCGGTCTGATCTCGCTCGACAGGCGCGGGACGGCGGGGGAAGGAAGGGCCTGCGTCCGATGAAGCCGGCGAATCCGTTCGATCCCTTCGGAATCGCAGCGGCGTCCACCGAGTTGTGGATGGCGCTGCTGTCGAGTCCTGGGGAAGTCCTCGAAGCGCAGATGGAACTCGGCCGCGCGCTGAGCGAGGTCGCCGTCGCGAGCGCCGGTGCCGCCGCCGGTTCGCCGGCCGCCGCGCCGCTCGCCGAGCCGGAGCCCGGCGACAAGCGTTTCAGCAGCGAAGCCTGGACGGCGAACCCGTACTTCGACGCGCTCAAGCAGGCGTATCTCCTCTCCAGCCGGGCGGTCCTCGACACCGTCGATCGAGCGGAGGGCATCGACGCGCAGACGCGCCAGCGGATCAAATTCTTCACCCGGCAGTTCGTCGACGCAATGAGCCCGACCAACGTTCCGTGGCTCAATCCGGACGTGCTCGCGGCGACGCTGGAAAGCGGCGGAGCGAACCTGCACCACGGCGCGCAAAATCTCGCGGCGGATCGGGAAGCGAACGAGGGGCGGCCGGCGCTCGTCGACGGAACCGCGTTCGAAGTCGGCCGCAACGTCGCGACCACCGCGGGCAGCGTCGTCTTCCGCAACGAGCTGATCGAGTTGATCCAGTACGCGCCGACCCAGCCGGAGGTGTACGCGCGCCCGCTCGTCATCGTGCCGCCCTGGATCAACAAGTTCTATGTCCTCGACCTGCAGCCGGCGAACAGCTTCGTCAAGTATGCGACCGACGCTGGACGGAACACGTTCGTCGTGTCGTGGCGGAACCCGACCGCGGAGATGCGCGAACTCACCATGGCCGATTACCTGCGCCTGGGGCCGCTGACCGCCGCGCGCGTGGCCGCCGAGATCGCGGGCACCGAGCAGGTCGATGCGATCGGCTATTGCATCGGCGGGACGCTGCTCGCAATGGCGCTCGCGTACCAAGAACGTACGGGTACGAAGCCGATCGCGACCGCGACGTTCTTCGCGGCGCTGGTCGACTTCACCGATCCCGGCGACGTGCAGGCGTTCATCAGCGAAGAGTCGATCGCGTTCATCGAAGAGCGCATGAACGAACGGGGCTATCTGAGCGGCCGCGAGATGGCCGACACGTTCAACCTGCTGCGCTCGAACGATTTGATCTGGCAGGTCGCGGTCAACCGCTATCTGCTCGGCAAGGAAGCGCCGGCGTTCGATCTGCTCTATTGGAACAGCGACGCGACCCGCATTCCGGCCGCGCTGCACTCGTACTATCTGCGCCAGATGTATCTCCAGAACAACCTGATCAAGCCCGACGTCCTCGAAGTCGATGGTGTCCCGCTCGATCTCGGGCGCATCGAAACGCCGACGTACGTCGTCGCGACGTCGGAAGATCACATCGCGCCGTGGCGCTCCGTCTATCGCATGACGCAGCTGTTCGCGGGTGAGGTCACCTTCCGGCTCGGCGCGTCCGGACACATCGCCGGCATCATCAGCCCGCCCGGCAAGAAGAAGGCGGTCTGGTGGGGCAATGCGCCCGGCACGCCGTCGCCGCCGGATCCCGATTCATGGCTGGGCGGTGCGGCCAAACACGACGGGTCCTCATGGTGGCCGGACTGGACCGCCTGGCTCGCCGAACGCTCGCCCGGCCGCGTCGCGGCCCCCGCCGCCACCGGCTCCGCGACGCATGCTTCGCTGGCGGACGCACCCGGAACGTACGTCCTCGTTCGCTAGCTTGCGCCCGTCAGTGCGGTGCCGCAACGGCGCGCGCAGTGATGCGAAGCGAGACCATGCGTCCGCCGGCGTGTTCTCGCCGTCGATGACGTCGCCGAGAGCGAGCCGCGCGTCGCGGACGAACGGCGAGTCGGGATAGTCCTTGCACAGCCACGTCGCGGTCTTGCGCGCGAGTGCGGTACCCAACGGCGCACGAACGCGCAGGTAGGTGAGCTCGAGCGCGTAGAGATCGCGTGCGATCCACGGGTCGCGCGGGAATTGCCGCTCCCAGTCGCGGATCGCATCGTCGACGAACGACAGCGGGCCGTCGACCATCGACGGCGGAACAGCGCCTTCGTCGAGCCGCGCGCCGCTGTCACGAATGATGTTCGCGACGCCGAGCACGGAGAGGCGCGCGCGTCCGAAATATTCGTCGGCCGGCGCCAGCGCGCGCATCGGGACGGGTTCGAACGCTCCGCTCTCGTCGGCGGCGACGGCCGGTGCACCGGGGACGGGGAGAGCGAACACGAATACAGCGATCCGGAACTTCACCGGCGGTCTCCTCGTCGGCACGAGCGAGCGCATCACAGAGGGTGCGTACGCTCGGCCTCCCTCCAAGCATCGGCAGTCTGCCCAGGCGAAGCGATGAGGGCCGGATTAGAGTACGCTGGGTCGCCCGCTTGCCCTGGGAGCAACGAACTTTCGAGCGCTATTCTGGCGTTGGAAGATCACCACCGATCCGCGAGGATTTCATGCATTCATCAATTGTGCATCGGCGGTCCGTGCTGCTCGCCACGGCCGTCGCGCTCGTTCTTCCTTTCGTGATCCACAGCGCCGTGCTCGCCCAGGCCGACGACGGCGCGGGCGTCGGCGTGGCGCGGATCAGCCTGATCGCCGGCTCCGTAGCGGTGCAGCGCGGCGACGCCGCCGCACCATCCGCGGCGGCGATCAACGCCCCGGTCCTGGGCGGCGACTACCTGACGACCGGCGACGCATCGCGCGCCGAGGTCCAGATCGACGGCGGCACGATCGTGCGCCTCGGAGCGAACGTCCAGATGCGGTTCACGCATCTCGACACCGCCGCCCGGTCGATCCAGGTCGCCGAAGGCACCGTCGAGCTGCGTCTCTTGCGCGGCACCGACGGCAATTCGGACATCGACACACCCTCGATCACCGTTCGGCCGCGCGCCGGCGGGAGCTATCGGGTCAGCGTCACCGGCGGCGGCCGCACGCTGGTGACCGTCCGCTCCGGCGACGCCGTGATCGTGACGCCGCAGGGCGATCGCGCGCTGACAACGGGGACGACCCTCATCGCCGAGGGACCGGCGTCGAGTCCGTCGATCACCACCGAGGACGCGATCGCGCTCGACGAGTTCGACCGCTTCAACCAAGATCGCGACGTGCGCTACGAGCGCGCGCTCGCCGATGAAACGTACGTCAGCCGCGACATCGTCGGTGCCGGCGATCTCAATTCGTACGGACGCTGGGCGCCCGACCCGTCCTACGGCCAGGTCTGGATTCCGGCGAACGTCTCCTCCGACTGGGCGCCGTATCGCAACGGGCGCTGGGTCTGGGAGGACGGCTTCGGCTGGACCTGGGTCGGCTACGAGCCGTGGGGCTGGGCTCCGTATCATTACGGCTCGTGGTATCGCAGCGCGGCGTACGGCTGGTGCTGGTCTCCGCCGCCGTATGCCGGCTACACCCCGTGGCGCCCGGCGCTGGTCGCGTTCTTCTCGTTCGGCTTCGGCGGCGGCAGCATCGGCTGGGTTCCGCTGGCGCCGTACGAGCAGTGGCATCCGTGGTGGGGCCGCGATTGGCACGGCAGCCCGACCGTCGTCAACAACACGACGATCGTCAACAACTACTACGGCAACGGCGGCGAGATCAGGCGCACCTACAAAAACGCGCAATACGGCGTGACGACCGTCCCCGGTAAGCGCTTCCTCGAGGGCCGCTTCGATCGTCCCACGGTCATGAAACCGTCGGAACTGCACGACGTCGCGGTCGTTCACGGCGCGTTGCCGATCGTGCCGACCGTCGCCAACCTGCGCTACAGCGATCGTCCGGTCGCGCCCCAGCTCGCGCTGCATCCGGCGATCGTGCAGCGCGCGTTCGCGGGTGACGCCGCGCCGGTGCGTCGCATTCCGTTCGAGCAGCAGCGCACCGCGATCTCCGCCGCGACGCACCTCACCGCGGCACCGGAGACGGCGCACGCACGTCGCACGCTGCAGACCGCCGGCAGCGCAACGAACCCCGGCATCAATGCCAATGCCAATGCCAATACGAACGCCGCCGTGAACGCGCACCCCGCCGGCGATCCCTGGTCGCGATTCGGAGCGAACCGGGGCACGGGCGCGATGCGTTCGACCGGCACCGGCGCGGTGACCGCGACGCAGACGCAGACGCACATCCAGACGCCGACGCAGACGCAAATCCAGACGCCGGCGCAGACGTCGCATGGCGATCGCTCGGCCGGGGTCGGGGCCTCGGCCGGCGCGTGGAGCCGCTTCGACGGTGCCGCCGCCGGCGGACGGCGCCGCATCTACTCGACGCAGGGGAGCGGCCCGCCGGCCTCAACCGTGACGACGACTCGCGCGTACGACCCGTCGGCGCGCGCGCGCGTGTCCGGCGGCTCCCAGCCGGGCAGCTACCAGCCGGCGCGGGGGAACGGCGGCGGCGTGGCACCCGCGCACGTCTCGGCCCAGCCGCGTTCGTCCGGCGAGGTGACGCGGCAAGCGACGTCGCGGCCGGCTCACCATGACAACGGCGACCACTCGGGGCGACCGCACTAGAGCGAACGGCGTGGTGCGCGGCGGGCTACGGAATCGCGCGCACCACGCCGCCGTCGACGCGCAGGGCTGCGCCGGTCGTCGCCGACGCGGCCGGCGAACAGACGTAGACGACCATGTTCGCGACCTCTTCGGGCGTGATGAAGCGGCGCAGGAGCGACGTCGGGCGCGCGCTCTCGAAGAAGCGGCGTTCGACCTCCGCTTCGCCGAGCTGCTGCTGCTCGGCCATCTGCCTCATGAAAGTGCCCACGCCTTCGGACGCGGTCGGCCCAGGCAGGACGCTGTTCACCGTAACGCCGGTCCCGGCAAGGGTTTCGGCGAGACCGCGCGCGAGCGCGATCTGGGCCGTCTTGGTGACCCCGTAGTGGATCATCTCGGCCGGGATCTGCAGCCCCGACTCACTCGAGACGAACACGACGCGGCCCCAGCCGCGCTCGCGCATCCCTGGGAGGTAGGCCCGGCTGAGCCGCACGCCGCTCATCACGTTCGTTTCGAAGATGGTGGTCCACGCCTCGTCGGCGATCGCCTCGAACGGCACCGGCTCGAAGATTCCGACGTTGTTGACCAGGATGTCGACCGAAGGATGGGCTGCGATGATCGCCGCCGCGCCCTCAGCCGTCCCGAGATCGGCCGCGACGCCGTGGACGGTTGCGCCGGGGACCGTGGCGCGCACCGCGGCAATGCCCTCGTCGACCCTGGCCTGCGAGCGGCCGTTGACGATGACCGCCGCCCCGGCCGCGGCCAGCCCGTCGGCGATCGCGCGGCCGATCCCGGCCGTCGAGCCCGTCACCAGCGCCAAGCGTCCGTGAAGATCCAGATTCAGCATGCCAAACCGAACCCGGACCGGGCCTCCGAAGGTTCAGGACACAGTATTTCTCGGCACGAGGCTTGCAAATGGAGCACGGCAGACGCTATGCTCATGATGTACTTGGACAAACGGATAAGGATATAGGCCTTCTGTATGACATTCGATCAATGGATCGACTCGGTGAACGCTCAGGTTCACGGCCGCCTCGGCGAGGGCGTCCGCACGACGGAACTGTCGTCGGACTCGGCGATGTGGGTCGGTGCCGGCGGAACCGTCGTCGCCGCGCTGCAGGACAACGAATCGACCGTGAACGTCGACTTCGACGGCGGCGAACGCCTGTCGCTCGGCTATCGCGACGCACTGCCCGAGACCGTCGGCGCGACGATCGCCGCTCGCCTCTCTTAGGCTGCGGCTAGACTCTTCATCAATCGGGCCGGGAGGCTGATGGCCTCTTGGCCCGTGCGCTGCCCGGTCGCCGGCAGTAGCCTAACGCTCATGGGAGCTTTGGGGTCCACTTGGTCGATGGCCGACGCGATGGCGTCGCTGACCGAGCGGTTCGGCGAAGATTTGACGCTGTGGCGCGACGGTGGCACCGCGTGCTGGCGCTATGACGGCCAGTCGGTGCTGATCTCAGCGGCCTCGGACGGCACGATCGAGGCCACGTTCGTCGATCGTCCCACGCTCGATGAAGTCTCCGGAAGACCCGCGGTTGCGATCTACCGGCGCACCGCCGGCGGCGGATATACGCTGACCGCCGACGGCGGGTCGCGCATGGCCGACGACATGTCGGCGTTCTTCACCGGCGTCCGCGAGACGCGCTTTTCCTTCGTGTCGGTCCAAGGGCTGCGCTCGGCCGGCTGACGAACTCTCGGCCCTCATGCAGGTCGAGTCGCGCGCGGGCACCTTCGAAGCGGACGGCTATCTGGTCATCCCAAACTTCACGTCCCGGGCCCAGATCGGCGCGTTGCGCGCGCGCGCCGAAGAGATCGTCGAGGGGTTCGACCCGCGCACGGCGGGCGCCGTGTTCACGACGCGCGATGACGCCAAGACGAAAGCCGAGGAGTACTTCCTCGCCTCCGGGACGACGGTGCGCTGCTTCTTCGAAGAAGAAGCGTTCGATGCCGCGGGCGCGCTGCGCCAATCGAAGCAGCTATCGATCAACAAGATCGGTCACGCGCTGCACGAGCTGGATCCGGTCTTCGCGCGTTTCTCGGGCGATCCGCGCCTGCACGACCTCGCCGCCGAGCTCGGGAACGCCGATCCGCGCGTGTACCAGTCGATGTACATCTTCAAACAGCCGCACATCGGCGGCGAAGTCCGGTGGCATCAGGACGCGACGTATTTCGTCACCGAGCCGATCACGGTGCTGACGTTCTGGTTCGCGCTCGAGCGCGCCGATCGCACCAACGGCTGCTTGTGGACGCGGCGCGGCGGCCACCGCACGCCGCTGCGCGAGCGCTTCGTGGTCGAAGACGGAAAGCCGCGCATGGAAGCGCTCGATGCGACGCCGTGGCCGTCGGAGTCCAACGCCGAACCGATCGAAGTGGAAGCCGGAACGCTCGTCGTGTTCCACGGCCTGTTGCCGCACTACAGCGCTCCGAACCGCTCGTCGACGTCACGCCACGCGTACACGCTGCACGTCGTCGACGGCCGCGCCGCCTACGCCCGGACCAACTGGCTGCAGCGTTAGAGACCGATCAGGCGGGCGATGACGAGGCGCTGGATTTCGCTCGTACCTTCGCCGATCTCGTTGATCTTCTGATCGCGGTACATGCGCGAGATCGGGTACTCGTCCATGAAGCCGTAGCCGCCGTGGACCTGCAGCGCTTCGTTGACGACCCGGCGCGACATCTCGCCCGAGAACAGCTTCGCGAGCGACGCGGTCAGCTCGAAGGGGCGGCCCTGATCCTTCTCCCACGCCGCTTTGAGGACCATCAGTTTGGCGTGCTCGATCTCGGTCAGCATGTCGGCGAGCTTGAACTGGATCGCTTGGAACTTCGAGATCGGCCGACCGAACTGCTGACGTTCCTTCGAGTACTCGAGCGCTTCGTCGTAGGCGCCCATCGCGAGACCCACCGAGAGCGCGGCGACCGAGATGCGGCCGCCGTCGAGGATCTTCAGAAATTGCTGGAGCCCTTTGCCGCGTTCGCCCAGAAGATTCTCCTCGGGAACGCGCGCGTCGACGAACGACAGCTCGCGCGTATCGGACGCGCGCCAGCCCATCTTCTTGTATTTCTTCGCGCGGGTGAAGCCGGGCGTGTCCTGCGGGACGATGATGTTCGAGATCTCGCTGTGGCCGTCGGCGCCTTTGCCGGTCACCGCAGTGATCGTCGTGCCGCCGGTGATGTCGGTGCCGCTGTTCGTGATGAACGCCTTCGCGCCGTTGATCACCCACGTGCCGTCGCGCAGCTCGGCTCGCGTCGCGGTCGCACCGGCGTCGCTGCCGGCACCCGGTTCGGTCAGCCCGAAGCCCCACAGTTTCTCGCCGCGTACCAGCGGGACGAGGTAGTCTTGCTTCTGTTTTTCGGTGCCGAACAGATAGATCGGCGACGCGCCCAGCGAGACGTGCGCGGCCAGCGTGATGCCGGTCGAGGCGTCGGCGCGGCTGATCTCCATGACCGCGAGCGCGTAGCTGACCGTGTCGGCGCCGGCGCCGCCGTACTCTTCGGGGAACGGCAGGCCCATCAGGCCGAGCTCCGCCATCTTCTTGACGAGGGCGTACGGAAATTGCTCGTTCGCGTCGTTGTGCTCGGCTTGCGGAGCGACCTCGTTCTGGGCGAAGTCGCGGCAGAGGTCGCGGATCGCGCGCTGGTCGTCGGTGAGGTCGAAATTCATGCAGGCCCGTACGTTCAGGCCGTGCGCCGCGCGTCGCCTCTCAGAAGTGCGGTCCGGCCCTGGTGACAAAGTTACCCCCTATGGACGTGGGCGAGGGGCATCGGCGCCTGATCGGTGAGTTCGTGCGGGCCCGGCGGCGCAAGCTGCGGCCCGAGGCCGTCGGCTTGCCCGCCGGTGCCGAGCGGCGCGGCGAAGGGCTGCGCCGGGCCGAGGTCGCTGCGCTCGCCTACGTGAGCGTCACGCTCTACACGTGGCTCGAGCAGGGTCGTGACTTTCCGGTCTCCGCGTTGGCGCTGAACTCCGTGGCCAACGCGCTGCAGCTCAACGAGTCCGGCCGCGCGTACTTGCTCACCGTTCGGTCGAAGGACGAGCCCGCGCAGCCCAAGGTTCAGGACGTCGGCGCTGCGCTGCGCTCGCTGATCGAACGCCATGCGCTGGGGCCGGCCTACGTGATGACCCGGCGCTGGGACATCGTCATGTGGAACGCGTTGATGATGGATCTCTTCGGCCCCCTCCCGGCCGCGCCGTGGGGCTCGGTCAACGCGCTCTGGTGGGTGTTCTCGGCGGAACACGCGCGCACGCTGTATCCCGGCTGGCTCGAGATGGCCAAGCGCATCGTCGCGCAATTCCGGCTCGATTTCGCGCGCTATCCCGACGCGAGCGATTTCGCCGAAGTCGTCGAGCAGCTGCGCGCGCGCAGCGAGGACTTCGCCGCGCTCTGGCAACAGGATCGCGACGTGCAAGTTCGTTCGGAAGGCCACATCGAGGTCGTCGGCAACGACGGCGAGCGGCGGCGCTTCTCGACCTTGACGATGGTGCCGCAGAACAGCGCGTCGCTGCGCGCCGTGTTCTTTCTCCCTGCGAAATAGAGCGGCCCGACAAAGGCACGAATCTCCAGTCTTCATCTAATACTACTGTGTTACTAAGTATCACGCAAAAAAAGAGACTCGCGTGAGCCGT
>CALEYW010000025.1 GCA_937927945.1 uncultured candidate division WPS-2 bacterium | reverse complement strand
GAGAAAGCGTTCTTCGTCGAAGACGCCGTAGGTCGGCAAGAACATCTTGCGGTGCACGTGGACGATGTGGACACCGTCGGGACCGCCGCAGCGCACGTACATCGCGCTGTTGTGAAACGTCCCCAGCGCGTTCTCGTAGAATCCGATCGCCACGTCGACCGGCCGCGTCCCGCCGGCGGCGCGCCACTGCGCGTCGACCTTCGCCGCGAACGTCGGCGCGTCGAATGCCAATTCGTACACCGCACCTTCGAGGAAGTATCCGGTCATCGCCGCTTCCGGAAAGACGATCAGCTCGACCGGCCCATCGGCCAATTGCGCGAAGACGCCCCGCATCGCGTCAAGGTTCGCCGCGAGGTCGCCCTTGCGCGGCTTGAACTGCACCAAAGCCGCCTGCATTTTAAAGGCGCTCCGCCCGAGGCTGCACGCCCCCCACGCTTCGCGTGGGGCCCCCGATCCGACCTCGCAACGACCAAGGCGGCTCGGCTCGATGCTCCTGCGCTCGGTCCGGCGCCATCACGTGGCGACGGCCAAGGTCGTCGCGGATTGGAGCTGTTCGGCGATTTCCTCGGCGGGGTAGGTGAGAATCTCGACCAGCGTCGGATGCAGATGCGGGATGCGCGCATACTCCTGAACGGTCGCACCGAACGCCATCGCGACGATCAGCGGCTCGATGAGATCGGAGGCATCCGGACCGATGATCGACGCGCCGAGGATCTTGCCGTCGGACGGTGACGCCAGCATCTTCACGAAGCCCTTGGTCTTGCCGAGCGCGACCGCTTTTCCGTGATCGTTGAACGGGTACGTCGCCTTGAGGAACGGGATGCCGTCACGCTCGAGATCGCGCTCGGTCTCGCCGACGACCGCGACCTGCGGGTCGGTGAAGATAGTGTGCGTCTTGGTGAGCCGGTAATCGACCCGCTCGCGCGCGCCGGTCGCCGCGTTGCGCCCGGCGATCTCACCTTGCTGAATCGCGACGTGGACGAGCAGATACGCTCCGGTCACGTCGCCGACCGCGAAGATGTCGGGATTGGACGTGCGCAGCGTGTCGTCGGCCGAGATGCCGGTGATCGCGTGATAGGTGACGCCGGCGCGTTCGAGGTCGAGGCCCTCGACGTTCGGCACGCGTCCCAGCGCGTAGAAGATCTCGTGCGCCGCGACGCTGTGCTCGGCACCGTCCTGCGCGTAGTGGACGACCTTCATCCCGTCGGCGCGCACGGTGACGCGCTCGACGCGCGCCCCGGTCTCGACGCGGATTCCCTCTTCGCGGAAGTACTCGGTGAGGCCCAGCCCGAGGTCGTGGTCTTCCCCGGAGAGCAGGTGACCGGAACGAATCAGGATCGTCGTCGGTACGCCTGCGCGATGAAAGAACTGGCCCAGCTCGCTGCCCACGTAGCCGCCCCCCAAGACGATCACCGACTTCGGCGCCGCCTCGAGATCGAGCGCCTCGTCGCTGTCGATGAACCCGGCGTCGACCAGGCCCGGCACGACGGCCGGCGCCGTGACGCTGCCGGTGGCCAGGACGAAGCGCGGGGCGTAGAGCACGTCGTCGCCCACCCGCAGCGTGGTCGGCGACTCGAAGCGCGCCGCGCCATGAAACACCGGGAACGTCTCGATCCCTGCGATCCGGTAGTCGGCCCAGCCGCGAACCAGCTCGCGCTTCCGGGCGGCAAGCGCACGGTAGTCGAGCCGAGGGGCGTCGACGTCGATCGCCAGCTCGCGCGCGTTGCGAATGTCGTGCAGCAGATCGGCGGTGGCCAGCAGGGTCTTGGAGGGCATGCACCCGCGCAGAATGCAGAGCCCGCCGAGCGGGCCGCGGTCGACGAGCGCGACGCTGGCGCCGAGGTCGCGCGCCGTGCGGGCCGCGGCGTAGCCGCCGCTGCCCGCGCCGACGACGATCACATCGAAACGTATTGGAATAGTTCTGCTCCCCAAGCGAGGTGGTCCGAACCGTCCGACCCCATCCTGCCCCCCGACGGTTCCGGTTCGGGGCGTGCGGCGGCTTTTACCGACCGGCCCGGCCGTTCCATGCAGGCAACCGGCGCAGGTGGCGCGGAACGGGTGCGACCGTGAATCTCGCCTTCGTCGGAAACGGCGCCCGAACGAAGCCCGCCGCGCTCGTCGCAGCGGTCGGCCTCCCGGCCGTCGCCGCGGTCGGTGCTGCCGGCCTGAGCGGCGGCTTCTTCCTCTGGTACGCGCTCGCGCTGAACAGGCCGCACGGCGTGTTGTTCCTGGACGCGACCTTCCCGCTCGCCTTGGTGGCCGGTATCGCAGCGGCCTACGCGGCGTGGCTCGGCTACGGACGGTACTTCTCGCGCCGGACCCACGTCAGCGAAGCCACCGCGCTGCAATACGACGCCATCTCGTGGTCGGCGCTGATGCTGCTCTGGGGGACGCTCCTCCCGCCCACCGGCTCCCACGGCACAGCGCGCGCGGCAGCGGTCGCGGTGGGGGCGTACGTCCTCGCCAAGCTGGTCGTGGCGGCGCGGTTCAACCAGACGGTCCGGGATGTCGCGGTCACGTTCATCGTGACGCGGCTGCCGCTCTTGGCCATCGCCGAACTCGCCGCGATGGTGATCGGGCAGCGGCCCGGCGTCCACTACGCCGCCTCGACGAACCCACTGCTGGCGGTCTGGGGGCGCTGGGACGCCGAGCACTACCTGGGCATCGCGAAGAACGGCTACTCAGGTACGGAGTTCGCCTTCTTCCCGCTCTACCCGGCGCTCATCAAGATCGTCGGCGTGTTCACCGGCTCGGAGCTCGTCGCGGGGCTCATCATCTCGAACGCCGCCAGCTTTTTCGGGCTGCTCTACCTCTACAAACTGATCGAGCACGAGTACAACCGGCACGTCGCGCAACGGGCGACGTTCTACGTCTCGATCTTTCCAACGGCGATCTTCTTCTCGGCAGTCTACAGCGAGTCGCTGTTCGTGTTCCTGACCGTCGCGTCGTTCTACTACGTGCGCGAACGGCGCTGGGTGATGGCCGGCGTCTTCGGGTTCTTCGCCGCGCTGACGCGGTCCGAAGGGATCCTGCTCGCCGCGCCGCTGTTCATCGAGTGGGCGATCGCCGCCAAAGAGGGCGGGCGCGAATTCTTCCGCTACTGGTTCGACGACATCGTGAAACCGCTGCTCGGCCTGGCGCTCGTCCCACTCGGCCTGGCGACCTACATGGCGTATCTTTGGGTCGTGAGCGGCGACCCGCTCAAGTTCTCGCACGTGCAGGCGCACTGGGGACGCCATCTCACGCCACCGTGGGAGAGCGTCGCGAGCACCATCACGAAGATGTCGCACTCGCACCTGCCGCAGACGATCGCGAACCAGGGTCTGGAACTCGCCTTCACCGCACTGATGGTTGCGGCGCTGTTCCTGGGTCTGCGCCGTCTGCGGCTCTCGTATACCGTCTACATGGCGCTCTCGATCCTGGTTCCGATGTCGACGTCGAGTCTGATGAGCATGCAGCGCTTCGCGCTCGTGCTCTTCCCGATGTTCGCTCTGTTCGGCCTGTGGGGCGGCCGCCAGTTTTTCAACAATGCATACGTCGCGTTCTCGCTGCCGCTCTTGGGGTTGTTCACCGTGCTCTTCGCCGATTGGTATTGGGTGGCGTGAACGCACCCGTCGGGTCGACCTTGCTTGAGCGCGTCAAAGGACGCCGCGGGGTGCGCCAGTTCGTCAAGTTCGGAATCGTCGGCGCATCGGGCTTCCTGGTGAACTTCGTGATCTTCACGGTGCTGCAGCGGTTGGTGCCGAACCACACCGCGGCCGCGCAATACTACACGATCTATTCGGTCTCGTTCCTGGCCGGCGGCGTCTCCAACTACTTCCTCAACCGCAGCTGGACGTTCCGCTCGAGCGGGCACGCCGGCAAAGAGGGCGCGCAGTTCCTGAGCGTGTCGGTCCTGGCGCTCGGCGTCGGCCTGGTGGTCTCGGCGCTGGTGAGCCCGTACCTCGGCCGCGGACACAAGACGTGGTTCCTGGCAACTTGCGCCGGCATCGTCGTCAACTTCTTCATCAACAAGTATTGGACGTTCCGGTCGGTCGCGTGAACGCCCGCGGTCTCTTTTGGATCGCGACGCTCGCGTTCACGCTCGTCGGCGCGGTGCTGCGCTTCAAAGGAATCCACAACCCGATCTTCGACCATCCGGGCTGGCGCCAAGGGGACACCGCGGCGATCGCGCGCAACTTCGCGCTGCTGCAGTACAACCCGCTCTTTCCGCAAACCGACTACAACGGGCCGCCGCCGAACTACGTCGAGCTCGAGCTGCAGATCGTGCCGTTCCTGGCCGCGACGCTCTACAAGATCTTCGGCGTCCACGAAGTCTTCGGGCGGCTGATCTCGCTCGCGTTCGGCATCGCGACGATCCCCGTGATTGCCCTGTTCGGCCGCTGGGTGTTCCGCTCGGCGGTCGCGGGCGTGTGCGCGGCGGCGGCGTTCGCGGTGCTCCCCGGCGCGTGGTACTACAGCCACACCTTCATGCCGGACACGGCGATGGTCTTCTTCACGACCTGCGCGCTGTATGCGTGCGCACGCTGGATCATTGATGACGAGGCGCGGTCATGGCGCGGGTGGTGGCCGGCGGCGCTGCTGCTGACGCTCGCGTTTCTCGCGAAGCCCGTCGCGGTCGCGGCGGCGATCCCGGTCGCGGCTGCGGCGATCGCGCGCTTCGGCTGGCGCGGGGCGCTCGGGCGAGTACAGCTCTGGGCGCTGTTCGCCGTCGCCTTCGTTCCGCTCGTCGCGTACGACGTGTTCGTCTCCGCGCACGCCGAATGGCACTGGGCCAGCGGCATCACCCGGCTGCACGTGATCCCGTCGCTGGTGGCGGCGTTCACGTCGCCGGCCGCGTTCGGTGCGAAGGCGATCGCCTTCGCGCATGCCCTGAAGATGCTCGCGACGACGATGGTCGGGCCGATCAGTTTCACGCTGGCGATTCTGGGCTTCTGCGTTCCCCTGCGCTCGCGCAGCGACGCACTGCTGTGGGGCTGGCTCGGCGGCGGACTGCTCTACGCGTACGTCGTCGTCACGGTCGAGCGGGTCGACTACTACCTGTACCTGCTCTTGCCGCTGGCTGCGCTGATGATCGGACGGCTGTGCGCGCGGGCGGTCGAACGCTGGGGCGCGGAACCCCAACGCCGAGCGACGCTCGGCGGGATCGCCGCGGCCGTTTGGATCGCCGCGATCGTCGTGGCGTATCGCGAGATCGCTCCCTACTACGCGTGGAGTCACGCGAACTACGCGCGCGCGAAGATGCTCGACGCGACCCTCGCGCCCGGCGCGCTGGTCGTAATGGGGCACTACGATCCGTCGATCCTCTACACGATCGGGCGCAAAGGCTGGGAAGAGGATCCGCATCTGTGGACGCCGTTCGACGAGCAGAGCGCGATCCGCAAAGGCGCGCGCTACTACATCTCCGTCGAACACGCGCGCCTCAAACAGACGAACCTCGAACTCTACTGCTGGCTCGCGCGCTTCCCGGTGCTCGACCCGCAGGCCGCGTGGCCGGTCTACGAAACGGACGCGGCGAAGGTGCTGCCGGGCGCGGAAGAGCGCTGGCAGGCGTTCCGCCGCCGCGAGATGTCCGGCGCCTACGCGAACTGGAGGCGAACATGGAAATCGGCACCCGACCCCTGCTGATGGTCGGAGACCTCGACCGCGACGTCGCCGCCCTGCAAGAACACGCCCAAGCGTGGGCGCGGCTCGGGTTCGCCGGGAAGATCCGGCACCTCCGCGCGATGCGCACGCGAACCGTCGAGGTTGCGTCGTCGTGGGCTGATCTCGCCGCGCGCGCGAAGGGAATCGCCGGGACGCCGCTCGCCGGCGAGGAGTGGTTCGCCGGACCGTACGCGCTGCTGGTCGCGCTCGACCGTTTGATCGCGACGCTCGGCGAGATCGCGCTGACGGGATCGCCGAAGGTGCCGAGCGCGCTGCGCACCCGCGCGAACGGCCAGCTCGTCGTCGACGTCTTCCCCGTCCAATCGTCCGACCGGATCTTGCTCAGTGGCGTGCGGGGCGAGCTCTGGATGGAACCGGGCGTGACGCCCGAGTCGCTTCCCGCCCGCACGGCCGGCTTCTATCACCGCACCGATCCCGCCGGGAGCGTGACGCTCGTGCTCGGGGCCGGAAACGTCGCGAGCATCGCGCCGCTCGACGTCCTGAACGTGCTCTTCACGCACGGCGGCACGGCATTACTCAAACTGAACCCGGTCAACACGTACTTGCTGCCGATCTTCGAGCGCGTGTTCGCCTCGCTGATCGACGAAGGCTACGTCCGGATCGCGGACGGCGGCGCCGACGTCGGCGCGTACCTCTGCGCGCATCCCGGGATCGACGCGATCCATTTGACCGGCGGCGAGCGCACGCACGATGCGATCGTATTCGGTACCGGAGCGGAAGGTGCCGCGCGCAAACGCGCCGCGACGCCGCTGCTCACCAAGACCGTGACGAGCGAACTCGGCAACGTCACGCCGGTGATCGTCGTGCCCGGGCCGTGGAGCGAGCCCGATCTCGCGTTTCAGGCCGCGCACGTCGCGACGATGAAGATGCACAACGCCGGCGCGAACTGCATCGCCGCGCAAGTCCTCGTCACCCCAGAGAGCTGGGAGCTCGCGCCGCGATTCATCGCGAAGGTGCGCGACGCGCTGCGCGACGCCCCGCCGCGTCCCGCCTACTACCCGGGCGCCAAAGAGCGCCAGGGCGAGATCACCGCGTCGCACCCGACCGCCCAGACGCACGCGCCGCCCGGCGGCGGCGACCCGCGCACCTTCGTCCCCGATCTCGATCCCGCCGATCGCAGCGAGCCGCTGTTCACGAGCGAAGCGTTCGGACCGGTGCTCGGACAAACCGCGCTCCCGGGCGGCGACGCGGCGACGTTCCTGCGCAATGCGGTCGCGTTCTGCAACGACGTGCTCCGCGGAACGCTCGGCGCGGCGATCGTCATCCACCCGCGCACCATCGTGGAGCTCGGTGCGAGCTTCGACGCGGCGGTCGCCGGACTGCGCTATGGATCCGTGACGATCAACACGTGGCCCGGCGTCGGCTTTCTGCTCCCGACGGCCAGTTGGGGCGCGTACCCCGGGAACACGATCGCCGATGTCGGCAGCGGGATCGGGGTCGTGCACAACACATGCCTCTTCGACGATCCGCAAAAGACGGTCGTGCGCGCGCCCTTCGCGCCGTTTCCCCGTTCGTTCGGCGACGGCGAACATACGCTGCTCCCGACACCGCCCTGGTTCGTGACGCACCGGCGCGCCGACGCCGTCGGCCGACGGATGTTCGCCTTCGCCGCGCATCCGTCGCCCTTGCGGATGGCCGCGACGGCGGTGGAAGCGATGCGCGCGTAGGCGCGCGACGCCCTACGGCAGCGGCAAGAGGGACGCAGGCGGGGCGACGCTGTCGGTGCCGTGTTCGGGGATGCCGGATTCGACCAGCTGGCGATACTGCGAGAGGCGGTTCGTCAGCCGGGTGACTTCTTCGTTGAGCGCGTAGCTCTGACGGATCGCGGTGGAGAGATCGGCCGTGTCGTACGTGTAGTCGAACCGCTGGAGCGCCGCGAGAATTTCGGCGTTTTGCTGCCTCAATTGCGCGTACGCTCGTCGGAGCCCGGTGCCGGTGACTTGGTATTGCGGATAGTTCGACACGACGATGTCGCGTTTGATCTGCGCCTGTTCGATCGCCGCCTTCAGGCTCTGAACGCGATCGTCCGACGGCGAGAACTTGGACGCCAGCGCGAGCGCCGCGATCGCATCCTCGAACTTCGAAGCGGCGAACAGCGTCTCGGCGATGCGCACCTGCACGGTGGTGAGGCCGGCGCGGGCGTGCTGGTTGGCGGGATCGATCTGGAGCGCGAGCTGATAGGCGACCGAGGCGTCGGGGAAGTTCTTGTGCGAGAGCGCGACGTCGCCTTGGTGGTTGCGTGTCTCGACGATCCATTGGGCGATGCTCGACGCGCAGCCGGTCGTGCCGAGCGGAAACACCAGACAGGCCAGGGTGAGGACGATGAGGCGGAGCGTACGTGTCATCAGCGTCTCGAGTGGGTGATCCAGAAGTTGGCCACCGCCGCGATGTATTGTGCGGCCGGGGCTAGGATGAGCTGGGCGATGATGGTACCGATGAAGGCGGTGACGATGAGCCAGAAGATCATCGCGCCGACGTCGCGCCGCGGGCGCTCGTTGCGCACGGTCTGGTCGACGATGAACGCCGTGTTGGGATCGATGAACAGCGCGAAGGCGATCGTGCCGACGCCGTTCACCAGGCCGGAGAGTCCGCCGGCGGTGAGGCGAGCGTGGAGATCGAGCACGCTGGCGTAATAGGCCGCGACGACGCCGACCGAATAGAAGGCGAAGAGGACGACGTTCGCCACGAGCAGTTGGCGCGGAATCGCCGAGATCGGAAAGTTGGCGAGCCGAAAGCGCGGCGCGGTCAGCACGGCGGCGAACAGATCGCGCATCACCAGCGGATCGGACAGGCGCATCAACGCGCGTGGGATCGAACCGAAGCGCTCGAACGCACCGATTCCGCGCACGAACATCGTCAAGAACATCGGCAGCAGCAGCCCACCGATCAGGATGCCGACCGAACCGGCGGCAATGATCAGCCGGATCTGCAGGTCGAAGTGCGCCAGCAATCCGGGCGGAACGGCTTTGAGGTGCGCGTCGGTCGCGTAGTTGGCCGGGCCGTCGGCGAGCGCACCGAGCGCCGGCGTCATGAACAGCGAGGCGAGACGGCTGGCGGTGACGAGCAGGCTGAACAGCGAGATCGCCGTCGCGATGCGTCCGGTGATCACGCCGGCGTACCGCGCCGCATACGCGCCGATCTGAATCGCTTGGGTGACGACCGTCAGACACACCGCGATGATGAGGTTCGGCGTCCAGAGCTCCGTCACGCGACGGCTTCTCCCGCCAACCGCACGCCGCGCACCGAAGCCGGGCCGAGCACGCACAACCCGCGCTGCGCCGGGGCCAGCAGCTCGCGCGCCAGCGCATCGACCTGCGCCGCGTCGACGGCATCGAACGCTTCCTCGACTTCTTCGGTCGAGATCTGGCGGCCGTGGACGAGCTCGTTGCGCGCCAAACGCGACATGCGGTTGAACGTGCTCTCGAGCGCGAGGGTGAGGTTGCCCTTGAGATGCTCGCGCGCGCGTTCCAGCTCGTCGGCGCCGACGCCGTCGTGCAGCAGGCGGTCGAGCTCGTCGCCGATCACGTCGACGCACTCCTGCACGCGCTCCGGCGTGCAGCCCGCGCTCACGCCGAACAGGCCGGCCGCACGGTACGACTGCTGGAAGGTCGAGATCTCGTAGGCCAGGCCGCGCTGCTCCCGCACGCTTTGAAAGAGCCGGCTCGACATGCCGCCGCCCAAAATCGTGTCGAGGACCGAGAGCGCGTAGCGGCGCTCGTCCCGCATCGCGAGGCCCGGAGTACCGAGCAGCACGTAGGCCTGTTCCGTCTCGTCGATCGTCACGTCGAGTCCGGGCGTGAACCGTGGACGCTCCGCAACGGGCGGAACGACCTCGCCGGCGAAGGTTGCGAAGGCCTGCGCGGCAAGCTGCACGACGGTGTCGTGATCGACGTTTCCGGCCGCCGTTACGAACACGGTCGAAGGAGCATAGCGCGTCGCGCGCCAGCGCAGCAGTTCATCGCGGCCGATCGCCTGCACCGTGTGCGCGTAGCCGATCGTCGGATCGCCGAGGTTCGCTCCGCTCCACAGCGTGCGCGCGAAGCGGTCGTGCACGACCTCGCCGGGCGAGTCGTCGTACATCTTGATCTCTTCGAGAACGACTTGCTGCTCGCGCGCGAGGTCGTCCGCGTCGAAGAGCGCGTGCTGCAGCATGTCGGCCAGCACGTCGACCGCGCGTGGGAGATGCCGATCGACGACGTGCGCATAGAAGCAGGTCGTCTCTTTGTCGGTCATCGCGTTGAGCTCGCCGCCCACCGCGTCCATCTCCTCGGCGATCGCGCGCGCCGTACGGCGCGGGGTGCCCTTGAAGACCATGTGTTCGAGCAGGTGGGAGATGCCGCGCCGCTCGGCCGGCTCGGTTGCCGAACCGACGTCGCACCACAGGCCGATCGTGGCGGAGCGAACGTGCGTCATCGTCTCGGTCAGGACGCACAGACCGTTGGGGAGCGTCGTGGTACGGATCATCCGTTCGTCCCCTTCGCCAAGGACGCCCGGAAGGCCGGGTCCCAGAAAACGCCTCGTCCGTCGCCGAGGCGGGCCCGCACCGCACCACGTAGCGCACGTGGGACCGTGATCGAGAAGACGGTCGCCGAGGTCGGCTTCGCGTAGTCACCGCTGACCACCACGCCGTGCGGCGCGTCCAGCGGCACGGTCGCCCAGACGTCGAGCTCGTCCAGCTCCGGTGCCGCGGCGAAGGCACCGTCGATCAGTGCGGCGATCTCGGCGTTCCATGCCGGCAGGTCGAGCTTCCGGTGGAACTTCGTCCCGCCGATCACCAAGCCGCAGTCGACGTGGCGTCCCAACCGTTCGCAGCGTACGCGCAGCAGTTGCGCCGGCAGGGGGCCCGCGAGCAGCGCTGCCGCGATGCGCCGCGCCGTCGCGACGTCGCCGCCGGCGCTGCGCGCCGCGACGCGCGGATCGTCGGCCCGCGCGGCCAGCGGCACGCACGCGGCGATCGCGATCGCGAGAGCGGTCGCGCGCAGCGCGGTCGGGCTAGTACGATTGCGCGAAATAGGCCTGGTACCGGGCGGGCTCGCCGCAGGCGGTGCACCGATCATACAGGGCGGGCTCACGCAGGTTGCGCGTGGACGCGCCGGTCGCTTCCTTGACGGCGGCCTCGCATTCGGGCCGGCCGCACCACGGGACGTCGACCATCCCGGCGCGTTCCGTGCACAATCGCACGAACTCGTCGCGATCGGTCGTCGAGAACGTGTGCTCGGTCAGAAACGCCTTCGCTTGAGCGAACAAGTTCTGCTGGATCTGCTCGAGAATCTCCGGAATGCGCGAGACGACCTCACCGAGCGGAACCGCTTGTTTCTGCCCGTCTTCTTTCACCGCTTTGTCGCGGCGTACGAGCGTCGCGACGCCGGCTTCCAGATCGCGGTTGCCGATCTCGATGCGAATCGGGACACCGCGCATGTCCCACTCGTTGAACTTGTAGCCCGGCGATTGCCCCGGCCGCTCGTCGAGCTTCACGCGCAGTCCGGCCGCCTTGCACTCCGCGTAGAGCGCACGCGCGGCCTCGTAGAGCGCGGTCGTATCGCCGCGCGGAATCGGGACGATCACGACTTCGGTCGGCGCCATCTTCGGCGGGATGCGCAGCCCGCGGTCGTCACCGTGCGTCATGATCAGCCCGCCGAGCATGCGCCACGACATGCCCCACGAGGTCGTCCAGCAGTATTGCTCCGACTGATCCTCGCTCAGATACTTGATGTCATAGGCGCGCGCGAAGTTCTGGCCGAGCTCGTGCGACGTCGCCGACTGCAGCGCTTTCCCGTCCGGCATCAGCGCTTCGATCGAAAAGGTATGGTTCGCGCCGGCGAACCGTTCCGACACACTCTTCTCGCCTTTGTAGACGGGAACCGCGCAGACGTCTTCGGCGACCTCGCGGTACACTTCGAGCATCCGCGCGACTTCTTCCGCCGCCTCTTGCTCGGTGGCGTGCGCGGTGTGGCCTTCCTGCCACAGAAACTCGGCCGTGCGCAGGAACGGGCGCGTGCGCTTCTCCCAGCGCATGACGTTCGCCCATTGGTTGATCAGCACGGGGAGGTCGCGATACGACTGAATCCACTCGGCATACATCACGCCGATGACCACCTCGGAGGTCGGCCGGATCGCGAGCCGCTCGGGCAGCGTTTCGGTGCCGCCTTCGGTCACCCATAGGACTTCCGGCGCGAACCCCTCGACGTGTTCCGCTTCCTTGGTCAGGAGCGACTCCGGGATCAGCAGCGGAAAGTAGGCGTTCTCGTGTCCGGTCTCTTTGAAGCGCCGGTCGAGCTCGGATTGGAGACGCTCCCACAGCCCGTAACCGTACGGCCGCAGCACGAGGCACCCGCGCACGGGCGCCTGCGAAACGAGCTCGGCTCGATAGCAGACGGCGTTATACCACTCGGAGAGGTCGTCGTTCTTCGTCGGGATGCGTTCCATGGCCAACCGGCCGGGGTTCGCGCAGGTGCAGAAGCGTCCTCTCTCGTCGGCCCACTCAGGCAGAGATTCTTCGCACGTCGTATCGCTTGAAGACCGGATCGCTGGTCACGATCGTCAGCCCCTCGTGCTGCGCCTGCGCGATCAGCAGACGATCGAACGGATCGGCATGATGCGGCGGCAGTGCAAAGACGCCGTACGTGTGCGCCGGCGTAATGGGAAGCTCGGCGATGCCGGCCCGCCGAATTCGATCGGAAAGATATTGTCCGGGATCACCCGGCAGCGTCAGTCGGTCGATCGCGGTCTTGATCGCGATCTCCCACGTTGCTGCCGCCGAAACGAACACGTCGTTGGCCGGGTCCGCAAGCGTCTCGCGGATCTTCTTCTTCAGCCGGTCCGAGCGCATGAACCACCACAGCAAGACGTGCGTGTCGATCAGCAGCTTCATTCGACCAACGCTCGCATCACGTCGGGCGGGAGCGGTGCATTGAAATCATCAGCGATGTATCCGAGGCCGTCGTCGAATCCGAACTCGCGTTTGCCGGGCTGCGCGATCGGAACGATTTGCGCTACCGGGCGACCGTTGCGCAGAATGATCGTCGGCTCACCGCCCTCCGCGTCCCGCACGATCTCGGAGAGGCGCGTCTTTGCATCGAATAAGCCCACGGACTTCATGAAGGCTAGTTTACCAGATTAGTTGGTTTGTTTCAACCGCTGCAGCGGACGCCAAATGGAGGCGCCATCCGGGCGCGAAGCATTCGGTCATGCCCAAGCTGACGCGAATTTATACCCGGACCGGCGACGATGGGACGACGGGGCTCGTCGGTGGACAGCGCGTCAAGAAGAATGCGCTGCGGATCGAAGCGTACGGAACGATCGACGAGCTCTCGTCGGTGATCGGGATCGCGCGCACCGCGCTCGCCGACGTGCAGCGCACCCGGCCGGTCCAAGATTTGGCGCGCGCGCACGGTGTCGCAGGCGAACTCGACAAGTGGCTGGCGTGGTCGCAGGACGTCCTGTTCAACCTCGGCAGCGATCTTGCGACGCTTCCGAAAGATCGATGGGATGGGATGCCGTTGGTGACGGCCGACGACGCGACCTCGCTCGAACGCGCGATCGACCGCGCTCAAGAAGATCTCGAGCCGCTGGCCAACTTCATCCACCCCGGCGGCTCGTATCCGGGCGCGTTCCTGCACCAAGCGCGCACGGTGTGCCGGCGCGCCGAGCGCTTGCTGATCGCGCTCGGTGAGGCCGAACCGATCTCGCCCGAGGTCGTGCGCTACGTGAACCGCCTCTCCGACGCCCTCTTCGTGTGGTCGCGCTGGATCAATCACGCACTGGAACAACCCGAGCACCTTTGGAACGCGAAGACCGCGCCGCCGCCGCCGTAACGTCCCTCGCGAAGGAACCGGTCGACGCGCGCATCTCGCTCGCCGGTCTCGTGGGGGCGATCGGCGGGCTCGCATACCTCGTCGTCCGCTTTCACGACGATCCGCCGCTGCTCGCAACGATGATGATCTACGGCCTGAGCCTCATCGTGCTGTTCGGCGCGAGCACGCTCTATCACGGTGTCCGCGCGGGCATCGGCGCGACCCGCGTCTTTCGTACCGTCGACCACGCCTCGATCTACGTATTGATCGCGGGATCGTACACGCCGGTGCTGTTCGCCGGCCTCTCGGGCTGGTGGCGCACCGGGACGATCGCGGCGATCTGGGCGGTCGCCGCCGCGGGGATCGTTCTGACGGTGTGGTTCGTGAACGCGCCGCGCTGGCTTTCGGCTGCAATCTACGTGGCGATGGGGTGGCTCGTGCTCGTCCCCGGAATCCAGCTCATCCGCAATGTCCCGCTCGTCGCACTCGCACTCTTCCTCACCGGCGGACTGCTCTACACGACCGGCGCCGTCATCTACGCGACCCGGCAGATGAATTTCTTGCCCCGTCGCTTCGGTTTCCACGAAGTGTTCCATCTGTTCGTCGTCGCCGCCGCGGCGACGCAGTACGCCGGGATCGCGTTCTTCATGCTCAATACGCGATGAAGGCCAATGCTTGCTGCGGCGCGGATTTTGCGAGGCCCTTCACGATGTAATCGGCGACATCGGCCCGTGAGATCGACAGGCCGTTGCGCACGTTGACGTCGAGTGCCTCGCGATAACGTCCCGTCCGTGGGCCGTCGGTCAGGCGAGGCGGGACCACGATCGTCCAATCGCGGTCGCTCGAGGCGACGATGCTCTCCATGCGAATCAGATCCGCGTAGTGTTCCTTCAACAGCTGCGAGATGATCGGCTTTCCCAGGTAACGCAACAGAAACGGATCGTTCGCGTCGCGGTGAAAGCCGGACGCCGAAATCGCGATGTAGCGGCGTATACCTTCAGCCGTCATCGCCGTCAACGTGTTGCGCGCACCCTCTGAATAGAGCGTCGTCGGTGCGCGGTCCCGCACGCCCATCGCGGAGACGACGGCATCGTGACCCACGATCGCGCTTCGTACGGTTTCGCCGTCGAGGACGTCACCGCGAACGATAGCCAGCCGCTCGTGGCGCAAGGTCAGCTTTCCCGGGTCACGGAGGAGCGCGGTCACGCTATGGCCGGCCTCGAGTGCCTGCGTCACGACGTGACGGCCGATTCCGCCGGCCGCTCCCAAAACGACGACCTTCACGCAACCATACCGGAGAACGGCTTGAGAAACATCACGGCGACGAGTGCAGCCATCAAGGCGAGCATCACCCATGCGACCAGCGGGCTTGCGCCGGCGATCGCTCGTTCGAGTTCCGGCGTCGCGGTGTTCTCCGCGGTGCGCGCCGCTGCCAGGACCCGACCGTAGCGTCGGCGACCTACCCCCATGCCGAAAAACGCAGCGAGCAAGACCAGGGCGTAGGTCATCAGGAGCCATGGCTGCGTCGGGCCGTCGTGGCGCTCATGCGCCAGCCCGAACCCTAGCAGAATCCCGACGCCGAGCAACGGGCCAATCCAGCGGCCGTAGCGTGCGATGGCTTCGTAGACGACGCGGATCGTCTGGGGGTTCCGGCTCGCGGCAACGGCTGCCAGCACGAAATCGAGGACGATGGCGAAGCCGAAGGCAAGCGTCGTGAGGAAAACATGGGCGACCAGGCTGGAGGCGTACATTGGCGAACCTCGTTTCCAGTGTTGTGAGTGAGCGTTCACTCACACCAAACACCATCCCTTCCCGAAAGGATGCCGCGATCGACACCCGTGAGAAGATCCTCAGAGCCGCAATCACGACCGTCCGGGCGCACGGCATCGCCGGTGCGACGACCCGAGCGATCGCGGCCGAAGCCGGCATCGCCGAGGGGTCGATCTACCGCCATTTCAGCGACAAAATCGACGCCATCCAGACGGCGGTCGTCGAGTATTTGGTTCCCAGCTACCGCGAGTACATGGGCGAGCTGCCTGAAAAGGCCGGAACCGCCACGCCCGCCATACGGCTGCGAGAAGTCCTACGCAAGACGATGGCCTTCTATCGCGACTTGATACCGCTCATGGCGGTGCTCTACTCCGAGAACGCGCTTCGCGAGCGGTACCAGGCCCAACTCATCGATAGCCGCGGTCCGCACCGAGCCTCAGAAGCCGTCGCGGACTATCTCGCCGCGGAACAATCGCTTGGCCGCCTGCCGAGCGGAATCGATCCGCAGGCGGCCGCGCAAATGCTCTTGGGCGCGTGCTTTCAACAGGTGTTCTTTGAGCAGACCATCGGCAAGGATCGCCTACAACTCAGCGAGCGGACCTTGATCGCAAAAATGGTTCAAACGTTGACGGACCGCGGGCCCGGGGCGACTTCGGAGTAGCGCGTCAGAACGCGATCGACGACCGCAGACGACTCGCCGACGTAGCGCGCCGGGTCGAAGAGTTCGGCAAGACGCCGGCGATCGAGCTGCCGCGTCACGGCGGGCTCTTCAGCGAGGACGTCGATGAGCGGCCGTTCGCGTTCGATCGCAACGGTGCACGCCTGCTCCACGAGATGATGCGCTTCCGCTCGGCCGACCGATTCGGCGAGTGCCATCGCGACCGCTTCGGCCATGATCAAACCGTTCGTCGCGTCCAGATTGCGCCGCATCCGGGCGGTGTCGACGGTCATCCCTTGCGCGATCGCCTTCGCGTGTGCGAAGGCGGCCGAAGCGAGGACGAGGATCTGCGGCAGTGCGATCTCTTCGCTCTGCCAGGGGCCGGTCGAGCGTTCGTGATCGCCGGCCATCGCGGCCAGGACCACCGGGACGAGGGCGTGCACGCCGCGCGTGCTCGCGAGGACGTACTCGCTTGCGATCGGGTTGCGCTTCTGCGGCATCGTGCTCGAGCCGGCGCGCCCCGGGGCGTACGGCTCGAACACTTCGGCGACTTCCGTCTGCATCAGCAGCACGACGTCGCCGGCGAACTTCGCGAGGCTGCCGCAGACGACGCCGAGGAACGTCGCGACCTCCGCAAAGGCGGAGCGGTCGGCGTGCCACGGAGCGTCCGGTACGGCGAGCGCGAGTTCCTCGGCCAGCGCGACGGTCACTTCACGACCATGGTTGCCGAGCGACGCCAGCGTCCCGACGGCTCCGCCGAACTGCACGCGCAGCACGCGCGCACGCAGCGCATCGAAGCGCGCCAGATGTTCGAGCAGCGGGGCGAGCCACACGGCGACTTTGTAGCCGAAGGTGATCGGCAGCGCGTGCTGCAGGTGCGTACGGCCGGGCATCACGTCGCCGCGGTGACGTTCGGCGCGTTGCGCCAGCGCCTCGATCGTCGCGCGGAGGTCGACTTCGAGCAGCGCGAGCCCTTCACGGAGTTGGAGGACGAGCGCGGTGTCGAGCACGTCCTGCGTCGTCGCTCCCCAGTGCACGAAACCGCTCGCCTCGGGGCCGGCGCGCCGCGCGAGTTCCTTTGTGAGCGGCACGATCGGATAGCCGACGATTTCGCTTTGCGCAGCGAGGGCTGCGAGATCGAAGTCGTCCGCCTGGTCCGCGGCGGCGACGATCCCGTCGGCCGCCGCCAGCGGCACGATGCCAAGCCGCGCTTGTGCGCGAGCAAGCGCAGCCTCGACCGCGGCGAGCTTCCGCACGCGCGCGCGCGCCGAGAACACGTCCTTCATCGCCGGCGTGCCGTACAGCGAACCGAACAGCTCGATCCCGTCCGCGCTCACCGCGCGCAACTCACAGGTCGATGAAGGCCGTCTCGCCCTCGCCTTGCAGCACGATATCGAAGCGGAACTCCGGAATCGCGTCGCTCTCTCCCGCGCGCTTCGCGATCATCGAGCGCTGCGCGTTCTCCGCGATCGACGACAGCAGCGGATCGGCGGCGTTCTCCGC
Organism: uncultured candidate division WPS-2 bacterium; assembly: GCA_937927945.1. Classification (GTDB taxonomy): domain Bacteria; phylum Vulcanimicrobiota; class Vulcanimicrobiia; order Vulcanimicrobiales; family Vulcanimicrobiaceae; genus Vulcanimicrobium. The sequence goes on along the minus strand of CALEYW010000025.1, from coordinate 99,586 downwards.
GGCGCGGTCACCGAAATACATGCGCGTGTGCAGCTGCTTGAGCAAGCCGCGGGCGAAGATCGACACCGCGAGGTGCGGCGCCTGCGCGCCGAGCGAGCTCGGCACCGTGCCGGGCCGGATCGTAGTGAACGCGAAGCGCCCGTCACGATCAGTCGACGCACGCCCGAAGCCCGTGAAGCCATCCGCGCACGCGTACGAGCCGCCGGCGTCGGCTTGCCGGATCTCGACGAAACCGTCGGGAATCGGTGCGCCGTCTCCGTCCAGCAGCCGCCCGGCGACGCGGATCTTCTCCCCGGCCGGCGCCGCGGCGCTGAGGTCGTTCCACTGCTCGTGGTGCAGCGCGAAGCGGAAGAACGGGCCGACCGTCTGCGATCCCGACGGGACCGGCATCAGCGCGGCTCCAGCGGCGTCGCGGAACGACCGCGCAGCACGATGTCGAACCGGTAGCCCAGTGCCCACTCTTCTTCGCTGAGCGTTGGATCGTACGCCGAGACGAGCCGCGCGCGCGCGACGGGATCGGCGATGCTGTGGATCACCGGGTCGTCCTCGAGCAGCGGATCGCCGGGAAAATACATCTGCGTCACGAGCCGGCTGTCGTTGCGCGACCCGAACAGCGAGAAGTGGATGTGCGCCGGGCGCCACGCGTTGTAAGAATTGCGCCACGGATACGCGCCCGGTTTGATCGTCAGAAACCGATACGCACCGTCGTCGTCGGTGAGCATCTGCCCGGCACCGCGAAAGTTGGGATCCAGCGGCGCGGCGTGCTGATCGACTTCATGCGCGTAGCGACCCGCCGCGTTCGCCTGCCACAGTTCGACCAGCGACCGGCGCACGGGCCGGCCGTCCTCATCGAGCAGGCGGCCCGCCACGATGATCCGTTCGCCCATCGGCTCGCCGGTGAATTGCCGGGTGAGGTCGACCACGTCGGGACCGGCCCAGCCGGTCTCGCACGCGACACCGGGAACTTCGATCAGCTCGCGCGGCGCCGGGATCAGCGGCTGCTTGGGATGACGCTTGGTCGTGCTCCGGTAGGCGGGGTAGTCGTACGGCGGCTGGGTCGGGTCGGCACCGCGCAACGTCGCGGACACTACTTGTTCTCCTCGTCGAACGTGCGATACACACCGGCAGCGATCTTGAACGCGGTGTTCGCCGCCGGAACGCCGGCGTACCCGGCAACCTGCATCAGCACTTCTTTCACCTCATCGCGCGAGACGCCGGTGTTGCGCGTCGCGCGAACGTGCAGTTCCAATTCCTCCAGCCGCCCGAGGGCGGCGGTGATCGCGATCGTCAGCATGCTGCGCGTCTTGCGCTCGAGGCCGGGACGCGTCCAGATGTCGCCCCAGACGTTCTCGGTGATGTACCGCTGGAAGTCACGCGTGAATTCGGTCGACGATGCGGCCGCGCGCTCGACGTGTTCCTCGCCCAGCACCGCGCGGCGCACCTTCATCCCGGCCTCGTACTGCGAATCGCTCATCGCGCGCTCCCGCTCGACGCCGTCGCGCCGATGAATCCGCCCAACAACCGGTCGAGCGCGTCGGGCCGTTCCGCACAGAGCATGTGCGCGGCATCGTCGATCACTTCGAGCCGCGCGCCCGGGATCGCGTCGCGGATCTCGGCACCCGCGGACGGCGGCGTCACGATATCACCCGCGCCGGAGATCACCAGCGTTCGCGCCGTGATCCGCGCGTCGTCCGCCCGCAGGTCGGCGTCGCGGATCGCCGCGCAGCAGCCGGCATATCCCGCCACCGGCGTCCGTTCGACCATCATCGAGAAACCGCGCACCAGATCCGGCCGCTCGGCGTGGGTCGCGGGCGTGAACCAGCGGGCCAGCACGCCGTCGACGATCGCGCTCATCCCGTGCGACGTGACCGCTTCGATGCGGGGGTTCCACACCTCGGGACTCCCGATGCGGTTCCCGGTCGCGCACAGCACGAGCGCGTCGACGCGCTCGGGATAGGCTGCCGCGAACCGCTGACCGACCATGCCGCCGATCGAGAGCCCGACGACGCTCGCCCGCTCGATGCGAAGCGCGTCGAGCAGCGCCGCCAGGTCGCCGGCGAGCCGCGGGATCGCGTAGTCTTCGCCCGGCGGCGCGAACGACGTCATGCCGTGGCCGCGCATGTCGTAGCGCACGATGCGGTAGCGGTCGGCGAGCGCGGCGGCCTGCGCGTCCCAGATGTGCAGATTCGTGCCGAGCGAGTTTGCGAAGACGATCGGCGGCGCATCGTGCGGTCCGCTGACGTCGACGTGGACGGTCAGCCCGCCGGCATGAATGAACGGCATCAGCTCTCCTCTGCAGGCTGCGTGTCGGGGACGATCCAGTGCGCCGCCGCGGCGCGAACGTGCGCGCGGGCGAGTCGTTCGGCCGCCTCGCCGTCGCCGGAGCGGATCGCGGCGAGCACGGAGGCGTGCTCGGTCGCCGACCGTCGCAGGCGCGCGCCTTGATCGTGCATCGTGATGTACACGACTTCGGAGGACATGCGCACCAGCGGGATCATCTGCTGCAGCCGGGCATGACCCGTCGCTTCGACGATCTTGACGTGAAAGTCCGCGTTGGCGACGAGATAGGCATGCTTGTCCTTGGCGGCCACCGCCCGCATGCGGCGCGCCAGCGCTTCTAACTCGCGGTCGAGCGCCGGCGGGACGCCGTGCTCGGCGAGCAGGCGCGCCGCCAGCCCGTCGACCAACTCGCGGATGTCCATGATCTCGCGGGCTTCGCGGGCGCCGAGCATGACGACCGACGCCGCGCCGGTGGGGCCGATCCGCACCAAGCCTTCCCGTTCGAGCACGATCAACGCCTCGCGCAGCGGCATGCGGCTGACCTGGAGCCGGCGGGCGAGGTGCTCTTGGCGCAGCACGGTCCCGGCCGCGAGCTTTCCGTCGAGGATCAGCCGGCGCAACTGGTCCACGATCCCCTCTTGCAGGCGCGGGCGGCGAACGGCGCGGAGCGGGGTGACCCCGGCGATCTCGGCGGTCACGGCGCGCTTAGGGTCCATGCGCGGCCCCGTTCGCCAAGAGCGGCGCGATCTCGGCCTTCAGACGGTCCTTTGCGACGCGCATCGTCGGCGTGAGCGGGAACGCGTCGAGGAAGACGAAGCGCGACGGAACCTTGAACGGCGCGAGACGCGCCGCGCACCACGCACGCAATTCCTCACCGTCGACGTCGCTGGGCGCCCGCCGCACGACGGCGGCGACGACGTCCTCCTCGGTCAGCGACGACGGCACGCCGACGACCGCCGCCTGTTGGACGCCGGGATGCAGCAGCAGCACGTCTTCGACTTCGCCGGGCGCGACGTTCTCGCCGCGCCGGCGGATCATCTCCTTGTAGCGCGCGACGAGCACCACGTCACCGTCCGCGTCGAGATATCCGGCATCGCCTGTGTGCAGCCAGCCATCGCGGAGCGTGCGCGCGGTGATCTCGGGCGCGTTCCAATAGCCGGGCGTCACCGCGGCATTGCGAAACTGCAGTTCGCCGACCGTCCCGATCTCGGCGACTTCACCCGCCGGCGTGACGATGCGCAGCTCGTTGTGAATAAAACCGGCCGGATGCTGCCGCGGCCGCCCGATGCACGATGCTTTCGCGCGCGACGTCGGACTCTCGATACAGCCGAACACGTTCTCCGACATCCCGAACCCCGAGGCGATGCGCACGCCGAAGCGCTCCTCGAACCGCCGGTTCTCCGCCGGCTCGAGCGCCGGCGCGGCGTAGACGAGCCGCAGCGAACCGGGGACGAACATCTCCTGGGGCTGCCGCGCGAGGATCGCGAGCATCGCGCCGATCACGTTGACTTCGGTGACGCCGAGCGCGGCGGCATCGCGCCAGAACGTCGACGCGCGAAACTTCTCCGAGATCGTGAGCGGGTAGCCGTTCGCCAGCGCCGTCATCAGCGAATACGCCTGCGCGTTGATGTGGAAGAACGGCAAGATCGACCAGATGCGTTCGGCCGGCCCGAGACCGATCCAGGCCGGCACCGACTGGCCCGCGCCGACGTAGGCGAGATGGCGGACGAGCGCGCCCTTCGGCCGGCTCGTCGTCCCCGACGTGTACACGATCGCAGCCGCATCGGACGGATTGACCGCGTGCGGCGGGATCGCCGGCCCGCCGTCGAGCGTCCCGATGTCCGCCACGGCGATCGCGCGCGCGGCGGCTGCGGTGCCGGGCGCGCCGGCGGCGCTCTTCGCATCGACCAGCGCCAGACGTGGCTGAAGGTCGTCGAGGACGTAGGCGACCTCCGGCCCGGTCAGGGCGGGGTTGATCGCCGCGGGAATCGCGCCGGCATGGATCGCCGCGAGCCACGCCAGCACGGTGCCCGGCCCGTTCTCGGCCGAAAGCACGACCCGCTCGCCGGGCCGCACGCCCCGTTCGACCATCGCACCGGCCGCGCGCGACACGGCACCCGCCGCCGCGCGGAACGAGATCGGCGCGGCCGCAGTCGTCAGGAAAGGCGCGTCCCCGAAGCGCACGGCGGCGTCGGCTAAGAGCTGCGGAACGGAAACCAGACGGAGTGTCGCGGGATTCTTGGATCCTGTATCCAGCACGAGGGCCACCCGCTTCTGCGCGCCGCGTCGCACCCCTCTCGTCGCCGGCCGATGAACATACCGCAGGTTGGGAATAGGACACACTTCCATGCGTCGTCAGGCGATCGAATGAACGTCCCGCACCCGCCACGGATGCCGATCGAGCAGCAGGCGATTCGCGCACTCGGGTGGACGGAGCGGGTCTTTTTCGCGATCATCGCCCTCCTGCTCTTCGCGGCCGCGCTCGCGCTGCTCGTTCACGCCGCGGCGCAACTTGCGTCGATGTTCGTCGCCCGCGACGTCATCGACGAATTGAGCTCATTCCTCGACGTCATCCTGGGAACGCTGATGGTCGTCGAGCTCGCGTACACGGTGATCCTCTCGCTCCGCGGCGCCGTGCTGATCGCCGAACCGTTCTTGATCGTCGGGCTCATCGCCGTGATCCGGCGGATCCTCGTCATCACCGGCGGTCACGCTCGTACTACGGAAGGTCCCGTCGTCACGTCGACCCAGTCGCTGCTCGAGCTTGGAGTGCTTACGTTCGTCGTGCTCGCATTCGTTGCTTCGATCATGGCACTACGCTCACGTCCGCGCGATCCATCGCTGGACATCTTCGCACAAGACGACTAAGGGCCGCGCAGCACGCGGGCCGCGCGCAACAGGGCGATCGCAGTGACCGCGTCGTCGATGCGGCCGTCGGCGCAAGCGGCGAGCGCATCGTCGAACGGCACGCGCACGATCTCGATGAGCTCGTTCTCCTCCGGGGCGAGCGGCGCCGGCGAGAGGTCGCGGCCCAGAAACAGCGCGACCGGATGCTGCACGATCGAAGGGATCTCGTACGTCGACCCGAGCGCGTCCCACCGCGCCGCGACGACGCCGGCCTCTTCGCGCGATTCGCGAATCGCGCACTGCAGCGCGTCCTCCCCCGGCGCGCGACCGCCTTTGATCGCCTCGAGGACTTCGGCGTCGACCGCGAACCTCGGCTGCCGCACGAGCAGCACGTCCGCGCCGTCGACGAGCACGGCGGCGCTCGCCGGCGGCGTCACCACCACGCCGTGAACGCCCGGTGCGCCGGTCGGATGCACGATCTCGTGCGCTTCGAACCGCAGCCACGGGTTCTCGTACACGACCCGTCGCGCGCGCCGCTCGTACATCAGGCCGGCTCGGCGAGACCCTCGGGCTCTTCGACCGGCTCGATCTCGTCGGGGTTGGACTTCCAGTAGCCGTAGCTGAAGAAAAAGATCAAGCCGATGACCAGTGCGATGGCGAACCAGATCCAGGTCGTCCGCGAGAGCCCGAAGACCGCCAGGAACAGCGAGAACACGATCCCCAGGATCGGGAAGAGCGGGACGAAGGGAACGCGGAAGCTGCGCGGGATGTCGGGCTTGCGCGCGCGCAGGTACAGCACGCCGGCGCAGACGACGGTGAACGCGATCAGGGTCCCGATGTTGACCAGGTTGAGCAGCTGGTTCAGCGGCACGATCAGCGCCAGCACGGCCACCGCGACGCCGGTGATCATCGTCGTGATCAGCGGCGTCTTGAAGCGCGGGTGGATCTTCGCCACCGCCGGCGGAAGCATCTTGTCCCGCGCCATCACGTAGAAGATCCGCGACTGCCCGAGCAGCGAGGAGAGCGCGACGCTGGTGGTTCCGGCCAGCACGCCGATCGTGATCACCCAGTTCAAGGCCGGGAAGTGGAGCGGCGCGAGCGCAGCGACGAGCGGGTTCTTCGCCGGCACCTGCGACCACGGCAGCGCGCCGACCAGCACGATCGCCGTCGCGCAATAGATGACGGTCCCGATCGCGAGCGCGCCGATCACGCCGAGCGGGACGTCGCGCTGAGGGTTCTTGCATTCCTCCGCCGTCGTCGTCGCCGTATCGAACCCGATGTAGCTGAAAAAGACATACGCCGCGATCGGGATGACCCCGTAGGGCTGCGCCGACTCGATCGATCCACCGAACGGCGCGATCGCGCCGAGCCCGTGCGGGATGAAGTCGTGCAGGTTCGCCGCGTGGAACAGGAACAGGCCGGCGAAGATGAAGACGACCAGCGCGGAGATCTTGAGCACGACGAAGACATTGTTGGTACTCGCCGACTCGCGGATTCCGATCGAGAGCAGCACGCTCAGCCCGAGCACGAAGAGCGCGCCGACGACGTCGAACTGCGAGTGGGCGATGTCGTACGTATTGAGCTGCCACCACTCGCCGTGAATCAGCAGGTTCGAGGTCTGCGCCCAGTCCGGCAGCGCGATGCCGATCGTCTTGAGCACGTCCTGGAGCGCCGAGGAGAACTGCTGCGCGACCGGCGCCGCGCTGATCCCGTATTCGAAGATCAGCGCGAAACCGATGATCCAGGCGAACAGCTTGCCCATCGTCGCATAGGCATACGTGTACGCGCTGCCCGCGACCGGGACCATCGCGCCGAGCTCCGCGTAGCACAGGGCCGCGAAGAACGACGTCAGGCCGGCCAGCAGGTACGACAGAATGACGGCGGGACCGGCGCCTTTGACGCCGGTCCCGATGGTGGTGAAGATTCCGCCGCCGATCATCGTGCCCAGGCCGATCGACACGAGGTCCTTGGCGGTCAGCGCGCGCCGAAGTCTCTTGCTCTTGCTGAGCTCACGAAGCTTCTCGACGGAGCTGGTCGCGAAGAGGGACGACACCAAGGACATATCCCGCGGCGGTTCGCACGGGGGGGCCGGGCGTCCCCCTCGACCGCGGTTCAAGAAATCCGCGCCGCCGCGGCGAAGCTCCGGGCATGCGCGTCGTCTCCCGCTCCCACGTCCTCACCCAGCCGCTCGAGGCGCTCGCCGCACGGCGCGGCATCGAATTCGTCGCGGTCGGCGACGCCGCGTCGCTGCACCGCGAACTGGTCGACGCCGACGCCCTCTGGCTGTGGCCGGGCTTTTACGACGCCAACCTGGTCGACGAGCTGGAACGCTGCGCGCCGCGGCTGGGCTGGCTGCAGTTGATGACGATGGGCTATGACCCCGTCGAACTGCACGGCGCGCCGCGCGGCGTGACGATCACCAACGCCGGCGATTCGTACGGCCCGACGGTGGCCGAGCACGCCGTCACGCTGCTGCTCGCGCTGCTGCGCCAGTTGCCCCAAATGCAGCGTCGGGCGGAAGCGCACGCCTGGGACCAGTCGGTCACCGCGCGAATCGGCACGCTCAACGACGCGACCGTCGCCGTCATCGGTTTCGGCAACATCGGGCGCGAGATCGCGAAGCGGCTGCGCGCGTTCGGGGCGCGGGTCGTCGCCGTCACCCGCAGCGGTGAAGCCGGTCCGCTCGCCGACGAATCGGCGCCGATCGCCGACCTGCACGCGGTTCTCGGCCGGTGCGACGCCGCGATTCTCGCGGTTCCGCTGACACCCGCGACGCGCCACCTGATCGATGCTGCCGCACTCGCCGCGATGCCCCCGCACGGGCTGCTCGTCAACATCGCGCGCGGCGGCGTGATCGACTCGGCGGCCCTCACGGACGCCCTCGCCGCGGGCCGGATCGCCGGCGCCGGACTCGACGTCACCGAACCGGAACCCCTCCCGCCCGACAGCCCGCTCTGGACGCTGCCGAACGCGATCGTCACGCCGCACGTGGCGGGCTTCGGCGGCCAGGTCCCCGGCCGGCGCGTGTTGGCGCTCATCGAGCGGAACTTCGACCACTACCGCGCGGGCCGGCCGCTCGAGGCGCGGATTCCGGTCGCTCCCCGCTAAGGGGCCGTGTTCGCGTTCACAGCAATCGTACAGGGAGCGTGAACCTAGCGTAATCTTCGCGTATTCCTCATTGCAGATTAGGCGCTTGGTTGTACGATACCGAAAGAGCAATGGGAATTTTCGACCAGCTGCTCGGCGGCCGCGAATCCATGTGGTTCGAAAACGGAGCCGTCGGTGCACGTCAGGGAAACTTTCACGGTCACGTCAGCAGCGCCGGCCGCCGCGTCGCGATCGTCGGAACCACCCTCTGCCGACAAGGACTGGCCTTCTTTTCGCCGGTGCGGTTCGCCGAAACGGAACTGCACGTCGACTTCGCGGTCCGTTCGCGCGTCGTCAAGACCCGCGTGCGGGTCGAGCGCGGCGAAGTGGTGCAGTCGCCGCAGCGGGTCGTCCACCGCTACTTCTGCAGCTTCACCGGCATCGCGGCCGACGACTGGGATGCCGTCGTTCGCTACGTCGACGACATCCCCGAACCGCCGCCGCCGGCCGTCGCCGCCCCGGTTCTCGACGAAGCGTTCCGTGCGTTCCCCTCGGCGGTGCAGAACGAGATCGTGGACCTGCTCGTGCGCAAGAAGCGGCTCAGCGCGCCGCGCCCCGGCACTGCCCCCCTGATCCGCGTGCGCGCGTATCTGCCGCGCGACTTGGGCGAAGGACGCAGCGTCCGCGACGTCTCGGTCCACAGCCGCATCGTGATCGACCAGCGCACGGTGTCCTACGACACGCGCTTCCGCGTCTTCTCCAACGGGACGGTCGAGCTCGTCGACTGAGCGCCCAGCGCTCCGCTACAGCCCCAGCGCCTTGCGCACAGCAGGGAGATAGCCGCGCGAAACCGGGACCTCGCTGCGCGCCTTGTCGTCGACCCGCAGCAGGTACGAACCACCGAAGAACGGCTCGACCTCGACGACCCGCTCGGGATTGACCAGATAGGCGCGGTGCACGCGTAAGAAGCCGGCCGGTTCGAGCCGCTCGGCAGCGTCGGCCAGCGAGCCTTTCCAGCGCAGATCGCCGTCGCCGATGCGCGCCGTCACGGTGTGGCCGTTGGCCTGGACGTACCGGATCTCGGCGACCTTCACCAGCCGCGTGCGTTCGCCGTCCTCGAGCGCGACCCGGCGCGGCGCTTCCGTCGCCGGCGGTGCCGTGCCCTCGCGCAAGGCTCGCAGGCGTTCGACCGTGCGCGCCAGCCGCGCCTGCGAAACGGGCTTGACGACGTAGTCGACCGCGGCCAATTCGAACGCGTCGACCGCGCGCGAATCGTCGGCGGTCACGAACACGACGTGCGGCGGCGCCGGCAGCGCCGCGATCACCTTCGTCGCTTCCAGCCCGCTCAGGCCCGGCAAGTTGATGTCGACGAACGCGACGTCGAACGGAGACGCCGCCAGATACCGCAGCGCTTCGACGGCGTCGGCGGCCTCGGTGATGGTGAACTCCGGCGCGACCCGGCCGAGCAGGTAGACGAGCTCGCTGCGCACGAGCGGCTCGTCGTCGACGACTAAAACGCGCAGCGGACGCTACCGTGCCGCGGCCGGGACGCTGGCCGGTACGCAGAACGAGACGGTCGTGCCGGCGCCGAGCGCGCTCGTGACGCGCAGCGCGCTCTGCGGTCCGAACAGCTTGATCAAGCGCTGGTTGACGTTGTCCATCCCGATGCCGTTGCCGCCGCGGGGCTCGTGGCCGGGGACGAAGCCGACGCCGTCGTCGACGACCGCGATTTCCGTCGCTCCCGGGGCGGGACGCGCCGTGATGCGCACCGTGCCGCCGCCGCCTTTCGGCCCCAGTCCGTGACCGATCGCGTTCTCGACCAGCGGCTGCACCGAGAGCACCGGCACGAGCGCGAGTCGCGCGCGCGGATCGACGTCGAACGCGACCGTCAGGCGGTCGCCGAAGCGCGCGTGTTCGAAGCGCAAGTATTGCTCGACGTGTTCGAGCTCTTCGTCGAGCGAGACGAACTCGGCGTGGTGCGCGAGCGAGTCGCGAAAGTATTCGGCGAAGTCGATCACGAGATCGTGCGCGCGTTCGGGATCGGTGCGCGTCAGCGCCGCGATCGTGGTCAGCGTGTTGAACAGGAAGTGCGGCGAGACGCGCGCGCGCAACGCGTCGAGCTCGGCCTGCGTCACCAGGGCCGAGCGCGCGTCGAGTTCGGCGACTTCGAGCGAGGTGGAAAAGACGCGCGCGATGCCGACGGCGACTTTTTCGTCGTCCTCGGCGATCGGCGTTCCGGCGCGATAGAGCTTCAGCGCGCCGACGACCTGACCGCGCACCACGAACGGCGCAATCGAAACCGAGGTGAGCGGGCAGCCCGGGACGGGGCAGCCGATCTCTTCCCTCGTGCGTGCCGTAAAGGCGAGACCGGTCGCCATGGCCCGGTGGGTGAGCCCCGTCAGAGCGGGCCCGCCGATGAGGTGGTGATCCTCACCTCGGCCGACGTACGCGAGCACCTGGCTCGTGTCGACCACCGCGCACGCATCGAGTTCCAGGTTGTCGTACAGCAGGCCGGCCGTGAAGCGGGCCGACTCCGAACCCAGCCCGCCGCGCAAGTGCGGGAGCGCTTCGACCAACAGGTCCAGGACGTTGGCACTCATGCCCCAGTACGTTTCGCCACCCAGACCTCGTCACCCTGAGCGCTCAGGGTGACGGGGGCGTTTGAGGCGAAGGCCCGCGCGCACGAGGATATCCTCATGTCGCACTACATCACCGTTCCGATCAACGAGAACGGGATCATCTTCGACACCGAGATGGACGCGGTGGTCCAGGAAGCGATCGCGGTGGCGCCGTTCGGGTTCGACGACGTCTACGTCTACTCGCACGGATGGTCGACCGATACGTACGGCGCACTCGATCTCTACAACCGCTTCTCGATCGAGCTCGCAAAGCTGCTGCTGCTGACCGGCGGCACCGGACTCTACGCCGCGCCGCCGCGCGACGCGCTCGGCGTCGGCATTCACTGGCCGTCGGAGATCACCGAGGATCCGAACAGCGAGCTCAACGCGGTGCAGCTCTTCTCGTTCTACACGATGGAGCATCGCGCCGACGCCGTCGGAAAGAACGCGGTGTACTCGATGCTGCGCCTCATGCTCGCTGCGCGAGCAGGATCGGGAAGACCGCTGCGCTTCTTCTTGCTCGGACACAGCTTCGGCTGCAAGGTCGTCTGCTCCGCGCTTCAAGATCTCTACGTCGACATCACGAACGGCACCATCCCGCTGGATCCCCAGACCACGTTCCATGCCGTGCTGATCGAACCGGCGACCGACAACGACAACATCGAGCCCGGCGACATCTACGGCGGCGTATCGAACTTGCCGCTGCGAATGCTGATCACGACGTCGTCGGTCGACCGCGCGTTGGACACCTGGTATCCGCTGGCCGGGAAATTGGCGAATCTCTTCGGCACGCCGCGCGCCGCACTCGGCGCGTCCGGTCCCACCGCCGCGACGACCGCGGCATTCGGGGGCGCCGACGCAGTCAGCATCGCGCACGGCTTCACGGCAAAGGATTTGGCGGGAAGCACGCACCGGCTCGTCGTCGCCGATCTCTCGCCCGTCCACCAGTACCGCGTCAACAACGGCATCTACACGACCGGCGGCTTCTCCGGCAGCCACTCGGACTTTTCGTTCGACGAGGTGTACCAGCTGATCTCCGGTTTCCTGTTCGGCCTCGCGCCGTGACGACGCCGGCGAGCGCTACGGCTCGTCGTCGGCAGCGCCGGCGACGACGACGCCCGGCGTGCGCACGACGACGCGCTGATGCTTCGGGTCGAAGCGCACCGTCGCGCCGAGGCTCGCGGCGATCGTCGCAGCCGCGACCATCGTCCGGCCGCGCACGGTGAACGGCGCGTGCGCAAGGGTGACGACGTGGCCGTTGAGGTTCGCTTTGACGGAGCCCGGATGCAGTACCAGGACGTCGGCGCCGCGACGGAGCGTGATCGCGCCGCTCGTGGGGTCGAACGAGGTCTGCGCGCCGCTGGCATCGGCGACTGCGCGGAGCGGCAGATATGCTCCGCTCGCGGTGGTCACCGGCGCGACGTCCGAGGCGAGACGCTGCCCGTCGACGCTGATCGTTGCCGGGGTCGACAGCGCAAGCGACAGCGACATGGCCAGGGCGGCCGCGGCAGTCGCGAGCAGAAGTCGAACGTCAGGCAGGAAGTGCGTCACGGTTGATCTCGTGCAAGTAGTCCGGATACTGGTCGGCGATGACCTTTTCGATCTCCATGCGGAGCTTTCCGAGGAGTTCGCTCTCCGGGAACGTCCCGACGAGCTCGCCCTTTCGATAGATGGCTCCCTTCCCTTTTCCTCCGGCGATCCCCACGTCTGCCATCTTACTCTCACCTGGGCCGTTCACGACACAGCCCATGACAGCGACTTTGACGGGCGCCGTGTACTCTTTGGCTATCGCCTCGACCATACGAGCAAGCTCGACGACCTCGATCTCCGCTCGCCCGCACGACGGGCAAGCGGTGATGTCGAACCCCTTCTCCCGCAGACCGAGAGCCTTGAGGATCCCCCAGGCGACCGGGACTTCCTCGACCGGATCGGCCGCCAGCGAGACGCGGAGCGTATCGCCGATCCCTTCGAACAGCAGGACGCCCATCCCGATCGACGACTTGATCGTCCCCTCGCGCGGGAGCCCGGCCTCGGTGACGCCCAGGTGGAGGGCGTACGGAGTTCCACGCTCGTCCAGCTGCTTGGCGAGCAAGCGGTAGGAATAGATCGTCGTGACGGAGTCGTGCGCCTTGACCGAGATGATGATGTCGGTGTGGCCGAGGTCCTCCAGGATTTCGACGTGGCGCAGCGCCGAGGCGGCGAGCGCCTCGGGCGTATGGCCCAGCTTCTCCTCGAGGTCGCGCGCGAGAGATCCCATGTTGACCCCGATGCGGATCGGGGTGCCCCGCTCGAGGGCGAGTTTGACGACCTCGCGGGTCTTGACGGGATCGGTGATGTTGCCGGGATTGAGGCGCAGCTTGGCCACGCCGGCTTCGATCGCGGCCAAGGCCATCTTGTGGTCGAAGTGGACGTCGGCGACGATCGGCACCGGCGAGCGGGCCACGATCGCCGGCAGCCCTGCGGCGTCGCGCACGTCCTGGCAGGTCACCCGCACGACTTCACAGCCGGCCATCGCGAGGCCGTAGACCTGCTCCAGCGTCTTGTCGACGTCGGCCGTGTCGGTGGTCGTCATCGACTGCACCACGATCGGGTGGTCGCCGCCGATCCAGACCTTCTTTGCGTCCTTGGACCAGTCCGATTTGTTCTCGAGGAGAACGGCCTTCGTCTTGCGTCGTAGGCGAATCATCGTGCGTAGTCTACCAGACGAGCCTTAGAAAGCGGGCTTGCCGGAGAACATCGCCGCCACGTCGTGATAGGAGACGGCGATCATCAGGACGATCAGCACCGCGAAGCCGCCGACGTGCACCAGCGCTTCCTTCTCCGCCGGGACCGGGCGGCCGCGCAGCATCTCGACCAGAATGAAGACGCCGCGTCCGCCGTCGAGCGCCGGGATCGGCAGCAGGTTGAAGATGCCGAGCGAGATCGAGATCAGCGCCGCGAACGACACGAAGATGTAGGCACCGAACCGCTGGGCTTGGGCCGACGCTTGCGCCATGCCGATCGGGCCGCGGACCTGTCCGGCGACGTCGGCCGGATGCGTGACGAGCGCGCCGAGCGCACCGAGCGTCGAGGTCGTGACGAACGCGAACTGGCGGCCCGAATACTCCAACGCCTGGAGCACGCCGACCCGTTCCGGCGGCGGCAGCGGGTTGAAGCCGAGCCGGCCTTCCATCTTGCCGGTGCGCGGGTTCTTGCTCGCGATCGGGGTGATATCGATCGAGCGCCGGACGCCGTTGCGATCGTACTCGACGTGGAGCCGCTTGCCGGCCGATGCGTGGATGAAGTCGACCAGGGCATTGCCGTCGGCCATCGGCCGGCCGTCGATCGCCACGATCTTGTCGCCGGCCTGGAGCCCCGCTTTGGCGGCCGGCATGCCGGGGACCACTTCGGCGATCATCGTCGTCGCGGTGCTCCCTGCGACCCCGAACGCCATCGCCCCGCCGAACAGGAGCGCGAGAGCCAGGACGAAGTTCATGATCGGGCCGGCCAGGACGATTGCCAGCCGCTGCAGCGGCGTCTTGGCCTGGAAATTGTCGGCGTCGTACTCGGTGCCGTTGCGGAACGCGCGCTGCTGCTCGGCCTCGGTCGACTGCCCGTCCTCGCCCTTCATCTGGCAATAGCCGCCGATCGGGAAGGCGTTGAGCCGGTAGACCGTGCCGCTGCGCTTGGACGTCCACTTGGCGAGCGTCGGACCCATGCCCAAGGCGAAGTCCGTCACCCGGACGCCGTTGAGGCGGGCCACGATAAAGTGCCCGTACTCGTGGAGCACCACGAGGACGGAGAGCGTCACCAGGAAGAGGAGGATGCTTTGCGGGCTCATGGTCTCCGTGACGGTTCTGCGACCCGTTGTTCGACGAACGAACGGGCGGCTTCCCGGGCCGCGCGATCTGCGTCGCGCACGGTGTCGAGAGTCAGTTGATGATAGCTACCGACCCGGCCGAGGGTGGTTTCGATGCAGACGGAGATGTCGCCGAACCGCAGGTCGCCCGCCACGAAGGCTTGGACGGCGATCTCGTTGGCGGCCGAAACCACGGCCGGCGCGGTGCCGCCGCGAGCGAGCGCTTCGTAGGCGAGCCGCAGGCAGGGGAACCGATCGAGGTCGGGGTGTTGGAAGGTCAACGTAGCCGAAGCCGCACCGGTTTCGCCGCCCAGCGCCGCAAGCGGGTCGCTGAACGGCCGGTCGGCCAGCCGGTCCGGGTAGGCCAGCGCATAGCCGATCGGCAGCCGCATGTCCGGCGGCGCGAGCTGCGCCACGACGTTGCCGTCGGTGAACACCACGAAGCCGTGCGCGACCGAGGTGCGGTGGACGACGACGTGCACCCGCTCGCCGGGAATCCCGAACAGCCGCGACGCCTCGATGACTTCGAGGCCCTTGTTCATCATCGACGCCGAGTCGACGGTGTTCTTCACGCCCATCTGCCAGGTCGGGTGCGCGAGTGCCTCGGCGACGGTCGCGTCGGCCATCTCTGCGCGCGTACGGTCCCAAAACGGGCCGCCCGACGCGGTGAGCACGATCGCGGCGACCTGCTCCGGCGGCGTTCCCTGCAAGCATTGGAAGATCGCGGAGTGTTCGCTGTCGACCGGCAGCAGCCGCGCGCCGCTGCGCTTGGCATGAGCCACGAGCAACTCGCCGGCGGCGACGATGAGCTCTTTGTTGGCGACGGCGATGTCGATGCCGCGATCGACCGCCGCGAAGACCGCGTCGAACGCGACCGCCCCGTCGGTCGCGGCAAGCACGACGTCAGCCCCGCTCTCGCACGCGACATCGTGCAAACCGCGCGCACCATCGCGCGCGTCGGCCACGACGCGCGGCCCGAACTTCGCGACCTGCTGCGCGAGCAACTCGACGTTACGCCCCGCAGCGAGCCCGACGACCTCGAACCGCTCCGGATGCCGCGCAATCACATCGAGCGCCTGCGTCCCGATGCTCCCCGTGCTACCGAGAATCGCGATCCGTTTCAAGGCGCTCCGCCCCAGGCTCCGCGCCCCCCATCGCTTCGCGACGGGGCCCGCAGGTCCGAGCTCGCAACAAGCCAGCGCTTCATGCCGCGATACCGCTGCGCTCGCTCCATCACCATCATGATGTCAGCCGGTTCTGGGAGATCACCCCGATGAGGTAGAGGGCGAAGTAGAAGGCGATGCCGCCGAAGATGTACGAGTCGAAGCGGTCGAGGACGCCGCCGTGACCAGCGATCAGGGAGCCTGCGTCCTTGACCTTCGCGTCGCGCTTGAGCGCGCTCTCGACCAGATCGCCGGCCTGCGCTGCGAGCGACGTGATCGCCGCAACGATGACACCCTGCCACCACGCGACGTGCAGCCACGGCACCAGCGCGATCGCCGCTCCGACGATCAGCGCGGCGACGAAGCCGCCGATCGCGCCTTCGACCGTCTTCTTCGGTGAAAGGCGGGTCAGCTGATGTCGGCCGAACGCGCTGCCGACCAGCATCGCGAAGATGTCGGTGAACGCAATGATCAGGATGATCAGCGCGGTCCACACCGCGCCGTCGTGCAGCGCGCGGATCGCGATGAAGTAGGTCAGCAGCTTGCCGATGTACAGCACGCCGAGCAGCGTGTAGCCGCTGCGCGCGAAGTAGCCGCTCTCGGCGGTGAACGTCGCCGTTCCCAGCGCGACGATGACGGTCGCCGCGAGCAAGATCCCCTCGTAGCGGTGGATCAGCCCGAAATGGGTGAGCAGCACGTACGCCCAGACCGCTGCCATCGCGACGGCAACTTCGAGCTGCGGTCCTTTGCGCGCCGAAAGGCCGGCGAACTCGTAGAGGCAACCGGTCGCGATCAGCAGGACGAGGGCGGTGAAGGCCGGCGGCCACGCGACGCAGGCGAAGCCGATGACGGCGAGCAGCAGGCCGATGACGACGCGCGAGGGGTTGAGCGGAGCCTTCGGCTTGGCGGCCGCGCCGGCAGCGGCCCGCGCCGTCGTCGTCGACACGCTCACGCGCCGCCGAACCGCCGCTGGCGGTGCTGATATTCGGCGATCGCTTCGGCGAAGTGGTCGCGCGAGAAGTCCGGCCAGAACGTCTCGCGCAGCACCAGCTCGGCGTACGCCACTTGATACAAAAGAAAGTTCGAGAGCCGCGACTCGCCGCCGGGACGGATGAGCAGGTCGGGGTCCGGCATGCCGGCGGTCGTGAGGTACGCGGCGATCGTGTCTTCTTCGATGGCGTCCGGGACGAGCGTCCCCGCGCGCACGTCGCTCATCATTCTCGCGATCGCGTCGCGCAGTTCGGTGCGCGCGCTGTAGTTCACGGCGAGGTTGAGGATCAGGCCGGTGTTGCGCGCGGTCTTGGCGACCAAACGGTCGAGCGCGTCACGCGATGCGGCGGGCAGCAATTCGTAGCGCCCGATGACGTTCACCAGCACGTTGTTGCGGCGCAGCTCGTCGAGCTCGTTCTCGGCGAAGTAGACGCACAAATCGAGCAGCAGCGAGATCTCGGTCGAGTCGCGCTTCCAGTTCTCGGTCGAGAAGCCGTAGACGGTGAGCATCGGGATGCCCCAGTCGCTCGCCGCGCGCGTCACCTCGCGCAGCGCTACGATACCGCGGCGGTGACCTTCGATCGCCGGCATGCGGCGGCTACGCGCCCAGCGGCGGTTGCCGTCCATGATGATCGCGACGTGCGCGGGCAGGCGCGTCGGATCGAGCGTCACCCCGCGCGGCGGACGCAGGAGCGTCGCCGCGGGCGTGAGCGAGGCGGGATGCAAAGAGTCCATTTAGATCCGCTCGTACCCTTCGTAACCGGCGATCAGCTCGAACGCGCCGTCGTCGAGGCCGCTCAATGGCCGCACCAGCAGCGCCCGCAGCACGCCGACGCCCAGCGCCGGGTACGGCGGGACCAAAACGCGGAATCGCACCGGAAGATCGACGAGCGCCGCGCGAGCGGCCGTCCACGGAAGCATGGTCAACTCTTCGAAGTTCAGCACGAAGCCTCCGCGCCTCAAACCTCCATGATTTCTTTTTCTTTGCCGACGACGAGCTCGTCGATCTGCTTGACGAACTTGTCGGTGATCTTCTGGACCTGCTCTTGACCGCGTTTGACCTGGTCGTCGGTGATCGCGTGATCCTTGGCCTTGAGCGCCTTCATCTCGTCGATCGCCTTGTGCCGAAGGTTGCGGATCGCGACCTTGTGCTCTTCGGATTTCTTCTTGACGAGCTTCACGAGGTCTTTGCGGCGCTCTTCGTTGAGCTGCGGAATCGAGAGGCGGATCGTCGCGCCGTCGACGTTGGGGTTCAAACCCAGATCGCTCGTCTCGATCGCTTTGCGGATCGCCCCGACGACGCTCTTGTCGAAGGCGGTGACGAGCAGCGAGCGCCCGTCGGGCGAGTTCACGCTCGCGACCCCCTTGAGCGGCTGGGTCGAGCCGTACGCCTCGACCATGATCCGGTCGAGCAGCGAGGGGGAGGCGCGTCCGGTCCGGATCGAGGCGAAGTCGCTGCGGGTCGCCTCGATCGCCTTGCCCATCTTCGATTCGGTTTCACGGTAGACGTCATCCAGCATGGGTGACCCCTTCTCCGTCGACGCGCGCCGTACTCCGCGAGACGGTCGTCCCGATCGCCTCGCCCATCACGACCCGCCGGATGTTGCCCGAGGCGTGCATGTCGAAGACCACGATCGGCAGGGCGTTGTCCATGCACAGGGTCAGGGCCGTCGAGTCCAAGACCTCGAGCCCCAGCTCCAGCACCTTGAGGTAGTCGAGGTGGACGAAGCGGGTCGCGGTCGGATCCTTGAAGGGGTCGGCGCTGTACACGCCGTCGACTTTGGTGGCCTTGAGGATCGCCTGCGCGCCGACCTCGATGGCGCGCAGCGCGGCCGTCGTGTCGGTGGTGAAGTACGGGTTGCCGGTGCCGGCCGCGAAGATCACGACCCGGCCCTTCTCGAGGTGCCGCATCGCGCGCCGGCGGATGTACGGCTCGGCGATCGCGTTCATCGCGATCGCGGTCTGCACGCGCGACGCGACGCCGATCCGCTCCAGCGAGTCCTGCAGCGCGAGCGCGTTGATGACGGTCGCGAGCATCCCCATGTAGTCGGCGGTTGGGCGGTCCATCCCGGCGGCTTCGTGGATCTTGCCGCGCCAGATGTTGCCGCCGCCCACCACGACGGCGAGCGATACGCCGTCGGTATGAACCTGGGCGATCTCGCGCGCCATCGCCGTCGTCGTATCGACGTCGACGCTGCCGCCCGGTCCGGCGAACGCCTCGCCGGACAACTTCAGCAGAACGCGATCGTAAGCCGGTTTAGACACGCTCACCTTTCCGGACGGACGCACCCCAGCGGTGCGCCCGGAACTACTCTTCGCCCAGCGCGAATTTGACGTAGCGGCGGACGCGGATCTTTTCGCCGAGAATCCCCGACACCGCGTTCACCAGCTCGCCGACCGTCTGCGAGTCGTCCTTGACGAACGGCTGCTCGAGCAGCGTATGCTCCTCGAACCACTTGTTCAGCTTCCCGGTTACGATCTTCTCGACGATCTCCGGCGGTTTTCCCGGCGGGACCGTCTTCTCGAGTTCGCTCTTCACCTCGGCGGCCACGTCCTCGGGGACGGCGGCGCGATCGAGGTAGCGCGGCGACATCGCCGCGACGTGCATTGCGACGTCGCGGATCAGTTCTTTGAAGCGCTCGTTGCGCGCGACGAAGTCGGTCTCGCAGTTGACCTCGACCAGCACGCCGATTTTGCCGCCGGCGTGGATGTACGAGCCCACCAGACCTTCGTTCGCGGCGCGCTCCGCCTTCTTCTCCGCCTTGGCTTGACCGAGCTCGCCAAGACGCGCCTTCGCGCGCTCGTGGTCGCCTTCGGCCCACAGCAGCGCGTTGCGGACGTCGGACATGCCGGCGCCCGTCTCTTCGCGCAGGCGTTTGATCTCGTCGGCGCTCGGTTTGTATGCGGTGTTCACGTTCGTTCCCAGTGTTGCGTGAGAGATGGAATTAGGCGCCGGCGCCAACCGGCTCGGCGGCCAATTCGGTGTACTGCTCTTCGTAGTCCGACGCGTCGTAGGCGGATTCGGTTTCGGTCTTGCCTTCGATGATCGCGTTGGCGATCGTCGAGACCATGAGCCGCACGCTGCGGATCGCGTCGTCGTTGCCGGGAACCGCGTAGTTGATCTCGTCGGGATCGCAGTTCGTGTCGATCACCGCGATGATCGGAATGTTGAGCTTCTTCGCCTCGGCGACCGCGATGCGTTCCTTCTTCGGATCGACGATGAAGATCGCGTCCGGCAGGCGATGCATGTCCTTGATGCCGCCCAGGAACTTCTCGAGCTTCTCGAGCTCGTCGGTCAGCCGCGCGACTTCTTTCTTGGGGAGCAGATCGAAGGTGCCTTGCTGGCGCATCCCTTCGAGCTCGCGCAAACGTGAGATGCGCTTCTGGATCGTCGCGAAGTTGGTGAGCGTGCCGCCCAGCCAGCGCTGGTTGACGAAGAACGTGCCGGCGCGCTCCGACTCTTCGCGCACGACGTCTTGCGCCTGCTTCTTCGTGCCGACGAAGAGAATCACGCGGCCCTCGCGCGACATCTGCTTGACGGCGTCGTAGACGTCGTTGAGCATCGCCAGCGTCTTGGAGAGGTCGATGATGTAGATACCGTTTCGCTCTTGGAAGATGTACGGTTTCATCTTCGGATTCCAGCGACGGGTTTGGTGTCCGAAGTGGACGCCCGCCTCCAGAAGAGCGCGCATGGTAACGCCTGAAGCCATGATGAGGTAGACCTTTCTGAACCCGCGGTCGCCGTCCGTGGCACCGTGATGGGCGCATTCACCCCCGCCCTCCGGGCGGGTGAAGTAATCGGGCCCGTAGGCCCGTCGCCGCCCGAGTCCCCCGGGCAACCCTAGGATTATAGCATGAGCGCCATCGGCCGCCAACCGCGGCGGCGGAAGGGCAAGACAAGCAGGTACCCGGCGTCCCGGCGCGCCGGGACCTCGGTAAGCATCGTCGCAAGCGTGCGACCCGTATCATCGCCCGGTGACCACGACGCTGGACGGCGGAGCCGCGCCGCTCGCGCAACCCACCAGCGCAGCACCGGCTCCGTCGCCGGCGCATCGGATCGAGTACGTCGACGGCCTTCGGGCGGTCGCCGTACTCGCCGTCGTGGTGCACCACGTCGCTTTCCCGACGTTGGCGAAGCTTCGCCGGACCGGAACCGCGACGTTCGACGTCGGCATTGGACCTCGTCGCATCGCCGCTCTTCCTCGATGAGCGCGTGCAGCTCGTCAACGTCGCGTTCTGGACGCTCATGGTCGAGTTCCGCTGGTATTTCGCATTTCCGCTGCTGCTCGCGCTGGTCGCTCGCGCTCGCAGCGGCGTGCGCGGGGCTCGCCGTCGCGGTCGAATCGGAGGCGACGATCCCCGGCCTCGACGGCAGCGACATGGTCCCCTACCTGCCGACGATCCTGGGCTGGCAACTCGCGGTCTTCTTCTTGGTCGTCGCGGCGGGCGCGCTCGTCCCGCTGCGTCGCCGGCTCTCGAGCAAAGCGCTCGTCGCGACCGGGATCGCGTCGCGAGAGCGGGTGAGATGCTGCGCTTCGGCAGGCAAATGACGCTCCGAGAAACTTTGCTCGACGAGGTCGCGCTCGAGGCACGCTTCTAGGCGCGTCGAGGCCGCGGCGTCGCGCCGAGCGAACGCCGGGGGGATGACGTCCCGCTCTTTCGTGCGCGCGACTTTGCTGTGGCTGGCGGGCGTCGACCTGCGGCTGACGCTGCTGGCGCTGCCGCCGATCATTCCGCTGATCCATCGCGACCTGCGGCTGGACGAGTCGGCGATCGCGGCGCTCTCGAACCTGCCGGTTCTCGTGCTGGCGCTCTCGTCCGTCTTCGGCGCGCTCTTCACCGCCAAGCTCGGCGCGCGCGGGGCGCTGGTCCTGGGGCTGTTCGCGATCGCGATTCCGGCGGCGCTGCGTGGAGCGGGGACCTCGACCCCGGTGCTCTTCGCCATGACCTTGCTGATGGGAGTCGGGATCGCGATCAGCCAGCCAACGTTTCCGAGCCTTGCGCGGGCCTGGTTTCCCGACCGGGTCTCGCTCGCCACCGGGATCTGGGCCAATGGGCTGCTGTGCGGCGAGGCGCTGAGCGCCTCGCTGACGATTCCGTTCATGCTGCCGCTCGCTGGCGGGAGCTGGCAGACCTCGCTCGTTCTCTGGAGCATCCCGGTGCTGCTGACGGCGATCGCACTCGCGCTCTTCGGCGGGCCGGGCGACGTGCGTCCGGCGGTCGGCGCGCGGTGGTTTCCGGATTTTCGCGACCGGCGCGTGTTGCAGATCGGGACGTACCAGTCGGCCGCGAGCCTCGCGTATTTCGGCGCCAACACGTTCCTGCCCGACTACCTCCACGCGACAGGGCAGCCGTACCTGATCGCGCCGGCGCTTGCAGCGTTGAACATCGGGCAGATCCCGGCGTCCTTCGCGGTCGGCCTGATTCCGATGGCCGTGCTGGGGCGCCGCAGCACGTCGTTCGCGGTCGCCGGGGTGTTCGTCGCCGCGCTGGTCGCGTTCTTGACGCTGGGCGGCGGCGCGGTGATCGTCGCCTCGGCCGTGGTCGGGCTGTTCGCGGCATACGTGTTGACGATGAGTTTCGCGGTGCCCGCGCTCGTGGGAGCGCACGACGACGTGCCGCGCATCTCGGCCGGCAGTTTCACCTTGGGCTACGCGATCTCGTTCGCGACGACGCTCCTCTCGGGCGCGGCGTGGGACGCGACGCACGTCGCGGCGACCGCGTTCGTACCGATGTTCGCCGCGGCGGTCATCGTGATCGTGCTGGGCCCGCGGCTGGGCATCGCCGCCCGCCGCTATGCTGCAGCCTAGCCGGCCGGGGCGACGGCCGCTCGGCGTTTCGTCTCCGTTGCCAGGACACGGCTGAAGTCGATTTGCGCCGCGTACTCGTTGAGGACGCGTTCGACCGCCAAGAACTCGATCTCGCTCGTTCCGTAGGTTCCCAAGACGTGGTTGCCTTGTTCCATGCACAGGCCGCAGCTTGGATGCACGCGCTTGCGGCTCTGGATCGTCACGATCGGCGTCTCGAGATACGGCGCGATCATGTGCTCCTTGACGTCGTAGACCGCGCAGCAGAGTACGACGTCGCCTTTGAAGTCGAGAACGACCTGGTCTTCGAGCAGCAGGCAGGGCTTGTCGCGGTACTTCTTCGCCGCTTCATATGCTTTATCAAGCGGCATCCCGAGGCGATCGATGGTCGCTCGGTCTTGATCGGTGAGGATCGCGGCGTCGCGTCCTTCCCTCGCAAACGCTAGGTTCTTCTCGAACGACATCAAGTACGCCCAAACCGGCCGCAGCTCGAAACCGAGCTTTTCACAATAGACCTTCATGAGCTTCTCGTCGTCGAGGTTGTTCTTGTATCGGTGGTAGAGCATGTGAATCTGTGCCGTCGCGCCGGTGCGCGTACGCGCTTCCGACAGCGCGCGCATGTGCCGCTTGACCTTTTCAATGTCGCCGCCACGATGGGTCTCACCATAGAGACTCTGGTTGAAGCCTGAGCACGAGATGCGCAGAGCGAAGGGGTTGCTCGCCACGAGGGCATCCCAGTCGACCTCGAAGTTAAGGTTTGTGCTGAGGTGGCAGCGGCCTTCGGCCTGCACGGCCCGAACGAGATCGGGAAGCTTCGGATGGAGTAACGGCTCGCCCCAGTTATATAGAGAGTAATCGAGCGTTCCCGGTTTCCGCGATTCCCTTTGCGGACGATCGAAGTCAGCAGCTCTGCCTTCATGAAACCCATCGGATTCCGAACCTCCTTCTCGTTGCCGACGGGACAGGACGGACACTTGAGATTGCACTGCCCCATCCCGACAATCTCGATCAACATCATACCGATATGTTGTGCCATGTCAGGTACGGTGATCGGCGTAAGCCGGGAAACTTGACACGGAGTGCCGGCCGACCGGCCGGATTTCCGCATCGAGTAGTCAACGATCTCAGCCACGGTATTCGGCTGCGAGAGCTGCGCGGGATCGGGTTGCGCCGCAGGGCGATGGCGAAACGCTCACCCACGCTGTCGTGCTCGCTCTCAGGGTGCACGTCGGCAGTCGGGTCTTCGGCGTGCCGGGCGTCTCGAAGTCGCTACAAGAGAAAGAATTCGCGTGGTCGCCGGTGAAGCGGCGCTACGCCCGCGACGATTTCTCTCGCGCGCGCGGGGTTGAGGCCGACGTATACGATCTCGACGTCATCATCGACTGCCTCCGGGGCGAGAACGTCGAGGTCGAAAATTCGCTTCGTTTGCTGGTGCGGGTTACGATCGAGAAAATAGGCGACGTTCGCGCGGTGCTCGAGGCGGCTAGCAATGAACACACCGTAGAACCCGCTTCCGTAGATCGCGCTGCGGCGTCCCGCTGCGCACTCGCGTTCGAATGCTGAGACCGAATCGCTTGCCGCCGACCAGAACGTGGCGAAGCCGCGGGCATCGGCGACGTACGAAGAAACCTCAGCTCGGCGAAGCTCGACCGCGCACGTGCTCTCCCCGCGCCGCGCGGTGACGACGAACGCCGCGTCGTGGGCGTTTTCGTCGATGCGCACGTCCGTGAAGCCGGCCTCGTTGAAGGCATACTGCAGCGAAGTCGGCATGAAGTGGTTGACGTGGTCGACGACGATGAAGTCGCCGACGTTGCACCGCACGTTGGGGACGGTGAGGTGGAGCGCGCCACCGGGCCGCAGCAGACGCCCGATCCCGCCCAGAAATCCGCGCGGATCGCCGACGTGTTCGAGCGCGAAGAACGAGAGGACCGCATCGAAGCGGCCGTCCCATGCGGGCGGCGTCTCGTACGCCGCTTGGTTGGCACGCGCGACGAACGCATCCCACGCCGTGCGGTAGGCGTCGCTGACGTCGAAGACGGCGCCGTCGAGATCGGGCCGAGCCTGCAGCAGCGCGCGCAGCGACATTCCCTTGCCGCAGCCGTAGTCGAGCACCGAGGCGCCGTGCGGCAGCGCGAGCTTCTCGAGCGCGACGTTCGCTTGATGCTGCGCGCGATACAGCCGGACGCCGTCGCGCACCGCGTAGAGGTCGTCGGACTCGTCGCTCTCGAGGTGGACGTTGTACGCCGTATCGTAGTAGGCGCTCAGATCCCCGACCGGCGGCGTCTGCACGTGCGCGCACGACGCGCAGACGTAGACGACCGTCGGGACTGCGATCGCGCGCGCCGTCGACGACACCGACAAGGCACCGTCGTGCCGGTAGGCCGGCGGCCCACTCGGCGTTGCGCACACCAGGCACGCCGCGGCCGCCGCGACGCTGCTCATCGCCCGAGCGCCGCGGCGCGTGCTTCAGCCAGCAGCGCGTTCGCCCCGGCCAGCGTCGTACCTTGCTTCAAGCCGCCCATCCACCGAATGCTCGCGCCGTAGCTGTCGCTGAAGTTGAAATACCGGATCTGCACTGTCCAGCGCGCGCGGGTGCCGACGTTCGCGCCCGATGCGTGCAAGGTGAGAAAATCGAACGCGAACACATCGCCCGGCTCCGAGAGCGGCGCGCTCAGTTCGTAGCGCTCAGGGATCGTCGCTTCGTCTGGCAGGCGCAATCCGCCGTACGAGCCCGACGCCATATCCGCTTCGCCCGTGCCGGAGGTATCGACCAGCGGCTCGACCCCGCCGCGGTGCGAACCGCGCGCGAGCACGACGGGCCCCATCTCCTCGGTGACCGCGACGAGCGGTATCCAGAACGTAACGCCGTCGAGGCTGCGGAACTGGTATTGGAACTCTTGATGCCACGGCGCGAGCCGGCGATCGTCGCCCGGCCGGTCGACACGCACGCCGTTCGATCCCGGCGCCGTTCCGGCCAGTTCCGTACCGCGCAGCGCGCGGAAGAGGCCGGCGAGCCGTTCGTCGACGATCAGCCGCTGAAACGCGACGAGGTTCTTCGCCATGTCGTACACCAGCGGCTGGACCTCGGGTTGGGTCGCGACGAGCGCCAAGTAACCGCGGTCGAATTCGGCCGGGTCGGCGGGGACTTCGTAGCGGCTCCCGCAGACGCGAGCGGCGTGCGCGATCAACATTCCGAGTTCGCGCTGCAGCGGCGCGATGTGCTGCTCGCGGTCGAGCCACCCGCGCAGCACGACGAAGCCGTCGCGTTCGAACGCCTCGCGCACCGCCGCGCCGCCGGGCTCGGCCGTCACCGGTTGACTTCCGCGCGGGCCGCTTCGTTCCACGGTACAGCCGGCGACTCGAGCGCGGCCGACGCCTGCGGGCCGAGGTTCGCGATCACGTCGAGGATCGAGACGTGCGGATCGAACGCTCCGTGGAGCTGCGGGTACGGCCGGCGGGTGTACTGCATGACCCGAACCTCGATGCCTGCCGCCGTGAGCCGGGGTTCGTCGAGATAGTCGAGCGCGCCCAATCCCGTGACGTACGTGGTCGCGCCGCGCGGGACGAGCAGCGCGACGAGCCGATCGGTTTTCGAACCGTCGACGGGCGTCGCCGAAGCACGCGTGAAGGTCGGGTGCAAGCCGAGTTCGGCGCAGCAGCGCTCGAGCGCCACGATGTCGAGTTCGGCGATAGTGCCCGGGCGTTCCGCGTACGCGTCGGCGACGATGGAACGCGCCCTCGCAACGAACGGCGCGCGGGCGTAGCTCATCGCGAAGGTGCGCAGATGCTTTTCGCGCCAGTCGCTCTTATAGTCGATCTCGACCTCTCCGATCGGCGGCAGGCTGCCGTACCGAAGCACCGGCACGGTGAGCCATAGCGGGCCGTTCGCGGTTTTGAGCTGCACGCGGTTGGTGAAGCCGCCCTTCTGAAACTGCGCGTCGTCGAGGTGCACGAACTCGTCGGCGAGCCGAATCTGTTCGAACACGCCGCGCCAAGGAAAAAACTGCGGCTGCAGGATCACGACGGTTTTCACGCGACCGGCACCAAAAAACGCTCCATGATGGCGACGTCGTGCCAACCGTTCGGCGAGTGGTAGTGCCGACGCAGGATGCCGACGTCGGAGAACCCGGCCGAGCGGTAGAGCGCACACGCGACCGCGTGGTCGGCTGCAACGTGCAGCACAAGCTTGTCGAGCCGCCCATCGGCGAGCGCAGCGGCGCAGGTCGCATCGATCGCAGCGCGGCCGTGCCCCTTACCGCGGTGACGTTCGTCTATCGCGATTCCGAGCATACCGTGCCGGCTGCGTTCGTCGATCGCGATCACCTGCGTGAAGCCGACCGCTTCGTCGGTTTCGTCGGCGACGACGAGAAACAACGCGGCCGGATCGGAGGTGCGTCGGTCGATCCACGCCCGCACGTCGTCCAGCGTGTTGGGCTTCGGCGAGGCTAGCAGCGCGTACTGTGTCGGCAGGTCGTTGCGCAGAACGGCGAGCGCGCGGACGTCCTTCTCGCGGGGCGGGCGGCAGGTTGTCACGCCGACTCGGGATCACCCGTCGCGCGCAAGTAGCCTCGCGGCGCGACCGTGAACAGCAGCTTCGCGTCGTACTCCTCGTCGATGACGAAGCGCGGCTCGCGGGCAAGAAAAGCGTCGACCGCGGTCATAGGGTTGTTGCCTGGGCCCCATGGTCGGTCGACGATCGAGGCCGGATCGGCATATTCGACCGCGGTGTCCATCACGACCAGAAAGAATCCCGCGCGAACCAGCGATCCGTAGAGGGCCAGTTCGCGCGCGACATGGTCGGCCGTATGGTTGGAATCCAGCACGACCATCGCGCTGCGGCCACCGACCCGGGCCCTCACCCGTTCAGCGAGCGCCTCGTCGATCGACGACCCTTCGAACATCGTGATGCGTGGCGCGAGCGGATGCGCTTCGATTGCGGCGCGGTTGTGGGGCCGGATCTCGATGTCGATGCCGATCGCCTCACGTTCGCCGCCTAGCAACGCGAGCATCGACGCCGAGAAGATGAGCGAACCGCCGTGGGCGATCCCGGTCTCGACGATCACTTCCGGCCGGGTGCGCCAGATGATCTCCTGCAGGGCCATCAGGTCTTGCGGAAACTGAATTGCCGGGCGCCCGAGCCAGGTCCAATTGTAGGCGTACCGATAGGGGGCGATCAGATCGAACGCGCGCTTCCAAGCGGCGCGCACGTCGGGGTCTGCCCCCATCCGGAGAAGGAGCGCTAGGTCCTTCGGATCGTGCGGGTCGGCGCCCGCGTCGTCACTCGGCGTGCTCAAGGTCGCCATGTCGTTCACCGATAAGGTATTCGTCAACGGAGGCCTCGAACAATAGTATGAACGTCCTCGACCGTCTGCCGGTCCCGCCGGCATCGTCGGACGCGCGGGTCCCCGTCTTCGTCCCGTACGTGGGCGTCGACACCCTCAAGCACCTGACCGATGCCCTCGACGTCGGCTGGCTTGGGATGGGCGCGACGACCAAGGAGTTCGAAGACCGGATCGCCGCTTATCTCGGCCTTCGGGATAGATACGTCGTCTGCACGAATACCGGCACGTCGGCGCTCCATATCGCGCTCCTCGCCGCGGGATTCGGCCCGGGCGACGAGGTGATCACGCCCTCGTTCAACTACGTCGCCGACCATCAGGCGATTCGGGCGACGGGCGCCGAGGTTGTCATGTGCGACATCCGCGACGACGACCTGGGAATCGACGTCGAATCGGCCGAGTCGTTGATCACTGAGCGCACGAAGGCGATCGTGCCGCTGCACTTCTCCGGCCTGGCCTGCCGCATCGACGAAGTACGCGCGTTGGCAGCGCGGCACGGGTTGCGCGTGATCGAGGACGCTTGTCACGCGTTCGGCTCGACGGTCGACGGTGCGAAGATCGGCAGCGGCGGCGACGTGCAGTTTTTCAGCTTCGACCCGGTCAAGATCATCACGTCGATCGACGGCGGCTGCGTCGTGACGCCGAATCGCGACGAGGCCGATCGGCTGCAGCGCCTGCGGCTGCTCGGCGTCGACAAAGACACGACGTTGCGGTATCAGAACAAACGCTCCTGGGACTACGACGTCGTCAGCGAAGGCTTCCGCTATCACCTCACCAACATCATGGCGAGCGTCGGCGTCTCACAGATCAAACGCGTCGACGAGTTCATCGCGGGCCGCCGCGCGGTATGCGAGCGGTACTCGGCCGCCTTCGAAGGACTCCCGGGTGTGCGCGTGCTGCGGCGCAGCTACGCCGACGTCTCGCCGTTTATCTACAGTCTGCGCGTTCCCGCTGAGAGCCGCGAGGCGCTGATCGAGCACCTCGCCGCACGCGGCATCGACGTCGGGATCCACTTCGTCCCGGTACATCGCCACACGTACTTCGCCGGCGCACGACGCTCTCCGATGCCGGTGACCGAGCGAGTCGTCGACGAAGTCGTCACGCTGCCGCTGCACTCGCTGATGCTGGAGCGGTCGATCGGACGGGTCGTCGACGGCATCCGCAGTTTCTTCGTCTGACAAGGTGAGCGCCGCCGTCGAGAGCGATTTCTGGCGCGGCCGCCGGGTCCTGGTAACCGGGCACACCGGCTTCAAGGGCGCTTGGCTGTGCGCGCTGCTCCTGCGGCGCGGCGCCGTCGTCTCGGGGATCGCCTTACCGCCTCACACGACGCCAAGCCTCTGGGCGCTTGCGCAGTATGCAGCCGAGGTTGAGGAACGGATCGTCGACGTCCGCGATGCGGACGGGATTGCCGTTGCCCTCGCGCAGCTCCGCCCGCGCACCGTCTTGCACCTCGCGGCGCAACCCATCGTGCGGCGCGGCTACGCCGAGCCGGTCCTGACCTACGCCACGAACGTGATGGGCACGGTGCACGTGCTCGACGCGATACGCAACTGCGAGGGAGTCGAAGAGACCGTCGTCGTGACGAGCGACAAAGTCTACGCCGATGAGCCGCAGCCCGGCGGCTATGCGGAGGAAGCGCGGCTCGGCGGCCACGAGCCGTATGCCGGCAGCAAGGCCGCAGCGGAGCTCGTCGTCGAGACATACCGCAGTGCGTTCTTCGCCCGTCCGGGCGCTGCGCGCATCGCCACCGCGCGAGCCGGCAACGTGATCGGTGGGGGCGACTTCTCTGCCGACCGGCTCTTGCCCGATGCCTATCGCGCGATCGCGCGCGGAACGTCCCTGACCATGCGGCGGCCCGATGCGGTGCGGCCGTGGCAGCACGTGCTCGAACCGCTGCACGGTTACTTGACGCTTGCCGAAGCGCTGGCGACCGGCCGCGCGACGCTCGGCGCTTACAACTTCGGCCCGGCCGAAACGTCGGTCAGCGTCAACACGGTCGCCGAACGCTTCATCCGAGCGATGGGCGCCGACCCGGAGCGCACGATCGTCATCGAGCCGAGCGGCGACCACGAGACCGCGCTTCTCGATGTCGACAGCACGCGCGCGCGGCGCGCACTGGGCTGGGCGCCGCGCTGGTCCACGTCGACCGCGGTCGACGCGAGCGCAGCCTGGTACCGCGATTTCCTCGCCGGCGAGCGTGCCGGACGGCTCGTCGAACGGGACCTGGCGGCTTACGCGGGCTGAACCACCAGCGTGGTCGCCGTCACCGCAAGGGATCCACGGCGATCGGGCCGTTCGCTGGCGCGCGGTCCCAGAGGTTCCAGGGTGCGTGCCCGCTCGCCCAAAGGTCTTCGAGCGTCTGCCGGTCGCGCAGAGTGTCCATCGGCTGCCAGAAGCCGCCGTGCAGATGCGCCGCCATGCGACCGTCGCGCGCGAGTGCCGGAAGCACGCCGTGCTCCCAGCTGGTGTGGTCGCCTTCGATATCGGCGAGGACGCGGGGCGAGAGCACGAAGAAGCCGCCGTTGATCCACGCGCCGTCGTCCGGCTTCTCGTTGAACCCGACCAGACGGGCTTCGTCGAGCCGCAGTTCGCCGAACCGGCCGGGCGGCCGCACGGCCGTCACGGTCGCGTCGACCCTGCTCGCGCGATGGTGCGCGAGGGATGCGTGGACATCGACGTTCGCCACACCGTCGCCGTAGGTGAAGTAGAACGCTTCGTCGCGCTCGACGTACGGGGCGACGCGCTTCAGCCGGCCGCCCGTATTGGTCGCATCGCCCGTGTCCACCACGGTGACACGCCATGGCTCAGAAAAATTCGCGTGATACTCGATCGACCGCGAACGCATGTCGACCGTGATGTCCGACTGGTGCAGAAAGTAGTTCGCGAAATACTCTTTGATCATGTAGCCGCGGTAGCCGACGCAGATCACGAACTCGGTGACGCCTTGCGCCGCGTAGATCTTCATGACGTGCCACAAGATCGGCTTGCCGCCGATCTCCACCATGGGCTTCGGGCGCAGGCCAGTCTCCTCGCTCAGCCGCGTGCCGAGCCCGCCGGCCAGAATCACTGCCTTCATCGAACGGCCTCCGTGGCGAGTGCGGCGACGTATACCTCGAGCGTCGGGAGACCCGCATCGCGCGCTGAAAGCGCGACGACGCCGAGCGGCCACGCGATCGACAGCGCCGGATCGTCGTGTGCCACGCCGCCGGCCAGGTCCACCCGATAGGGCTCGGAGATGTCGTAGGCGAGTTCGGTAGCGTCGACCAACGTCTGGTATCCGTGCGCGCATCCCGCCGGCACATACAAGCAGCGCCGAGTCCCCTCATCGAGGTGAACCGCAGCGTGGCGACCGAACGTCGGCGACTCAGGACGGACGTCGACGATCACGTCGAGCACGGCGCCGCGAACGCAACGCACGATCTTCACTTCTACGGCCGGAGTCCGCGCGACGTGCAAGCCGCGCAGGGTCCCCGCGCGCTCGTTCCACGCGGCACTCTGCTGCGTGAAGCGGTCGACGAGTCCGGCGGCGGCGAGCACCTGCGCATCCCAACAGCGCGCGAACCACCCGCGTTCGTCGCGGATCGTCTCGGCCTCGATGGCGAAGGCACCGGCGACATCCAGCGGTACGAGCCTCACCCGACTACCGTCACTTCGGGGATGGCGACGACGAAGCGGGTGCCGGCGGCGGCGAGCGGCGCCATCTGCTCGCGCACTTCGCCGATCAGATTCCAGGGCAGAACCAGCAGCGAGTGCGGCGGATCGTCGAGCAGACGTTGCGGCGCATGGATCGGGATACGGCTGCCCGGCAAGAAGCGGCCCTGCTTGTAGGGGTTGCGATCGACGGTGTACGCGACCAGATCACTCCGCACGCCGGCATAGTTGAGCAGGGTGTTTCCCTTCGCCGGCGCGCCATAGGCAGCAACGGTCTCGCCCCGTTCCGCGGCGTCGATCAGGAACCGCAACAGCCCACGTTTGTTGGCGCGAACGCGCTCCTCGAACGCTCGGTACGTCTGCAGAGCGTCGAGTCCGGCCGCGCGCTCCGCGGCGCGTACGCGCTCGACCGAAGCGCCGGCGGCGCCGCGCCCGACGACGATCCGCAACGATCCGCCGTGGGTGGTCAATTCCTCGACATCCTGCACCTGCAGTCCATGGGCAGCGAATACCGGTTCCAGCGCGAGCAGCGAAAAATACGAGAAGTGCTCGTGATAGATCGTGTCGTACTGCGTGTCCTCGATCAACCGCATCAGATGCGGAAACTCGAGCGACGCAATGCCGTCAGGCGCGAGCACGAGCGAAATGCCCCGCACGAAGTCGTGCAGGTCGGGCACGTGCGCCAGCACGTTGTTGGCGACCACGAGATCAGCCCGGCGCCCCTCGGCCGTCAGCCGTTCGGCGAGTGCGGCGCCGAAGAATTCGGCGATCGTTTCGATGCCGGCTTCGCGCGCGACCGCGGCGACGTTACGCGCCGGCTCGATGCCGAGCACCGGTATTCCGGCGTCGCGGAACCAGCGCAGCAGGTAACCATCGTTGCTGGCGAGTTCGACGACGAGGGAGCCAGTGCCGAGACCAAAACGCTCCGTCGCGGCGTACGCAAACCGCTTCGCGTGGTCGAGCCATGTGTCGGCGTACGACGAGAAGTAGGCGTACTCACCGAAGATCGTCTCCGGGTCGGCGTGTGCCGGAAGCTGGACCAGCATGCAGCTCGCACAGACGTACGTCGTCAGCGGGTAGAAGCGCTCCGGCAGCGCGAGGTCAGCGCCGCTCGGATATGCGTTGGAGAGCGGCGAGAGGCCGAGATCGACGAATACCTCGTCGAGGCGCGCACCGCAGCCGCGACAAGCGGTCACGAAATCATCGCCGCATCGCGGCGCATTCCGCCGAGCGCGACGAACATCGCTTTGAGCGCCTCGATGTCTTCGGGGGCGCGCAGTGCCCTCGTCGCGGCGTCGCGTACCGACTGGAAGAGCGCCAGGCGCGCTTCGCCGGCCGTGCCCGTCGGGCTGTTCAAGTGGGCGTTGTAGAACTTCTCGATCGCGGCTGGAAAGGCAGCCCAGTGCGCGCCGAGATGTTGTCCCTCCAGCGCCGGCCTGACCCGGATCTCGACCGTGCATTCCGGTACACTGACGACCGCGAACTGCGCCTGCAGCCGCACGAAAAACTCCCAATCTTCCAAGACCAAGTACTGCCTGTCGAAGAGCCCGCACTGCTGATAGCACCGCATGTCGTGCGCAATCGCGTTGAGCGGAACAGCGTGCGAGAGATATGGATCCCGGCTCTCCGTTGCGGCAGCGAACGGGCGGTTCGAGCGGACGAGATCGTGACGTCCCCCGGGCGGCTGATCCATCTGCTCGACGACCAGCGATGCTTCGGTCCGCACGGCGAGCGGGCCGGCGGAAAGGGCGGCGACCACGACGTCCAGGTGCCGCGGAGCCCAGAGGTTGTCCTCGTCCAGGTACGCCACGATGCCACCGTGGAGAAAATCGAACGCGGTATTCCGGGCGGCGGCTGGTCCCTCACGGTTGGTTCGCCGGACGTACGTGACCCGGTCGGCATAGGGAAGCGACCCGACGAAATGCTCGAGGTTTGGACCGCCGTCGCTCACAAGGATGATCTCCCAGTTTGCGTACGTCTGAGCGGCGATGGATTGGAGGGCGCCGACAAGATACGGAATCTTTCCGATGGTCGGCACAACGATTGAGACGAGTGGCCCCGCGGGTCCGGACGGCACGGGCGCGGTCGCGAAGCGGCGGACGCGTTCAGAGATCATTGCTTTGCGGCGCGTGATGTCCGGCTCGCGCTCGGCGGCGAGGTGAGGATTCTCTTGGATGAACCCGGTGTGCTTCTGTTCGAGCATCCCCAAGATACCGGTCCCGTATCCGATGATTTTTCGCGCGTGCTCCTCGACGACGTACTTCTCGAGCAGGCGGAGCTGGTCTTCGATCTGCTCCCCGCTGCGTACGTACTTCCCGCCGCTCATGTTATCGCCGTGCTGCCGCCACGCCACCGTCGCATTCCCGACGCAAGCGAATCGTTTTCCCGCTGCGGCGAGCCGGACGACGTATTCCAGGTCGCCCGCGACGAACGCCGGGTCGTGGATGCTGAACTCCTCCATCATCTCGCGCTTGAGGAGCATCGTGGGATAGCACGGATACATGTCGTAGCTGAGCAGGGAGGCGAAATCGTTGCGATTGCGCGCCTCGGTAAACGCGGAAAAGAACCCATCGCGGATTGACCCATCCGGCATCGCCAGCACGTAGCCGGACCACGCGACGTCGACATCGGGGTGATCCTCGTAGTAACGCACCATTGTGCGAAGGTGACCGCCCAGAAAGAAATCGTCGGCGGAAAGGGACGCGATATAGCGTCCCTTCGTCTCCTTCAGCGCCGCCTGATAGTTTGCTATGGCGCCGATGTTCGTCGGACGCCGGATGAAACGCACTCGCTCGTCACCCAGGTACCGCGAGATCACCTCGACGGCGTCGTCGGTCGAGGCGTTGTCCGAGATCACGAGTTCGAAATCACGGAAGTCCTGCGTCAGCACGCTCTCGATCGCGGCGCCGATGTAGCGCCCGTAGTTGTACGAGGTGATCACGACGGAAACGGAAGGGGGCATGGGCGCCTCAGTGGACCGGATCGGGCGGAGTGAACAGGCCTTGCGCCAGCGCCGGCTCGGCTTCGAGCCGGTCCGCAACCGCGTTGAACCGCGCGGCTGTGTCGTAGCGCGCCTTCAGCAGCGAGGGCCGTCGCGCGTAGAGCGCGGCGTGCTTCTGCGCGACGTGCACGTGTGCGCGCGCGAACGCGCGTTGGCTCCGGGACGTCATGTTGGTCACGCCGGCCTCACGGCGCCAGGAGTACTCGACGGTGACCCGATCGACGTGCACGAAGTCGATGGTACGGCTCATTCGCAGCCACATCTCCCAGTCCTCGCACGCCGCCATCGACTCGTCGAACAGCCCGACCCGATCGAACAGGTCGCGGCGGTGTACGAAGCTGTGGATCGTCGCGAGGTTGTCGTTGAGGAAGGCGTCTTTTTCGAAATCGCGGTCGGTGAAGATCGCGTACTCGCGCGGCTCGAGCCTGCCGTCGACGACATCGGCGTACTCGGCGACGCAGTTCGCGTACGCCAATTTGGCGCCGGTGCGCTCGAGCGCGTCGACGAGACGCGCGGCGTGATCGGGATACCACAGGTCGTCGTCGTCGAGATAACCGACGTACATGCCGATCGCGGCACGCACACCTTCGTTCAGCGCGGCCGTCACGCCGCCGTTGCGCTCGCGTCGCACGTAGCGAATCGCCAGGCGGCCCTCGTACCGCTCGAGGAGCGGCGCGATGTCCGGACCGGCGTCGTTGATGACGACGGCTTCGATGTCGCGGTACGTTTGCGCCGCGAGACTGTCCAGCGCGCGCTGCAGCAGCGCCGGCCGGTCGTACGTCCGCACGATCACAGAGAGTACAGGACCATTGGTGCGCAACGCGCGCTCCCGGGCCAGCAGCCGGCCCACGCGCGGCGACGCAAGCGGCACCGGAGCGGGCTCGGTCAATGCCGCGTCGATCGCACGATAGAGTGTCTTCGCCCGCAGAGGGTCGTATCCGAATGCCAGCCCGAGCTCCGGCGCTCCGGAACTAAACGGCGCGATGACGCGCACGCCGCGGGTGCGCAGTGCGTACGCGTCGTCCGGACTCGTCCAGGCCGGCGCGACGGCGATCGCCGTGTCGAACGGCAGGGGTTCGTTCGCATTGTCGCGCGCGATCGTGGTCCACACGAAGTCGCGGTTCGCGAAGAGCAGGTCGAATTGCCGCAACGCACCCCGTTCCATCGACGGCGCGTACACCACCACGCGTCGTCCGTGCGGCAACGCGATGTCGGCGGCGTCGGCGCCGCCGATGGCGACCATGCGATTCGGAGCACGGCCGCTCGCGGCTTCCAGACGCCGCGCGTGTTCCGCCGAGTCGATTAGGACGACGTCGGCGAGCCGAAGCGCCGCATAGAGCGTGCGGCGCGTGGGGCGCTCGAGCACGGCGTAGTCGCCGAGCGCCTTGCCGTTGAGCGCCAGCGTTCCGTAGCTCAAGGCGTCCACGATCGCGGCGCGCTGCTCGGGATCGTCGTTCGCGACGGCTTGCGCATACACCGTCGCGACGAGCGCTTCGCGCGCGTCTCCGAGGGCGACGAAGAGCGCCGTCAATTCGCCGGCGCGGCGCGCGGCGATCAGCCGCTTCACCGCCGCGGCGAGGCCGGCCAAGTCGCACGCGACGATGACGTCGCCGCCGAGCAACGCCGCTGCGGCGCGGAGGCGGTCGCGCGTCGCCGCATGCGTAGCGTCGTCCCAAAATGGCTCGACCGTCATGCGACGGGCTCGGCGGCCAAATACCCGGCACGCAGACAGGCGCGCAGGACGTGCGCGCGGCAACGCGCGCCAACGTGCGCTGCGAGCGCCGTCAGCGCCGGATCGCCGTGACCGCGCGCGTCCCACGCCTCGCGCAGCGTCCGCGCCAGCGCAACCTCGACCGCCGGGTCGGCCGACCAAACGCCGTTCGCCCCAAGCACATCGCGCGCATCGCAGAGCGAGGACGCGACGACCGGCACGCCGTGCACGGCGTACCCGGCCAAGCGGCCAAGGTCCGCGCCGGTCCACGACACATCGACCACGACGCGCGCACCGGCGCCCGGATCGCCCGGCGCCAGCGCAGAGCGGTCGTCCAGGTACGAGCGCGCACGCGCCGCGTACGCCCCGTCGACGATTGCGCCGCAGAACCGCACCGGGAGCTCTGCACGCGCCGCCGCGCGCGCGATCGTCGCCGACGCGGACAACGGTCCGACGGGTGCGACGGCGAGCACGTGCGGCGCAGCATCCGCTTCCGGGGCGGCAACCAGGGGCGCGACCGGCACGAAGGCGGCGAACGCGCGCTCGACGCCGAGCGCGCGAACTCGCTGTGCTTCGGCGGCCGAGGCGACGAATACGACGTCGGCGATCTCCAGGGCGCCGCGTTCGGCGTAGCGATACCCGGGCAGCGGATCCCATGGGGCGTCGGGACGCACGCCGTCGTCGAGCACGAGATGCCGTCCCGCCATCGCGTCCAGGAACGCCGCCAGGAGTTCTTCATCCGCGGTGATGCGCAGGACGCGCGCGTGCGCGCGCGCTCCCCAGAAGCCGCCGTTCGCGGGGTCGTCGAAGCGCGGCGTGAGCAGCGTGCGCGAACCGCTCGAGCGCGCAGCGTGAAGCAGCGCCGCGGCAGCGTGAGGATCGTCCAGCCCAACGACGTGGACGAACGCGTAGCCGTCGAGCGGCCGGCCGTCGTATCCCGCGACATCCACCCGCAGCTCGTCTCCACCGAGTGTCTCAGCGATGTCGAGCGCGGCGCGGTAGGCTCCGTCCTGCGCGGCGAGCGCGCCATCCGAAAGCGCGACGTAGCACCGCGCAGCTGCGCCCGGGTTACCGAACACCTGCGGTGCGCCGCCGGCGGACGCAGGCGGTATCGCGCCCGCCACGCACGTCTCGAGATACGCGCCGTCCGCTACGTCACGGCCGCGGACGCGCGCCACGCATGCATACGGAGCGGCACCCAGCGCGCCGGCACGGCGCCGTTCACCGACCATCGCTTCGGCGACGCCGGGAAATGCGTGCAGCAGCTCGCGCGGCTCGCCGCGGACGGCGAACAGTTCGATGAGGGGCGCTTCGATCACCGCATATGCGCGTTCGAGGTGGCGCGCGATGACGAGCGCCTCGGCCGGCGCCACAAACGGCGACCGCCCACGATCCGCGAGCGCAAGGCGATCGACGGCGATGCCGCCGACGACGCCGACGGCGCCGGCATCGTCCACGAGCGTCACGTCGAGCAGGTAGGCCTCACCGTCGACGGTACGCACCGGCTCGAGCCGCCAGGCCGCCGCACGCACCTCGCCCCGCAGTTCGCCGATCCCTTCGCACAGTGCGCGCGGGAACCGCGTGTGATAGCGCAACCTCATTCGGGCGCCCCCAGCGGCACAAAGTGGCGCTCGTGGTCGAACCCGCGCCGCATCACGCTTCGAGCGTCGTACAGAAGGTGGAATGGCCCCGGCGGCAGACCCCACTTGCGATTGAACGCCGTCCAATTCGTTTCCATGAGGTTGCGATAGTCGACCGAATTCGCCTTGAAGCTGACGCTGCCGTAGTGGTGGATGAAGACGTCGTCGCAGATGAAGATCCCCCAGCCGGCTGCACGGATGCGCACCGAGAGATCGTCGTCCTCGAAGTTGCCGATACCGTAGAGCGGGTCGAAGCCGCCAATCTCGTCGATCAACCGCCGGTCGAGGCACAGGCAGAAGCCGACGACGCGGTCGACGGTGTAGCCCTGACCGCGAAACTTCCGGCGGCGCTCCGCGGCGAACCCGCGCATCGCGTCGATGTCGGCGTACTCCGCCGAGACGATTTGCGAGCTCGCGACGTGATTGCTGCGCGGCGCGGTGCAGCCGACCGTGCGGCGCAGTTCGAGCGCGCCGATCAGGTCTTCCAGCCAGCCCTGCGTCACGACGACGTCGTTGTTCAACAGCACGACGACGTCGCCGCGAGCGTGGAGCATCCCGACGTTCATCCCGCCGCCGAAGCCGAGGTTGCGCCCGTTGTAAATGATGCGAACGTCGTCGCCCTCGGCAGCGAGGCCTTCGAGCACGGCGTGCGTCGCATCGTCCGACCCGTTGTCGACGATCACGATCTCATACGGATAGCGCGTCACCGCGCGAATCGAGTCGACCGCGATGCGGGTGAATTGGGCCGCGTTCCACGACAGCATGACGATGCTCGCGATGCCGCGAAAGCGCGGCGCGGGAACGTCGGCGAGCGATGGTTCGGCCTCGCTCGGCGCACGGCCGTACCGAAGGCGAAAGGCCGCATCCTCAGTCGCCGGCGGCAGACTGCACAACCCTTCGGGAGCGACGCGCGCCACCGCGCGCCTCGCATCGCGCGTCACGCGCAGGGCGAAATCGGCGAGCGCGCCGTGTACCGTCTCGAATGCGTCCAGGGCAAACGCGCCGGGAATGCGCGCCATCGCAACGACGCTTGCGCGCGCATCGATCCCGGCCGGCGCAAACGTGGCGATGGCCGCGAGTTGGTCGCGCTCGAGCGTCGCCACGAGCGCGTCGAGCCAGCCCGGCGCGGCGACGGTCGCTGCACCGATGAAACCGACGTACCGGTCGCCGCGATTGCGCAACGTCGCCTTCGCGACCGCTACTGCGTCCCGGCCGGCGGCGAATACGATGTCATCGACGCGCAGCCCGTTTGCGCGCACGGCGGCTTCGCAGGCGCCGCGATCGGCGGGTTCGCCGACGACCACGACGGTCGCGCACGGAGCCGGATCGACGACCACGAGGTCCTCGCCCAAATTCGTGCGCACCAACCGGGTCACCCGAGCGCGCGCGGCGTCGAGCGCGAAGCCCGACCACCACGGCGCACTCTCACGCGCCAACTCGCTCTCGAAGCCGGCCCGACGAGGATCGTCGCCGCTCGAGGGCTGAAAGCCCGATTCGAGACGCACGGTCACGTCGGCGCACACCAGCCGCACGCCGGCCGCGGCAGCGCGAATCGTCGTCGTCACCCACTCCTCCGGCTCGCTCGGCAGCTGGTCGAGCGAGCGTAGCGTCTCGATGCGCGACGCGAGGCACCGCCCGTCGAAACCGAACCGCTCCAACGGCGCGTCAGCGTGCAAGGCAACGTTCAGCACGGTGTACATCCGCGCGTGTCCGCCCGCAGGATCCAGGACGGGCACCGCACCGGTTCCAGCATCCCGCCCCAACGCATCCACGAACGCCGGCGCAACGAGGGTCTGCGGCTCGGCGAGCGCGGCCAGCACGGCGGCCGCCGCCGGTTCGAGCGCGACCCAGCCACCGACCAGAACGACGGTATCGACAGCGAGCGCTCGGAGTGCTGCATCGAGCGACGGATCGGCGGTGACGCCGAACGGAGCGCCCCAGGGAGCGCCGACATACCGAAACGGAACCGCACCGAAACGCGCGCGCAACTGTGCGGAGAACCGAGGCCCGCCGCCGAGGCACACGAGCGCGTACGGCCTCGCAACGTTCACCCGATGGTAATCGGCATCGCCGTCTGAAAAGGTGAGGAGCCGCGACAAGGCCGCCTGCCCGCCGCATGCCGAACCTCCCCCTTGGATGAACCCCTACTTCCGGCATTACGGTCTGGAGCGCGACCCGTTCCTCGACACGGCTGATCCGCACTTCTACCGCACCACGCCGGCCCTCGCCGGGGCGCGCGAGCGCATGGTCGAAGGCGTGCTGGA
Source organism: uncultured candidate division WPS-2 bacterium (assembly GCA_937927945.1). Taxonomy (GTDB): domain Bacteria; phylum Vulcanimicrobiota; class Vulcanimicrobiia; order Vulcanimicrobiales; family Vulcanimicrobiaceae; genus Vulcanimicrobium. The sequence continues at coordinate 59,350 of CALEYW010000025.1, read as the reverse complement.
ATCGCGCGGACTGCAGGTCGTCATCGGCGACCCCGGCACCGGGAAGACCAGTCTGATGGCGCAGCTCGAACGCGAGCTGCTCGGGCGTGACGAGGTCCGGCTCGGCAAGATTCTCGACCCGTCGTTTTCGAACGAGACGGAGTTTCTGCTCGGCGTCGCGCGCTCGTTCGGGCTCGCCTTGCCGCCGCGCTCGCCCGCCGCGCTGAAGAACGCGCTCAAGAACTATCTCTACGACGCGGCGGTGCTCGACGGGCTGACGCTGGCGCTGCTGATCGACGAAGCCCAGAATGCCAGCGACGAGATCTTCGAGGTCATCCGGCTGCTGCTCAACTACGACGTCCCGCAGCGCAAGCTGCTCAACGTCGTCCTCTTCGGTCAGACCGAACTCCGGCGGCGGGTCGACTCGCGCCGTAACCTCGCCGACCGGGTCGACACCTGGATCGCCCTCGACGCCCTCGACGCGAACGAAGCCCGCGCGCTGCTGGCCTATCGCGTCGCCCGGGCCGGCTCGGCCGCCGACATGACGGCGCTCTTCGACGAGGCAGCGATCGACACGATCGTGACCGCGGCGACCGGAACGCCGCGCCGCTTGTTGACCCTGGCTCACGCGACCCTGCGCGACGCCGCAGCCGCCGGCCGGCCGCGCGCGACGCGTGTCGACGCCGAGGCTGCGGCCCGCGCGCGCGGGATCGTGCTCGCTACGCAGCCTGGTGCACGGGGCGCCGCGCCCTCCGCCGCGGGGGCTGACGGCGTGCCGGTGCCGCCACGCCGCCGCTTTCCCTGGCTCGCCGCATTTCGCGCCCGGTGAGCGGGCGCGACGTCGACGTCGACGCGCTCTTCGGAAGAGACGCCGATTCCCGGCTGCTCGACCGGCGGCGGCGTGAAGAGCTCGGCCTCGCGGCGCACCCGGCCTCGCCGTCATCGACCATTGTCCACTTCGGCGCGGAAACGATCGTCGACGGCGACCCCAGCGCAACGCCGCGGCCTGCCGCGCTGCGCCTAGCACTGGACGTGCGGCCCGAGGGCGACCTGATCCCCGGCGCGATCGTCACGATCGTCGTCGCGATGCACGACGACGGCGAGCTCGCGGTCCCGAACGCGATGCTGCGGATCGCTATTCCGCCTGAGGCCGAACTCGTCGCCGGTTCAGCCGCACGGGACGGTGCAGCCGTCGATGCGGAAAAGCTGCTCGGCGAGGGACTCGCGATCGGCGCCGTCCCGCCGGGCGAAGCGGTGCGGGTGCGCGTCGCGCTGCGCGTCCTGCCCGGAACGGCTCCGCTCGACGTCGCGGTCCACGCCAGCGCGCCGGGAACGCCCACGGTCGCCGCACCGGCATTGCGCCTGCGCCGGAAGACCGGCCACACCGCCTACCAGCAGCCGCGCCCGTTCTACGAAATGGAAGCCGGCGAAGACGATGCCGACCTCGCTGCGGCGCCGGCCGAACCGGCGCCCGTCGCCCGGGTCATCGACACGGTTCTCGACGCACCGGCCGCGCCACCCGTCCTCGCCATCTCACCAGCCCCGCCGCCGCCGCTCCCGACGCCGCCCCCCCTTCCACCGCTGGCCGTGCTGTGGCGGGCGATCGACGCGGACGAGGTCCGCGCGCTCGAGCGCGTCTTCGGCGGCGTCGTCCCGCACGGACTCGCTGCGCTCGTCCTGCTCAGCTCGATCGCCGCCGTCGACGGGCCGCTGGGTGCCGCGCTGAAGTTGGATCGGTTCGCGCGGTCCGTCGCCGCGGCGCTGCCGCGAGCGCTCGTCGCCGCCCGCATGGGACGCCCCACCCCGCCGGTCGTCAGCCCCGAAGCGCTCGCCGCGATCGTCCCCGACGGCGATGACCCCGCGGCGACCGTTTCACCGGCCGGGGTCGCCCTCGTCGCCCGCTTCGACGCCCGCGAGCTGGTCGGGCTGCGCGCCGTGTTGTCCCGTACGCTGAGCGACCCGTTCCTGCGCGGTGCGCAGGTGCTGCTCGCAGTCGCTCCGCGCGCGCTCGACAACGCCGGCGCCACCGCCGCGGCGGGCGTGCGCGACGCGCTCGCTTCCTACCGGGCGGCGGGGGGCGCGTGGCTTATGCGCGTCACGGTGCGGCGCGCCGTCGACCGCCGTTTCGATCCGCTCATCGCCGATGACCCCATCCTCCACGCCGCAGGCCGCGCGCTCGTCACCGCTCTCCACGAGGCCATCCCGTAGTGCATCTTCTCATCGGCATCCCCACCAGCGGACAACCGACCCGGCCATTCCTCGACGCGCTCGCGAAGCTCGAACTCCCGCCTTCCGCCGGCGACGCCGCGCGCGTGGTCTGGTCGGGGAACTTCGTCGCCGCGCAGCGCGAGATGATCGCGCGCGATGCGATCGCGCGCGGCAGCGACATGCTGCTGATGATCGACGACGACATCGTCGTCCCGCCCGATGCGCTGCTGCGGCTGACGGCCGCGCTCGAGGCCGATCCGCGTGCCGCGCTCGCCGGCGCGCTCTACTACAGCCGCGACTCGGCGCGGCCGATGGCGGTCGCACGCTGGGTTTCCAGCGACACGACGTCGGCGGCGATTCCTCCGTTCGCCGGCGGCGCGGTCGCGAGCGTCGACGGCATCGGCTTCGGCTGCGTGCTCATCCGCGTCGCCGCGCTGCGCGACCTCACGACGCCGTACTTCGCGGCGCACGTCTACATCGACGAGGCGACGCGCACCGCGCGCCAATGCGACGAAGACTATTTGCTGTGCGAGCGCTTCCGCGGCGCCGGCTGGCGCGTCTTGCTGCATGCCGGCGTGCGCGCCGGACACTACGACCGCGCCACCGACACGACCGCGCCCACCGCGGTCGAGCCGGACGCCGACACCGATCGCCTGCGCATGATCGTGCAGGACGGCGACGCCGTAAAGCTCGTTCCGTTCGACGACACCGTTCCGCGCGCCGTCGAACGCCAGGAACCGTTTCCCGCTACGTTATTGTCCGTTTCGCACTGACGTCGCCGTCGTTCGAGCGGGACGCAAGTTTTAGTACTGGCCGTCCAGCACGCGGCCGGCCGGATCGCGGCGGCCGATCGAGCGCGACATGCTGTTCATGCGCCCGATCGATTGCAGACGGGTCGCAAGCTCGGCGTTGAACGCCTGCAGACGGCGCAGCTGATCGTCGCGGTAGGCCAGGATCCCATCCACGCGCGCCGCGATCTTTTCGTCACGGTCGGGCGCGAGCTCCGGCGTGGCTTCGAAGATCGCGCCGAGATCGGCGGTCATGCGGGCTTGCGCGGCCAGCGCCGAGTCGACCTCGGGCCAGCGTCGCTCGCCCAGAGCCGCTTCGGCATCGAGGCACGAGCGTTCCAGGGCGAGCAGGACGCGAACGACGGCGTCGCGCGCCGTTTCAGCCGACGAGGGCATCCAGCTGCGGTGCCGCCATGACCTCGGTCCGGTAGCGCTTGATCGCCTCGACCCACGTTTCGCGCATCCCGGCGATCATCGGCAGCAGCTCCCGAACCTTCTGCGGGTCGCCCTGCATGTTGGCCACGACCAGCTGATGGTGCCAGAACTCGTAGATGCGGAACAGGTTGCCGGGGATGTCGCTGTCGAGCTCGAGCCGCAGCGAACCCATGAGCAGCGCACACGCTCGCTGCGCGCGGCGCAGCAGATCGTGGCGGCCCTGAATGTCGGACGGATGCGTCTCCATCACCTCGAGCGCTTGCCGCGAGAAGAGCAGCAGGGCGTCGTACACCTTGATGATGAGCTCCTCGGGGCTCGCCGAATTGATCGACGCTTCGAGGTAGCGCAGGTTGGCGTTGGAGATCGTCATATCAGCGCGAGCTGGTCGATCCTGTCAGCGAGCCGAGTGATGACTGCACCGACTGCAGCTGAGCGATCAGCGTCTCGCTGGCCACGAACTGCGCGCGCAGCGTGTTGGCCTGCAAGTTGGCCTGGTCGGTCACCAGTTGGATTTGCTGCTGCAGCGACGTGATCTGGTTGTTGGTCGCGTCCATCAGCGTGGAGAACAGCGAGTGCGTCGGGATAGCACCAGCCAAACCGCCGGTGAGTTGGGTCGGCAAGCCCGTTGCCGAGGTGAGGTACGCGCCCATCTGTCCGACGATGCTGGTCGTGCCGGTGAAGAGCTTCGCGACGGCGGTGCCATTTGCCGCGAGCGCATTGGCGAACTTGGTCGTATCAAGCGCGACGAGCTTGCCGCTCGTACCGGCGAAACTCTGGGTCGTGATGTTGTTCTGCGAGGACGTGTTCGAGGTGTTGCTCGACGACGCGGTGTTGACGGTGAACGAGTTGTCGAGCACCAGGCCGACCGACGCCAACGAGTTATACGAAGTGGAGCCCGTGACGCCGAAGCCGGAGACCATGTTCACCAGCCGGTCTTTGAGCGCGAGGATGTCCTGATTGTTGAACAGGGCGCCGCCGGTCGTGAGCTGTTGAGACGACGTCGTACCGGTCGACGAGCTGGTCGTCGTTCCGATGACGGGCGCCTGGGTCGCGCTGTTGATCTCGTCGATCACCGCATTGTAAGCGGTGACGAAATCACCGATCGCTTTGGTGAGCGCGGTCGTGTCCTGCGCCACGGTGATCGTTACCGGCGCGATCCCCGTCGTACCGCCGATCGCCTGCTGCAGCGCCAGCGACACGCCCGGGATGACGTTCGTCACCGTGTTCGAGTTCGCGTACACCACGTGAGTGCTTCCGGCGTTGTCGATGTAGTCGACTTCCGCCGATTTGCCGACCGTCGTGGTCGCCCCCGCGCTGAAGACATTCGGCGTTCCGGCGTTGGCCAGGAAACCGACGGCCTGCAGGAAGTTCGACGTGTCGCCGGCCGCGCCGAACGAGACGCCCTGCGGTCCGCTCGCCTTCGCCGTAATCAGCACGCGATCGTTAGCCTGATCGTACGACGCCACGACACCCGCCGACGACGCGTTGATCTGCGTGATCATGTTGTTGAGGTTGTTGGCGGTGGCATCCACCTTGAAGTGCACGCCGTTGATCGTGAACGTGCCGCTGGTGACCGGGGTCGCGAAGCCGGCGTTGTTCGCCGTGTTGAACGTCGCGCCGAGATTGATGCCGCCGATCTTCGAGGTGCTCGTCGCGGTGTAGGTGCCGCCGGATACCGTGATCGGCGCGGTGTCGAGCTTGAGGACCTGCAGCAAGTTGCCGCTGTCCGACGCGGCACCCAGCGTCAACGGCCGGGTCGACGTGATGGTGACGGTGCCGTTGCCGTTGTCGGTCATCGTAACGCCGACCGCCGAGAGCGCGGCGCTGTTCGCGGAGATAAACGACGTCAGCGTCGTGGTGTTGACGTCGTACGTCAGGGCGACGCCGTTGATCGTGAGCTGGCCCTTGCCGTTCGGCCCGGTCGTCCCGTTGCTCGGCGTGATCGACGCGCCCGCGTTGGCGAACACGACATTGGAGTTGAACGTCCCGTTGGCCGCGGGATCGTTCACATACTGAGTCGCGGTCGCGAGGACGGTCTTGGTGATCGTGTACGCGCCGGGCGTCGCGCTGCCGCCGGGGATGGCCGTCGCGGCGATCGCCGTCGCGTTGGTCGACGTCGGCGCCGTCGCGCTGAAGTTCGCCGGATTGCTAATCGCGATAAACGTGTCTTGGAACTTGCCGATCAGGCTCTGAATCTTCAGCAGTTCGGCATTCTGATTGGTGAGGTTCGTGACGTTCGTCTTGAGCGGCGTCTCTTGCGCCAGCGTCAAGTCGGTGTATTTTTGAATGATCGCGTTGTAGTCGATACCGGAGGCGATGCCGGGAAAGGAGACCGGCGGGACGTTGGTCCCCGCCGGCGTCGAGGACGAAGACGCGATCGAGGTCGCTCCGATGCCGCTCATCAGGCCGTCCGGTCCACGACGGCGCCGGCGAGCTTGTTGAAGAACTGCGCGATCAGCACCAGCGCCTCGGGCGGGAACTGCGTGATCACTTCGCCGGTGTCGGCGTTCTTGAACACCGTGACGATGTCGTGCGTCCCCTCGACAACGCGGAACTGGACCGAGACGTGCGCGCCGCCGACCAGCTGCGAGAGCGCTTTATGCAGCGTCTCATCGGGCTCGTGCTTCTGTCCCGGCCCCGGAGGTGTCGGGAAAGCGGCCAGCAATTTTGCCGCCGGCTGCGCGGTACCCGTCCCGCTCGCGGCGGCGGCGGTTCCGGTTGTGGTCGCGGCCGCGGCCGCGGTCGCCGTTGCGGCAGCATTTGCAGTTGCGGCAACGCCTGCCGAATCGATGGCCTGAACGTCCATGTTCGTCGAGATCCTCCTACTCTGATATCGGTCGTCCCGAGGTCTGGTATTAGGTGACCGGGGTCGCGGCTCCGGCCTCTGCGTAGCCGCGGATGATAGCGCGAACCGCGGCACCCGGCGCGAGCGCGGCCACCGTCTCGGCCGCCGGACGGTGGGTCGAGCGGAGGGCGTCGTCCCAGCCCTCGCCCATGGCTCGGGTCAGCGCCGCCACGTCGGCCGGATCGAAGCGTCGCACCGCTAGCCCTGGCGCGTGGAACGGACGTCCGTCCGCGACGACCAGGACGGTTCCCGCCAGCGCAGAGGCCGCCAGGCGCGAGGCGCCCTCGCCGATCCAGGCGGCATCGACCACCACGCCGGCGGCGCGCCGCAGCCCCGCCGCAAGCTCCCGACTCGGCTCCCCGGCGAGCACGATCAGCTGCGGTCCGCCGAATTCGCGCACCCGTTCCAAATACGAGGCGTCGGCGACCGGCCCGGCGATGACGAGTGGGGTCTTGGAGATGGCGGCCGCTCGTGCGACCGCGAGCTGGTTGCCGAGCGGGCCGATCGGCGCGTGAACGAGGACGAACGGATCCCGCCCGACCAGGGCGCCGACCGTGGCCGGTATGGCCGCATCTGCCAGCGGCGGCACGACCGCCAGCGGACCGCGCCGTCCCGTCCGGCGCCGAATCGTCTCGGCCTCGTCCTCGCTCGCGGCGAAGACGATCGATGCGTCGCGGAGGGCGGTCGCGGCGTCGTCTGGTGCAGCCTCGTCGGGCGCATACGGAACGCCGGCGCGCGCGGCCCCGACGACGACGGCCCGTTGCGCCAGCAGGCGCAGGTAGGCCGTCACGTCCCGCTCCTCGCTGCCGTGTTCGAAGCACAGCCGAGTCACGGTCGCGCCCCACCACCCGCCGGCGGCAGCATCGTCGTCGTAGGCGTGGACCGCAACGGGGACGCGGGCCCTGCATGCCGCTTCGACGACCGCGCGGGCGCGACGGCCGTCGCGGGTTCCGATCAAGTGCACGAGGTCGGCGCCGACCGCGTCGTCCGGCTCCTCGGCGAGATCGGCTTCGAAGCCTTCGCCGCGCAACGCGTCGACCAACGCACGAGCCTCGTCGGTATCCGCACCGGGTCGCGCGACGCCGTCGGCGCGCCCGAGCACGACGGCGATCCGTCCGCTCGATCCGCCTGCGGGAACGGAACTGCAATCCGGCAGCTCACGCGCAGCTGGCTCCACAGACCGCTCGACGGAGAACCAGCGGCGCACCGGCCCTTCGGCCGGGTCGAAGACGATCCCGAGGTCGAGCGGGAGCGAGTCGACCACGGCCAGTCCTCCGTTCGCCGAAACGTCGAGCCGCACGACGACGAGCGCCGCACCAGGGTCGCCGGCGGCGTCGATCACCGCCAGCTCGGCCCGCTCCGGGGCCGCCGGTGCGTCCCCGTACCACGCGCAAGCATCCCGATCGCGCCGGCCCTCGGCGATCCCGACGGTCCCCGTCGACCGCAGCAACGCCCAGCCCCCGACCGCATCCGGCGCATCCAGCCGCACGGTCCGGCCGCGCGCGAACCGGCGCGCGTACTGATACGGCGCCAGGCGCGTGAGAGCGTCGCGCAGCGGCGCCGCTCCGAAGCAGCCGGCACTGCGCGCCGCAGCGAAGCGAGGCGCGGGGGCGAGCTCGAGCACGTGTTCGTGGACCCGTTCGATGCCCAAGACCAGCCCTTCGAGGTGCGGCAGAACGCGCGCCGCGAGGGCGAGCGCGAACGCGTCGTCGCCCGGCGTGCCGAACGGGAAGATCAGCGCGTCGCGGTCGCGTTCGATCGCGACGGCAGGGTCGACGAACACCTGCGGGACGATCGTGTCGCCGTCGTCGCCGGCGAGATAGAGGTCGAGCACGAGGGCGGGCCGCCGCTGACGCAGGACTGGTTCGACGCGCACCGCCGCCAATCGGTCCGCATCGAGGACCGGCGTCCCGGTACTCCAGGGCCCAAGCAGTTCGTGGGTGCGATGCAATCTCATCGCAACGCCGGATCGAGGAGTTCGCCGAGGGCATCGGCGGAGAGTCCAGCGAGCCCCGCCAGGGCCGGACGTTCGTGGCCGGCGGCGACCCGGAGGCGCAGTTCTGGGGCCAGCGCGGCGCGCCACGCAGCGAGATCCGCGACCCGTTCGATGCGCACCGAAACGCTCTCGTCGATCGATCCGCCGGCCGCGAGGATCGGCCGGATGCGGGCCACGGCATCCGCCGCGCCGACCGTTCCGTCGAGCAGCAGGGTGATTCGCACCGGCGAGCGCGCGTCGTACGACCTCGCGGCGGCGGTCAAAAACACGGCCGCGCGCTCGAGTTCCGCCGGACCCGCGACGGCCAGTGCGACGACGTGCTCGGCCGCCGCGGCCGGAGCCGGGACGCCGCGCACGAACGGCACCCGCGACGCCGGATCGAAGCCGCGCGCCGCAGCCGCGGGATCGGCGGGGACGGGCAGCGGCTGCCCCGCGTCGGCGGCAGCGGCGGGATTCCGCGAGAGCGCCGGATCGAAGCGATGGGCCAGTGCGTCGTCGCAGCGCACGACCCCGTACCCCGCCCCGCGCAGCCGGCTCACCAGCTCGGCGATGCCGCTGCGGGTGGGTCCGTACGCGGGATCGATGCCGCCAACGGCAGCGAGCGCCGCCCGGGAGAGCGCGACGGCCGGCGTCGCTCCGGTGGCGATCGGTTCCACCTCGCGGGCGCGGGCCTGCGCGCGCCGCTGGGCCACGCCCTGCATCGCCCCGACGTCGGCGTACTCGATGTCTTGCGCGCCTTCACCGCCGGCCGCGCCCGGAACGGTGGGGAACGCCGCGCCGAGCGAGGGGATGCGCACGAACGCGTCGCGCAGGCGTTCGAGCGTTCCGGTTGACAGCATCACGTCGTCGGCGAGCAGCACCACGACGTCCCCGCGCGGGTTCGCGAGCGCGCGATTCGCGCCGTCGGTCAGGAACGGATCGACGGCGTCCGTCTCGACTCGCACCTGCGGATATGCGGCGAGCACGCGGCGCGCCGTTTCGGCCGTCGCGCCGCACACCGCGGCGAAATCGTCGCCGGGCTGCAGCGCCGCGAGCGCCGCATCCAGGCTCAGGCGCGAGATCTCCGGCAACGACGACGCCAAGAACACGATCGTGGCGCGCGGAGCCACGACGTTCGCGAGTTCCGGCCGCACGTCGCCCGGCGCGCGCACGGCGCGGCGCAACGCATGCGCCGCCGTCCGCAACGCATCGAGCGCCGCTTCCACGGTCTCACCGTCGGCCTCGACGTGCTGCGGAAAACGACCGACTGCGACCAGCACGCAGCCTCCCTGCAGCGCCTGCGCGCTGGGCGCGGCCAGCGCGACGAAGGGGGCGGATTCCACCTGATCGACGAGCGCCTCGAGCGCCGTGACGTCGGGCAATCCCGCGCCGTCGGCAATGAGCACGTAGCGGTCGCCGCGCCGGCGCATCTCCGCCCGCAGCGCTTGCGCCGCTCCGCGTTCGGCGGCGGTCACGCGCGCATCGGGAAAGCGCTCGCGCGCGCGGCGCGCGGCACCGGCGGCGTCCGCACCGTGCGTCAGGATCGTCAGCGGCGGGCGCGCGACGCGCGCGCGCACGCGCCGTCCGCCGTCGAGCCGGAGTTCGCGCTCGACCGCGACCCGCCGCGCCCCGCTGGGGAGCCGGTGCACGCCGGTGAGTTGCGGATGCCGTTCCGCGAGCGCACGCAACGCGCTCGCTCGGCCGCGATCGTCGGCGTCCAGCGGCGGCGCGGCGCAAGCGAACGACGGCCGGCAGACGACGGAGCGGCCGGCGGCGCGCGCGCGCACGCACAACTCGACCGATGCGGCGACGGGATCGTCCGGCAACGGTTCGAGCAGCAGCTCGCGCGCCGCCAGCAGCATGAACGGCGCGACCGCGTCGATCGGCCCACGCACCAGCGCGTCTGCGCCCGCTTCGCCGAGCTGCGCGCTGACGGTCGAGAGTTCGAATGGGATCGGACTGCACGGCGAGGGCGCGAGCATCCAACCGAACAAGCGCGTCGCACCGGCGTGCATCGCTCCGCCGAGCACGCCCGTCTGCGGCGTGATCGCCGCGGTGAAGCCGCCGAACGCGCCGGCCAGCGGACGCGCGCCGGGCCCCAGAATCAGGAGATACGGATCCTCAGCCGCCCGGGCCGCCGCGGCGAGCCCTGCGCTGCCGGAAAACGCAACGACGCGGCTCGCGCGCGAACCCGCCTCGCCGGGGTCGCTGCCGAGAGCGGCGAGGACGGTGAAGCGCACGCGTCAGGCGAGCGCGAGCGCGGCGAGCTTTCCGGCGTCTTCGATCCGGCCCGCCTCGAGCAGCGCGCTCGCGAGGCCAAGCGTCGCTCCGCGCAGCGCCTCGACATCGGGGCGTTCGAGCGTGCTCATGCGCGAAAGCGTGGCGAAGGCGGCGTCGAGGTCGCCCGAACGGCGCTCGATCTCGGCGCGCAGCGCCAGTCCGTGGGTGGCGTGCGCATCCTTCGGCGAGATCGCGTTCAAGTGTTCGATCGCATCGGCGTCGCGGCCGAGCCGCGCGGCCGAAAAACCCGCGTTGTAGAGCAGCACGTCGTTGTCGGGCGCGACCGCGAGCCCGGCACGCGCAGTGGAGAGCGCCTCTTCGAACTGCTGCTCCTCCAGCAGCCGATGCGAGCGGCGCGTGAAGTCGGCCGGCTGCACCAGCGGCGCGGTCATTTCGCGGGCGCGCAGTTCGGCGCGCTTGCGCGTGTCGTTGCGCGCCGCGTAGAGTGCGTCGAGGAATCCGAGCGCGAGGCCGTCACCGTTCGCAAGCTCCAGCGCGCGCAGCGCATACCCTTCGGGATCGCCGAGTTTTTCGTCGCGCGCTGCGACGGCCGCGGAAAGCAGCAGCGTGGCGTACGCGCGGTCGTCGATCGATTCGCGGCGGCGCTCGACCTGTTCGAATGCTTCGTGAAAACGCCGGCGGCGCATAAGATAGTTGACGTACGCGATGAACCCGCCGTCGCCGTCGCGCTCGGAGGCCTCGCGAAACATCCGCTCCGCATCGTAGACGCGGCCGGCGCGCTCGTAGGCCCGCGCGGCGAGGCCGCGCAGCAGCGTCGATTCGGGCTTGTTCGCGAGCGCGCGCTCGAACCACAGCAGCGCGTCGGCGTCGCGCCCTTGTTTCGCATACGTCGCGGCGATGTTCAGGGGCGCTTTCCAAATCGCGATCTCGTCGTCGACCAGAAAGTGCAGGCGCGCGTCGCTGCCGGTCTTGGTGGCCTTCTCGTACCATTCGCGCGCCTCGTCGTAGCGCTCGAGCAGCGAGAGAAAATAGCCCTTCGTGAAGAGAATGTTCGGATGGCCCGGCGACCCTTCGAGCCCCTCGTCGAGCAGCGCGATGCCCTTCTCGAGGTCGTGGCGTCCTTCGGCATACGCGGTCGCGAGCATGACGTAGCCCATCGCGTAGAACGCGCGGGCGGGACCGTCCATCGCGAACATCCGCTCGAGCGCCTCGATGCCGCCGTCGAGATCGCCGGCGACGATCGCCGAGACGCCGAAGTTGAACCACGAGAATGCTTCACCCGAGGCTTCGCGAATCGCGCGCTCGAGCAGCGGCTTGTTGCGGTCGTTCTTGCTGCGGCCGTCGAGGATCGCTTTCGTATAACCCTTGTGAAGGACGAGAATCGGCGAAACGATCGCCGCCAAATGCGTGTCGCCGTCGAGCACGACGTTCTCGTGGATGACGTTCTTGTAGCGGATGCGCGGCGAGGTCGGGAAGATGCGCGGCAGGATGTGGCTCATCGTCGAGCCCATGCCGGACTCGTCGTCGACGAGGTTGCGGATCTGCAGGTAGACCGCGGTCAGGTCCGCCGGCGTCTCGCGCAATGCGCGCAGCAGCCCGAGCGACTCGGGAGACACTTCTTCATCGGCGTCGAGAACGAGCGTCCAGCGGCGAGTTGCGAGGTTCAGCGACTCGTTGCGGGCCCAGCTGAAATCGTCGCGCCAGGGACGGTCGATGACGACCGCGCCGAATTCGCGCGCGATCTCGATCGTACGATCCGTCGAACCGGTGTCGACCACGCAGATCTCGTCGACGACGTCGCGAACGCTCGCCAGGCACTCGGCAAGGAAGCGCTCTTCGTTTTTCACGATCATGCACAGGCTGATGCCGGCCGGCAATTGCTGGCGCTCCGCCGGCGGTACCGGCAAGTTGAACAGTAGTCCGGTCTGGGCACGCGCGAAGGCGCTGTCGCGGTAGTCGTCGACGATCTCTAAGGGCACGAGGTTACCTCTTCTTCTCCGTTCAGGTATCGGACGCGGGCAAAAAAAAGAGAGCCCGCCGAAGCGGGCTCTCTCCAATTTCCGCTAGGACTAGCGGAAGAGGCTGACGACGGACTGCGCGTTCTGGTTCGACTGGGCGAGAACCGACGTACCGACCTGCACCAGGATCTGGAGCTTCGTGTACTCGGTCGTTTCCGCACCGACGTTGAGATCGCGGATCATCGACTCGGACGCCTTGAGGTTGACCGAGGCAACGTTGTCGTTGTTGAGGTCTTCCTGGAGGCGAACGATCGTCGCACCGAGCGAAGCGCGCTGCGACAGGACGGTCTGGAGGGCGTTGTCGATCTGGCCGATCGCGTCTTCCGAAGCGAGCGAGCCGAACGCGCCATTGCCGACCAGGTTGACGTTCGCGATGCGCAGGTAGCTCGTCGAGGTGCTGATGAAGCCGACCTGGATGGTCGCGCCTTCAGCGGCGCCCGACTGGAAGTTGAACGCCGGTGCAGTCGGATTCGAAGCCGCTGCCACGTACTGTGCAACCTTGACGTACGACGTGACGCCGACGTCGAGCGTTCCCGCGCCGCCGAACGTGAGCGTAACGCCGTCGATCTGAACCGCCGCCGCCGACACGCCACCCTGGATCATGATCGTCGTTACGACCTGACCGGTGCTGGAGGCGCTCGACAGGAACGAGATGACCAGACCCTGCTGGGTGGAGGTCAGCTGAGCGACCTGGACTTCGATCGTGCCGTCCACGACGGAGGCGTTCGGAGCGGTCGGATTGAGCGTGACGCCCGATGAATTGACCAGCGTGCCACCGTTGGCGAGGTCGGCGTTCGAGGTGATGACCGCGGTCGCGTCGACCTGCTGCTGGTAGCCCGCGTGCGAGCCGTCGAGCAGAGCCTGACCGTTGAAGTTCGTGTTCTGCGAAATGCGATTGACTTCGAGGAGAAGCTGCTGCACTTCAGCCTGCAGGTTCGCGCGGTCCGAGCTGGACGTGATGTCCGACGCGCCCTCGACACCGAGGGTACGGATGCGCTGCAGGATGTCGGTCGTCGTCGAAAGCGCGCCTTCGGCGACTTGCGCCGCGTTGGTAGCGTCTTGGACGTTGCGGGCGCCTTGGTCGAAACCGTTGACCTGCGCTTGGAGCGATTCGGCGATCGCCAGACCCGATGGGTCATCCGCCGCCGTGTTGATCCTCAGACCGCTCGAGAGACGTTGGACGGCCACACCCAACGCGCTCTGGTTACGATTGAGGTTTAGGCTCGCTTGATTCGCCAACAGGTTGTTGGCGATCGAAAGCCCACCAATTCCGGGCATGTCGTATTTCCTCCATGAAAATCACACGTGTGTTCAAACGGGTTCTTCCTGACCCGTCCTCTGTGGTTGTTCGGCCGAACGACCGCGCAACTTTAGCGGTTCAGCTCTTCTGAGGCGGCGGGCGTCGTCCCTTGCCCAGGTCGGCGACCCGGGGAGCCGTCTCCGCAGCGGGCTGCTGCGGTTCTCCGGCGGCGGCGCGGTTCGTGCGCTGGATCTCCTCGTATACCTCGGAGCGGTGGACGGGGATCGTGCGCGGCGCTTCGATGCCGAGCTTCACCGTGTCGCGGTCGACCGCCACGACGACGATTCGCACGTCGTCGCCGATCATGATGGCTTGGTTGAGCTTGCGGCTGAGGACCAACACCGGGGGCGCCCTCCATGGCTGTGAGGGAGGGTCGCGTTCCCGCTCTCGGCGTTAGGCTCCCGCCGCCGCGGCCGGGGCGATGCGCGGAATCTCCGTGCGAACCGAGTAACCGCCCGTCTCGAGCATGATCTGGCGCCCGGTCCGGGTGCGCAGGTTGATCACGATCGGGGCCAAGAGGTTCATCGTCATCTCGCCGGCGCCCGGCGCGACGACCACCACGCACAGGGCGACGAACTCCTCCGGCCGCTGGATATCCAGCGAGGAGGAGGCGTAGGGCGGCAGCTGCGGGGCGTAGTCGCCGAAGATGTGCCATGGGTCGGCGGTCGGCAGCGCGACCGAGACGTCGTCGAGGCTCTGCAGCCAGACGAACTTCTCCTGACCCTCGAGGTTGATCGCCACGAACCGGCGCTGCGAGGCGAAGCCCGGCAGTCCCCAGGGGAACGTGAGGACCTCGGACTCGCGATAGCTGAACGAGCCGAACCGCGGCAGCTCGAGGGTGATCTCTCGGTCGGCGGGCTCCACCATGGTCTCCGTCACGTCGCTCCAGCTCAGGTCAGATAGTCGAAGAGGGTCTTGGACTCGAGACGGTTCGTCGTAGCGTACGCCGCCTGGAGCGCCGTCTGGGTCTGCGAAAATTTCGACGTGGCCGCGGCGACGTTGACGTCCTCGATCCCGGACTGCACCTTAGTATTATCGGTAACACTCGTCTGGAGTTGACTCTGGATGGAGCCGAGCGTCTGGATCCGGGCACCGACCACCGAGCGCGCCTGGAGCAGGGTGTTGAGCGCGTGATCGATGTCGCCCAGCTGCGTCGAGATGTTCTGCACGAAGTCCGACTGGCCGGCGAGGTTGAACACGCTGGTCAGGTTGCCGCTGGTCGTCGCACCGGGTGAGGGCGTGTCGTTGACGTAGAACGATCCGGTCCCGGTGAGCACGAGCTTCTGCGTCGTGGTGTTGAAGCTCGCCGTCACGCCGGTCTGTGCGGTCACCGCGTTGATCTGTCCGACCAGGCTCGTCGGCGTGCCGTCGTCGATCGCGGTCGCCTGCGCTACGGTGATGGTCTTCACCGACTGCACGCCGCTCACCGACCCGTTGATCGTGATGCTGAACTTGGGCGGGACGCTGTTGTCGGCGACGGGCGTTGTCGCGAAGATGCCCAGTGCCGCCAGCGTCGTCGCAGCCGGCGCCGTCGCACCGACGGGTGGTCCATAGATCGTCGCGCCGGCCTGGTTCACTGCGGTCGAGCTCTGATCGGTCGCGATCTTGCCGGTCAGCGTGTCGCGCAGCGTGATCAGCGTTTGGAAGATGTCGGGCGATCCGTCGGACGCCTTGTAGTTGAACGCGGATTGGAAGGTCGTCGAGAGCGCGAAGGACTCGTTGTTGTAGATCAGCTGGCCCTGGACTTGTTCGTTCCCGCTGAACGCGACCGACGTCGTCGGGCTGCCCTGGTGCAGGACCGGCGGATTGCCGCTGGTCGACGTGCCGGCGAAGATGTACTTCCCGGCGTAGGACGTGTTGCCGATCGCGATCGCCTGCTGCAGCACCTGATCGATTTGATTGGCCAGCGACGTCCGCTGCGGATCGGTCAGCGTGTCGGATGCGCCCTGGATCGCGAGCGCGCGCGCGCTCTGCATCACCGAGGTGAGGCTGCTGAGGGCGCCGTCGGTCGTGGTCAGTTCCGAGACCGCGTTCTGGACGTTCGTCGCCGCCTGATTCGTCGTGTCGATCGACGTGTGCAGACCCAGATCGGTCGCGATCTGGCCGGGATCGTCGCTGGGCGCGCTGAGCTGCTTTCCGCTCGAGAGCTGCGCTCCGATCTGCGCGTAGAGCGCCGACTGATCGTCGATCGCGGCGGTCTGCTGAGCGTAGATGGTCGAGGTGGCAATGCGCATCCGTTATCCTCCTGGGATCAGACCGAGGGCGGTCACCAGCAGTTGTTCGGCGATGTTGAGCGTCTTCGCGGCCGCAGCGTACGCGTTCTGGTATTTCACCAGGTTCTGCGTCTCTTCGTCGAGGTTGATCCCGTCGATTCCCTGGCGCACCTTGTCGATGTTCGAGGCGAGCGTCGTTTGCGACGAGGTTCCGGTGATCGCGGTCTGCGTGTCGAGCCCGAGCTGACCGACCAGCGCCCCGTAATACGATCCCAAGGTCTGTGACTGGCCCGTCGTCACGGAAAAGCCCGCCAAGTGCGTCTGAGACGCGGTGAAGTTGATCGACCCGGTCGTGCGATCCACGGCCGTGACGACGACGTTCTCCTGGTTGGGCGTCCCCGCGTCGATGGTGAGCAGTTGGCCCACGCCGATCGCCGCGAACGCTTGCGGGTTGCCGGCCGGCGGGGAGATCGTGACGGTGCCCGTCGCGGCGATCGCAGTGGACGAGGTCGTCTGCAGCGCCGGAACGCCGTAGCTTCCGGAAAACAGTTTGAGCATCGCGTTCGCGCCGGCGTTGTCGCCCGCACCGAAGGCGTTGCTGCTGTTCTGCTGGACGTTGTTGATGCCGGCGGCACCAAGAACCTCGAGCAGCGAGCTGCTGGGGGTGCCGGCGCTCCCGCCGACGATCGGGTTCGTGGCCAACTTCTCGCCGATCGTGAACGACGGCGAGGTCGGGGTGCCGAGCGCCGCCTGCTGCGCGCGATGCGCGAGCGAGACGTTGTTGGGATCGCGGCTGAAGACGATCTTCTGCGCGACCGTGTCGTACGATGCCGACACGCCCAGCTGCGCCTTGTTGAAGTTCGTGACGAAGGAGTCGACCGACGCGGCGTTGCCGCCGGCACCGAAGTCGTAGCTGAAGGTCCCAACGACGCCGTCGACGGTGACGTTCAGCGTTCCGGTGGTGCCGGTGGGCGGACCCGCGCTGATCGCCGGGTGCGCCAGCGTCGCGTTGCCGAGCAGCGCCGAGGCGGTATCGACCGTGTTGTTGGCGGCGTTGAGCCCTACGACCAGCGAGCCGGCGGCGGTCGACGCGAGGGCGGCGGGCACTTGCGCCGGGTCGGTGATCCCGACCGCGATGTTCGTCGCATTGATCGCTTGCGTGTTGACGACCGGCTGGAGCAGCGCCGTACCGGGGTTGCCGTTCTGGTCGTAACCGGCCGTGGTGACCCGGTTGACCTCGTTGGCGGTCGCGTTGGCGAAGGCGTTCAGCTTGGTGGCGTACGCCGTCAGCTTCGCGTTGTACACGTCGAGATAGCCCGCCAATTGGCCGCTGCCGAGCTGGGCGGGCACCGGGTTCGAGGGGTTCGGATCGTTCGCGAAGCCGATGACGAGCGTCGGGTTTCCCGACGAATCGGTCCCGACCACCGGTGCGGCGAGGTGATACGCTTGGGTGTCGTTGACGAGCGCGCGTCCACCGACCGTGACGAGCGTCGAGCCGTTGCTCTGCACGGACGTCTGCGTCGAGAGCAGCTGCGAGAGCTGGTCGACGTACTGGTCGCGCTGGTCCTTGTACGTGTTCGGATTGTCGCCGATCGCGGTCGACGCGCGGATCTGCCCGTTGAGCGCCGCAATCTTGTCGATGAGCGCGTTCGCCTGCGCAACCACGCCGGTGGCTTGCGAGACGACCGTCGCTTGGGACGATTGGATCGCGTTGCCGACGGTGTTGAGCGCCTGCACGAAACCTTGCGCGGCCGCGATGACGCTTTGCCGCTGCGAGGTGCCGTTCGGCGTCGAGGCGAGCTGCGAGATCGCCGTCTGCAGGCTCGTGAACGCCGCGTTGATGCCGTTGTTCGGCTCGGCGAACTGCGATTGGATCGCCTGCAACTGCTGCTGCTCGACGGTGTAGTAGTTCTGACCAGCCGACGCGCCGCGGAACAGCCCGTCGTAGGAGTCCTGGTGGATGCGGGTGATCGAGTCGACGGTGACGCCGCTGCCCTGCGTTCCTGGACCGTACCATGCGGCATAGCCGATCGATCCGACGATCGGCGAACTCTCGCTCAAATTGACGATCTGGCGCGACGCGCCGGGCGTGTTGACGTTCGCGATGTTGTCGGAGGTCGTATTGGCAGCTTGCTGGTACGCGTCCAGGGCGCTGCCGGCGATGCCCAAACCAAGGAAACTCATGCTCGGCGACTCACGATAACGCTCCCGCTGGGCGGTGGCACGGTCCCGCGGCGTTTGTAGGTGCCGGGCTGTTCGGTTCCCGCACGCTGCATCACCGCGACGGTGCGCGCGAGGCGCTCCATCCCGGCGAGGATCAGCGCCTTGTTGTTCGACACGGTCAGCTTGAGCGCGATTCCGCGCACCGTGATCTCTTGCGCGGTCGCGTGGAGAGCGCGGCGCAGCGATGGCGGCGCGTAGGCGCACACCTGCGGAAGCGTCAGCGAACGGAAGCCGCGCTTCTGCATGCTGGTCCGCTGTCCGAATGCGGTCGCGTGCAGCACCAGCTGCGCCTCGAGCCGTCGCTCGGCGGCCTCGATCGCATCGGGATCGTTGTCCACCAGCGCCTGCGTCAACCCCAGCGCCGCAGTCCCAAGCTCACCCAGCAACCGGCTCTCTTCGGTCAGCAAATCCCCAAACTGCTGCCACTCGCTCATAAGGCGCTCCGCCCCTGACTCCGCGCCCCCCACACCTTCGGTGTGGGGCCCCCAGACGCACGCGCGCTCACGATGTTTGTCGGGCGCGATTCCCCGAAGGCGCGCGAAACAACCCGATCGGTGCTGCCGAGATTGGGCGCAGCTACGCTGTGGCTGCCTCTACGATGAGTCGGCCCAGCAGTTTGTCGACGATCTCCTCGGTGGGGACGAAGTAGCGTCCCTCCGAGATTCGTCGCTGCAGATCGTCCACGAGGTCCTTGCGGTAGAACGGTTCCGAGAGTGCTGCATGAGCGAGTCCGGCCATCGCCGCCGCCAGCTCCGACCGGTCGAACGAGTCGGCCGTGTCGAATGCCAGGGTGTCGACCGAAGACTTCCGTTTCACCGTTTTGTACGCGGCGACGGCGGACCGAATCTCGGCCCGGCTGATGATCATTACTGGCGACGCCCTCTCTCCGACCCGCTTCCTTGCTACAAGCCGTATCGTCGCTCAACGGAAAGGACTTTAGGCCCAATGCGCGCGTTTGCACTACTGCTCGTGCTCCTTGGGGGCGTCGGAGGAGGGGGCAGCCGGCGGCGTCCCGAGGACCGCGGCGCGCATCTGCTGCTCGAGGATCTTGCCGATTCCGAGCGCTCCGGTCTTGGAGAGATCCTCCGCACGCTTCTCGTCGAGCATCTCTCCGAAGGTCTGTTCGGCGTTCGAGGTCTTGCCGGTCAGCGAGACCGGCGGCGACGTCTTCCGCATCTCCTTGAAGAGCATGTCGACGAACAACGACTCCATCTGCTGCGCCGCTTGGTGCAGCTTCTGGAGCGACTTCTGCTGGTCGTTCGTCAGCGGCTGAATCGGGCCGTTGACCGGATCGAGCGGCATCAGATGATCTCCACGTCCGCCTGGAGCGACCCCGACTCACGCAGGGCTTGAACGATCGCGATCAGATCGCGCGGCGAGACGCCGATCGTGTTGAGCGCGCGGACGACCTGGGCCAGCGTCGCGGCGCCGGAGATGTAGACCAGCTTGCGATTCCCTTCGGCGGCCGTGATCTGCGTGTTGCTCTGCACCGGCGGCTGCCCTTTCGTGAAGGGTGCGGCCGGCACGACGAGGTTGTTGGTCGAGATCGTGATCGAGAGGTTGCCGTGCGCGATCGCGCACGGCGCGAGGGTGATGTCGCCGCCCATGACGACCGTTCCGGTCCGCTCGTTGACGACGACCTTCGCGACCTGATCGGCCTGCAGCGAGATGTCGCCCGCGTCGGCCAGGAAGTTGACCGGGTCGCCGGCATACCGCGCCGGCAAGGTGACCCGTACGGTCTCCGCATCGTTCGCGCGCGCGGTGCCGCCGCCGAAGCGCGCGTTGAGCGCGCCCGCGAGGCGCGCGGCCGTGCGATAGTCGGGCGAGGTGAGGACGTACGAGAAGCCCGCTTGGTCCTGCTGGATGTTGGTGATCATGTCGCGCGCGATCACCGCTCCCTGCGGGACGCGGCCGGCAGTGACGTGATTTTGGGTGATGCTGTTCGGGCCGGCGAAGTTGCTGCCGACGGTGAATCCGCCCACCGAAACGGGACCCTGCGCCGTCGCGTAGACGAGGTTGTTCGCCGCGCGCAGCTCGGTCATGATGAGCGTTCCGCCCTGCAGGCTGGTCGAGTCGCCGATCGCCGAGACCGTCACGTCGGCGTTGTCACCCGAGTGCGCGAACGGCGGCAGCGACGCCGTGACGATCACCGCGGCGACGTCGCGCGTGCGCACGTCCTGCGAGTTCGTGGAGAGGCCGAACGACTGCAGGATGTTCTGGATCGTCTTGGAGGTGAACGCCGCCGAGGTCGAATCGCCGGTCTGGCTCAGACCGGTCACGATCCCGTACCCGACCAGCTGGTTCGCGGTGACGCCCTGCACGCGCGCGACGTCCTTGAGGCGGACGGGCTGCGCGAGGGCGAGCGACGGAACGCAGGCGGCAAGCATCACCACTGCCAGGGTCAGCGCGAAGTTCTTCTTCATCGTCATCACCTAGAACAGCCAGTGCACGATCTTGGAGAGGATCCCGGGGTGACGCGAGTCGGTGTACTTGCCCGCGAATTCGGCTCGCACGTTCGCGACCCGAGTCGAGAGCACGGTATCGGTACCGTCGATGTCTTCCGGACGGACCAAGCCCGTCACGTGCAGCGTCTGCTTTTGGCCGTCAATGATCAGCCCCTGATCGCCGGCGATCCGCAGCGCGCCGGACGGCAGGACGTCCGTGACTTGCGCCTCCATCGAGGTGATGAACGAGTTGGAACCGACGTCAGAGCGGTTCTGCGAAGACTGCCGCGCGGCGTTCACGCCGGAGGTCAGCCGCACCAGCGGCAGGTTGAAGATGCCGCTGCCGCCGCCGCCGTTGGCCTGATAGCTGTTGTTGACGTTCGACGCGTTCTGGCTGGCGCTGGTGACGGAGAAATTGAAGATGACCTGCACCAGATCGCCGACTTGCGTCGCGCGATGATCGGGTCCGAGCCGCAGCGGATGCCCCGGCGCCGCCGGCGGTGGAGCCGCCTGATACAGCGTGTCGGCAACGGCCGGCGCCGTCAGCGCCGCCGCGAAAACCGCAGCAGCGAACGACCGCAGCAAGGCTTGAACGGCGCGCTCTTTCATCATTGTGCTCCAGTCGGCAGGGTCAGTTCGACGCGATTGGGACCGGTCACGATCGCCGCGATCGCTCTTTGCGTTCCCGGGTTCACCACGGTCACCGTGTCGCCCATCGCACCGCCCGTGCGGGCGACGACGTCGGCGGTCAGCGCGACCGGTCCGTCGTGGATGACGAGGATCGCGGCTTGGCCGGGCTTCACCAGCGGGTTGGGCATCGTCTGCTCGACATACAGCGCCGTACCCTTGGGGGTGGCGACGTTGAGTTTGCGGCCGACGAGCGCCTCGAATCCGACCGCCGGACGGCCGTTCGAAGCGACCCGCGCGAGCGCGACGTCGTCGAGCGAGAGCACCGCACCCGGCGCGAGATCGTGCGTCGCGACGGCGGTGTGCACGAAGGTCGTCACGCGGTATCCCGCGACGACGGTCGTCGCGAGTTTCCCGTTGACGCGAATCGCGACCGGGACGCTGACGTAGGTCGAGGTCACCATCGCCGAGCCGGCCGGTGCGAGGGCGACCGTACCGGCGGGGAGGTTCTGATCGGGGATCTGATAGGCCGGCTCGACCGCGCGGTCGGCACCGGTGACCGCGTCGTGCGCGACACGGTCCGCGATCGCGACGACGCGCGAACCGGCCACGATCTGCCGCGCGTCGCCCGCATTCGCCGGCGCCACGCCGCCACTCGCCGCGCAGAGCGCGGCGGCGAAGACGAACGAGACGGCGAGCGCGCGAGCGCGGCGGATCGGCATCAGCGCTTGAGCTGTACCGCGGTCTGCAGCATCTCGTCGGACGTCGTAATCGCCTTCGAGTTCGCTTCGTACGCGCGTTGGGCGGTGATCAGGTTGACGATCTCTTCGACCACGGCGACGTTGCTCTGTTCGAGGTATCCGCCTTGCAGCGTCCCGGTGCCGTTGAGGCCCGGCTGTGAGAGCGTCGGCGCGCCCGACGCGCCGGTCTGCACGTAGAGGTTGCGGCCCTGCGGCGCGAGGCCGGCGGGGTTGGTGAAGCGCACGAGATTGATCTGGCCGAGCTGCTGAGGCGCCTGCTGACCGGGGATCTGCGCCGTGACGACGCCGTCCTGACCGATCTGCACGCCGGTCGAGTTGGCCGGGATCGTGATCTGCGGGTTCATGAAATAGCCGTCGGCGGTGACGATCGAACCGTTCGCGTCGCGCTTGAACGAGCCGTCGCGCGTGTACGCCGTCGTCCCGTCGGGGAGCGTCACCTGGAAGAACCCTTCGCCCTCGATCGCGATGTCGAGCGGGTTGCTCGACTGCATCAGCACGCCTTGCGTGAACTGCTTCTCCGACGCGCCGATCTTCACACCAAGACCGACATCCTGCCCGACCGGAACGACCGACGGGCCGACCGGCGTGCCGGGCGCGCGCAAGTTCTGATAGATCAGATCTTGGAAGTGCGCCACGTTCTTGCGAAACCCGGTCGTATTGACGTTGGCCAGGTTGTTGCTGATCGTGTCGATGTTGTATTGCTGGGCGATCATCCCGGTCGCGGCCGAATAGAGCGCTCTCATCATGGTCGGGGGGCTCCTACTGTGTGCTGCGGCCGACGGTTTGGATCGCCTGCGCGACCGCGTCGTCCTGAGTCTGAATCGATTTTTGGTTGGCATTGAACCAGCGCTCGTTGGTGATGAGGTCCACCATCGACCGCACCACGTCCGCATTGCTCTTCTCGACCGAGCCCTGCAGCGTGCTCGTGTTCGTCGCGGCGCGCGCGCCCGCGGCACCGGTGTCGACGAAGCGGCTCGAACCCTCGGGCCGCAGCGCGACCGGATTCGCGAACTCGACGACCGCGAGACGGTCGAGCGTCTGTCCGCTCACCGAGACGGTTCCGTCACGGCCGATTTGCACTTGCCCCTGCGGCGGCAGCACGATCGGCGCACCGCCGGCGCCGAGCACGCGGTCACCGTTCTGCGCGGTCAGAAAGCCGTTCGCGTCGCGCAAAAACGTGCCGTCGCGCGTGTAGCGCAGCGCACCGTTGCCGCCGCGAATCGCGAAGAATCCGGGGCCGGAGAGCGCGACGTCGAGATCGTTGCCGGTCGCGGCGATCGGGCCTTGCTCGAAGTCGGCAGGGGTGTCGTACACTTGCGCGCCGGTGCCGAGCGTACCGATCGACTGCTGCGTCGCAACCCCGTTGAGACGCGCGTTGGGCGCACGACCGGGGTCGGTCTGAAAGCGAAACAGCTCGCGCTCCGGCTGCGACTGCACCTGGAGGAGCGTGCGCTTGAAGCCTGCGGTATTGACGTTCGCGAGATTGTTCGCGATCGTGTCGACCGCCGCTTGCGCGACCAGCGCTCCCGAGGTCGACGAGTACATGCCACGGACCAAAAGAAAAAGCCCTCCGCACGGATCCCACTCTCGGAGTACCGAGGGTGGTTCAACGCGAGTCCGTCAGTCGTTCGGGACTCGCGAGCGGCTTCAACCGTGCGAGGGTTGTCCAGCCGCTTCCATAGGTTGATCGGCGCGGGGGGTGCGGGACTTTAGCCGGCCGGGTCCGGCGCCGCCGGCCACGTCTCGGCCGGGAGCATCGAGGCGTTGGGCAGCGGGATCGTCGGCAGGACGGCCCCCGCCGCCGGGCTCACCGGCGAGACCGCCGCAAGCGCCCCCGGGACCGAGGCGGGCGAGTCGGTCGCAGCGCCGTCCGCGCCGCCCCGTTCGAGCCGCAGGCGGGCCGCGATGTCGGTGAACCGCTCGACCACCGTCGCGGCGTCCGGCGGCCGGGACGCGGGCTCGCGGGCCAGCAGCGCGTGCACCAGGTCGGCGAGCTCCGGATCGACGCCCGGCACGGCGGCGACCAGGTCGGGCGGATCTTCTTCGAAACGCCGCAACGCCACGTCGATCGCACCGCTCCCCTCGAACGGGGGTGCGCCGGCCAGCGCGTGATAGAGGACGGCCCCGAGGGAGTAGAGGTCGGCCTGCGGGGAGCTCACGCCGTACCGGGCCTGTTCGGGGGCGACGTAGTTCGCGGTCCCCACCAGGCCGCCATGCAGGGTGAGGTCCTCGTCATCGGTCATCCGCGCCAGCCCGAAGTCGGTGAGGTGCGGTAGGCCCTGCCCGTCGATGAGGATGTTGGCCGGCTTGACGTCGCGGTGGACGATCCCGAGGTCGTGCGCGGCGGCGAGGGCCCGGGCCAGCGAGACGCCGAGCACCGCGACCCGGGCCGACGAGAGCGGGCCCTCCGCGATGAGCGCCTGCAGCGGCTGCCCGTCGACGAAGTCCATCACGATGTACGGCCGGCCGTCCTCGTGGACGCCGACGTCGTGCACCGCGACCACGTTGGGATGCGCCAGCTTCGCCTCCGCCAGCGCCTCGCGCCGGAAGCGCGCGTGCAGCACACCCGACGCGTCGTGGTGCCGCTGGAGCAGCTTGATCGCGACAGTCCGCTCCAGCACGGTGTCGTACGCCGCGAACACGGTGGCCATCCCACCGTGCCCCGCCACGTGATCCAACCGATACCGGCCGCCAAGCAGCGTTTCCGTCGCCATCAGCCCTAGTGTACCCCTGAGCCGATGGTCATTCCTGAGCCCGCGTCGTCAACCCGACGCGAAGCCGCTAAACCTGCATTCTCGCGATCTCTTGGTACGCTTCGAGCAGCTTCGAGCGCATCGCCATGGTGAAGTTCAGGGCCAGGTTCGCTTCTTCGACCGAGGTGACGACCTTGCCGAGATCGTTGGTCTTGCCGGAGGCGAGATCGCGCTGGCCTTGGTCGGAGACGTTGATCTTGTCGTTGACGCTCGAGAGCAGTTCTTTGACGGTGTCCTTGAACGACGTGCCCTGCGTCTCGCCGACCGATCCCGTGCCGGTGGAGAGGCCCGGGATCGGCGTGATGTTGGGTTTCTCGGAAGCGCCGGTCGCGACGCCCATGTCGGGGACGAACGTGCCCGGGAGAACCTTGGAGATCGCGCCGGCGTAGTCCATCAGGCGCGCAGCAGGCCGAGCGTCGCGGCGCCCATCTGGCGGGATTCCTGGATCGCGGTGACGTTCGCCTCGTAGGCGCGCGAGGCGGCCATCATGTCGACCATCTCCTTGACGACCTCGATGTTCGGCATGTGAACGTAGCCTTGGGCGTCGGCATCCGGATGGGACGGATCGTAGATCAGCTTGTCCGGGCTCGGGTCCTTGATGATCCCCACCACATCGACGCCGGCGCGCGCGGCGGCCGGGTCGTTGGAGTCGTCGAGCGGGTTGGCCGATTGGACGCCGGCGGCTTCGTTCTTCTGCGCGAACACCACCAGTTGACGCTTGAACGGGCCGCCCTCGGCCGTTCGCGTGGTGTTGACGTTGGCGATGTTGTTGGCGATGACGTCCATCGCCAGGCGCTGCGCCGACAGGCCGGTCGCGCTGACCTCGATCGAGCTGTAGAGTCCCATCGTCAGAAGCGCTCCTGGATCGCCTGGCGCAGGCGGGAGTATTGCGTCGTGAGCAGCTGCCCCATCGTCTGGGCGTACGAGGAGTTGAGCGAGAGTTTCGCCATCTCCTGATCGACGTCGACGTTGGACCCGTCGACCCGCATCTGCTGCGTGTCGTCGACCGAGGTCGTGATCGCGAACGGCTCCGGATCCTCCGGCCCGCCGATGGCGATGTGCCGGTCGGAGGTCGTGGTCAGCGCGAGCTGGTCGGGATCGCCCGACGTCGCCTCGGTTGCCGCGAGCGCTTCTTTGAAAGAAACGTCCGAGCGGCGAAAATTGGGCGTGTTCGCGTTCGCGATGTTGTTCGCCATGACGGAATGCGCCTCGGCCGAACCGTCCATCGCGTTCTTGAGCATGCCGACGGTCTGGCCGAAAGAGATGTCGCCCATCATCTACGGCTTCGGCCCGGACGGACCGCAACTTGAGCCCAGCCGCGCGCGGCTACCGCGCGAACTGGGCCGCGTGGAGGTCGGCGTACGGGCCGCCGGCCGCGATCAGGGCCTCGTGCGTGCCGGTTTCGCGCACCCGGCCGCCTTCGATGTAGAGGATCTTCGTCGCGCGGCGGATCGTCGAGAGCCGGTGCGCGATGATCAACGTCGTGCGGCCCGGCAGCAAGCGGTCGAGCGCGTCTTCGATCAGCGCCTCGGAGTGCGAGTCGAGCGCGCTCGTCGCCTCGTCGAGGATCAGAATTCGTGGATCGCGCAGGATCGCCCGCGCGATCGCGATCCGTTGGCGCTGGCCGCCGGAGAGCCGGATCCCGCGCTCGCCGACCACCGTGGTGTAGCCTTCGGGAAGTTTCTGCACGAACTCGTCGGCGTTCGCTTCCTGTGCGGCGGCGATGAGCTCGGCGTCGGAAGCGGTCAGCCGGCCGTAGCGGATGTTCTCCGCGATCGTGCCGTTGAAGAGCTGAGTCTCCTGCGGGACGATCGCGATCGCATCGCGCAGGTCGGAGAGTCGAACATCCGCGATGTCGACGCCGTCGACGGTGATGCGGCCCTGCTGCAATTCGTAGAAGCGCGGCACGAGGTTGACGATCGTGCTCTTCCCCGCGCCCGACGGGCCGACGAGCGCGACCACCTCGCCGTGCAGCATCTCGGCCGAGAAATCCGAAAGCACCGGCCGGTCCTCGTCGTAGGCGAACGTCACATGGTCGAAGCGAACGTCGCCGAGGATCGACGGCAGCGCGCGGGCGCTCGGTGGATCGTCCGGCTCGACCGGCAAGTCGAGGATTTCGAAGACCCGGCCCGCGCCGACGAACGCCCGAGCGAAATCCGAAAAGAAGATCGAGAACCGGTTCATCGGATTGATCAGCAGCCCGGTCGCCGCCCAGAACTCCCACGCTTGCGACGGGCTGATCCGTCCGGCCGCGATCTCGCGCGTCGTCAACGCGACGACCGCGCAGATCGCGAGCATCACGATGAACGCCAGCACCGGCGCCTGTGTCTGGTTGAACTGGATGACCTTCATGTATGCGCCGACGTAGCGTTCGTTGGCGGACTTGAACCGGTCGCGCTCGTAGGCTTCGCGCCGAAACGCTTTCACGATCCGCTCGTTCGCCAACACCTCGACGAGGTTGGAGGAGAGGTCGGCGATCCGTTCCTGCGCGCGCTTCGTCCCGCCGACGATCAGCCGGTTGAATTTGTTCACGACCCACGCCACGATCGGCGCGGCGATGAACAGGACGACGGCGAGCAGCCAGTCGAGGGTGATCATCCACACCAGCGAGCCGATGAACGTGACGACGGTCTGGATGAACTGCGGCAACGAGATCGACAGCGCGTCGGTCATCAAGCCCAGATCGTTGCTCATCCGCGATTGGAACTCACCCGCGCGCCAGCGATCGAACTCGCGCAGCGGCATCCGCGCGATGCGATCGAACATCCGCGCCCGGAATTGCGCGACCATCTGCTGGCCCGCGAACGCGGTGATGTACGCCTGCCCGTACGACGCGAGGTTGCCGACGATCTGCGAGCCGATGATCAGCGCGATGATCAGCGCGAGCACGTCCCAGTGCGGCTGGCGGATGAGGACATCGGACTGCAAGAGACCGGTGACCTTGATGATCGTCAGGGGAGCGACGCCGGCGAGCACGCCCAGGACCGTGCCGGCGATGAGCCGCGGGAAGTACGGTCGTCCCTCACGGAGCAGCCGGCGGAGCGTCGGATTCACCACGAAACCTTCGCCGTCCCCACGCAGTACCTTCGGCAGAGTTCACTTCCGTGAGGTGGTCGTCTCAGCCGTGGATTGTTTCTTTCACCATGCCGTCCCGTCCGTATCCGTCTGCGCCGGCTGCCGTAAGCCGGTCTGCGCGACGTGCCGCAACGAGAGCGGCGTCTGCCCGAGCTGCGTGCTCGCCGCCCGCATCGATGCGGCCCGGCAGAGCAACATGATCAACGGGGGCGTCGGGCCGTCGTATTCCGCCCCGCCGCCGCCGCCACCGCCGCGTCCCGGTCCGCCGCCGAAGGTGACCGTGATGACGTCGAACGCGCTCTCCGTGCGCACCGAGACGCGAGCGCTCGTCGCGCTGAGCTATCCGTTCTGGCCGCTCGCGCTGATCGCGCTGCTCGATTCCAAAGGCTCGATCTTCGTGCGCCGTCAGGCTTGGCAAGCGCTGGGATTCAACCTGGGGATGTACGGCTTCAGCGCCCTGCTGGGTGCGATCGCCTCCCTGCCGCTCATCGGCTTCGGAGCGTGGCCGCTCATCCCGTTCCTCGCCCCGGTCTGGATCGTCGCGAGCGTCGTCTACGCCTTCAAAGTCTTCCAAGGGGATGACGTCAGCGTGCCGATCGTCTCGGACTGGGTCGACTCGCGATTAACGCCAGTTTAACGGCGCTCCGCCCCTGGCTGCGCGCCCCCCACGCCTATGGCGTGGGGCCCCCGGGTCCGACCTCGCAACAACAATGGTGGGCAGGGCGCGTTGCTACTGCGCTCGGTCCATCGCCGTTGTGGTGTCCGTCGCCGTTGCGTTTGCGACCCTTGCGCTTTGCACCCAGGCTTCCACATCGTCCACAGTACGGGGAATGGCGGCCGACAGGATGTCGACGCCGGTTGGGGTGATGAGGACGTCGTCTTCGATGCGGACGCCGATGCCGCGGTAGCGGGCCGGTACGGTGAGGTCGTCGGGCTGGAAGTACAGTCCGGGTTCGACGGTGAGCACCATGCCGGGTTCGAGCGCGCCGAAGCGGTACGTCTCGGCGCGTGCCTGCGCGCAGTCGTGCACGTCGAGGCCGAGCATGTGGCTGACGTTGTGCAGCGAGTAGCGTTTGTAGAACTGGTTCTGGTCCTCGAGCGCTTCGGCGGCGGATGCGAGCACGCCGAGCCGTTCGAGCCCGTGCGCCAGCACCTCCATCGCCGCCGCGTTCGGTGCGAGGAAATCGTTGCCCGGAGCGCACTTCGCGAACGCCGCGTCCTGCGCGGCCAGCACCAACTCATAGATCGCGCGCTGGTCGGCGGTGAAGGTTCCGGAAGCCGGCAGCGTGCGCGTGATGTCGGCGGTGTAGAGCGACTCCGCCTCGACGCCGGCGTCGACCAGCACCAGCTCGTTCTCGCCGATCTCGCGATCGTTGCGCGTCCAGTGCAGCGTGCACGCGTTCGGCCCGCTCGCCGCGATCGTGTTGTAGCCGACGTCGTTCCCGTCGACCCGCGCGCGCAAGTTGAACACGCCTTCGATGACCCGTTCGGTCGCCGCGCCGGGGAGCGCGCGCACGACGTCGTCGAACCCGCGCTGCGTTGCGGCGATCGCGCCGCGTAGCTCGCCGACCTCGTGCTCGTCCTTGATCAGGCGCATCTCCGAGAGCACCGTCGCAAATGCCGCGTCGCGTTCCGCGTCGGCGCGGAGGGCGGCGTCGAGCTGCGGGTCGACTCCGCGCAGCGAGCGCCGCGGCTCGTGCGCGAGGCGCTGCGCGAGATCGTCGGCGAACGCCGCGAGCGATTTCGTCTTCATCCCGTAGCGCCGCGCGGTCTGGTCGAGCCCGAGCCGCGGCCCGACCCACAACTCGCCCTTCACCCGGTCGGTGAAGAACGTCGCGTCGGTCTTGCCGGGGTTCGGCTCGCAGTAGAGTACCGCATCGTGCCCGCCGGCGTTCGGTTCCAGCACGAGGACGTTGTCCGGCTCGACGTTGCCGGTCAGGTAATAGAAGGCGGTGCCGGGGCGGAACCGATACGCCGTGTCGTTGGCGCGCGTCTTTTCGTGGCCCGTGGGCACGATCAGCGTCTCGCCCGGAAATGCGCGCGAGAGCGCTTCCCGCCGAGCGGCAAATGCCGCGCTGCCTTCGATCGGTGCGGCGCTCGCCGCCGGCGGGACGGCCCAGCCGGTGGTCATGAACCGCAGCAGGTTTTCGGGGGCGCCGGAATCATGGCTCGCGCGCGGGGGCTGTTCGCTCATCCCTCCCCGTTTCGGCTCACGCCGGGGCGCGCACCTCGCGGGCGTAGCGTTGGAGGAAGGCCCGGGCCGCGGCCTCGTGGTCGAGCACCTGGGCGGGATAACCGCGATCGACGAAGAGCGGCAACTGGGTCTGCCGTTCCTCGCGTCCCGCGACCGGGTCGAGGATCGCCACGTCGGGGACGCCCGCCAGCTCCGGGATCCAGCGACGGATGTACTGAGCGGAGGGATCGAAGCGGCGCGCCTGCTTGGAGGGGTTGTAGATGCGCGGGTAGGCGGCGAGGTCCGCGCCGACGGCGGCGACCCATTGCCAATTCCCGGCCGCGAGGGCCGGGTCGTCTTCGATCAGATAGCGATCCCACTCGTCCCGGCCGACCCGCCAGTCGACCGCCAGGTCGAAGCAGAGAAACGAGGCTGCGATCGAGCGGACCCGTGGGTGCATCCAGCCGGTTGCTTGGAGCTCGCGGATCCCGGCGTCGATCAGCGGGAAGCCGGTGCGGCCTTCGCGCCACGCGTCGAGCTGCGGGTGAGTGCGGGCGAACGCGAAGCCGCGCATCTTCGGCTGGAGCGGCTCCTCCGCCAGCGACTCGTTGTACCACGCCAGCTGCAGAAAGAAATCCCGCTGGGCCAGCGCCCGCAGGTAGAGCTTGAGCGAGGCGCGTTCCTCGACCAGCAGAAACGGATCGGCCGCGCGCTCGCAGGTGGCGCGGACGACCTCGCGCGCCGCGATCGTCCCGAACGAGAGATCCGCCGAGAGCCGCGAGGTCTCGCCGAGCGCCGGGACGTTGCGCGCCGCGCCGTAGTGGAGGGCGGGGCCGGCCAGAAACGCCGTCAGCGCGGCGCGGGCGCGCTCCTCGCCGGCCGGTGGCTCGGAGCCCGCCGTTCCGCCGAATTCGTCCGGCACCGGAAGCGGCTCGCTCGCGATCTCGACGGCCGCAAAGGTCGCCGTCCCGGCGTCGGCGGGCGGCAGCAGCGTCCGCCAGCGGGTGTGGTAGGGGACCAGCGCGCGATAGCCGTCGCCGCGATGGTCCGCCGCCGACTCCTCGGGCGGAACGGCCGGAGCATCGTGGATCGGGAGCGCCCGCAAGCCGGCTTCTTCCAGCGTGGACTGCAGCGAGTGGTCGCGCCGAATGCTCTTGGTGTCGTAACCGCAGCTCCAGCCGACGACCCCTGCGCCGACCGCTCGAGCCAATGCGCGCAACGCCTGACCGGCGTTGCCGCGCCGGACGATCAGCGCGCTGCCGCGCGCGCGCAGCGCCGCGTCGAGCGCGCGCACCGCCGCACAGTAGAAGGCGGCGCGGCGCGGCGAACAACGCAGCCGGCCGGCGCAGACGGAGTCGATGACGAGCACCGGCACGACGTCGCCGTGCCGCGCCACCGCCGCGAGCCCGGCATGGTCGCCGAGGCGCAGATCCCTCGTGAAAGCGAACACCGCCCGGGCCACGCGGGGCGCGTTCACTACGGCGCCATGGGTGTCCTAGGCGCGATGCCGCTAGAGGGTCTGGACGTATGCGGCGACGTCTTGCACGTCTTTGTCGTTCAGCGGATCCGGCCAGAGTTTGGGCATCGGCGGCTGCGGATTCTGAACCTGGTCGATCGTCTGCGCGTAGTTCTTCCGCGCTTTCTCGCCCTTGAGCGACGGGCCGACGCCGCCCTCGACGCCGTTCGCACCGTGACAGCTCGAGCACTTCGCGCTCGCGAAGATTTGCTTGCCGCGGGCGACGTCGCCGACGGCGGCGGCCGGCGAGGCGACCGTCTGCGTCTGGCTCGACTGATCGCTCCCCTTCGCGCAGCCTGCCGCAGCGAGGGCCACCAGGAGCGTACCGGCGGTCAGGGAGACGAGCCGTCTGGCGAGTATCACGTTCTTCCTCGATTTCGGAGGTGGGACCAGGCCCAGGGTGCTGTTGGCTCAGGTCAGCGACGGGAGAACGTTCTCCTCTCTCCGTAGACGAGCGGCGTGAGCCGCGTCTTCATTCGTTACGCGCTTCCGCGCGACGCCGAGCGGCTCGTGTCGGACGGCGTCGTCGGCGGGGCGACGACGACCGGCGAGTCGTGGGCGCCCCGGGTCCAGAAGTGGCTGAGCGAGCAGCAGGCCGGGCGGCGGCTGATCCTCGTCGCAGAAGACGTCTCCGGATTGCTCGGAACCGTGCAGCTGGTCTTCTCCTTTCCGACCGGCTATGCCGACCGCGAAGCGGCGAACGGCATCGACGTCGCAATGGTCGAGGCGCTCAAGACGCGCACCGACGCTCCGCACGGCGTCGCCACCCAACTGATCACCGACGTGCAGAGCATCGCCCGCAAACGCGGCATCAGGACCTTGACGTTCCTGCTGCAGCTTCACGACAACCGCGGCATCGCGCAAGCCAAGTCGTGGGGCTTCGAAGAGTTCCGCATCATGCCCGACGCCGGCCGCATGCTGGCGTTTTTCCGCAAGTCGATCGAATAGCCGGAGTCAGCCGCCGATTTCGGAGAAAGCGCGCATTGCGCTCGACGTTTCGCCGAGCGTGAGGTGATGACGTTCGGGTTTGACGTGCATCGCGGCGCGCAGGAGCGAAACGATCGCCGCTTCACCGCCGCCGGCACGCAGCGGCGTCCGCAGGTCGATGAGATGATCGCCGAAGAGGCAAAGCTTCAGCCGGCCGTCGGCGGAGAGCCGGACGCGGTTGCAGCGTTCGCAATAATCGTGGGCGAGCGGTGAGATGACGCCGACGGTGCCGGGGGCGCCGTCGTATGCGAACGTGCGCGCCGGGCCGTTGCCGTGCGGGTTCGGGACCGGATGAAGGTCGCCGAGCGCGCCGAGACGTTCGAGCACTTCGTCGGAAGAGATCCACGTGTCGCGTTGGAGGTCGACGTTGTCGTGGACCGGCATCACCTCGATGAAGCGGATGTGCACCGCGCGCTCGCGGGTCAGCTCACCGAAGCGTTCGAGCTCGTCGTCGTTGGTGCCGCGCATCAGCACGCAGTTGAGTTTGACCGGTCCGAGTCCGGCCTCGAGTGCCGCATCGATCCCGGCCAGCACGCGCCCGAGCCCGGGCCGGCGCGCGATCGCCGCGAAGCGATCGTCTTGCAGCGTGTCCAGCGAGACGTTGACTCGGCGCAGCCCGGCATCGCGCAGCGCGGTCGCTTGGTCGGCGAGCAGCAGCCCGTTGGTCGAGAGGGCGATGTCGTCGATCCCCGGGATCTCGGCCAGCATCGCCACGAGGCGTTCCAGGTGCCGCCGGATCAACGGTTCACCGCCGGTGAGGCGGATGCTGCGCACGCCGATGCTCGCCGCCGCGCGCACGATCTCCGCAATCTCCTCGTACGAGAGGATGTCGGGATTGGGAATCCACGGCAGGCCCGCCTCCGGCATGCAGTAGACGCACCGCAGATTGCAGCGATCGGTCACCGAGACGCGCAGGTACGTGATCGGCCGCCTGAAGGCGTCGACCAGCGGTACCGCCCCTTGCTCGATTAAATCGATCACGAACCTCTTGATTCCCCGGAAGAACGGAAGGTTCCGGTTCGGGGAGCAGGCGGCGGTTTTGCGGCCGTTGTCCTAACTTTCGGTGAAGATTTTGTCGTCGACCGGGACGTTGATCTTGTAGTTCGCGAACGACGAGCTGATATCGGCGTTGTAGTGCGGGACGTCGACCTTGCCGGTCTGCTGCTTCACCACGAAGTTGCCGCCGATCTGATCGTACGTGTTGTCGAACCGGATCGTGCCGCCGTCTTCTTTGTAGACATACGTCATCTCGGTGACGGTCGCGGTCTTGTCCTCGACCTTCACGTCGACGTGGTCGATACGGCCGTTCTTCTTCCGCACCAGCTTGAACGTGGCCGTCGTGCCGTCGTCACCCATCGGCGTGACATCGTACAGTTTCGGCCAATCCGACGGCGGTTCCATCTGGCCGACGACCTTCTTCAATTGGCCGGCGAGCGCCGGGACGGTCGCGAACTGGACCGCGGTCTTGTCGGGGCGCTTGTAATATGCCTTGCCTTCGAGCGTCGGGCTCAGGAACGGAAACGTGTGCAGCTGAATCGCGACCGTGACGTCGGCCTGGTAGGACTGCAGTTCGCTGTTCACGCGCTGCATGCGCGCGTAGAGGTCGGCATCAGCGGCGGCCGCGACCGGACGCGACGGCGCCGCGAGGGCGGCAATCGTGAGGGCGGCAAGCAAAGCGAAACGGCGATTCATCATAGCGTGTGATGCTGGAACGCCGGTTGGGGTGCCTGGGGTTCCAGCGCGGCGGCGACTTCTTCGCGCACGGCGTCCGTACGCTCGGACGCCGCTGCGGCGTGCAGCGCAGCGTACGCCTGCGGCGATCCGATGCGGCCGAGCGCCCAGGCAGCGTGACCGCGGACGAGCGGGCTCGGATCCTCTCGCAGCGCGGTCGCCAACGCCGGGACGTCGGCTCGGTCGAGACCGTTTCCCAGCGCCACCGCAGCATTTCGACGCAGCACGGTCGCACCGCGCCAGCCCATCGCCGTCGCTCGCAAGCGACGGAATGCCGCACCGCGCACGCGCAGCAGCTCGTGCAGGTCGGGTGCGGCGACGCCGTCGTCCGCCGGCGCGAACGCGGAGCCGCCGCGCCGGCCCGCACGGATCGACGGCGGGCAGGCATCGTTGCAGAGATCGCAGCCCCACACCCACGTTCCGACCAGCGGCCGGAGCGCGCGCGGTATCGCGTCGCGGCGCTGGGTGAGGTCGCTGATGCAGCGGTTCGCATCCATCGTGCGGTCACCGCGCAGCGCGCCGGTCGGACAGACGTCGACACAGCGCGCGCACGACCCGCACGACGTGGCGAGCGGCGGGTCCGGCTCGAGCGCGAGCGTCGTGACGATCTCGCCCAAGAACACGGCGGACCCGAGTCCGTGCACGATGAGGCTGGTGTGTTTGCCGACCCAGCCCAACCCGGCGCGCGCGGCGAACGCTCGTTCCGCCAGCGGCGCGGTGTCGCACGCGACGCGGGTCACGGCGGTGCCGGCGAGCGCGTCGATCTCGCGCGCGATCTCGCCGAGCGTCGCGCGCATCGCGCGATGGTAATCGGGCGACCACGCGTAGGCCGAGACGCGTCCGCGTCCGCGGCGTTCGGGCGGCGGCGGCGTCGCATACGGGACCGCGATGCAGACGACGCTGCGGGCCCCCGGCAGCATGGTCCCCGGCTCGCTCGCTGCGCGCGCGTACGCATCGTCGTACGACCACGTCGCCAGATCGGCGCGCGCCAGCGCGGCGCGCAAGCGGGCCAGCGTGGCGGGATCGGCGTCGGCGCTCGCGATGCGAACGGCGCCCGCGCCGCACGCGCGCGCGATCCGTTTCACTGCCGCGCTGGTGAGTGCCGTCGCCGGATCCTCGCGCCTACAGCGTCGGGAGTCCGCCGCGCCGGCGGCGGATCGGGAATGCGGCATCGATCGCGGCGCTTTCTTCGTCGTCGAGGCGCAGATCGCCGGCGCCGGCATTCTCCTCGGCGTGCGCGATCGTCGATGCCTTCGGGATCGCGAATACGATTGGGTCGCGCGTGAGGAACGCGAGAATCACTTGCCGCGGCGTCGCGCCGCGCTTGCGCGCGATCGCGTCGAGCACCTTGGCGCCCGGTTTGTCGGTCCAGTCGCCGCGTCCGAAGGGCGTATACGCGGTGACGGCGATGCCGTGCTCGCGGCAGTACGGCAGTTCGTGCGTTTCGATGCTCCGCTCGCCGAGATGGTAGAGCAGCTGATTGCACGCGATCGGTTCGCGTTCCAGCGCCGCGCGCGCTTCCTCGAGATCGTCGACGTCGAAATTGCTCACTCCGAGCGCGCGCGTCTTCCCGTCCGCGATGAGTCGCTCGAGCGCGCGCATCGTCTCTTCCAGGGGTATGCTGCCGCGCCAGTGCAGCATGTAGAGATCGAGGTACTCCGTGCCGAGGCGTTCGAGCGACGCCTCGCAGGCACGAATCGTCCCTTGAAACGAGCCGTTCGACGGCAGCACTTTGCTCGCGATGAACAGCTGCTCGCGCGGCAGACCGCGGATCACCTCACCGACCAGCCGCTCCGAAGCGCCGTCGCCGTACATCTCCGCCGTGTCGATGTGCACCATGCCCAGCTCGATCCCGCGCCGCAGCGCGCGCTTCGCTTCTTCCGCCGGGCCGCCGCGCACGGGGATGTTCCACGTGCCCTGACCGACGATCGGCACGTCGCGCCCGGTCGGTCCGAACGGCCGCACGATCACGGCAAGAAACCTTCCGGTACGACGGCGTCTTTCGCCGAGATGCGGGGTTCCCCGACCAACGGCCACTGCACGCCGATGCGCGCGTTGCGCCAAAACACCGCGCCCTCGTGAGCGGGATCGTACGGGACGCTGTTCTTGTAGTGCACGACCGCTTCGTCGTCGAGCGCGAGGAAACCGTGGCCGAATCCCGGCGGGACGAACAGCTGTTTGTGGTTGCGATCGGTCAGCAGAAAGCCTTGCCAGCGCAAGTACGTCGGCGAGTCGCGCCGCAAATCGACGATCGCATCCCAGATGCGTCCCTTCAGACACTGCACGAGCTTCGCCATGCGGAAGTCGTAGTGCAAGCCGCGCAGGACGTTGCGCGTCGACCACGAGCACGAGTCCTGCGCCCAGCGCAGGTCGAGCCCGGCTTCGGCATACTTCGGATCCGACCAGGTCTCTTTGAAGAAGCCGCGATCGTCTTCGAACGCATCGGGAACGAACACCCGCGCCTCGGCGAAAATGGTCGGGAACGACTGGATCAGTTGGAGCCACCTTTCATGGTGAGGCCGACGCTAGAACAGATCGAACGACGCATCGCGTGCGGCGAGTGCGAGAAGCCCGTCACGGAGGTGATAGACCCTGCCGAAGCCGGCCTCCTTGAGGCGCTCGGCGGCCCAGCGCGATTTGGAGCCGATGCGGCACGCGACGACGTAGGTCCGCGCCGTGTCGAGCTCGTGCATCCGTGCTTCGAGGACGGTCGCCGGAATCGCCACGGCACCCGGGACTTCCCCGAGCGCGCGCTCGTGCGGCTCGCGCACGTCGAGCACGACCGCGCCCGCGGCGAGCGCCGCATCGAGCCCGTCGAGATCGAGATCGGGGACGGTGCGCGCGGGCGCTTCGCGCGCCGGTGCCGTGCCGAGTTCGCGGATCGAGGGCGCGTCGCCGCAGAGCGGACAGGCCGGATCGCGTTCGATGCGCACGTCGCGCACGCGCGCGTCGAGCGCGTCGATCAGCAGCAGGCGGCCGATCAGCGGCGATCCGATCCCGAGCAGCAGCTTGAGCGTCTCGGCGGCTTGGAACGAGCCGACGATGCCGGCCAGCACGCCAAGCACGCCGCCCTCCGAGCACGTCGGAACGAGGTGCTCGGGCGGCGGCTCCGGATAGAGACAGCGATAGCACGGTCCGCCCGGTGCGCCGAAAACCGAGACTTGCCCGTCGAACCGGAAGATCGCACCGTGCACGTCGGCTTTGCCCTCGAGCACGC
The DNA here is from genome assembly GCA_937927945.1 of uncultured candidate division WPS-2 bacterium. Classification (GTDB taxonomy): domain Bacteria; phylum Vulcanimicrobiota; class Vulcanimicrobiia; order Vulcanimicrobiales; family Vulcanimicrobiaceae; genus Vulcanimicrobium. Next base: position 21,841 of record CALEYW010000025.1, on the reverse strand, counting down.
ACGCATCGTTCACCAGATAGCGGGTCGAGAACGTGTCGCTGCCGTCGACCACGACATCGGCCAACCGAACGAGGTCGCGCGCGTTCGTGGTGTCGAGGCGCGTCGCGAGCGCGTCGATCGCGATCTGCGGGTTGAGCGCCCGCAGCCGTTCCGCCGCGCGCAGCGCTTTGGACGCACCGACGTCGGCGGTGTCATACAAGATCTGCCGCTGCAAATTGGTCACGTCGACGGTGTCGTCGTCGATCACGATGAGGCGCCCGACCCCGGCGGCAGCGAGGTAGGCCAGCACCGGCGAGCCCAAGCCGCCGGCCCCGACCACCAGGACCCGCGCCGCGCTCAAGCGCTCTTGGCCCGCCAACCCCACCTCGGGGATCAGCAGATGCCGGCTGTACCGTCGCAGGTCGCGGCGGCCGGCCAAGGTCGTCGCGGAAGCCGCTTTGCTCACGCCCGTTAGAGCGGCGCGTCGATGAGCGGGGTTTCGAGGGGGTCCGCCGCGCGGCGGGAGTGCATCGCCGTCAGCCACTGCAGGACAGCCGTGCGGCTGTTGTCGCCGGCGAAGGTGTGGTCGCTCGCGATGGAGACCAGCGCCTTCGGCTCGCTCGCGCGGCGGTACAGTTCCTCGACCGAGGCACGCGAGACCATACCGTCGCGTTCGGCGGCGACGAAGAGCACCGGGCGCCCGGCCAGATCGATCAGCGCCTCGTCCAGCAGGGGCTCCCACTCGTGCGCGAGCTGCTGCAGGGTCAGGCCGTCGACATACGACGACCGCAAATCCACGACACCACGTGCCGTGAGGGTCTCCAGAACCGCCGGACGGCCGTAGCCTGTCGCGATCGACACCGCGCCGGCGACCGAGTGGTCGCGCCCCGCGGTACACAGGGCCGTCATGGCACCCATGCTGTGACCGACCGTGTAGACGCTCGTCGCGCCGCGCTCGCGTGCGAAGGCGACGACCGCGCTCATCGCGTCGACGAGGTCGTCGACCGAACGCAAACGACCGCCGCTCGCGCCGAGCTTGTGACCGGGAAAGTCGAGCGAGTACACCGCGAAGCCATGGCTGGCGAGAAACGCGCACAAACCGTCGAGATTCTGCTTCGAGCTGGAGTACCCGTGGCCGACGACCAGCGTCACGTCGCGCGCGCGCCGCGCTTCGTATTCGAGCACAGCGAGCTCCCCCTTCGACGAGCTCAGGGTGACAGGGATGCGGTGCAGGATAACGTTCACGACGGCGTGTTTTCGATCCAGGCGGCGTCGCCGTCGCGATAGATTTCGCGCTTCCAGACGGCGACGCGTGATTTGAGGGCGTCGATCGCGTACCGGCAGGCTTCGAACGCACGGCCGCGGTGCGGGGCGGCGACGACGACGGCGACCGAGGGCTCACCCAGACTCACGCGCCCCGTGCGGTGGACCATCGCGATGCCGAGCGGTCCGAAACGCTCGCGTGTCTCCGCGGCGATCTCTTCCATCACGGCGACGGCCATCGACTCGTAGGCTTCGTACTCCAGCGCGACGACCGGGCGCGGATCGCCCGGCGACCTTTCGCGCGTCGTGCCGAGAAAGGTGACGACGGCGCCGTGCGCGTCGCTGCGCACCGCGCGCACCAGCGTGTCCACGTCGAGCGGCGCAGCGGAGAGTGCGATCATCAGCCGCCGCCCACCGGCGGGAGCAGCGCGACCTCGTCGCCGTCGCGCAGCGCGACGGTTCCGTCGGCCAGCGCACCGTTGCGTGCGAAGCGGGTCGACGCGCGAAACGGCGCGAGGTCCGCGGCGTCGCGGGTCAGGCCGGCCCAGAGCGCGTCGAGCGTCGTCCCTTCGGGGAGGTCGAGCCGGCGCGCGCCGAATCCGAGGATTTCCCGCAACCGCGCAAACGCCAGCACCTGCACCTGCATGGCGCTAGACGCCGCCGAGATCGGTCGTGTAGCCGTGTCGTTCGAGCCACGCGCGCGAGTCGTCGTGCATGCCGAGCAGATCGATCCGGTTGCAGGTCAGTTTGTGCATCAGTACCTCCCAGAAGTGCCGATCCTGCGCGTAGATGTCGTCGGGGATTTGATTGTTGCGGCGGGTGAACTCGCGCAACGCCTCCCAATCGCGTTCGGCGAGCAGCGTGCGCAGTTCGTTTTCGTATTCGGGGCTCGGCGCGGCGGGCTGCACCCTCAGGCGGACTTCTTGGCCGGCGGCAAGCAGAACCGCGCGATGGCCTGCGCGACCCCGTCGTCGTCGTTGGCCGCCGTCACGTAGCGGACGGCCTGGCGGACTTCCGGCAACGCGTTGCCCATCGCGACGCCGATCTTCGCCCAACGCAGCATCGGGATGTCGTTGCGCGAGTCGCCGATCGCAAGCACGCGGTCGGAATGGACTTGGAAGTCGGCGCACAGCCGGGCCAGCGCGTTCTTCTTGCTCGCGTCGCGGTTCAGCACGGCGCACTCGACGAGGTCACCCCACGTCTCGTGCCGGAAGCTCAGCGGGAGATCGCCGAACTCCGCCTGCATCCGCGTCACCGACTCCGCCCCCAGGAAGCGGATGAAAGTCGGCGCCTCGCTGAGCATCTCGCGAATCGAGGGGACCTCGTGCCAACCCGGTCCACGCATGTCTTGCATGAAGATGTGCGAGCCCGTGATGCGGTAGAACGCCTCTTCGATGTACACCGCGATCGAGAGTCCCTGGGCCTCGGCATATTCGATCATCGGCACGGCGTACTGCAATGGGACCGGGACGTGCTCCAAGGTCCGGTTGGCGCCGAAATCCTTCGTCAGCGCCCCATGGCAGCAGATGACGGGCAGGTTGAGGCCCAACTCCTTCGAGACACGGATCGGCGTGTCGACGCCTCGTCCCGTGACGAGGACGACGCGGATGCCCGCGGCGAGAGCTTGGCGGATGGCTTGGCGGTTGCGGTCGCTGATCGTTTCGTCCGGCGCGAGCAGCGTGCCGTCGAGGTCGAGTGCGATGAGGTCGATGTTGCTGGTCATTCCTTGAGTCTTTAACGGCTCGCGCCGGGGTTGCGTCGCCGGCCCCGCGCCGCAGACGCTCCTGTGACGATACCCGAAGCACCCGCCAGGGATGCGCAACGGCGGCTTCCTCGAATACGTTCCCGGAGCATGCGTACCTTCGTCGCCATCCTGGCGCTCCTCGCGGCGGGGACCTCCGCCGCCCCGGCCCAGCCTGCGCAGAAGTGCAGCCACGACACCTTCGACGTGAACGGCCCGGTCACCGTGACGGTCTGCGCCGGCGCACCCGATGGCCGAAACGTGGGCGTAACCGAGACGGTGAAGGCCGCCGCGGGCTCCTTCACCCACACGACCGCGATCGAGGTGCTGCCTGGCGCTTCGGCGTCGCGCACCATCGACGACCTCTCGCTGGCGCGGTTGAACCTGCCGTACACGCTCCACGTCACGCTGGCCTACCGTGAAGGCACCGCGTCGATCGAGCACGCCCTGCTCCTGCCGGGAGCCGTTCCGCTCAAATAGGCGAGCGGGCGCCGCAACCGCTCGCGCCGCGAACGGTTCCCGGGCAGAGACATGCGGTGTCGACACAACTGATGTCCTGTACCAGCGTAACCCCGGAGCTCGATGCGGCCGGACGCGGTCGCTACGTCACCGAGCACTTGCCGGCCGGCCTTTTCCGCGTCACCGAGGGCACCGTCGGCGGCGTCGCATGGCGCGTCTCGCCCGAGCCGTTTCCGCTGGCGCCCTCGACGGTCGCCGCGATCGAGACGCTGGGCAACGACCTGCTCGCCTTCTATCGCGCGCTCAACTCCCTGTATCTGCGCAGCGCGCGCGGCACCGCGCCCGCGTTCATCGCGGACTTTCTCGATCGCGGCAAACCGGAACAGATCGTCAAGCTGGCTCGGCTGAACCGCTTCAAGCAAGACGTTCCGCGGGTCATCCGGCCCGACTTGATCCTCACCGACGACGGCTACATCGCAAGCGAACTCGACAGCGTTCCCGGCGGAATGGGTTTCGTCGGCGCGATGGCGCAGACGTACTGCGAGATCGGCAGCGACAGCGTCGGCGGATTCGACGGCATGGCGCGGCAGTTCGGTGCGATGCTCGCTTCGATTGCCGGAAACGAGCATCCGGCCGTCGCCATCGTGGTGAGCGAAGAGTCTGCCGACTACCGCAACGAGCTGCGTTGGCTCGCCGACCGCATCCGCGCGCTGAATCTCGCCGACGTCATCGTCTGTTTGCCGCAGGACATCGTCTTCAGCGAAGAGGCGCTCTTCGTGCGGCGTGAGGATGGGCGCGAAGAGAAGATCGACGTCCTGTACCGCAACTTCGAGCTCTTCGATCTGCTCAACATTCCCAAGCAAGAGCTGATGCTCTACGCGGCGCGTCACAATCGCGTCAAGCTCACGCCGCCGCCGAAGGCGCACCTCGAAGAGAAGTCGTCGTTCGCGCTCCTGCACCATCCGTTACTGCGCGCGTACTGGCGAGCGGAGCTCGGCGCGCACGTCGACGAACGGCTGCTGGGGATCTTCCCGCGGACCTGGATCGTCGATCCGCATCCGCTGCCGCCGCAGGCGGCGATCATGGACCTCACCGCCGGCGGCCTGCCGGTGCACGACTGGGCACAGCTCGAGGAGCTCGGCAAGAGCGAGCGCGACTACGTGCTCAAACCGTCGGGGTTCAGCGAGCTTGCCTGGGGTTCGCGCGGCGTCAAGGTCGCCAACGATCTCACCAAGGACGCGTGGCGCGAAGCGCTGCACGAAGCGCTGGCCTCGTTCGAGCGGACGCCCTACATCCTGCAGCGCTTTCACAAAGGCAAGCGGGTGCGCGTTCCGTATCTCGACCGCTCGACCGGTGACATCAAAGAGATGGACGGTCGCGTGCGGCTCTGCCCGTACTATTTCGTCGTCGGCGACGAGACGCGGTTGGGCGGCATCCTCGCGACCGTGGCGCCGGCCGACAAGCGCGTGATCCACGGGATGACCGACGCGATCATGGCTCCCTGCCGCGTCGCGGACGACGGCTTCTGAGCGTTCCCGACGCCCGCGCGGCGGCGTGGCTGCGCGGCCGCGGTCGTACGATCGCGTTCGGCTTGGCGGCCCTCGCCGGAGCCGCCGTCGCGCTGCTGGTCGGAAGATGGGCGAGCGGTGCGACGCAGTTCGTCGCCGGGTATGACGCGGCGGCGTTGACCCTGCTGTGGTTTCTGTGGGCGCGCGGCCTGCACGACGACCCCGCGCTGACCCGCGCCCGCGCCGCCCTCGACGATCCCGGCCGCAACCTCGTCACGCTGGTCGTGATGGTGGTGGTCGTCGTCGGTCTCGTCGCGGCGATCGCGATCCTCGGCCACGGTCCGCACGTTCACACGGTGAGCGAGCGCTGGAGTGCGTATCTGCTCGGCTTCGTCGCCATCAGTGCCGGCTGGTGCCTCGTCCACACCCTCTACACGTTCCGATACGCGCACTTGTACTGGTACGACGACGGCGGCGGTGAGGCGTGCGGCGGGATTCGTTTCCCGGGGACGGAGGAGCCGTCCGACTACGACTTCGCGTACTTTTCGTTCACGCTGGGAACGTCGTTCGCCGTCTCCGACCCGCAGGTGACGGAGACGCGCGTGCGGCGCGAGGTGATGGTCCACTCGATCATCTCCTTCGCCTACAATTCGGTGATCATCGGCGTGGTGATCAACCTCTTCGCCGGCATCTTCTCAGCGCTTGCCGACACGCCGAAATAATCAGGCCGGGAGAGCGTCGAGGATCCGGTCGATGTCGTCGGCGGTATTGTGTCCGTGCGGCGAGACACGGATACCGTTCGCGCGATAGGTCGTGCAGATCTTCGCCTGGCCCAGACGCTTGCCGAGCGCGACCGGGTCGACGTCGTCGCGAGTGAAGGTCAGGATGCCGGATTTGCGATCCCCGCGCGAGCGGTCGCTGAGCACCGTGTATCCACGCGTGCGCAAACCATCGTCGAGGCGGTCGGTCAGCGCGACGACGTGCGCGGCGATCCGCTCGATCCCCGCGGCGGCGAGAACGTCCATCGAGGTGACGAGCGAGAGTGCGCCGATGATGTTGGGCGTGCCGCCTTCGTAGCGCGATGCGTCCGCGAGATACGGCTGATCGTAGTCCAGGAAGTTCCACATGTCGGCGGCGGATCGCCAGCCGGGGAGCCGCGTCGCGACCTGGTCGAGCAGCGCGGCGCGCAGCCACAAGAACCCTACGCCTTGCAGGGCCATCAACCACTTCGCGCCGCCGGCGTAGATCGCGTCGACGTCCGTCGCGCGGACGTCGAGCGGGAACGCGCCGAGCGCCTGCATCACGTCGACGACGAAGAGGGCCCCGCCGGCGTGCGCGACCTCGGCGAGGGCTGCGAGATCGTGCCGGTAACCGTCGTCGAACGTGACCCAGGAGACGGCGACGACCTTCGTTCGCGCGCTCATCGTGCGCCGCAGCACGTCCGGCGTCATCCGTTCGCGCGGCGCGTCGATCAGCGTCACCTGCACGCCGCGCTCGCGCAGCGCCAGCCACGGGTAGGCATTCGATCCGAACTCGTTCGCCGCCGTCACGATTTCATCGCCCGGTCCCAGGTCCAGTCCCTGCGCGAGGATCGTGGCCCCGTCCCCGGTGTTGCGCAGGAACGCGATCTCGCCGCCCGCTCCGCCGAAGAATGCCGCGACCCGCCGCCGGTACGCCGGCAGCGCGAATTCGTATGATGCGACGCCCAGCAGGCCGCGCGCGGCGTGGTCGTCGACCATCGCGTGCAGCGCATCGCGTGTCGCAACCGGCAGCACGCCGACCGCGGCGTGGTTGACGTACGCGAGCCCCGGCTCGAGCGCGAACGCGTCCCGCGCGAGCGGCGCGCCGGAAGCGTGAGCCGCGATATCCATGTTAGTTCAGCGGGTTCGCGTTGATGAGGATTTCGGCCGTGGTGTTGTCGGCGCTCAAACGCAGCTTCGCATTGGTCAGGCGGGTCACGAACGTGTCGAGCGGAACGAACAGCTCGCGTTCGCGCAAGAACGCCTGCCCGCGCATTACGACCGACCCTTGCCCCACCTTCGCGGTTCGGCTGCCGTTGGTGAACGTCGCGGTGACGCCGCTGATCGTGACCACGAGCGCAGGGCCCTGGAAGGTCACCAAGCCGTTGAACGATTTCACCAGGTCGACCACGTCGCCGTACACGACCCCGTTGCGCATCACGGCCGATCCGCCGTTCCGATCGACCGGGCGCCCGTCGATCATCAGCCGCACCACGCGATCGGCGGCCAAGGCAGGGCCGGCCAGCAAGAGGGCGAGGACGACCGACGCGACGATACGGATCATGCGTAGATGTCCTTCGTGTGCCAGGCGATGTTCTGAGCCCGGTCGCCTACCCGCTCGATGATCGAGACGACGAAGAGCAACAGCGTGCCCGCCGGTACGGTACCCGGATCGCGCTGCATCTCCGCTTGGAGCGCCCCGAGGCTCGAATGATAGAGCTTGTCGACTTCGTCGTCGCGCTCGATGACGGCGTCGGCGAGTTCCCGGTCGCCCTCCCGATACGCGCGCATGACGTCGAGCAGCATCTGGTATGCGAGGTTCGCAATGCGGCCGACTTCGACGCTCGCCGGGCGCACCGCGACGTCGGAGAGCTTGATCGCGTTCTTCGCGATGTCGACCGCGTAGTCGCCGATGCGCTCGAGGTCGGTGACGATCTGCAGCATCCCGGCGATCGCGCGGAGTTCCCCGGCGACCGGCTGCTGCTTCCAGATCAGCTCGATGCACGTCGCCTCGACGCCGCGCCGCATCTCGTCGACCTCATCGTCACCGGCGACGACGCGTCCCGCCAGCACGACGTCACGTCGCTCGAGTGCTTGCGTCGCCGAGCGAATCGCGTCCGAGACGAGCGCTCCCAGTCGGACGACGTCGAGACGTGTGTTCTCCAGCGCCTGGTGATAAGCGGTTCGCATGGCATCCCAACCATAACAGACGAAAGGGCGTTTACAAAACCCCGACGTAGGCCACCGCCCATGCCAACCACCATCGCGCTCGAACGTTCCGGAGCCGTGGCGACCGTCACGCTCAACCGCCCTGCCGTCTTGAACGCTCTCAACCTTCAGATGCTGGACGAACTCGGCGCGACGTTCGCCGACCTCGATGCCGACGACGCGCTGCGCGCGGTCATCGTCACCGGAGCGGGGCCGAAGGCGTTCGCGGCGGGTGCCGACATCTCGGAACTGAACGCGTTGCCGAGCGCGCGCGCCGCCGAGGCGCAGGCCAGGCGCGGGCAAGCGCTCACGGTCGCGATCGAACGCATGCGCGTCCCGGTCATCGCCGCGGTGAACGGATTCGCGCTGGGCGGCGGGTGCGAGATCGCGATGGCCTGCGACATCCGGATCGCGAGCGAGAACGCGAAGTTCGGCCAGCCCGAGGTCAACCTCGGGATCCTACCGGGCTATGGCGGTACGCAGCGCCTGACCCGGCTGGTCGGCGAGGGCTGGGCGATGTACCTGTGCCTGACCGGCGAGATGATCGACGCCGCCGAGGCCCTGCGCATCGGCCTGGTCCAGAAGGTGACCCCTGCGGAGGGGCTGCTGCCCGAAGCGCAGCGCATCGCCGGGCTGATCGCCTCGAAGGCCCCGCTCGCGATCGACGCCGCAAAGCGGTCGATCGTCGACGGCGCCGCGCTCACGCTCGCCGACGGGCTCGCGCTCGAAGCGCTCCGTTTCGGAGCCGCGATCACGACCGCCGATTTCCGTGAGGGTTCGAGCGCTTTCCTCGAAAAGCGCAAAGCGCAGTTCACCGGCCGCTGACGGCGGGCCGCTCGAATCCGACGACGCTGGCCTTGCGCAGCGCATCGGCCATCGCACGCTCGATGTCGGGGTTGTAGCCGATCCAGCGAGCCTGGACGAGGCCGGCCGCGTCAACCGCCACCATCGTCGGATACCCGTCGACCGCGAACGCATGGGCGACCGTCAGGTCGGGGTCCAGGGCGACGTCGTGCATCTTGAACGCGGCAGCGAATGGCCGCACGAGGCCGCTTGGTTCGCCGACGTCGATCGAGACGACGTCGACCCCCGGGTGGGCCCGGGCGAAGCGCTGGACCAGCGGGATCGACGCTCGGCACGGCTCGCACCAGGTAGCGTAGAAGTCGAGGAAAACGAACCGGCCGCGGCGGCTGGCCAGATCGAAGCGCCCGCCGGAGAGGGTCGCGAGCGAGACCGGCGGAGCGGGGGCGACGCCGCGGTGGAGCGAGCCGGCGACGTACGGCCAACCAAAGCGGACGACCGCCGCCAGGAGCACCGCGACGGCCAGGACGTCGAGCGCGCGCGCGGCCGAGCGGCGCAGCTGTTGCACGGCCGAGGCCTTCCGTCGCAGGGAATGCGCCCCCTGCGGAGCATCCCACCAACCGATGCCCACCGCCCGCGCGGCGTCTGTCACAATCGACGCACGCACTTTGCCCGCCCAGAATAGGAGCGCGCGAATTTTCGACGCGTTCGACAAGCTTCCGGTCGGCGGGACGCTGGAACTGAACGAGGAGAGCGACCCGCGCTCGCTTCGCAACGAGTTCCAGCAGTACCGCGCCGGCCGTTTTTCGTGGGATGCGCGAAATCTCGGCAGCGGCCGCTGGACGATTCGCCTCGAGCGCATCGACGAGCGCGCCGACGCCGCGACGTTCCTCTCGCACACCGCCCCGTTCTCGAACGCCAAACAGTCGACGATCGGCGAACTGGCCTCGCTCGCTACCGAACGCGCGTACCGCACCGGCGAGACGATCTTCGACGAAGGCGAGATGTGGCCGTACCTGGGCTTCGTCCGCACCGGGAAGGTCGTGTACACGCTGCTCTCGCCCGACGGCAAGACGCACGCGCTGGGCGAGCGGCTGACGCACGATCCGCTCAACGAGTCCGGTACCTTCGACGGCGGCGGCGCCACGACGCGCGCCGAAGCGCTGACCGATTGCAGTCTCGTGCTCGTCCCGACCGAAGCGGTTCTGCACGCGGTACGCAACGACGCGGAGCTCGCGCTGGGCTTCCTCGCCGCGGCATCGCAGGCGCGGCGGCGTTCGATCGACACGATCGCCGACCTCGCGTTCGCGCACGTGCTCCAGCGCGTTGCGAAGTTTCTGATGTCGTACGCGCCGGCCACCGTCGGCATGGCGCCCGGACTTCCCGGCGTGGAAAACCTCTCGCAAGCGCAGATCGCCGCGGCGGCCGGAACGGTCCGCGACATGGCCGCGCGCGCGCTGATCCGCCTCAAGAACGCCGCCGCCGTCGAACTCGACCGCGGCCGCGTCCGTTCCATTGACCGGGCGCGTCTCGAAGCATTCGCTCACGGCGTGCAAGCGCCGCCCGTCTAACCGCCAGTCCGAGGAGTCCCGTTGCGCCGACTTGCTCTCGCCGTCGTTGCCTTGCTGTTCGCCGCGCCCGCGCTGGCTGCCGGGATGACCTATCCGGCGGCACCGCGCGGCACCGTGACCGACACGTATTTCGGGACGACGGTCGCCGACCCGTATCGCTGGCTGGAAGACGTCGACGCGTCGCAGACCACCGCGTGGGTCAAAGCCGAAGGGGACCTCACCCGTTCGTATCTCGACGCGATCCCGCAACGCACCGCGATTCGCGACGCGTACCGCAAGCTGCTGAATTACGAGAAGCTCAGCGCGCCGTTCCGTCAGGGACGGTTCTGGTTCTTCTCCCGCAACAGCGGTTTGCAGAATCAAAGCGTCCTGTACGTACGCGCCGGCGAGCACGGCACGCCGCGCGTGCTGCTCGACCCGAACACCCTCGCGAGCGACGGGACCGTCGCGCTCGCGGGCCAGTCGTTCACCCTCGACGGACGCTACGTGGCGTACGCGACGGAGTCGTCCGGCTCCGATTGGCAGACCTGGCACGTCAAGGACGTCGCCAGCGGGCGCGACCTGCACGACACGATCGAGTGGAGCAAGTTCTCCGGCGCCACCTGGGTCGGCAACCGGGGCTTCTACTACGCCGCCTACGACAAGCCGCAGTCCGCCAACGCGACCCTGAGCGCGCTCGGCGTGCAGAAGGTGTATTTCCACACGCTCGGTACCCCGCAGTCGGCCGACCGTCTGGTCTACGCGTCCACCGCGCACCCCGACCAGTTCGTCGGCACCGCCGCGACCGAGGACGAGCGCTACGTCTTCTTCTTCCGCAGCAAGGGCGACGGCAACAGCCTGGCATGGAAGCGCCGTGCGGAGCCGGACTCGGCGTTCCGTCAGATCTACGATCTCGATCCCAACGTGCAGTACAACGTGGTCGGCGACGACGGCAACCGCATCTACGTGCAGACGAACCTGAACGCGCCGCGCAGCCGTCTCGCCTACGTCGACCTGACCGATCCGCGGCACGTGCTGCACGACATCGTCCCGCAGAATGCCGACGCGCTGCAGGGCGTCTCGCTGATCGGCAACCGCTTCTACGCGGAGTATCTGCACGACGCGCACTCGCTGGTGCGCATCACCGACCTGCGCGGGCGTCCCGTCGGGACGATCGACCTGCCCGGGATCGGCAGCGGCGGCCTGCCGGGCGCGCACCGTGAGGATCGGATCGCGTACTACGCGTTCACCTCGTTCACGTATCCGACGACGATCTACAAGTACGACACCAAGACCGGCGCGAGCACCGTCGCCGTCCGGCCGAAGATCGCGTTCGATCCCAGCCCGTTCGTGACCGAGCAGATCTTCGCGACCTCCAAGGACGGAACGAAGATCCCGGTGTTCGTCACGCACCGCAAGGACGTGCCGCTCGACGGCAGCACCCCGGCGATTCTCTACGGATACGGCGGGTTCAACATCTCGATCAAGCCGTTCTTCTCGTCGGCCGTCGCGATGTGGCTGCAGATGGGCGGCGCCTACGCGGTGGCGACGCTGCGCGGCGGAGGCGAATACGGCGACGCCTGGCACGATGCCGGGCGCCTCGCGAACAAGCAGCACGTCTTCGACGACTACGTCGCCGCGGCGCAGCTGCTGATCGACAAAAAGATCACCTCGTCGGCAAAGCTCGCGGCCAACGGCGGCTCCAACGGCGGCCTCCTGGTCGGCGCCGCCATCACGCAGCGCCCGGACCTCTTCGGCGCCGCGATCCCCGAGGTGGGCGTGCTGGACATGCTGCGCTTTCAGAAGTTCACCGTCGGCAAGGCGTGGGTGACCGACTATGGGTCCTCGGAAGCGTCGGCCGACCAGTTCAAGTATCTGTACGCGTATTCGCCCTATCACAACGTGAAGGACGGAACGCACTACCCGCCGACGCTCGTGATGACGTCCGATCACGACGACCGCGTCTATCCGGCGCACTCGTTCAAATTCGCCGCGGCGCTGCAGCACGCCCAGGCCGGTGACGCCCCGATCCTGCTGCGCGTCGAATCGAAGGCCGGCCACGGCGCCGGACGCCCGACCGAGAAGATCATCGACGAGGTCGCCGACCGCTACGCGTTCCTCACCAAGAACCTGGACTTCACGCCGACGCTCGCCCGTAGCGTGGAACGGAGCGACGGTCTCGAGATGAAAACTTTCTGAAGCGCGGGCGCTCACCTTTTCAGAAGCGCTTCACCTCGCGTCCTTAGGCTGACGACGCCTTCGCCGACACCGGCAGTGAGCGGCGCCCCCTCGCCGGGGACCGAGAACGACCCGACGTTCGGCGCGGTCGCCGGCTTCACGCAGCAGGTTCGCTCGCAGCGCTGGCCTTCGCGCCGGGCACCCAGATCATGATCCAGAACGGCCAGGCGAGCGTACCGCATACCTTCAACGTGATCGGAACCAACGGTTTCCCGTCGAATCCGACCTTTTCGTTCACCGCGTCGGGCGGCCCGATCGGGACGCTACACGGACTCCAGCTCGGCGGTGGCGTGCTCGCTCTGGGCGTCGAATGCGGCGCGCTTGGACTTCGCCGCCGCGTCGGCCAGCGTGGACGAGTGTGCGGCGGCAGCGACGGATGCCGCCCGGGAGCCGGCCAGCGCGTCGATGCCCTTCTTGACCGAGCCGAGGGCGCCGGAGAGGCGTGCGTCGAGATCGGTGAGGACCTGCGCGGCGTAGGCGTCCGCGCCCTCGCGCACGCGCAACGCTTTCTGCTCGGCCTCGCGCAGCACGAACTCCGCGGTCGAGCGCGCGCGCTGCACGATCTCGTTGTCATCGAGTAATTGCGACTGCGCCTGCGAGGCCTCGACGACGATCGCTTGCGCCTTCTCCTGCGCTTCGCGAACCAGCCGGTCGCCGTTCTTGGCGATCGTGCGGGCCCGGCCGACTTCTTCGGGCAGCGACGCGCGCAGTTTCTCGATCAACTCGAGGATGCGCTCTTCGCTGACGATGCGGTAGCCCAGCGGCAACACCGTTCCTTGCTTGACGGACGCTTCGAGCTTGTCGATCACGCGATACACGGACATGATGTCTTGATCTCCTAGTGCTACGAGCTGACGTTCGGCGGGACGGGATGCGGGGGACGATTGGCTTGCATGACGCGCAACACGGCGGGCGGGACAAAGGCGGTAACATCCCCGCCGAGGTTGTACACTTCCTTGACGAGCGTCGAGCTGACGAACGACCAGCGCGGATCGCTCGGCAGGAACACGGTGTCGACGGCGGAGAGCGAGCGATTCATCAGCGCGGTCGCCATCTCACTCTCGAAATCGGAGACGACGCGCAACCCTTTGACGATGACCGTTCCCGCGCGGTGGCGCACGAAATCGGCCAGCAGTCCGCGAAAATGATCGACTTGAACGTTGTCCAAGTGGGCAACCGTCTCGCGAATCATCGCCTCGCGTTCGTCGAGGGTGAACAGCGGCTCGCGCTTCTGCGGGTTGACGACGACGGCGACCAGCACGTGGTCGAACAGCTGCGCGGCGCGTTCGATCACGTCCAAATGACCGCGGGTGAGCGGATCGAACGAACCGGGATAGACCGCCGAATGGGGACTGCTCGGGCTGCCGTTCACGCCGCTGCCTCGCTGGGTCGCAAGAACGCGAGCGCCACCTCACCGTACCGCTCGGCGCGCTCGAGGGGCATCGCGGGATCGGCCGGAGCCGCATCGCGGGAGGAATGCTCGTAGACGACGGTCGTCGCCGCGTCGATCGCGTGCCGATCGCGCAGCGTCGCAAACGTCTTCGCCGGATACGGCTCTGCATACGGCGGATCCGCAAACACCAGGTCGTAGCGGCCGGCAAGGGCGTGTGCGGCACGTTCGGCGGGGGCAGCGATCACGGCGACCTGCGCGTCGACGCCGAGCTCGCGAGCGGCCGCTCGCAGCGCGTCGGCGGTCGGCCGATGGCGCTCCACGAACGTGACGTGCGCCGCACCACGGGAGAGCGACTCGAATCCGAGCGCCCCGCTGCCGGCGAAGAGGTCGAGCACGCGGGCGTCGGCGACGCGTGGACCGAGGATCGAAAACAGCGCTTCCTTGACTTTGGAAGGCGTTGGTCGCACCGCGCGGCCCGAAGGAATCGGCACCCGCCGGCTGCGGAGCGTTCCTCCGGTGATCGTGAGCGTCCCCATAGAGTTATGGGGCGATGGTGTTCTGGGCCAGCGTCTCCAGCTCCCGCAAGGCGCCGATGCGCATCGTCGGCGGCGGAACGTCCGGCGGATACGTCTGACCCTCCCAATCGAACCAGACGGCGCCCAGGCCTGCGGCCAGCGCACCGCCGATGTCGCCGCGCGGATTGTCCCCGACGTACCACGCTCGTCCCGCCGGGACGCCGAGCGCGTCGATCAGCGCGGCGAACGCAGCAGGGTCCGGCTTCACCGCGCCGATCCGGTCGCTGACCAAGATCTCCTCGACGGCGCCGGGGCCGAGGGCGCGCGCGATCTTCTTCTGCTGCAGCGGCGACCAGCCGTTGGTCAGAATCGCCAGCGGTATGCCGCGCGCCCGCAGCGTATCGAGCAGCTCGAGGGCGCCGTCGATCGGACGGACCAAGTCCTCTACGAGCGCGTAGCACAGCGCGCGCCAGCGCTCCGGATCGGCACCCCGCATGCCGAGCGCTTCACCGAAGCGCGCAATCATGTGCTCGAGCGTGATCTCGCCGGCGCGAAACGCGCCGAGCAGCGCCTCGATACGCGAAGGCCATACGCCGTCGCGCGGATCGAGCGGAGCGCCGAGCTCGGCCGCAAACGCGTAGAACGCTTTGCGTTCGAGCGCGTTGTCGACGCCGAGCGTGTGATCGAAATCGAAGCCGATCGCGATTTCCGGAACAGAATTCACGCGGTCACCAGCAGCGCGCGCGCCGAGGCACTCTCGCTCAGGAGCGCGAGCAGCGGCGCGTGCTCCGGCGCACGCAGATCGGGATCGGTCCGCACGATCTCGTCGGCGGCGGTCTTGGCGTGCTCGTAGATGCGGAAATCGTCGACGATGTCGCCGATGAGCGCCATGTCGCCCGCCTGCTGCGTCCCGGCGAGCTGTCCCGCCTTGCGGATGCGCAGATCCGCCTCGGCGATCTCGAAGCCGTCGGTCGTCCGTTCCAGCACGTCGAGCCGTTCGATCTCGCCGGCATCGTCGGGCGCGATCAGGATGCAAAACGATTCGGCGACGCCGCGCCCGACCCGGCCGCGAAGCTGATGGAGCTGCGCGAGGCCGTAGCGGTTCGCATCCAAGACGATCATGACCGACGCGTTCGGGACGTCGACCCCGACTTCCACCACGGTCGTCGCGACGAGCACGTCGGTCTCGCCGCGCTTGAAACGGTCCATCGCCGCGTCCTTCTCGCGGCCCGGCATCTTGCCGTGCAGCACGTCGACTTTGAGATCGGGGAAGACGCGCGTTCGCAAATCCTCCGCCTCGGCGAGGGCGCCGGTGAGCGCGGTTTCCGTCGCGTCGATGGCCGGGGCGACGACGTAGACCTGCCGGCCGAGCTCGACGTTCCGGCGCACGAAATCGTAGGCGAGTTCCTTGTAGCTCTCGCGCAGGACGAAGGTGCGGATCGGCGTGCGGCCCGGCGGCAGCTCGTCCAGCACGGAGGAGTCCATGTCGGCGAAGCGCGTCTGCGCGAGCGAGCGCGGAATCGGCGTCGCGGTCATCGAGAGCGTGTGCGGCGTTCCGCTTTTGGCGCGCAAGCGCGCGCGCTGCGCCACGCCGAAGCGGTGCTGCTCGTCGATGACGACGAGGCCGAGTTCGCGAAACGTCACGCTCTCGGTCAAGAGTGCGTGCGTGCCGACCGCGAGCGCCGCTTCACCCGAGGCGATCCGGTCTTCGGCGCGACGGCGTTCGCGCGCGCCGAGCGAGCCGAACACCGCCTCGACGGTGACGCCGAACGGCAGCAGCAGCGGGGCGAGCTTCGCCGCGTGCTGCGCGGCGAGGATCTCGGTCGGCGCCATTAGCGCCGACTGGACGCCGCTCGCGTGCGCGAGGACGATCGCGGCGGCGGCGACCAGCGTCTTGCCGCTGCCGACGTCGCCTTGCAGCAGCCGGTTCATCGGCGCGGTGCGGCTCATGTCGCGCCAGATCTCGGCGACCACGCGCGCCTGCGCGGCGGTCGGCGCGAACGGCAGCTGCGCCGTGAAGGCATCCCAAAAACCCGACGGGACCGTCATCGCGCGCGCGCCGCCGGCCGCCTCGCGGCGCGCCCGTTTCACCGCCGCGGCCAGCGCGATCGCGAAGAACTCGTCGAACACGATCCGCTCGCGGGCCCGCGCAACCGCGTCGAGATCGCGCGGCGCGTGCACCTCGCGCCACGCGTCGCGCAACGGCGGCAAGTCGAACCGCCGGACCAGCGCCGGCGGCAGCACGTCGTGGCGCTCGGCGATCAGCCGGTCAAGATTTTTCGCGATCACGGTGCGGATCGTTTTGGTCGGCAAGTCCTTCGTCGCGCCGTACACCGGAACGATCTCACCTTCGAAGACTTCGCCCTCGCGCAGGATGCGATGCGCGGTGACGTTGAGTTCCGGCAGCAGACCGGCGCGCGTGACGCGGCCCGCGACGAACAGCCGATCGCCTGGCGCGAGTTTGCCGAACAAGAAGGCGCGCCCGAACAGTTTCGCTTCGGCCCGGCCGGTGTCGTCGGCGAGCACGACCGTGATCAATGCGAGCCGGCCCTTGCGCTCTTTGACGTGCACGACCCGGCCGACGACGATCGTCTCACCGTCGGCTTCGCGCAGGCTGCCGATCGGCGTCGGCGTGCGCCAATCCCGATACGCTCGCGGGATGTAGGCCAGCAGCGCGGCCGGCGTCGTCACGTCGAGCTCCGCGAACTTCGCAGCCGTTTCGGGGCCGATCCCCGCGAGCTGCCTCAGTCCGCCGGCTTCGCGCGTCGCGATAACTCTGCTCCGACGTCGTCGAGCGAAACGCCGCGCTCGGCCAGCAGCACCAGCACGTGGTACAAGAGATCCGCGGTCTCCCACACGAGTTCGGCACGATCGTCGTTCTTCGCCGCGATGACGACCTCCGTCGCTTCCTCGCCGATCTTCTTGGCGATGCGATCGACGCCGCCGGCGAACAGCTTGGCCGTGTACGAACCCTCGGGCGGATGCGCCTTGCGCGCTTCGAGCGTGCGCGCGAGCGCGCCGACCGAGCGCGCGAACCGCTCGCCTTCGGGCTCGGTCTCGGCGCCCGCCAGCGCGACGGTCGTCGTGAAGCACGTCGGCGCGCCGGTGTGGCACGCGGGCCCGTTCGGAACGACGCGATAGAGCAGTGCGTCGGCGTCGCAGTCCACCGAGACCGACACGACGCGCTGCGTGTTCCCCGAGGTCGCGCCCTTGTTCCACAGCTCCCTGCGCGAGCGGCTCCAGAGCCACGTCGAACCGCTGGCGAGCGTGCGCGCGAGCGCCTCGCGGTCGGCATACGCAAGCGTCAGCACGGCCCCGCTGGTCGCGTCGGCAATGATCACCGGGACCAAGCCGTCCGCGCCCCACGCGATCTCGGGCAGCGGCGCGCTCATACCGCCACCGGATCGCGCCGGACGACGACGCCCGCGCCGGCCAGCGCATCCTTCAGGTCCGCGATCGCCAACTCCGCGTAGTGGAACAGCGAGGCGGCCAGCGCGGCGTCGGCGTCGGCTTCACTGAAGACGTCGATGAAATCGGCGATCTTCCCGGCGCCGCCCGAGGCGATCACCGGCAGGCTGCACGCGGCGCGCATCGCGCGGGTCAGCGGCAGATCGTAGCCGTCGCGCGTTCCGTCGCGATCGATCGAGGTGACGAGCAGTTCGCCCGCACCCAACTCCTCGAGTTCGCGTGCCCACGCTACCGCATCGCGCCCGGTCGGCGTTCGCCCGCCGTCGACGACGACTTCGAAGCCGGAGGGCGCCGCATCCGAACGGCGCGCGTCGATCGCGACGACGATGCATTGCGCACCAAAACGGCGCGCCGCCTCGGTCACGAGCGACGGGTCGCGCACGGCCGCCGAGTTCACGCTCACCTTGTCGCAGCCGGCGCGCAGCAGATCGTTGACGTCGTCGACGCTGCGCACGCCGCCGCCGACGGCGAACGGAATCGTCAGCTCGCGCGCGACGGCGCGCACGACCGCGAGCGTCGCGCCGCGGCCTTCGACGGTCGCCGTGATGTCGAGAAAGACGAGCTCATCGGCCCCTTCCTCCTCGTAGCGGCGTGCGAGAAGCACGGGATCGCCCGCGTCGCTGAGGTTGACGAAACGGACGCCCTTGACGACGCGTCCGTCCTTGATATCGAGACAGGGGATGATCCGGCGGGCCAGCACGACCCGCCGCTCTTCGCCGTCGGCCCGAGTTTGCTCTTCGAGGTGCGAGCCCAGGGCCGGGCAACTTACACGGAGCCCTCGTCGAGGGCGCCATTGGCCGGAATCGCGTCGAACGCGGCGACGGCGCCGTCCTCGTGGACGACGCGCAGCGCGAGGATCGCCATGTCGTCGTCGACGCCGCCGCTGAAATCGTCCGCCGAGGCGACCAGGACGTCGCACAGCGCCTGCGGATCGACCGGCGCCTCGCGAAAGAGCGCGACGATCCGGTCCTCGCCGAGCAGCTCGCCGCGGCGGTCGCGCGCCTCGCTGAGCCCGTCCGTCGCCAGCAGCACGATATCCCCCAGCGCCAGCGCGACGGTCTCCGTTGCGTACGTCTGTTCCGTGTCGAGTCCGACGATCGCCCCGGTCGGCGGAAGCTGCTCGACGATCGAGCCGCGGCGCACGTACGCCGTGCCGTGGCCGGCACTCGCATAGCGCAGCGTCTGCGTGCGCGCATCGAACGCCCCCAGGAACAGCACCATGAAGGCGGACGGGTCGTCGATCGTGTCCAGAAAGAGCAGGTTGAAACGGCTGACGACGTCGGCCGGGTCGCTTGCGCCGGCGGCCAGCGCCCGGATCGCGTATTGCGCGAAGGCCGCGTGACGCGCGGCCTCGATCCCCTTTCCGCTCGCGTCGGCGATCAAGAACCAGCCGCCGTCGGGACCGGTGCGCCAAGCGTCCAGCAGGTCGCCGCCGATCAGCGCTTCGCGCGTGGCCGAGGCATAGGCGAAGCCGATCTTCGTGCGGGGCAGGCGCTGGCCGCTCACCCGCAGCGTGCGCTGCAGGGCGTCGACCAGCGTTTGCTCACGGCCCAGGCGCGCGATGGCGCTGGCGTGGCTGATCGCGTACCAGAGGGCCAAGATCGCGAAGAGCGTGATGATTCCCGCGCTGATGGCGACCGTGGCGTTGATCCGGCGCCGCAGCGTCACCTGGACGGCGTCGCCCGCCAGCTGCAGCGAGGCGCGCAGCTGCGCGGCATCCCGGCCCATCTCGTCGGTCAGAAACTTCCCCTGTGCCTGCTGCCCGTACGCGGCGTGCGAGCCCGGATCGCGGATCAGCGGGAGCGCGACCTGCTGTTCCCAGGTCCGGTGCAGGTTGCGCATGTCCTCGACGACTTCGGGACCGCGCGGGATCTGCTCGGCGCGCAGCCGGGCCTCCAGGTCGAGGGCCAAGCGGTCGAAGTCGGCATCCGGCGGCTTGTCGGCTTCGAGAAAGCTCGGGTCGCGGGTCGCGATGTACCCGCGAACGCCCGTCTCTTCCGCGAGCTGGGTCCGCAAGAGGGCGTCCAGGTCGCTGCGCGTGTTGGACAGCCGCACCTGTGCGCCCGAGGCGGCATCCAACTGCCGGATGCCGATCAGGGGGCCTGCAATCGCCGTCGCGAGGAACGCGACGACGAGCAGAACGATTGGAGGCGACGCCCAGAATCGAACTGGGGGTGGAGCTTTTGCAGAGCTCAGCCTTACCACTTGGCTACGTCGCCGGTCGCATTGGAGCGGGTGGCGGGAATCGAACCCGCGCATCAACCTTGGGAAGGTCGCAGGCTACCATTACATCACACCCGCGGCCGGACGAAGGGGCGAGGTTCGCGCGGATGATGGTGATTCCTCGCGTCGCCCCGTGATGTGCCACCGAAGGCGGAGGTTACGACGCAAGCGGCGCCCGCCTTCTTCCTCCCTCCGCGGCGTGCGCTCGCGCACAGCGCCTGCCTGCTTCATTAGCTGGAGGGACCCGAGCGCTCGGCATGCTCGAACTTCGCGCCGAGCGGGTACGTTACCCGGGAGATGAAACTTATCGCCGCGCTCATGGGACTCAGCTTGGTGGCACTTGCCGGCTTGGCGCCGGCTCGCGCGCAGTCCAGCGACGACCAGGTCGAGACGCAGATCGGGCAACAAGAATACCAGCAGCTCAAGCAAAAGGGTGAGATCATCAGCAACTCGCCCTACTACGCGATCCTCAACCCGATCGCACAGCAGATCAAGCGTGTTGCTGACTCGCAGTACTATCATCCATTCCAGTTCATCGTCGTGCATGAGACACAGCCGAACGCGTTCGCCGTCCCGGGCGGAAACGTCTACGTGACGGACTCGCTCATGAAGTTCGTGCAGAACCGCGAAGAGCTGGCGGGCGTGCTCTGCCACGAAACGTCTCACGACATCCATCACGATGTCCTGCATCTGTACCAGAAGCAGCAAAAGACCGCGACCGTGTACACGATCGGCGACATCCTGGCCAACCTCGCGACCGGCGGGAAGTACAGCGGCACGATCGACACGCTTGCGAACGTGGGCTTCCAGTTCCAGACGCTCCGGTATTCGCGCGACGTCGAAGCGGCCGCCGACTACAAGGGCGCGCAGACGTGCGCGCAAGCCGGCTCCAATCCCTGGGGGATGGTCTGGCTCTTCAAGCGCTTCGAAACGATCAACACCAGCTCGCCGCCGAACTTCCTCTCCGACCACCCGACGGACCAGGCGCGCATCGCGTCGCTCGAGCAGGAATTCCAGAGCAATCCGGCGCTGTTCGGCCGGTATTCGGCGAACGTCGCGAGCGCGACGCCGCTGACGGCCGCTGCGTCACGTGCCGCCGCCGCGCGTACGACGGCGTACAAGCCCGTCGCGAAAAAGCACAAGGGGATGTTCCCGCCGGGGTCAGGATATAAGTTTTAGCGCGCGCCAGCGCACGCCGCCTCCCTGCTCAGTTTTGTCGGGAGGGACCTGATCGGCCGCGTGCGCGGCCTTGCGCCCATGCGGGTACGGTAATGGCATTCGCCGTTCCCGGCGGAAACGTCTACGTGACCGATTCGCTGATGAAGTTCGTGCGGTACCGCGAAGAGCTTGCCAGCGTGCTCTGCCACGAAACGTCGCGACATCCATCACGATGTCATGCACCTATATCAAAAGCAGCAAAAGGTCGCGACGGCGTATACGATCGGCGACATCCTCGCCAATCTCGCGACCGGCGGCAAGTACAGCGGGGTGATCGACACGCTCGCGAACGTGAGCTTCCAGTTCCAGACGCTGCGCTATTCGCGCGAAGTCGAAGCCGCCGCCGACCACAAGGGCGCGATCACGTGCGCGCAAGCGGGCTCGAATCGTGAGCGCTGGCAGGTTCCTTCAGCGGCAAGTGCACCCAACTCGTTCTCGACCCCCTACCATTCGGTCGCGCAGTGGGCCGGAACGTGTAGCGACGGAATCGGGTAGGAGGGGGCGTCACCGCCCCCGTCCTCCCACACCACCGGACGT